>NZ_JAWOVP010000009.1:0-166811 GCF_033339995.1 Vibrio sp. 1641
GAAACGACGGCAATGACCAAATCACAAATTCTATCGCAAGCGTCAAGCTCAATCCTTGCGCAAGCGAAACAAGCGCCTAACTCAGCGCTAAGTCTGCTAGGTTAATCAATTTAACAAAGCAAGAAACCAAAGCCAGGCTCATCCCTGGCTTTTTGCTTATTGGCTATAACGATTCAGATGTGTCCTGACATTATGTTCGATAAGGCATTTATATCGATTAGATGATCTCTTTAAATTCCAATGTTTCTGCGATGGTGGCGCAGAGACACCTGAGTCAAGCAGCTGCGCAAAATGTTGAGTCACAACGCAACCTAACTTCGGGGTTTCGAATCAACTCGGCGAGCGATGATGCGGCAGGTTTACAGATATCGAATACTCTCCATGTACAAACGAGAGGGCTTGATGTCGCCTTAAGAAATGCGCACGACGCTTTTTCTGTTGCTCAAACAGCGGAGGGAGCATTGCACGAAAGCAGTGACATATTGCAACGCTTACGCTCTCTGGGGCTTCAAGCAGCAAACGGCAGTTATGACTTAAGTGATCGGCAAAGTATTCAATATGAGGTCGTAGCGCTGCAAGATGAGCTTGATCGTGTCGCGCTCACGACAACATTTGCGGATAAAAACCTGTTTGATGGATCTTACGGTTCACAAAGTTTCCATATTGGCGCGAACGCTAATTCAATCTCTTTGACGTTACGTAACATGCGTAGCCATATCCCAGAGATGGGAGGGCAGCATTATGTTGGTGATGCGGTCGATAAAGATTGGCGAGTCACTAAAGATAACCAAACCCTAAAAGTCGAATACCAAGACAGTAAAGGGCAAACCCAAACGGAATCCATTGGACTCAAATTGGGTGACCGTATAGAACAGGTCGCCACTTACATCAATGCTCAACAATCGATAGTGAATGCTTCAGTAACGGAAAACAACGAACTGCAATTCTTCGCTTCTACGATGAAGGCGCCAGAGGGTGTGGTTCTCGATGGGAGTTTAGCGGATGAGCTTGATGTGAGCGCTGGTCAATTAGTCACAATGGATGACATCGATATGTCGACGGCAGGTAAGGCGCAGCTTTCAGTTGGGGTGATTGATGCAGCAATTAAGTACGTTGATTCGCACCGAAGTGAAATTGGCAGCTTTCAGAACCGTGTAAATGGTTCGGTGGATAACTTAAATACTGTGAATCGGAGTGTTACAGAATCCAAGAGTCGAATAAGAGATACAGACTTCGCAAGAGAATCTACGGAAATGGTGCGTTCTCAAGTGCTCCAAGATGCGACAACTGCGTTATTGGCTCAGGCAAAGCAAAGGCCGAGTTCGGCACTTGGATTACTTAGCTGAGCGGGTTTCAGCGATGCCCATCGCTCAGAAAAAAGTCAGATAATAAAAAACGCTGCCATTGGCAGCGTTTTTTTCGTGTTCGATTAAGTAAAAATTACTTAGTTACACGTAGAACTGGAGTTTCACCAACAGTTACAGAACCAGAAAGCTTGTTTAGCTCTTTGATTTCGTCCATGTTAGAGATAACAACTGGAGTTAGCGTTGACTTCGCTTTCTCTTCTAGAAGAGCTAGATCGAATTCAATTACAGTGTCGCCAGCTTTAACAGTTTGACCTTCTTCAGCGATACGCGTGAAGCCTTCGCCTTTTAGTTCAACTGTGTCGATACCGAAGTGAACGAAAAGCTCAACACCGTCGTCAGACTCGATAGAGAACGCATGGTTAGTTTCGAAGATCTTACCGATAGTACCGTTTACAGGAGCTACCATTTTGTTGCCTGCTGGCTTGATAGCAATACCGTCACCAACGATTTTCTCAGCGAAAACAACATCTGGCACGTCTTCGATGTTTACAATCTCACCAGAAAGTGGCGCGATGATTTCGATAGCACCAGCGTCAGCGCTGTCATCAGATACAAGCTTCTTAAGTTTGTCAAACAGACCCATTGTGTCATGCTCCTAAGGTTTGGTTTTATTCTGTCGAATTATAGTATACCAATATAGCTCATTAGACGACTTTTTTCGCCGTCTAATGGCCATTAAGTATTGAATTACTTGGTACTACCGATTACTGAGCTTTCTCAGCAATAAACTTTTCTACCACGGCTTCGATTTCTTCTGCTGTCGGTAGAGAAAGGGCTTCTTCAGCCATTGCTTTCACTTCTGCGAAGTTAGAGTTACGAACTACTTTCTTCACTTTAGGGATAGAGATACCGCTCATTGAGAACTCGTCCAGACCCATACCTAGAAGTAGAAGTGTTGCACGCTCGTCACCTGCAAGTTCACCACACATACCAGTCCATTTACCTTCTGCGTGAGAAGCGTCGATAACTTGCTTGATCACAGTAAGTACAGCTGGTGATAGTGGGTTGTATAGGTGAGAAATCATCTCGTTACCACGGTCAACCGCTAGCGTGTACTGAGTTAGGTCGTTTGTACCGATAGAGAAGAAAGACACTTCCTTCGCTAAGTGGTGTGCGATCGCAGCAGCAGCAGGAGTTTCAACCATAACACCGATTTCGATGTTTTCGTCGAACGCGTGGCCTTCAGCGCGTAGCTCTTCTTTGTACTCTTCGATCGCTTTCTTAAGCTCACGGATTTCTTCGACAGAGATGATCATTGGGAACATGATACGCAGTTTGCCGTGTGCAGAAGCACGTAGAATGCCACGTAGCTGATCACGAAGGATTTCACGACGATCTAGACTGATACGTACAGCGCGCCAGCCTAGGAATGGGTTCATCTCTTTTGGAAGATCCATGTATGGGAGATCTTTATCGCCGCCGATATCCATAGTACGGATGATCACAGCTTGACCGTTCATTGCTTCCGCAACTTCTTTGTACGCTTGGTACTGTTCTTCTTCAGTTGGTAGCGCAGTACGGTCCATAAATAGGAATTCAGTACGGTACAGACCAACACCTTCACCGCCGTTACGAAGGATACCGTCACAGTCTTTCACTGTACCGATGTTACCGCAAACTTCTACACGGTGACCGTCAGTCGTTTCTGCGTGTAGGTCTTTCAGTTTCGCTAGCTCTTCTTTTTCAGCTAGGAATGCTGCTTTAACCGCTTTCGCTTCTTCTAGCTGAGCTTCTGATGGGTTAACAACAATCTTGTTGTTCATTGCATCAAGAATCAGCATGTCGCCATTCTTAACTTTCTTCGTGATGTCGTTAGTACCAACGATAGCTGGAAGCTCAAGTGAGCGAGCCATGATTGAAGTGTGAGATGTACGACCACCGATGTCACAAGCAAAACCAAGCACGTAGTCTAGGTTAATTTGTGCAGTTTCAGATGGCGTTAGGTCGTAAGCAACAAGAATTACTTCTTCGTTGATATCGCTAAGCGAAACAATGTTGATGCCTAGTGCGTTCTTAACAAAACGAGAACCGATATCGCGGATGTCAGTTGCACGCTCTTTTAAGTATTCGTCGTCTAGAGACTCAAGAGCACATGCTTGCTCTTCGATCACTGAGTGGATAGCGTGATCAGCAGTCATCTTGTCGTTTTTGATAAGTGCTAGGATTTCCTCTTCTAGCTCTTCGTCTTCAAGAAGCATGATGTGACCTTCAAAGATCGCTTCTTTTTCTTCGCCAAACGTTTCAAGCGCTTTTTGCTTGATAGTTTCTAGCTGAGCTGCAGATTTGTTACGAGCGTCAAAGAAACGCTGAACTTCAGCTTCTACTTGATCGTCAGAAATAGTGTTTGTGTTTAGGACAATTTCATCTTCTTGAAGTAGTAGTGCTTTACCGATTGCAATACCAGGAGATGCTAGGATGCCTGAAATCATAGCCTTACCTTAAGTTTGGTCAACTTTATAAAACGGGAGAATAATGGGTGCGCTAACGAATAGTTTTAGCTTAGTTTTGAGCCTATTTCCAACGAAGCCATTTTGCTTTCACAAAATGGCTTCTGGAGTAGGAGACCGGATTAGTGTAGTTGGTCCATTAGAGCAACTAGGTGGTCAACTGCTTGCTGAGCTTGTGGGCCTTCAGCAGAAATAGTAACTTGAGTACCTTTTACTAGGCCTAGTGTTTGTAGTTTGAACAGGCTCTTAGCGCTAGCGCTTTTACCGTTAGAAGTCACAGTGATGTCTGCGTCGAATGCTTTTGCTTCTTTAACAAACTGTGCAGCTGGACGAGTGTGAAGGCCGTTTTCTGCTGTGATTTCTACTTGCTTCTCGTACATGTGATATACCCCAATAAATGTATTTTTTTGTTAGTTTGTGACCAGATTTTAGCTTAACTGCTTTACATCTTGTGCGCTAGCACGGGAAGAGTTCAAAGCGCGTCAGTTCTGATACTAGTCAAAAGTTTGGTAACTACGCAACTGTTTGCGTGCGTAATCACTTTGAAACCTTTTTGTGTTCTGCTTCTTTATTTTGAAGCTAGAAATAAAACACCCTGATATTACCAAAGGTAGGGCAGGGATCAACAAAAAAGCCCCTAAACGGGGCTTTTTTAAACTAAAAATTGATTTGAACACATATTATTGTTGGTTCTCTTTTTCGGTAAAGATACCTGCAAAGAGTGCTGTACTTAGGTAACGCTCACCGGAACTTGGCAAGACAGTTACAATTGTTTTTCCTTCAAATTCAGGTAGTTCCGCAAGTCGGTTCGCTGCAACAACCGCTGCGCCAGATGAGATACCAGCTAGGATACCTTCCTCTTCCATTAGGCGACGAGCCATCTCAATCGCTTCTTCTGAGGTAACTTGCTCAACACGGTCAATAATGTCTAAATCGAGGTTACCAGGGATGAAACCAGCACCGATACCTTGAATTTTGTGTGGGGCAGGCTGGATTTCTTCGCCAGCAAGTGCTTGTGCAATAACCGGAGACTCTGCTGGCTCAACTGCAACAGAAGTGATGGCTTTGCCTTTTTCACCTTTGATGTAACGGCTAGTACCTGTAATAGTACCGCCCGTACCAACACCAGCAACGAATACGTCGATTTCACCGTCTGTCGCTTCCCAAATCTCAGGGCCCGTAGTCTTTTCGTGGATTTCTGGGTTCGCTGGGTTGTCAAATTGTTGAAGAAGTAGGTACTTCTCAGGGTTGCTTGCTACGATTTCTTCTGCTTTAGCAATCGCCCCTTTCATGCCTTTCGCCGCTTCAGTCAGCTCAAGGTTCGCGCCTAGTGCTTTTAGTAGCTTACGGCGTTCTAGGCTCATTGATTCAGGCATGGTCAATGTTAGCTTGTAACCGCGAGCAGCCGCTACGAATGCTAGAGCAACACCAGTGTTACCACTGGTAGGTTCTACAAGCTCTACACCTGGCTTAAGAAGGCCCGCTTTCTCTGCTTCCCAGATCATGTTTGCACCGATACGGCACTTAACACTGAAGCTAGGGTTACGCGCTTCAATTTTTGCGAGAACTTTGCCTTTACTTACTTTGTTTAGACGAACGAGAGGTGTATTACCAATAGTAAGAGAGTTATCTTCGTAGATTTTGCTCATAGTGATGTTCCTTCATTACACGTTGTGTGAATATGGATAGAAGAATATGCGGTATGAAAAAAAGGGAAAAGGATTAAAAAGTTATATCTTATTAGGTTGGCCCAGAACTTGATAAAAGAAAAGGGAAAAGCTGGCGCTGATCCCTTTCCTTCATCTCTAATCGACTATCGTTGGTGCTTAAACTCCGCGACCCACATAGCGGTTGCACCACATATTGCTACAGGCATGACAATGAGGTTCAAAATTGGGATCGTCGTAAACACAGACACCAATACCCCAAAGCCATAGGCCTTACCTTGCTTTTGTTTCAATTTGTAACGCATGTCGTTAAATGGAATTTTATGGTTATCAAACGGGTAGTCACAATATTGAATCGCGAGCATCCAGGCGGTAAAGATAAACCATAAAAATGGGCCTACTGTTTGTCCAAGGGCAGGGATGAGCAATAATAGGAATAGGCCTATTGCTTTAGGTAATATGTAAAGGAGCTTTCTCCACTCACGAGCTAAAACGCGAGGAACATCTTTCAGGACGGCAGTGAAACCATCATCATTTACTTTTTGTCCCGTTAAGTACTCTTCCACTTTTTCAGCCAAGAGGCCATTGAATGGCGCGGCGATAAAGTTCGCGAGCGTGCTGAAAAAATAGGAGAAGGTAGCGAGTATCGTCAGAGCGAGTAAAGGCCAAAGAATGTAAGTTAACCAGGATAAAAACTCAGGCAGCTGCCCAATCCAGTCTTCGATCCATATATTAAGGTTTGAAAATAGATAGAAGATGGCACCACCCACAAGCAAGATATTTGCAAGTAGAGGTAAGATGACAAAGCGTCTGATTTTAGGGGCAAGTGCCAATTGTATCCCGTATAGAAAATAACCGAACCCGGTTCTCTGCTGATTGTTTTGCTTCATGTCTATTTTGGCTTCGTGTAAATGAAAACTCATTGTACCTGTGAGGACTTTTCTTTCAATGCCCTGACAAATGACGTCTTGTTAAGTGGAATCGTGGCAAGAATCACAACAAAAAACGGAACTTCTTGCATTAAGTTGTTCTAAATCTACATATAGTTTTGGTAAAGTAAACGTATCATTCAGATTTATTGCACTTGGGTTGCTGCTCAAGGAACTGCGAGTAGTAAAAACAAGTATATTGAGAGTAAATAATGCAGGAATTGCGATTCGTACTCATTGTTGTTGGCGCATTAGCCATCGCGGCATTACTGTTTCATGGTTTATGGAGCAGTAAAAAAGAAGGCAAAGCAAAGTTTGGTAACAAGCCACTTGGTAAGCTGGATGTTGACCAAGAAGACAAAAATGATCTTGTTGAGAAAGAACGAGACTTCGCTCCCGCTCCTGAAGATGACTTTGAGATCATTCGCAAAGATCGCAAAGAACCAGATTTTGGGATGGCGAGCTCTTTCGACAACAAGTTTGAATCTGACCCGTTATTCGGTGGTCCATCTGAAGTCAAACAGACGCAGCAGGAGCCGGATGACATCCCTTCATTTGTTGCAGAAAAAGATAAAGAAGAGGACGTTGAGCCTGTTGTTCAAGCAACAGTAGCTGAAGAGCCATTCCAGCCTGCTGTGGAAGAAGACGTTATTCCCGCCGCGTTTGATGTTACGGAGAAAGAACAGCAAGTCGAAACGGTTAGTGAGCCTGTCGTTGCAGAGCCTAAGGAAGAGCCAAAGCCAGAACCTGAAATGCAAGTGATTGTATTGAATGTGCACTGTGCTGGTGAAGAGCCATTTGTTGGTACTGCTTTATTTGAAAGTATGCAACAAAACGGTCTAATTTATGGCGAGATGGATATTTTCCATCGTCATGTTGACTTGTCCGGTAACGGCAAAGTGCTGTTTAGCGTCGCTAATATGATGCACCCTGGTACGTTTGAGCATGCTGATCCTGCTGAGTTTACAACGAAGGGTATTTCATTCTTCATGACATTGCCTTGTTATGGCGAGGCTGAACAGAACTTCAACTTAATGCTCCGAACTGCGCAGCAAATTGCTGATGACTTAGGTGGTAACGTACTTGATGACCAGCGCAACTTAATGACGCCAGATCGTTTAGCATCTTATCGACGTCAAATAGTTGAGTTTAATGCCGCTAACGCATAATCTTAACAGCAAATAATAATAGGGCTCCGGATGGAGCCCTTTTTCTTGGATTTCCCAACCTCACCGATTGAAAATACACGGGGCTTTACTATGTCTGAATCAGTACTTCAGCGACTAGAAGAACTAAAAGAGTCGTTGCATTACCACGCTGTGCGTTACTACGTGGAAGATAACCCAGAGATCCCTGATGCCGAGTACGACCGTTTAATGCGAGAGTTACTGGATATTGAAGCTGAGAACCCTGACTTAATAACCGTAGACTCGCCAAGCCAACGTGTCGGTGGACAACCTCTCTCTGCGTTTAGCCAAGTGACACATGAAGTACCGATGCTTTCGCTTGATAACGCGTTTGATGATAGTGAACTTGATAGTTTCCACAAGCGCGCACAAGAGCGCGTGGGCAGCCAGAGTGTGAAAGAATACTGTTGTGAGCCTAAATTGGATGGACTCGCCGTAAGTTTGTTATATGAGAATGGCGTATTAGTTCAGGCGGCCACTCGAGGCGATGGTACTACGGGTGAAAACATCACAGAGAATGTGCGTACGATTAAAGCCATTCCTTTAAAACTCAGAGGTAATGACTGGCCAAATCGTCTTGAAGTTCGTGGTGAAGTCTTTATGCCGAAAGCTGGGTTTGAAAAGCTCAATGAATTAGCAAGGAAGAAAGGCGAGAAAATCTTTGTTAATCCACGTAACGCTGCGGCAGGTAGCTTGCGACAATTGGATTCACGTATTACAGCTTCTCGTCCGCTTAGCTTCTATGCATACAGTGTAGGCGTGGTGCAAGGCGCAGAATTGGCAGCAAGTCATTACGAACGCTTTTTGCAAATCAAATCTTGGGGACTGCCAATGTGTCCGGAAACTAAGCGAGTTGAAAGCTTGGCGGATGTAAAAGCTTACTACCAAGATATATTGCAGCGTCGTGATGCCCTCCCTTATGAGATCGATGGTGTCGTTATTAAAATTGACGATATTGCCGTGCAAGAGCGTCTGGGGTTTGTTGCTCGCGCTCCACGTTGGGCGATTGCCTACAAATTCCCAGCACAGGAAGAAATGACGACACTGAATGAAGTGGAGTTCCAAGTCGGTCGCACTGGTGCGATTACACCTGTTGCTAAACTAGAGCCTGTATTTGTTGGCGGGGTAACGGTAAGTAATGCGACGCTTCATAACGCAGATGAGATAGAACGTCTGCAGGTCAAGATTGGTGATCACGTTGTGATCCGCCGTGCTGGCGATGTTATTCCCCAAGTCGTATCTGTCATCAAAGAGCGTCGACCAGAAACAGCTCGAGATATTGTTTTCCCAACTCAGTGTCCTGTTTGTGGTTCGCATGTTGAGCGGATCGAAGGAGAAGCGGTAACACGTTGTATGGGGGGCTTAGTTTGCCAAGCCCAACGCAAACAAGCGCTAAAACACTTTGTTTCTCGTAAAGCGTTAGACGTTGACGGTTTAGGCGATAAAGTGATCGAGCAGCTTGTTGATCGTGAGATGGTGAAAACTCCTGCTGACTTATTTAAGTTATCAGCGGGGATTTTAACCGTACTAGATCGCATGGGGCCAAAGTCTGCGCAGAATATTGTGAATGCGTTAGAAAAATCCAAAGAGACAACGTTACCTCGGTTTTTGTATTCACTGGGGATCCGTGAAGTTGGCGAGGCAACCGCAGCAAACTTAGCAATGCACTTTAAAACGTTGGGAGCGATCCAAAATGCTACCGAAGAGCAGTTGATTGAAGTGCAAGACATCGGTGCTGTGGTTGCTCAACATATTACGACTTTCTTTAGTGAAGAACAGAACCAAGCGGTGGTTAAAGATTTGCTTGAACAAGGAATTCATTGGCCAGAGATTAATACTACTGAGCAGGTGGGGGAATTACCATTAGAAGGTAAAACAGTAGTATTAACGGGAACACTTTCTCAACTGGGGCGTACAGAAGCCAAAGAAGCCCTCCAAGCACTGGGGGCTAAAGTGACGGGTAGTGTTTCTAAGAAAACCGATATTTTGTTTGCTGGTGAAAATGCAGGTTCGAAGCTCGCAAAGGCACAAGAACTGGGTATCGAAATTAAAACAGAACAAGACTTACTCGAACTGATGAATTAAGTCTTCTCAAAAAAGCTAAAAAATAACTAAAAGCCCCGTATGGTAAGCATGCGGGGCTTTTTCTTGTTCATAATTAAGTGTTTTTTTATTGAGTAATTGATGCCTTTGTTCTTTTCAGTGATCAAGATCGAACCTTGGGTTATTGGTTTTTTTGGCTTTTTTAGTCTGCGAGTGACTTCAAGTTGATACTTTTAAGTTCAAATTAAGTGTTTGATTTTAAATAATAATTTATTGTGTTGTGTTGATGTTGTTAAAAATAAGATCTGGATCAATAAGTTATATGGAACTTTGGAGTGGCTCATATTTTTTTAGAAAAAAAATAAGTTCCATTTGGATGTTTTTAGCTGCGAAGTTAGTCTTAATCACGTGGATACACGGTGTGTATGCAGGAACTAAAAAAAGCCAAATTAGAAATAATGAGGTTTGATCAGGAATTTACTTCTCTCCTTCGGCGGCCAACTAAAGGTGAGATAGAAAAATACAGCTATATCCATTTTTAGGAGTTTTTCCATGGACAAATTTTTTAAGGTTTCAGCGTTAACCGCAGCAATGTTTGGTGTTGTTGCTGTCGCTCCAGCTACAGCGTCTACTGAAAGTGCAGCAGGTGGCGAGTACGTAGAGAAAGTGAACGAATTTATGCAAGACTCAAGTCTGAATGCATTATTCATAGTTGATACTCGTTCACGAACTCGTACAACAGGTAAGCCCGGCGGTGAAAATGGTGACCGTTGGAGTCGTCTAAACTACTCTTCTTACAACGCAATTTTAGACTTCACTTCTGGCTACCACGATGGTTGGGTGGGCGCAGATGTTGCGGCTTACTACTCTGGCGATCTTTACAACGATAGTCTTTACAATTCAAACGAAGGCTACCTATGTAACGAAATCTCAACTTGTAACAACCTAGACTGGGGTGCAGGTGATGGTCAGCAGCTTAAAGTTTACAAAGCAGCGCTGAAATTCAAAGCAAACGAAAACTTTAATGCTCGTTTCGGTATGTTACAGGCTGGTGGTAACGGTACAATCGGTAACGTTTGGAGCTTTGTACCTGGTACTTACCGTGGTTTCGAACTGAACGCTAAACTTGGTGATTTCAACCTAAGCTACTTTGGCGCAGACCAATTTACAGCACCTTGGCTGCTTCACGAAGATGATTACGCACCAGCGCTTTGGTCTGACACGTCATGGAGCTACCTACACTCTCTAGGCCTAAACGGTAACCTAACTGACAGCTTGTTTATGCAACTTGGTTTGGGTCAAGCTACTGGCGTTAAATATGCAAATGGTGTTGACTGGGGGGCAGGTCAAGTAACTAGCTACCACAACGAAACTGACAACACTTCTTACAAGGCTTACTTGAAGTACACTGTTAGTGACCGTACAACTCTAGCATTTGATTTCTACGGTGTTGACGATGATGTGAAATACGATGGTCTAGGTTTCCACACTGGTCTATCTTTGAATCAATCTTTCGGTAAGCTAGCTTGGATGTCTGAGTTGCGCTACACAGACACAGATAACCGTGCGGACTTCGTTCCTCGTACTATTCATACATATGGTATGAACAATGGTACTTGGTCTCAGTGGTGGGATGCGCTATCTGACTGGAACAAAGCGGGTGAGCTAGCATGGTACAACCGTCTATCTTACAACCAAGGTAACGGCTGGAACTACTACCTAGGCTTTGGTTACGGTACTGGCGCTGACTCTGCAGCAAGCGGAGCATCAGGTGACTGGGATTACGAAAGCGAATACGCAGTTAACGCAACAGTATCTTACTCACTACAAAGTGGCGCGCTTAAAGGTTCTACCATTCGTTTACACGGTACAATCCTAGAACGTGATGAGTACGCAGGTGCTGGCGATGCGGATGAAACAGACTTACGTCTACAAGTTCTTATCCCTTACAGCTTCCACTAATACTTAATTAGATAATAAAAGGAGCCGCTAGGCTCCTTTTCTATTTCACTTCTCGGCCGTCGTATATTTTGCAATATAACGGTGGCAACATATGTACATTACCGTTTGGCAACTCACACTTTATCTCTGGGCCTAACGTACGACCACCGGATGCACCATTAGCATGAGTGGTTAACGGAATTATGGCAAAAGATATTACTAATAGACCAGATAAAAATCTCATAATAATCACCTTAATGTAAACTTTAAATATCTACGTGCTTGTATAAACCGTGACTACGCAGAAAGGCAAGGTTGAATAGGGCTCTTATATCAAACTAAGCTCTTACTTCTTTACTATTCCCATTCCCCACCTCTAAATCGACACATTTCACTTGGAATATTCGTAACGTCGCCACTTGGCATCTTACATTCGACTATAGGTCCCAAATTAGTTGTACCGCCGTTTCCGTTGTTGTAGGCAAAGGAAGAAAAAGAAAAAATACCGCACAATATTAAAAAGAGAAGCTTATTCATAGTACATCCTCTTACTTACCAAATAAAAAGCACTCAACTTAAATGCTTATGCGTTAAGTATGTATCCGAGGATAAAAAGATCAAAAAATAATTCAATAAAGTTTTATTTTTTAAAATAAATTTAGATCGATAATTTACCTTGATATATTTCTATCTTATTGATTGTCGTGTGTTGAATAATTAAATAATAGGAAATGGGAGGTAGGGTATTAATAATATTACTAATACTTATTTTTTTCTCGATTTTAATTAAGGTAATGAAATGAAAGCAGTTGTTTAGATTAAAGTAATGGAGCATGATTTGCCCCATTACTTTGGCATAAATTAATTAGAATCAGGCTCAATGATTAAAATAATACCCTCCACATCGGTGATTCTTACGCGGGTACCGGCTGGAAGTGCTTGATCCGATTGTGCGGACCATGTGGTATCGGCTACCTTGATGCGATTGAGTCCGACGGAAAAGTCTTCTTCAAGGATAAGAGTACGCCCAATTAACTGCTTGTACTTTTGGTTCAGATCTCTTTCTTGGTCTTCTTGCTTGTCTTTAGACCATTGTCGTCGCCACCAAAGCCAGGTGGTGATTAAGCTGAAGCTTGCAAAGCAAAGCCATTGCAATTGCCAGCTCATTGGCAAAACGGTCATGATTGCTCCAACGATAAGTGCAGACATCCCGAGCCAGAGAAAATACCCTGCGGTACCAAGGAGCTCAACTGCTAAAAGAGCAAAGCCAAACGCTAGCCAATGCCAGAAAGAGATACCTTCCAACAAACTAAAAAAGTCCATAAATTAATCTTTATCTTGTTGTTTAAACATCTCTGCTATCCCTGCAACCGAGCCCATTAGTCCGGTTGCCTCTAATGGAAGCATAATGATTTTACCATTTTCGGCTTGACCAATGCTCTTGATCGCTTCGGTATAACCCTGTGCAATGAAGTAATTGACGGCTTGCATGTCACCTTTTGCAATGGCTTCGGAAACCATGTAAGTCGCTTTTGCTTCTGCTTGCGCGGCACGCTCACGTGCTTCTGCATGGAGAATAGCAGACTGCTTTTCGCCTTCAGCTTTTAATATCTCTGATTGTTTATGACCTTCGGCCTTTAATATCTCAGCTTGGCGAACCCCTTCTGCTTCAAGAATTTCCGCACGCTTATTACGCTCGGCTTTCATTTGCGCATTCATTGCAGCGGTCAGATCGGCTGGTGGCTGGACATCTTTAATCTCAATTCGTGTGACTTTTACGCCCCAAGGGTTTGTTGCTTGGTCAACAATCGCCAACAGCTTGGAGTTGATCATGTCGCGTTGGCTCAGCATTTCGTCCAACTCCATTGAGCCTAAAACGGTACGAATGTTGGTAAGGGTCAAGTTTCTAATAGCGTGTTCTAAGTCGTTGACTTCATAAGCCGCTTTTGCAGCATCGATCACTTGAACAAATCCGACAGCGTCAATAACCACGTTAGCGTTATCTTTTGAAATGACCTCTTGCGCAGGAATATCGAGAACGCGCTCCATCATATTTACTTTTTGACCAACTTTATCAACGAATGGAATGATCAAGTTTAAACCCGGCTTTAATGTGTGGGTGTAGCGTCCGAAGCGTTCAACTGTCCAGTTGTTTCCTTGCGGAACCGTTTTAATGGCTGAAGATAAGATAACGACAGCAAGAACGACGAAAATACCGATGGTGATCAGTGAATCAATTGGCATGAGTTATTCCCTTAAGTGCATAATGTTCGATCCATTTTTACCTATTTATAGACAATAGACAATTGAAGTTCTGAGACCTTTGAGAGGTTATTGGTTTTTTATATGACAAAGGCCGGAAACACCGGCCTTTGTCATTGCATGGTTTTATTCTCGCTATTTCGCGGGGTATTCAATCCAACTTGAACCATCAAGAGAAACATAATACTTCCCTTGTACTTCAATCACAGTAGAGCCTGAGTTCTGCGCGACAATTCGTGTTTCTGGTAGGTTCTCTGTCAATATTGAAGGGCTAAACGTCTTACTTTGATAAATGTTTTTATCCAGGATATTCGAAACGAGCTGCGACAATGCCAGATAGCTAGATGGCTCGCTTACGTGTTCGGTGTCGCCCTGACGCTGAATTCCTTCTCCGAAGATTTTAATTCCTACCGGTGTATGAATGATTGTCGGTGCAGGAATTTCTCGCATACCTGAAATTTGCATGCGGTCTCCTCGCATACCACCACCATGTTCTGGTACCAAAGCGACAACGATGTTGCGTTTTGAGGACTCTAAGGTTTTAAAGAACGCGTGGAGGTCATCAAGCAAATTCTTAAGGCGCATTTTGTAGCTAGCAATAGATGTGCTTGAGTTCGCATTGATGATCCTGTTGCCATCATGTAGTGAAATTGAGTTGTAGAGTGCCACGACTTTGTCGTCACTACTGTTAAGTCTTTGCTGCCACCAGTTATCCAATACTTGCTTATCGCGGAAGATCGAAGAGCCATCAAAAGATTTTTGGTAAGGAGTTAAGCCTTCTTGAGACATAAGAGCCCCTTGTAAGTCGCCGTCTTTTTTGATCAATTCAAGGAAGCTATCAAAGACACCATTGTGGTTCATCAGTAAATTTTCTGTGAAGCCTAGTTCTTTCAAACTTTCGAACAAGTAGCACTGCTTTGATGGTGCTGGCTGGAACAGTTGACTGTGTTCTTGTTGACCACAATTGGCTCGTAGCAGACGAATGACAGCAGGCCCACTGTATGACGTAGCGGAGCTAAAATTGTCGAACATGATGTCAAACTCTTTGAACAGAGGATGATCAGCCAGTCCTGCAATTTCGATGTCATCCCACGCGACCGAACAAATACTCAAGAACAGCAAATCAAAAGGAGCATCCATTGCGCTGTTGGTATCGAATGTCACATGTCGGGAAGCTTCTTTAGAAAAGAAATCTGCAGTTAACGTGTTGAGACTGGCATCATTAATTTCCGTTATTTGAGGTTGTTTGCTAGCAGTAACCTCGGTTGTTGGCTGTTGTTGGGCTACTTCTGCAGCCACTGTTGTCTGAGGTTCAGTCGTCATAGGAATACTTATATAGACCATCGCAATAACCACAAAGACTGAAACCCTAACAAACTTGCTCAAAATAAAGTACGCACCACACAAAGCGAGCAATCCGAGTATTGCTTGGAATGATAAAAATCGTCCCAAAAGCTCGACCAGATAACTCAATTCAAACTGCATTAACTGTCCCGCTTGAGCCCAAAGACGGTCTAGAGGAGGGAGATAAGAATCGTAATGCAAGAGCCACGCTGCGGCGACAAATGAAACGATATGGCGCACCGCATTTAGGCTTTTCATCGAGATAGGAAGCAGGATGAAGATCAACAGCGCAAAGTTTTCCATTGGATGGAAATCGATGATTCCTTGAAAATAGAGCGCTGTTTTTGCGATAAAGTAAATGTTCCACCAGCCCAATCCTATAGTGAGGGGGGTAGAGTCATGAGAATGCGATGTCATTACTTAAGCTTCTTGGTGTTAGTGGCTGATGTATCTAGCTCAAAATAGCGCGAGCGTTTTAAGTGTTTGTGGTAAAAGCGTCGGGTAGCGTTTACTAGGTCACGTAGAAAGTATCCTAGGAGTAGGCCAACACCTGAACTGATACACACGGTCAGTAAAAAATCGTTAATATTCATGAACGTTCCTTGAGCTCAATGGTTTTTTTCACA
This sequence comes from Vibrio sp. 1641, assembly GCF_033339995.1. NCBI lineage: Bacteria > Pseudomonadati > Pseudomonadota > Gammaproteobacteria > Vibrionales > Vibrionaceae > Vibrio > Vibrio sp. 1641. The sequence goes on from NZ_JAWOVP010000009.1 coordinate 15,814, forward strand.
GCAAACAAAGGAGGAACATCAACCATAGAATTAATGGCGTTATGGAATATTTTCCTCTCTGTCGCCAGAGCTGAAACGTCGTCGGATATGACGGCTTCATCTTGAACGATGAATTTTAACTCTGTTTCGATATCTAATTGAGTATCAAACGTGTGAGTTGAGTGAAATAAGTCTCTCACTGGGAACTCAAATATATTGTTGAGTGCAATGTCAATATCGCTATGTCGAATAGCACTGAACAAGACATATAGAGCTTTGTTGCAGGCTGTCACAACGTCGCCATCTCTTCGAATATGGCAAAGACGTAAACATTCCTCTGCCGTCATACCTGGTAATAAGTTCAGCTTGATAAGCGCAAAGTTCACATTTGAGTGTGTTGAGTGGGAAATGACATCAATACAGTATTGGCTAAAGTCCTGGTTTTGTAAGTAGCCTTTGCTACCAAACTTAAGGTCATACTTTAAGAGCGCCTCTAAACTGTCAGGAGTTGGGCGTGTAAGCATCTGGCCTTGAATTGCTTCAACCTGAGTCATAAAGCGCATTGGGGGGATTTGCGCGTGAGAAATGAAGTTTGCCCCCGAGCGAAGTAAGAACTTTTCATCTGCATATCTCAAACATTGTTGGGTCTCCCTGACAATAATCTTTAGCTGACGGCCATACGCGGACCTTAAACGGTAGCAATCTAACGCGATCTGTTGAACTTCGCTTTGGTTATCACAGCTGAAAACAATAGTTGAAGAGCGAGGGTTGTTTAACATCGCTATGAGCTCTTGATTACTCTCAGCCATACTCATCCCTTTTGGGGCTTTCTCGCTTTCTCTGAAGGCTCCTCTGCTGATATATATTCTATCACTATCCGATTTGTCTTCCTGTATGGCACGAGGCTGATGGGTTTCGTAAGACGTTGCTTTTAGCTTCTTATCTTTAGTGTTAGAGAGAAGGTATTCGTCTTGGGAAATTACACCGTGTTTATTGGACCAAAAATCCACAAGATAGCAGTAGCGAGCATCATCAAATGATGTCATGGTCGCCAAACCGGCGATGTATCTATTATGAGAAATAAGAATGGGCTTTAATAGTGAAGTCGTCAGATGCCCATATATACAAACACTAATAGTGAGTTTTTTATTACTTGCTAGTTCATTTAAGTTTCGTAGGAAAACACTTACAAAATAATCATCACTTGATGATAGTAGTGAATCTGGAACTACTAATATATATGTGGAGAGTTTCTTTATATTTGTTTGGCGAATGTCTTTCACAAGATTTATAGCGTTCGGCGCTTTATTTGTGAATTTGTTGCTAAGAAAGAAACACTGTTCAATATGGAGTGTGGATAACTCATTGAATTTGCATAAGGCTTCATCATTCAATGCAGACAAAAAAGTTTCCTTGTCTGTAAAGCTTGTAAGTGAAGTGTTGTTATTTTCTGGTAGCGTACTGAACAAATAATCAATGACCATTTGCTTATGTGTAAACAAGTTTACATAAACAGAACTTATCTCTTTTTCAGAAGTAATAGCGGATAACCCGGAGATTGCTGACATCAAAAGGCCTTATATTCAATAGTTTACTGTCGTTGTGCGTTGTGGCTTACAATCCGCTGTATGCTAATCGTTACAATGTTAACTTTTCTTGGCGACAAGAAAATGACGCCAAGATATTAAACGAAATTGATCAAAAATTAAAATAGTTATAGCATTGCTTCATATGATGTTTATAAGTTTAAATTCAATAATTTTCAAGCCTATGATTTTGCTGTAAATTATTTATTTCACTTATATGTCGTAAATGGATAATTACAATTCACCTTCATAACCCCTGTTTCTGAAGTCAAACATCATTTAGGGATTTATTAATTATGTGAACTAATAAACAGCCCTGTTCACATTCATTAGCATTCTGTAAATATGAGACGCATAGTGCGATGCGTCAATTTTTTAACAATGGAATTTATACTGCAAAGAGTAATTGGCGGGATTGCCATTACCGCAGTTTAAACACCGTTATATTGTGAAAAAAATGTTGTGACTGAGTCTGCAAAAGATATTAATTCGATCTACTCTTCTTATAACTTAACTCAACATAAGTATATTGAAACAACAGAAAACGAGTCTTACGTGCAAGCTAAAAATAAGTGGTTGGTCTTTCAAGCCAACGGTGCTCGTAATGCTCTGTTTCAAGTGCGTATTAAGCAGACAGGTTTAGAGACTGAAGCGATATGAAACGCCTTCTTTTTGTTAGTTTAAAAGGTGGTTGTGGCTCAACGACCGTCGCTGCGAACTTGGCACAAGCATTAGTTAAGATAAACAAACAGGTACTGGCCATTGAGGTGGTGCCTAACAGTTTACTGCAAACTCATCTTGGCTTGCCGCAGGAAGAGAAAGATGGCTGGGCGAAACAACTTCTTTCAGATAAACCTTGGACCCAGGCTGGTTATGAAAGCCCACAAGGTGCACTTTTTTTACCGTTTGGCCATCTGAATTCTGAGCAGTTAAAAGCGTTTTTTAACGAGCGTTCTCACTACCTGTCAATGCTAGGTGAAATGACGTTGCAAGTGAGCGAAAACCGTGGTGAGCAGTGGCTGCTTTTTCACGCCGACTTAGCAGAGCTTACTGATCCTGAAGTGCGATCTTTTGTCGACTCAATGGATATGATTGTGGTGGTGGTAACGGCAGACGCCCTGAGTTATCTCACTCTTCAATCTTGGCTACAACATGAAGAGCTATCGAGATTGCTTCGCTCTGACAAATTACGTTTTTTGGTGAATAAGTATCAGCCAGAAACCGAAATTGGTCGTGATTTCATGTTGGTGCTGAAAAAGGAACTTAGCGAATCCTTGATTCCTGTTTCGATTCATCGAGATACGGCATTGCTTGAATGTGTGGCAAACCTGACGACCGTTCAACACTATTCGCCATCGAGCCAAGCCGCAAAAGATTTTCAGTCTTTTGCTTTTTGGTGTGTATCAGCGCTATCAAGCGCTCAGGACCAAAGCTAATTTATGCGAAGTCTTAATCTGATTTTCCAACGTTGGGTAGTGGACCAATTCAGACTGCAGAAGAACGCTTACGAGCAAGCCTGGAATTGCAAAACAAACTGGGTTGGTGAGTGTGCTTTGTCTTTTTGGTTTTCATTGAGTTTTGTATTTTTAAAGCCAGTTATTTCGGGTGTTCCCTCATGGAAACTGCCTTTGGTTTACTATCCAAACGTTAATTTTGCTGCGCCAAGATGGTTTGATCCTGTACGTTTTATTATCCAAAGCGTGTGGTTGCTTTGCTTCAAGCAAAACGTAAATACAGCATGGTCCAAAAAAACCAGCAGCTTAGTGATGACTTTAGCCGAGCAAATTCGCAATGCGTTCTACTTGCCATTTGAATTGGTTGCAAAAGGCGTCCGCTGGTTAGAACAGACAGCGAACAACATCAAAGATCCGCAAGTTCGAGAGCGTATTAAAGCAAGTAAGTCAGCGATGGCGTTGAACTACACCTTGTTGTTTTTCGTGGTGTTAATCGCTTTGCTTTGTTTTACGGTGCCATTTGGTTATCAGGCTCAGACTGTCTTTGTGCTGTTACTCTGGGCATTAGCGATGATGGTCCGTCGCATGCCGGGTCGTTTTCCTACCATGCTTTTGATCATCTTGTCGGTTACGGCCTCATGTCGATACTTGTGGTGGCGTTATTCGTCTACCCTGAACTGGGACGATCCTGTTGCTTTGTTTCTAGGGGGCGTTTTACTTCTAGCTGAGACGTATTCTTGGATTGTGCTGATGCTTGGCTATTTCCAAAATATCTGGCCATTGAATCGCAAACCAGTATCGATGCCACCGGATCAGTCAACTTGGCCAACTATTGACTTGATGATCCCTACTTACAACGAAGATCTTGATGTCGTGAAAGCGACGGTTTATGCCTCGTTAGGTGTCGATTGGCCGAAAGACAAACTCAACATCCACATTCTGGATGACGGCAAGCGTGATAGCTTCCGAGATTTCGCCAAAAGTGTAGGGGTGAACTACATTCGCCGCCCAACGAATGAACATGCGAAAGCCGGTAACATTAACTATGCGTTGAAGCAGACCAGCGGTGAGTTTGTTGCGATTTTTGACTGTGACCATATTCCTACACGAGCATTCTTTCAGCTCACAATGGGGATGTTCCTGAAAGATCCAAAGTTGGCGCTTATTCAGACGCCGCACCATTTCTTCTCTCCGGATCCTTTTGAGCGTAACTTATCGAACTTTCGTAACGTGCCAAACGAAGGCAACTTGTTTTACGGCTTGATTCAAGATGGTAACGACTTATGGGATGCAACTTTCTTCTGTGGCTCGTGCGCTATTTTACGTCGAGAGCCTTTAGAGGAAGTCGGTGGTATTGCAGTCGAAACCGTGACGGAAGATGCGCACACTTCTTTGCGCATGCACCGTTTAGGCTATCGTTCTGCATATCTGAAGCAGCCGATTTCTGCTGGTTTGGCGACAGAGACATTGTCTGCACACGTTGGGCAACGTATTCGTTGGGCTCGCGGGATGGCGCAGATATTTAGGGTAGATAATCCATTGACTGGAAAGGGTCTTAAGCTCTCTCAACGGCTTTGTTACGTCAATGCCATGCTGCACTTTCTATCTGGCATCCCGAGGATAGTATTCCTGATCGCACCATTGGCTTATTTGTTGCTACATTCCTACGTGATTTATGCGCCAGCGCTGGCGATCATTTTGTACGTATTGCCCCATATGATCCACGCGAGCATGACCAACTCTCGTATGCAGGGTGACTACCGTTATTCGTTCTGGGGTGAGGTATACGAAACCGTGCTTGCTTGGTATATCGCAAGGCCAACAACGGTGGCTTTGTTTGCACCCCATAAAGGGACATTCAACGTAACGGCAAAAGGCGGTTTGGTTGAAAAATCTCACTACGATTGGGTGATCTCCCGACCATATTTGGTTTTGGTTGCACTCAACATTCTGGGCTTTGCTGTAGGGATTTATCGAATGGGGTGGGGGCCTCAAGACGAAATCGGTACGGTTATCGTGAACCTCGTTTGGACGATGTACAACTTGTTGATTTTAGGTGCTGCTGTCGCCGTTGCGGTAGAAGCCAAACAAGTGCGAAAAGATCACCGAGTAGAGGTAGCGATTCCTGTTGCGGTAAGGCTTCACTCAGGGCACTTGATTCAAGCGCAGATGAAGGATTTCTCTTTGGGTGGCGTGCGCATTGAAATAGACGGAGTCGATGAACCAACCTGTGCGTACCTACTTGGCCAAACCTTAGAAGTGATCCTCAATCGCGGTGGTCAAGAATTCGTGTTCCCGATGACGGTTGCCTATGCTCATAAGGGGATATTTGGTTTACAACTCAACGAATTGTCTCATCAACAACAAATCCAATACGTCCAATGTACATTTGCACGTGCAGATACGTGGGCGAAATGGCAACAAGGCTATCAATCAGATAAGCCTCTCTCGAGTATGCAGGCTGTACTGCAAGTCGGCTTTAATGGATACAAACGCTTGTTGCAACATTGCCCTAAATTTGTTCAGGCCAGTGTGGATGCACTTTTATTTTGTATCGAATTTATTTGGTCACTAAGACCTCGTTATGTCCCAATCAGGACCTCAAGTCATGCTAAATAATAAAAAACTAACAGCGTTGACGACGGCTATCACTCTCATGTGTATGTCGGGCAGTCTCGCGGCACAAGAAGTAAGTCAGCAACAACCAACGCCTTTGGCACAGCAAGATGCTGAAAATTCGACCGTATTTAAGCGTGTCATTCCATTTAGTCAATTGGGTTACAGTGGTTCAATTGCTATTCAAGGTAGTGAGGCCAGTGCTTATATTGGTTTCGGTTCGCGACTCGATGAGGTGGTGTCTAAAGCCACGTTGTACTTTGACATCACACCTTCACCAGCGTTGCTCTCTTTGGTTTCTCACGTCAAAGTGTATTTGAACAATGAGCTTATGGGAGTGGCGTCAATCGTCGATGGTCAGCAAGGTAAAAAGTTGAGCTTATCGATGCCGCTGGATACTCGTTACTTCAGCAACTACAACCAAATTCGCTTTGAGTTGATTGGGAATACTCAGAAAGACTGTGCCAACCCAAATGACTCGAGCATTTGGGCCGAGATCAGCCAAAGCAGTCGAATTGAAATGTTCGCCCAAAAGACAATGCTGGAAAGTGACTTGAGCTTGTTGCCAGCGCCGTTTTTTGATGTCCGTGATTTCAGCCAGTTAAATCTGCCTGTCGTTATGGGCGGCAAATACGATCTGGATGATGTCAAAGCTGCCGGTGTCTTGAGCTCTTACTTTGGTGCTCTTGCGGGTTGGCGTGGCGCTCAATTCCCTTTTAGTGTCGATACGTTACCTAAGCGCAACGCCATTGTCTTTGTTACCAATGACAACAAACCTGAGTTTCTGAGAGATTTTCCAGACACGGATGGGCCTCGTCTTCAAGTCATCACTCACCCAACTGACCCGTACGTGAAGCTTCTTCTAGTGATAGGTCGTGACAGTAAGGATCTTAACGTTGCGGTGCAAGGTTTGGCGTTGGGAAACCAACTTCTTACTGGGCCAATCGCGAAGATTAATGAAGTCAAACAAATCAAACCACGAGTCCCGTACGATGCGCCAAACTGGGTGAGTACGGCTCGTCCCGTTGCATTATCTGAATTAGTCGAACAAAAAAGCATGTTGCAAGTGGAAGGCCGAACGCCTCCTCCAATCAATGTGAGTTTGCGCTTACCACCCGATCTCTTTACTTGGCAGAGCCGTGGTATACCGATGGATCTTAACTATAGGTATTCGCCACCTGCTGCGGATCATTCTGGTTCTCGCCTGACTTTGAGCATCAATGACCAGTTCATTGAGGCGTTTAACTTAACCACAAAAGGCCAAGGTGGTGAGTCTAACCGTGTGCGTGTTCCTCTGTTAGATGACAGTATTCTGAGTGGTGATGCGCTTGTTCGTATTCCGGCCTTTAAAGTTGGCAGTAAAAACCAAATCGAGTTTGAGTTTGGCTTTGCGTCGGTGACTGATGGGCAATGTCAGGTGACGCAACCAAGTAAGCAATACGCGGTCATTGATGGTGACTCTACGGTGGATTTTAGTGGTTTCCCTCACTACATCGAAATGCCAAATATGCGCGCTTTTGCTACTTCTGGCTTCCCTTACACGCGCATGGCCGATTTGTCAGAAACTGCGATTGTTGTTCCAGAGAGAGCACCAAAAGAAGTGTTGCAGACCTTCTTAAACGTCATGGGGTCGTTAGGAAGTGATTCTGGGTACCCAGGTATTCAGGTGCTTTTGACAGATAAATGGAATGCTGAGCAACTAAAAAATAAAGACATCCTGACGATTGGTGTTGTGGATGCACTAGAAGAAGCCGCTAATAACCCTGACCAAGTAAACTTAGTGGTTAAAGAAGGTCAGAGACAAATTCGCCTGCCAAGCAAAAATGAAAAGCAGCTCGGAATGAACTGGATGAGTCCAAGTGATGCTCGTCAAGTCGCCGCAGATTATGTTTCTGTCGAGGCAGAAGGCTCTTTTGCTGCTATTTATGGTGCAGAATCGCCATTTACGAAAAAACGCAGCGTCATTTCTATTATGGCGGCTCACCCGTCAGATTTTGCGTCGGTTGATCGCGCGTTGGCTGACTCCGGTAAAGTGGAGCACATGTTTGGCTCGGTGGTGACGTTGAGAAATAACGAAGTAGCAAGCTACAACGTGGGTTCGCACTACTATGTCGGTAAGCTTCCTGTGTGGCAGCTCGTTTGGTATCACTTCTCTAATCACCCAGTCATCGTTGCGTGCTTTGCCGCCTTGCTAGTGGTGATCGTAACCATTGTGCTTTGGCGCGTATTACGTCAAGTCGCGTCTAGACGTTTAGAAAAAACTGAGGACGAGGAATAATGAAAAAACTCATCTCATTCCTTATGTTGTTAGTGTCTCCTTACTTGTGGGCTAACACCTGCGAGTGGCCACAATGGGAAACATTTAAGTCGGTATACATGGAGCAAGGCCGAGTCGTTGATGGCAGTGACGAGCGTATGATTACAACCTCGGAAGGCCAATCTTACGCATTGTTTTTTGCCTTGGTTGCCAATGACCCTAAAACCTTCGATCAGGTTTTAAAATGGACTCAATCACATTTAGCTGGTGGGGACTTGACGGCAAGTCTTCCTGCTTGGTTGTGGGGAAGAAAAGAAAATGGTCAGTTCGGAGTGTTGGATTCTAACCCTGCGTCAGATTCTGATTTGTGGATAGCTTACTCCCTTGTTGAGGCGGGGAGATTATGGAATAACTACTACTATCAGACCCTTGGACATCTGATCGCGAGTCGTATTTTACGTGAAGAAACCGTCAACATAGCGGGAGTTGGAACGGTATTGTTGCCAGCTCCAACGGGCTTTGATGCCGACGGCCAGTACCGTGTGAATCCGAGTTATGTTCCGTTACAACTGATTGCTCGTATGCAGTCGCTGTACCCGCAATACAACTGGGACTCAATGTATAAGGCAAGTGTTCACATGCTAGAGAAAACGATGCCAGCTGGCTTTAGCCCAGACTGGGCAGTATTGAGAAATGGTCGTTATAGCTCAGATGTGGTTACAGGGCCGATGGGCAGTTACAACGCCATCCGCACTTATCTTTGGGCGGGTATGCTAAATGACCAAGTTTCAGAAAAAGCAGTATTAGTACAAAAAATGCAGCCGTTTGTCGCGGCAACCAAAGCCCTTGGTGCGCCAGCGAGAGAAGTAAATACTGAAACGGGTAAATATACCCAAGCAGGAAGCGCAGGTTTTTCTGCAGCGGCTCTTCCGTTACTCTCGGCTTCTGGTGAATCTACGCTGTTGGAGACGCAGTTTCGTCGTGCTCAAAATGAACTTGTGGTGGACAAAAACGATCATTATTACGACAACGTATTAAGTCTATTTGGGCTTGGTTGGCATGAAGAACGTTACCGTTTTGGTGTGCAAGGTGAATTGCTTCCTGCATGGAGCGAGAGATGTCAGTAACAGGACGCGTGTTATGGTGGATTCCACTGGTTGCTTTGGCGGCTGGTGGCATCGGCACTGTGCATGCAGAAAGCTTTAGTTCAAAACCTCTGACAAAGTCGCAGCTCGCACAGGTCTACAAGCCTATCGAGCTGGTTCAATTTTCCACATCATTAGCACGAGTTGACTCGGTTGAGTGGTTGGTTGAGCAGCTAAAACTGGCGGATGCGATTGGCCGAGATGATATTGTCGAGAGTACTCTGGAGAGGCTGTTCGCGATTGAAGAAAGCAATCCAACGGGGCTTTTCTATCAAGCGAATATGTATCTGAAACGTAAGCAGCCAGAATTAGCAAAACCGGTATTTGAGCGCTTAATCAGACAGGCGCCTCATTCGACTCAAGCGAAAAACTTGTCATCGATTATGGCTATTCAGGGAGAGAAAAGAGCGGATTATCAGCGCGCTCAGTTGCTTGCAAAATCTGGTCGTTACGATGAAGCGATTCAAGCTTACAAAGCCCTTTTCCCAAATGGAATGCCATCACCAGCGTTACAACTTGAATTCCTACAGTTGCAAAGTAATTTGCCAGGCAGTTGGAGCTCGGTAAAACAGGGACTGGAACGTTTAAATGCAAATTATCCTAGTGTTCCGTCTTTTCAACTCGCGTTAGCCAACCACATTCGCAAAGAGAATCCTGCCGATCCATGGATTCTCGATACCTATAAAAAGTTAGCGCTTGCTCCTTCGGTTGGAACAAATGCGGCAACGTCGTGGTTGCGTGCATTGGATCAATTGCCTATTTCAGATCAAGTTGTTCAGCAATATGCCATCTTAGCTAGCTACTACCCGTCTGACATGGAGATACAAAGAGCGAATCAAAGCGCGAAAGATCGCTGGAAAAAGGAAAAGGAACTACGCAAAGACCCCACTTATCTCGCCAAGCTCAAAGGGTTAGCGTTGCTCGAGGAAGATAAAACCGACCAAGCAGAAGCTCAGCTGCGTTATGCGTTGACGACTCGTCCGCAAGATCCTGAATTGCTTGGTGCTATGGGTAAGGTTTATCTACGTAGAGGGCAGCAACAAAAAGCGCTCGGATACTTTAAACAGGCTCAGCACTTAGATCATAATCCTGACTCGGCCTCAAAATGGGCAGCGCTAATCGAGACTTCTCAATATTGGGCGTATCTTGATCAAGGTGATGCCTTGGTCGAAAAAGGCCAGTTTAAGCAAGCAGAAAGCGCTTATCAAAAAGCGATTCAAGTAGATAAATCCCAACCTTATGCTTATTCATCATTAGGCTCTTTGTATCTGGTACAAGAAAATTATGCCGCGGCAGAGAAGGTTTTCAAACAAGCTTTGCAACTGGATAGCAGCAATAGCTCTGCATTGCGTGGTCGCTTAGATGTTCGTATTCAGCAGCAAGATTGGTCTGGCGCGGAAGCACTCGCGCGCAGTTACTCAGCCCCACAGCAGAAAGTGGTCGCTGAAAAAATAGCGAGCATCAAGTCGGAAGTTATTTTGACTCGTCTGCGGATCGCAATCGCTCAAAATGATCAGGCAACGATGAAAGCGTCCGTAGAGGAATTGATTGCGCTACAGCCAATCTCCCCATGGTTAAGGCTTGATATTGCTGACGTGGTTCATTCAATGGGCGACAAAGTACGCGCGGATACGCTGATGTCCGATTGGGCTACATCTAGTAATGACCCTGAAATGAAATTTGCTTACGCGCTTTATCTCGCGCAGGACTTCAACGTGAATGAGGCCATCGCTGAGCTAGAGAGTATCGCACAACATGACATGACAGACGCAATGCAGCGCAATTTAACCCGCTTGAAGCTTGATGCTCAGTTGAGAGACATTCAAACGCGTTACTTAGCTTCTCCCGAATCAGTAATGGCGACATTACGTGCGCTAGAGTCGGATTATCAAGGTCAAATTCAACCGCTCGCTCGTCTAGTGAGTGCGTGGTTAGACATTGATGAAGTTAAGGAAGCTGAGAGGATTTTCCAAAGCATTTCGTTTGCAGAAGATTGGTCAACCGATGACAAACTGGCTTACGGCAGCATGATGGTAAGCTTGAATCACTTTGAAGATTTTGATAGTTGGTATGCGAGCTTAGCATTAAATTCCGCAACACAAGATTTAAGTGCTTCGGAAGCATTACAGCTTGATGAACTCAAAACCCGTCGACTGTTGAGTCAAGCGGATCTGATGCTGGTTAATCAACAGCCTAAGCTTGCGTTGGATTTGTATGAACAAGTTTCTTTAAAGCCTGAGCCATTTAAAACTCAAGCAGAAATTGGCATGTTGCAAGCTAGTGCTTTGACTGGATATGAAGCGACGTATCACGACATGCACCTCATTTTGAATAAAAAGCGCGATAGCTTAACTGCGGCACAGTTGATGACAGTGGCCGCGGTGTTTAATCAACAAGGCTATCGAAATGACGCTAATGCGCTAAATCAGTTGTTGGATGCGATGCCTGATGCTGACGCATTAGCATTTCGCAATAGCATGTCTATAGCAATGGAAAATCAACAGTGGGCGTTAGCTGAAACACGCGCCTATCAAGCCTTAAATCGTGACCGAATGGATAAAAATCGTGAAACTGAAGAGGCGAAAAAAGAACCCCTAAGCTTACGCGAGCTATATGATACTGCTGACGACTACTGGTTGACTCGTAACGTCAAATCGGACATCGATAAACTGCATGATCGGAGTGATGGGCATGTCATGATTGGCTGGGATTACAGTGCACGAGATGGCCGTAATACTTCGAATCAAGTGCCCATAGAAGCCCGAATCCCGATAGAGAGCTGGGATGGGCACCTGTTGCTAAAAGCCGATTATGTTTCTATCGATTCAGGTCAGTTGGACTATTATGAAAAAACTACCGATTCTGACAGCACTTCGTTCCAAAATGACGCATCAGGTATGGCATTTGGAGTGGGCTGGCAGGCTGAAGATTGGTTGGTCGATATCGGCACGACACCAATTGGTTTCGACCATACCACATGGGTTGGTGGTGTGCGCATCAATGGGGACCTGGGTGAGTTTGGTTGGACGGCAGAAGCTTCGCGTCGCCCAGAGACCAGTAGCACGCTTTCTTATGCTGGAATGTCTGTCCCTAGCGGCACGACTGACCCTCAAGGGACTAAATGGGGCGGAGTTGCTCGTACTGGTGTGAAGTTGAGCTCAAGTTGGGACATTGGTGGCCCTTACGGTTTTTGGAGTAGCTTGCAGTATCATGTTTTGACTGGTGAAAAGGTTGAGGACAACACTCGTTTAGGCGTGCTAGGTGGAGCGTACTACAAGTTAATTGCAACGGATGACCAGCGTTTAAGTATAGGTACGAACTTAATGTACCTTGATTACGACAAAAATCTGGGTGAGTACACGCTAGGTCACGGTGGCTACTACAGCCCGCAAAGTTACTTCTCGGTGTCTTTACCTATCAACTTTTATGGCCGATACAACAGTTCTTGGTCATATCAATTGAGTGCATCCGTCTCTAACTCTTGGACTAAGGAAGACGCGCCATACTTATCGACAGTAGCGGAGTCAGACAAAGGTGGTGGTTTTGGTACGTCGTTGCAAGCGGCGGTGGAAAAGCGAGTCAGCAAACGTTGGTATCTTGGTGCGTTAGTCGATGTACAACGTTCTGAGTTTTATACACCAAACCATTTCATGCTTTATGCCAAGTACACCTTTAATGATCGTTGGCAACCAATAGAGTATCCGCCAGCAGTACCAACGTTGTATAGCGACTTCTAACAAAAAACAAAGGCCGGAAATTCCGGCCTTTGTTGTCTTCTTCCTGAAGAATGCGACGCTTAGTACAAAATTGAGTAAAGCTGGCGACGATATTTGCTTGCTAATGCGTTACCTTGACCTAGCGCACTGAGAATATCCATAAAAGTCTTCTTCACTTCACCGTCTTGGGCGCCCAAGTCTTTTTTAAGAATATTCCACAGCAGTTCCAACGCTTCTTCATCCCGACCAACTTGGTTGTATTGTACCGCCAATTCACAAGCGAGTTCGAAGTTTGCCATGTCTGCTGCGTATGCTTGTTCTAGTCGCTGTAACTCAGGGCTATCTGCAGCCTGCAAATGCAGCTCGAGCTTGGCTATTAGGCTCTTGTAGTAGTTATCTTGATACTCGAGAGGGATAGCGTTCAGTAGTTCTTGGGCAATATCAAATTGTTTGGTTTCTAGCAAACAATCAGCCATCGCGAGTTTCACATCACCACGCTCTTGCAGCTCTGGCGGCAAAGTGTGGATGATGCTCAAAGCCTGAGTATGCTCACCTTGCTGAAGAAGTTCACTGACTTGTTTTAATAGTTGTTCATCTGGGCTTGGCAAATGCTTTTGTAGCATGGTAGCAATGGCATCAATTGGCTGGGGGCCTCCCAGACCATCGACGGCTTGACCATTTATAAACAGCGCGATAGTTGGCAATACTTGCACGCCAAATTGAGACGCTAAAGCGGGCTGATCTTCACAATTTAGTAGAGCAAGCGTAAATGCACCGTTGTACTGTTGAGCAAGAGATTGCAACTCAGGGAGTATCTGTGCGCTTTCTGGCTGAGCGTTGGCCCAAAAGTGGATCAAAACGGGCGTGTTCATTGATCCTTCAAGCGTTTCGCGAAAGTTCTGTTCTGTTATCTCAACGATAAATGGGGATTGCATCAGAGTATCCTTGCCTTGTGTCTTGTCGTTGATATTAGATATGGAGTTGATTTAGGTGAAATTCAAGCGACATTCACCATCAATAATGAATCATTCTATTTTGAGAAAACGTGAGGTAATAGAGTGAGGTTATTGCTGCTCAGGTGTTAGATAAAAAGAAAACGCTGCCGAAGCAGCGCAATTCTAATGCTATTTGTTAGTGCGGTATCAAAATAGGATGAACATGGTCAACACTACACCCACACTAAGCCAGTTAAGCTGATTTAATGTCATTGTTGCCTCGCAGTAGTATAAACATTGCTACAAAACGTAATGGGTGGCGATACCAAATCTAAGCAACTCAATCACTTTGGGCGAAAGAATCCCCGCTGAATTGCGTAGAAATTGATTCGTTTAGTTGAGGTTTTTTTAACCTACATGTTCATAATGACATCACATTGTTACGGTGAAATTACATTTCGACAAAACTTTTTTATGCAGCCTGTCGCAAAATTTTATCAAGTACACGGGTTGGTAATAGTCTTTTCAAGACTGCGAATAATTTAGTCGGTGTAGTAATTCGATAACGAATTTTCGGTGAAACGCTAGTTAATGCATGAAGAACTGGTGCGATGCAAGACTCTGCAGGCAAAACAAATCGATTATTAGACTTGTCGTTGTTGAGTCGCTCTCTTTGTCCTTCATAAGCATGACGATGGGGGCTAGATTCAATATCAACCCACTTCTCAAAGGCTCGTAATGCATTGTTTCTAAATTGAGTTTCGATCGGTCCTGGTTCTATCAATGCCACTTTGATATTCGTATCCGCAAGCTCTAGCCTGAGCGTATCTGTCCAGCCTTCTAAGGCAAATTTTGATGCATTATAGGCACCACGGTATTTCATTGCGGCAAAACCAAGAACAGAGCTGTTTTGTATGATGCGTCCTTCGCCTTGCTGGCGCATATGAGGAAGCACTTCTCTGACCAACTGGTGCCAACCAAAAAAGTTGGTCTGAAATTGATCTTGAAGAGCCTCGGTGGGTAAGTCTTCCAGTGCTCCGGGCTGACCATAGGCACCATTATTGAACACTGCGTAAAGCTTACCTTCTGCTAATTCTAGCGCTTGCATCACGCCCGAAGAAATGCTTTCTGGGCTATTTAGGTCTAGATTGATGCAGGTTAGCCCTTCATTAATTAGGCGCTGGACATCTTGTTCTTTCCTGCAAGATGCAATGACATTAAATCCCTTGTTTTGTAGAGCGTGAGCACACACGTAACCGATGCCGGTTGAACAACCCGTAATAAGAATCGACTTTTTCATAATTTAATTTAAGACTCAGAAGCATTGATTGGAGCCATCATTCATCAGCTCCGGTCATGAAGCAAGTGCTTGAGTGCTGGCTCTATTCTGGAGTAGCTAAATTTAAAGCCCAGTTCGGTGAGTTTTTTGGGTTTGGCTCTCATGCTATCGAACAATAAGCAGGAAGATTCTCCCATTAGGAGTTCAATCGCCCATTTAGGCGTGAACAAGATATGCGGACGTTTGAGCGTTTTAGCTAGTGTGCCGCTGAATATACGATTAGTCACAGGATGGGGGGCGCACATATTGAATGCACCGTGGGCATGTGGTGTTTCAAGCAAGTACATGATGGCGCGGACCATATCTAGGATGTGAATCCAAGGCATGTACTGATTACCGTTCCCAAGTGGGCCGCCTACGCCAAGCTTGTAAGGTAATAGCATTTTTGCCAACGCACCACCATTAAGGCCGAGTACCACGCCAGTTCTCAGTAGACAAACCCGTGTTTGTTCCGACTCTGCGCGCTTAGCTATTTGCTCCCACTTTGCACAAACCTCGTGAGGAAAGTCGTCGCTATTAACATGTAAGCACTCATCAAACGGATGATCTTGTTGATCACCATAGTAGCCAACTGCCGAGCCACTAATAAAAACAGAGGGAGGTTCGGTACTTGCGTGGATCAGCTCAACAATTTGCTCGGTAATTTTCCAACGACTTTTGCAGATTTTTTCTTTTTGCTCGCTGGTCCACCTTTTATCCGCAATAGGCTCACCTGCAAGATTAATGACGGCATCAACGTGATTGAGATCGGCGAACGATTCGAGCGAGTCAAGGTATTCGATATTACCCAGATCAGCATGCTGTAGGCGTTGTTTTGCTCGCTCTGGAGAGCGTGTAAGTAGCATAACTTGGTGAGTTGATAGCAGCTTGAGCAACTCCGAGCCAATAAACCCAGTGCCACCTGTGAGTAATATCTTCATGTTATCTCTTTGAATGTACACGTATTAGAACATTATAGTCGTTTTGTGCTTAGCTTGATCATCTCAACACCATTATTTCTAGGATAGTGACAAGCTGACAGAGAGGCTATTAACTTCACATATTAGTAAATATGTAACTAAATGTTATAGATGGCGCTAGTGTATTCACGGTAGAAGAGTGAAATCTATGCCAGACTAGAAGTTATCGCTCATTGGAACGAGCGTAATCAGTTTGCACAATCAAGGAGGATAGGCATGGAAGCATTTGTTGCGCTTTTTCGAGCGCTCCTCAATAGTGCTCGTGACTTATTACCCATCATCATTGTTATCACTTTTTTCCAATTAGTCGTTTTGCAAGAGCCGCTGCCCAACCTGGTCTCCATTCTTTTTGGCTTGTTGCTTGTCGTTTTAGGATTAACCTTTTTTATCTTTGGCCTAGAACTTGGTCTTTTTCCTATCGGAGAGAGTATGGCTCAAGCCTTTGCAAAAAAAGGCAGCGTGTTTTGGTTATTAGTCTTTGCGTTTTGTTTGGGGTTTGGCACCACGATAGCTGAACCTGCATTAACCGCGGTAGCGGAAGAAGCCTCAGAAGTTGCGGCTGAGGGCGGAATGATCGCTAACTCAGAGCAGTCCATGCAGGATTACGGAGAAGGACTTCGAGTAACAGTAGCTCTCTCTGTGGGGATAGCCATCGTTATCGGCGTTTTGCGTATCTTAAAAGGGTGGCCGATTCATTACATGATCATTGGTGGCTATGTAGGCGTTGTAATACTGACGTGGTTTGCACCTGAAGCCATTATTGGCGTCGCTTACGATTCCGGAGGTGTAACCACGTCCACCATAACAGTACCTTTGGTCACTGCTCTGGGCGTCGGTTTAGCGTCTTCTATTAAAGGGCGCAACCCTATGGTGGATGGCTTTGGTTTAATTGCTTTTGCCTCGCTGTTACCGATGATGTTTGTGATGGTTTACGGAATGGTCGTAACATGATTTCAATTGATCATTTCCTAGACACTTTATTATCGACCGTTAGAGACGTCGTTCCCATCGCCAGCATTATTTTTGGTTTTCAGTTAGCCGTGTTAAGGCGTCCTGTTAGCAACCTTAAGAAAGTTTTGCTTGGGTTCGTTTATGTGATTTTCGGGTTAGCTCTTTTTTTACTTGGATTAGAAATGGCGTTGTTTCCACTTGGGGAGACGATGGCTGTGCAATTAACGGCGCCGGAGTTTTTACAAGAGTTCAAAGTATCGGTAGGGAAAGCCTTAATGTGGGTCGACTATTATTGGGTTTACACCTTCGCCTTTTTTATAGGCTTTAGTACCACGATTGCAGAGCCTTCTTTAATCGCTGTAGCGATAAAAGCAAACCAAGTCTCTGGAGGCAGTATCAGTATTAACGGCTTGCGCGTAGCCGTTGCGTTTGGGGTGGCAATTGGTATTGCATTAGGGAGTTACCGGATTGTCGTGGGCGATCCCATTCATTATTACATCATCGCGGGTTACATCGTCGTTGTGATTCAAACGTTTTACGCTCCTAAGCTTATTGTTCCACTCGCCTACGATTCTGGAGGCGTAACAACTTCTACCGTCACTGTCCCACTTGTAACTGCATTAGGGTTAGGGCTTGCTTCGACCGTCCCTGGAAGAAACCCAATGATTGATGGCTTTGGCTTGATCGCGTTTGCCAGTCTATTTCCTATGATCTCTGTGATGGGCTATGCGCAAATAACCCAGTGGCTGAATAAAAACGTCTCGGAGGAAGAAGAAAATGCGCTTTAAATTGATACTTGCGTTTGTTGAAGACAGCAAAACAGACAAGGTGTTGGACGCTGCACGCGATGCTGGTGCGACCGGTGCAACAGTGATTAACAATGCTCGCGGGCAAGGTTTAAATCAAAAGCGAACGTTTTTTGGTTTAACGCTAGAAGTGCAAAAAGATGTGCTGCTGTTTGTGGTCGAGGAACATCTCTCTCGACACATATTAGAAACCATTAATGAGGTTGGTGAATTTGACAGAGAGTCGGGACAGGGGATTGCTATTCAGATCGATATTGAAGATGCAGTCGGTGTCGCGCATCAAGTAGAAACGTTGACCAAAGTGGTTGAGGATGAGTTATGAGCAGTCAAACGATAATTAGAGTTCGAGATGTAATGGCGGCTACTTATGTCATGGTTGATGGGCTAATGACAGTTTATGAAGGCATAACGCTAGCGAAAAAATACCAAGTCAAAGCACTGGTGGTGAAAAAGCGAGATGATAATGATGAATATGGCATCGTGTTGATGAATGATATCGCCAAAAAGGTGCTGGCGAATAATCGTTCTCCTCAGCGCACAAATATTTATGAAATCATGACCAAGCCCGCTTTGTGTGTCGAACCAGATATGAACGTAAAATATTGTGCACGTTTGTTTGAGCGATTTGGCATAAGCAGAGCGCCGGTCATTGAAAGTGGCGAGGTCATTGGGATGGTGAGTTATAACAATATTGTCATCAATGGTATGGTGCGAGAAGAAGTGTAATAGGTTGATATAAATGAAAAATCAACGAATTTTTTCTCAAGTCAGCGACTGTTACAAAGAACTAAAATATTTAATATATGTTAGGTTGCATATGTGTTAATTCACCATTATTCTTTGCGCCCTAAGCCTAATGTCGAGGAATCTGTATCATGCCTTTAGTCTCTTGCCCCGTGTGTGAGAAACAAATCTCAAAACGCGCTCATGCATGTCCAGGATGCGGAGAGCCCGATCCGCTGCACCATCTAGCCAAATCAAAATTTATGTCGATGGTGTTTTGGATACTGGTGTTGGTTGGAACAGCGTATGCAGCATGGTTCTATGTTTTGCCTATGGTCATTGAATCATTGCGCTATCAGTAGTATTCAAACCGTCGTAGGTTGAGCTGCTAAAAAAATGCCGTAGAATGACCTCATACTTTTTGAGGAGACGATGTCGTGAAACTATTTTTTGCCTCAGACCTGCATGGCTCTTTGCCAGCAACTAAAGAAACCATTGATCTATTTTTGGCCTCTGGTGCGCACCACCTGATTTTGCTAGGAGATACGCTAAACCATGGGCCGCGAAACCCTATTCCAGAAGGCTACAACCCTCCACAGGTAGCAGACTTATTGAACCAATACAGTGATCAAATTATTTCTGTACGTGGCAACTGTGATAGTGAAGTGGACCAAATGCTATTGAAGTTTCCAATGATGATGGATTACTCATGGGTGCTACTTGAATCTGGCAAGAGAATCTTTTTGACTCATGGTCACTTGTACAACTCTGAAAAACGGCCGCCACTGCGTGAAGGTGATATCATCGCCCACGGTCATACACATGTTCCCGTCGCAGAGATGCAAGACGGAGCCATTATATTCAACCCAGGCTCGATGACATTCCCACGTAATGGCTTACCGAGAAGCTTTGGTACTCTAGAAGACAATAAGCTAACGGTAAAAACGCCAGAAGGCGAAGTATTAGCACAAACCATGATTTAACGGTTTTACTAAGTAAAAAAATAGGGAGCGAATTGCTCCCTATTTTGTGTCTGAATGTCCTAAATCGCGTTCTGGGTCGATAATGTCTCTAACGCGCTGTTTTAGCACCTTGGCTTCAGGAAAGCCGCTGTCTTTTTTCCGTTCCCAAATTTGCTGGCCATTACAGAAAATTTCGAAGCGACCACCTGTGTCCGGGTGTAAGCTGATTGTTTCTATTTCTTCGCTAAAAGTATGCAGTAATTCTTGCGATAGCCAAGTTGAACGCAACATCCAGTTGCACTGGCGGCAGTAATAAATATCAATGATTGCTTTATCCATGAAACTTTCCTTTTAATCTTTTTAAACCAGCAACTTGATGCCCACGGCAAACGTGAGAATTTCGAATGCAACTTTAATCACTCTGTTACTGTATCGAGTCGCGGCCCATGCGCCTAAACTGCCGCCTAGAAAAGAGCTTAACAATAAAACAGGTAACCAAACCCAGTGAATAGGCGCCCCTGCCTGTACGACGGCAATGCCTCCAATGCCATTCCAAAACAGGCCGACACAAATCATGGTGTAAGCAACGGCTTGTTTGTAGTCGTAACCAAACCAGCGCACCAAAAATAGTGTCACGAGCAAACCAGAACCTGCGGTAAGAGATCCGTTAATGATGCCGATAAACAGTAAGCCAATTCCACCAATAACCCAACCGATAGGATGACGGTTACGTATTACTTCAGCTTGGCCTAGCGATGTCTTAAATCGCGAGTAGATACCTAGCGCTAGGATCATCGTACCGAGCATCTTTTCCGCGATACCATCAGGGATCTGTACAATTAAGTTAGCCCCTAAAATCACGCCAATACTACCGGACAATATAAGGTAGAGCGCGATTTTCCATTTAATAGTGCCTGATCTTAAATGCGTGCTTGCTGCGCCTAAGCCTAAAGCGACCGAAGCCACTTTATGTGTGCCTAGCGCAACGGAGAACGGTAAGCCGAGAAAGATGAGTAAAGGGAATTGAAGCAAGCCTGCTCCGCCACCAGAAAGTGAAGCCAGCGTGTTGGCGATTAGTGAACCGAAAAAAAGGGTAAGGGTATCTAGCCAATCCATAAGCAAAACAAAGGGGGCGTCTTGCCCCCTTATCATCCAATCAAAATTAGTTTTTAAACAGTACCGAAGAACCGTGGTTCAAGCTAGTGAGCAATAGTGTTTTTTCGTTCACGACGTCAATACGACGACTTTGCTCCGCATCTAGCTTAAAAATTTGAGTAATCAAACGTAGCTGTGCTTCGGAAAAGTCTTTTGATTGAGAAGATGAAATATCTTTAAACTCCGAAGGCGAGACCAACAAATAGTTGTCACTTACTTCCCAGCGGCCTTTTTCCGAGATATTTATCGTTGATTCTGCGGTTGAACCTTGAGCGAATAGTTTTATATTTGCTACGCGAATATAGTCACCATTAGGGAGATATTTCACGTTTGATTCAACATTAACTCGGCGTAGTGGGCCGACAGTATCGTCAGGCAAGCTGTCTGTAATGACTGTCACCATGGTCGACTGCCATTCGTTTGCTGTGAGGAGCTGCTCCACTTTTAGGTCACTTCCCCAATACAACCAACTACTAAAAAGAACGGATACGGCCAAAACCGCAGATGCTAATTTAATCTTCATATTGGCCTCCTTTATTTGCAGATGTCTGTTGGATCGTTTTGACCTGCGAAAATACGCAGTGTTACGTTCTCGTAAGAGTGGTTACTGTCATGAATGTAGTTCAGAATCAGCTGGTTATTTTGTCCACCAGTGGCAATCACTTCAACTGGCAACGAGTCTTCTGCATGGTGCTTCACGTAGCGCTCAATGCATTGCTCTATTGAAGGCAACCAGTTGTTGATTTGAGGGTGATTTACAGGTGTCATCACTGGTACATTTTGATACTCACCAATCTGACGGAATTGGGATTCCGCAGGGTTCGTGAATAACAATACGCAAACAGGAAGCAGCAGAGACAAAAAGATAATGACACGCGGTAGCCAGTTAATCGTGTTAGATGCTGGCTTCGGCTGAGTTTTAGTCGGCTCTACTTGAGGCTCAAGATCAGCAGTAGTATCAGTCACTACCTCTGTTGGTGGCATATCGCTCGCTTCTAACTCCACTGCTGGCGCTTCTTGTTCAGAAGCGGTTTCTTCAACGTCAGTGTTAGAGTCAGTAGAAAATGGGCTCAAGCGTTCCACTGAACAAATGAGTTGGTAGCCACGTTTAGGTACCGTTTTAACAAACTCTGGAGATTTTGTTGAATCCTTCAACATCTTACGCAGAGTAGAAATCGCTTGAGTCAGGCTTGAGTCATCCACCTCAAAACCTTGCTCACGCCAAACAAACTCGTGAAGCTCGTTACGGGTTAAAACTTCGTTTGGTCTCTCTGCCAACATCAGAAGTATACGGCTTTCGTTGCTTCCTAATCGTACAACGTCGTTGCCGTTTTGTTGGTCAGCGAGCGAATTACTATTTGGATCAAAGGTGAACCTTTGAGCAAGTAGAAATTTGGTGCCAATGTTAGTCATTTAGTTCTTCTTAGATGGATGATGTTGTAATTATGGTGATTTATGTCACAAAATTACCGGGGCGCTTGGAGTGCGCACGACATTTTAGATGCTTTTAGACGGGTAGGATAATTAAAATTTTCTAAAAAAACACCGTTTTTAGCAATATTGACCTTGAATTTACATTTGTCAGCCACATGTTAAATGACATCTCGGTAAGGTGATTTCAAGGGGAAAGTCACAAACTTGTCCCTATGAAAAAGCCAATTAGTTTAGATGTTATGGAGCACACATGAGCGAAACCGTATCTCAAAATAAAGAAACTCGTGGTTTTCAATCAGAAGTAAAACAACTACTGCATTTAATGATCCATTCTCTTTATTCAAATAAAGAGATCTTTTTGCGCGAGCTGATCTCTAACGCATCAGATGCATCAGACAAACTGCGCTTTCAGGCGTTATCTAACCCAGATCTATACGAAGGTAATGCAGACCTTTGCGTGAAACTGTCGTTTGATGAAAGCGCAAATACCTTAACCATTTCTGATAACGGTATCGGTATGAGCCGTGATGATGTGATTGAGCACTTAGGAACAATCGCAAAATCTGGAACAGCCGAGTTTTTCTCAAAGCTATCTGAAGAGCAGAGCAAAGACTCTCAGCTTATTGGTCAGTTTGGTGTTGGTTTCTACTCGGCATTTATCGTTGCTGACGCCGTTACCGTGCGCACTCGCGCTGCGGGTCTAGCCGCTGATGAAGCGGTACAATGGCACTCAGCGGGTGAAGGTGAGTACACCATCGAAAACATTACCAAAGAGTCACGTGGTACCGATATCATTCTTCATATGCGTGAAGAGGGTAAAGAGTTTTTGAATGAGTGGCGTCTACGTGACGTTATCAGTAAGTACTCTGATCACATCGGCATTCCTGTTTCAATCCAAACTGTCGTTCGTGATGACGAAGGCAAGGAAACAGATGAGAAAAAGTGGGAGCAAATCAACAAAGCCCAAGCACTGTGGACGCGTAACAAATCTGATATTTCAGAAGAAGAGTATCAAGAGTTCTACAAGCACGTATCACATGACTTTGCCGATCCCTTGGTCTGGAGTCATAACCGTGTAGAAGGTAAAAACGACTACACGAGCTTACTATACATCCCATCGAAAGCACCTTGGGATATGATGAACCGCGACCACAAATCAGGCTTGAAACTGTACGTACAGCGCGTATTCATTATGGACGATGCAGAGCAATTTATGCCGTCATACTTACGCTTCGTACGTGGTTTAATAGACTCAAACGATTTACCGCTAAACGTATCGCGTGAGATCTTACAAGACAATAAAGTGACTCAGTCTCTACGTAATGCTTGTACTAAGCGCGTGCTAACGATGCTCGAGCGTATGGCCAAGAATGACGAAGAGAAATACCAATCATTCTGGAAAGAGTTTGGTCTTGTGATGAAAGAGGGCCCTGCGGAGGACTTTGCAAACAAAGAGAAAGTTGCAGGTTTATTGCGCTTTGCCTCAACTGAAGTGGACTCTTCTGAGCAAACTGTGGGCTTGGCGTCTTACGTTGAGCGCATGAAAGAAGGTCAAGATAAGATCTACTACTTGACGGCAGACAGCTATGCAGCTGCGAAAAACAGCCCTCACTTAGAACAGTTCAAAGCGAAAGGCATTGAAGTTATCTTGATGTACGACCGCATTGATGAGTGGCTGATGAACTACTTAACTGAGTTTGATGGTAAACAGTTCCAGTCAATCACTAAAGCTGGGCTTGATCTAAGTCAGTTTGAAGATGAAGCAGAAAAAGAGAAGCAAAAAGAAACCGAAGAAGAGTTCAAGTCGGTTGTAGAGCGCACGAAGTCTTACCTAGGCGATCGTGTGAAAGAAGTTCGTACGACCTTCAAACTCGCATCTACGCCTGCTGTTGTGGTAACGGACGATTACGAAATGGGCACTCAAATGGCGAAGCTTCTTGCGGCAGCTGGTCAAGCTGTGCCGGAAGTGAAATACATCTTTGAGCTAAACCCTGAGCACAAATTGGTTAAGCGTATGGCTGACGAAGCCGATGAAGAAGCGTTTGGTCGCTGGGTTGAAGTTCTGCTTGGTCAGGCAATGCTAGCGGAGCGAGGCTCTATTGAGGATCCAACAGAGTTCTTAGGAGCCGTTAATCAACTTTTGACTAAGGTGTAATAACCTCTGCAAATCAAAAAGCTCGCATTTCGCGAGCTTTTTGTTTGTTGTCGCAAAATTTTGCATCTCAAGTGCTGAGTTAATAATCAATAGGGCGTGAAAGAGGGTACTGTTAACATTCTTTAGTCTTAATACACTCTTTGCTCAGAGAACCTGTGATAGAATCTGCGACTTGAATGTGAGTAATAAGGCGTGTATTTTTGCTCGCCTATATACGTTATACCGAAACTTATCGTTGCAGGTGCTTCTCAGGTTTGATGTCTAAGAGGTCAGCTATTGTGAGCTTCGGTATAAATCTTAAATATTAAAGAGGATAAATCATGCGCATCATTCTTCTAGGTGCTCCAGGTGCAGGTAAAGGCACACAAGCAAACTTCATCATGGAAAAATACGGTATTCCACAAATCTCTACTGGTGATATGCTTCGTGCTGCTATCAAAGCAGGTACAGAGCTTGGTAAACAAGCTAAAGCTGTTATTGACGCTGGTCAGCTAGTTTCTGATGAAATCATCCTTGGTCTTATCAAAGAGCGCATCGCTCAAGAAGACTGTGCAAACGGTTTCCTACTAGATGGTTTCCCACGTACTATCCCTCAAGCTGACGGCCTAAAAGAAATGGGCGTAGACGTAGACTACGTTATCGAATTTGACGTTGCAGACGATGTAATTGTTGAGCGTATGGCTGGTCGTCGTGCTCACCTTCCTTCTGGTCGTACTTACCACGTGGTTTACAACCCGCCTAAAGTGGAAGGTAAAGATGATGTAACTGGTGAAGATCTTGTTGTTCGTGATGACGACAAAGAAGAAACAGTACGTGCTCGTCTAGGTGTTTACCACGAGCAAACTGCGCCGCTAATCAACTACTACGGCAAAGAAGCTGAAGCAGGCAAGACTAAGTACCTTAAGTTTGATGGTACTAAGCAAGTAGCTGAAGTTAGTGCGGATATCGAGAAAGCACTATCTTAATTTGCTGAAGTCAAAAATTTAATATTTTGATATATTGAAAGCGGCCCAAGTGGTCGCTTTTTTTAGTTTACTCGTAAACATATATCTAATTAACTTCAGCTCGGCTATTCGTTACTTCGAGGTTACTTAAATATATGAACCAAGCCGTTTACCATGAATAGGATGTTATGAAAGAGAATAATAAACAGGGTGTACTCCTAGTTAACCTGGGAACTCCTGACGCACCAACCGCTCCTGCCGTAAAGCGCTTTTTAAGTCAGTTTCTTCATGATCACCGAGTGGTAGACATGACTCGATGGCTTTGGTGTCCACTATTGCACGGCGTTATCCTTCCTATCCGAGCTCCTAAAGTTGCCAAACTCTATCAATCAGTATGGATGGAAGAGGGCTCGCCGTTGATGGTGTACTCTAAACGCCAAACTGAAAAGTTAGCACAAAAGCTTGATATACCTGTAGAGCTTGGTATGACGTATGGTAACCCAAGTTTACAATCAGGCTTTGAAGCCCTATTGGCGCAAGGCGTTGATGAAGTCATTGTTTTACCTTTGTATCCGCAATACTCGGGCACAACAACGGCAGCGGTTTCTGACGGAATCACTAAAGCATTTAAAAACCTGCCTGTGATGCCGGGCTTTAGCTTTATTCGTGATTATTACAATCACCCGAAATATATTGAAGCGTTAGCGCATTCAGTTCGTGAACATTGGCAAAAGAATGGCCAGGGAGATTACCTGCTGTGTTCTTATCATGGTATTCCAAAACGCTATGCTGACAATGGTGATGTTTACCCACAGCATTGTGAAGAGACGACTCGCTTGCTTGGGGAAGCGTTAGGTTTAAGCGAACAACAAATTGGCATGACGTATCAGTCCCGATTTGGGAGAGAAGAGTGGCTTCAACCTTATACCGATAAGACCCTAGAAGCACTTCCTGCAAAGGGTGTGAAAAATATTAATGTTGTGACCCCTGCATTTTCGTCAGATTGTTTAGAGACGTTGGAAGAGATCTCGGAAGAGTGTAAAGAGATTTTCCTTGAAGCTGGTGGCGAAAACTTTACCTACATCCCTTGTTTGAACGATAGTGAACTTCATATCGAGATGATGGTTGAGTTAGTTCAATCTAAACTTTAGATACAAAAAAGGGTCGCAATAGCGACCCTTTCTACGTTTAGTTGAGCGATCAAGCAACTTGTACTTGCTGCTCTTCTACTTGCTCTGCCGTGCTGTGCGTATTTTCAGCGCCATGCATCCAGCGAACGAGTGTATTAGAGAATAGGAGCAAAATTACGCCACTTACGGTTGCGCTGACCGCAATACCACTAAAGATAGCCATAGCGCCTAACTCGCCTACGTGAGAGCCCACATAGCCCGCAACATAGTTAGCAATCGCATTACAGCCAAACCATGCACCCATCATAAGTGAAGCTAAGCGAAGCGGTGCTAATTTAGTTACCAATGAAAGACCAATTGGTGATAAACACAGCTCGCCTAATGTGTGGAAGAAGAAAGCGCCGACCAACCATAACATCGATGTTTTTACTGTTGTATCTCCACCTTGTTCTAGCACTGCGCCAACCATACAAAGGAAACCAATCGCCAAGAAAAATAGTGCCATCGCAAATTTCACTGGCGAAGTAGGTTCACGTTTACCCAATTTTACCCAAAGGACAGCCAGAACTGGCGCTAGAGTAATAATGAAAAATGGGTTTAGTGATTGGAACCACGCAGCAGGAACTTCGAAACCACCAATCATGCGATCAGTATATTGTTGAGTGTAGATGTTCATCAGACCACCAGCTTGTTCAAAGCCTGCCCAGAAGACAATAGTGAATAAGCTCATGACCAGAATTACTTTTAGTCGATTCACTTCTTCTTTGGTGAGTGGCTGCTTCGTGGTGGCGTTTTTGTTGTTTAGATCTCGTTTCGCCGCTGGTTCACGACCAATATCACCAAGCCATGATTGAGCCAGTACCATTTGCATCACTAGGCTAACCAGCATACCCACACCAGCGGCAACAAAGCCTGCTTTCCAACCGTAAGAGGTTGTCACAGAGCCAGAAACGACGCCGGCAAGTAATGCACCTAAGTTGATACCCATATAAAAGATAGTGAATGCGCCGTCACGACGGTTGTCACCTTCTTGATAAAGGTCGCCAACCATGGTTGAGATATTTGGCTTAAAGAGACCGTTACCAGTGATAAGTAGGCCAAGACCTAAATAGAAACTGTGTAGCGAACCAATACCTAAAGCATCAGCAGGAAGTGCAAGAGTAAACTGGCCGATGGCCATTAACGCGCCACCAAGCAAAATTGAGCGACGTTGACCTAAATAGTTATCTGCTAGGTAACCACCGATAAGAGGCGTGATATACACAAGCCCTGTGTATATGCCGTATAGGTCTAATGCGTCTTTGGTTGACCAGCCAAGGCCGCCATTCATTGTTGTATCGGTGAGGTAAAGCACGAGAATGGCACGCATTGCGTAGTAAGAAAAGCGTTCCCACAGTTCAGTACCGAACAATAAGAACAGGCCACGTGGATGACCAAAATATTGATGTTGGTTTGACATAAGCTCTTCTAATAATAGTTATTACATTTTTTAACGACTTCTACGTATACAATGCAATTCAACGAGTGACAAATAATAAAATTTTGCCATTCAACTATTTTTGTTTGTTAAGTGGCTGTTTTTGATTGGATTTGCAGATTATATGATGGTGTATTGGTTGTGTTACAAACTTAATTTCCATTTTTGCCTATGGACTTCTTTATCGTAAGTTGCTGAAAAATGTCGTTAATGCGAGCGATGTATAATCATACTTTTATAGATAAACTGAATATCAATGACTCAACTTTGGCTTAATGCTAGGATAAAAACAAAATAGAATTGGCTAGTAAAAAGATGAAACGTTGGTATCTACTTTATTGTAAACGTGGGGAGCAGGTTAGGGCGAAACAACACCTTGAAAATCAAGGTGTAGAGTGCTTTTATCCAACTGTAGAAGTTGAGAAGATTTTGCGCGGTAAAAGACAAAAAGTCGAGGAACCGCTGTTTCCTTGTTACGTATTCGCTTACTTTGATTATGAGCAAGGGCCAAACTTCACCTCAGTCCGCTCTACTCGAGGTGTTGTTGACTTTGTGCGTTTTGGTGCTCAACCGAAAGAAGTTCAAGGTGACT
The DNA here is from genome assembly GCF_033339995.1 of Vibrio sp. 1641. NCBI lineage: Bacteria > Pseudomonadati > Pseudomonadota > Gammaproteobacteria > Vibrionales > Vibrionaceae > Vibrio > Vibrio sp. 1641. Next base: position 44,129 of record NZ_JAWOVP010000009.1, read on the forward strand.
TGGTCTTCGAATTGATGCAGCTAGAAAAGTGTTGTAATGACAATACCGTTTCTGAATGTATGCCAAAACCAGGCGATCAAATTAGAGTTAAAAGCGGTCAATTTGCGGGCATAGATGCCATCTTCCAAGAACAAGATGGTGAGAAACGCTCAATTATGCTAGTTCAGATGATCACCAAGCGTGTGCCTGTCAGCATAGACAATAGTGATTTAGATTTAAAATAGCCTAATTCCATCAAACATAAAAAGAGGTGCAAAAGCACCTCTTTTTGATCGTATCTAATTTTTTGTCTGTTTTAAAAGGGTTGGACGAACCAACCCTTATCTTTATCGTAGAGAATTAGTATGAGTCGTTGTGAACGGTCTGTACTGCACGACCTGATGGGTCAACACAGTTTTGGAACGATTCATCCCATTCAATCGCCTTCGCTGAAGAACACGCTACTGAAGGGCCTCCTGGTACACACTCTGCTGCTGATGGAAGTGGGAATAACTCTTCAAAGATTTCACGGTACACGTAGCCTTCTTTTGTCGTTGGCGTGTTGTATGGGAATCGATATTGAGCTGTTTCCATCTGCTGGTCTGTCACTTTCTGTTCTGCTACTTCTTTCAGCGTATCGATCCAGCTGTAGCCAACGCCATCAGAGAACTGCTCTTTTTGACGCCATGCGATCGATTCTGGCAGGTAGTGCTCGAAGCACTCACGAAGGATGTGTTTCTCCATTTTACCGTTGCCACACATCTTGTCTGCTGGGTTCAAGCGCATTGCTACATCAATGAACTCTTTATCTAGGAAAGGTACGCGTCCTTCAACTCCCCATGCTGCCAGCGACTTGTTAGCACGAGCACAGTCGAACATGTTCAGAGCAAGCAGTTTACGCACAGTCTCCTCGTGGAACTCTTTCGCGTTTGGCGCTTTGTGGAAGTAAAGGTAGCCACCAAAGATTTCGTCAGCGCCCTCACCAGACAATACCATCTTGATACCCATCGCTTTGATCTTACGACCCATTAAGAACATAGGTGTTGATGCGCGGATAGTCGTCACGTCATACGTTTCAATGTGGTAAATCACGTCACGAATCGCGTCCAAACCTTCTTGAATCGTGTACGTCATTTCGTGGTGAACGGTACCAATTTGGTCGGCAACTTCGCGAGCGGCTTTCAGGTCAGGCGCGCCTTCTAGGCCAACAGCAAAAGAGTGCAGTTGAGGCCACCAAGCTTCAGACTTTTCATCATCTTCAATACGCATCGCTGCAAAGCGTTTTGCTACCGCAGATGTAATAGAAGAATCTAGACCGCCCGAAAGAAGTACACCGTAAGGCACGTCAGTCATTAGTTGGCGTTTAACAGCCGCTTCTAGCGCTTCAGTCAATTCTTCTTTGCTAGTGCTGTTACCTTGTACTGCTGCGTACTCGTTCCAGTCACGAACATAGTAACGTGTTGGCTCAGTATCTTTAGAGCTGTAATAGCTACCAGGAGGGAATTCACTTACTGTTTTACATACTGGAACAAGAGCCTTCATCTCTGATGCCACATAGTAGTTACCATGCTCATCGTGACCTTGATAAAGAGGGATAATACCAATATGGTCACGGCCGACTAAATACTCATCTTTTTCTTCGTCGTAGAGCACAAAAGCGAAAATACCGTTTAGTTCTTCAAGGAGATCTGCACCCATATCTTGGTAAAGTGCAAGAATGACTTCACAGTCTGAATCGGTTTGAAATTCGTACTTTCCTTCGTAACGAGCACGAATTTCTTTATGGTTGTAGATTTCACCATTGACGGCAAGGATGAGCTTCTTATCAGGGCTGTATAGCGGCTGTGCACCACTATTTAGACCAACAATCGCCAAGCGCTCGTGCGCTAAAATAGCACGCTCTGAAGAGTAAATCCCAGACCAGTCTGGGCCACGGTGACGAAGTTTTTTCGACATCTCTAATGCGATAGGGCGCAATGCGGCTGCATCGCTTTTAATGTCTAAAATGCCAAATACTGAACACATACTACATCCTTACTAAACTAAACAATTTCTAATCGGTATGGTTTAAATTTGCCATTACTAATAAAAAAAGCAACGTTTTGTGATTAAAAAAATGATAAAAGGCCTTGTTGTATGGAAAATATTTAACTCAATCGTTGTTTTGGTGAATGAGATCAAGGTTTGGTATAAAAACTATACAAAAAAGGCTTTCTATCAATAGAAAGCCTTTCAAAAAATATCAGTGCTGTTGCTTATTTAATTGGTGTGAATTTAGGCTGAAGTTGTTTACAGACGTGTCGAGCAAAACCGCTACCAGCTTCACTATATATATTGAATGCTGCGTCAACGCCATTTTCAAGTAAGCCTTCCAATTGATCTGGGTATTCGGCGATAGCGGCAATTTGCCCCTTATATTTTCTGCGTTTAAGCTGCTCAAGTGCTGTTTGGTTACCTTGATGATGTGGCATTGCAAGCAGAACCAGTTTTACATGACCTGTATCTAAAATTCGCTCCCAGAAATCCGGGTCGGTGGCATCACCAGAAATCACATTTCTTCCTTCTGAACGATGATGATGTGCAGCGTCTTCACGAATTTCTATACCCAATGAAATTTTGCCATAGCGTGAGCGTAGCTCATCATAAGCGCCCGTTCCAATACGCCCCATACCTAAGATCAATACTTGGGCATGACCTGGGTTGATGAGTTGGTCGCGTTGATTGAGCTTTTCTACCGCTGTCTCTTGCAGCCACTTACCTGAATGTTGATAAATTTTATGGCTAAGGCGGTTAAGTGGCGCGGAAATTACAAAGGATACCGACACCGCAACCGCAATCGCAGCAAGCATATCACTTGGCATCCAGCCCATTTTATAGGCCAATCCAGCAACAATAAGACCAAACTCACTGTAGTTAAATAGTGATAAAGAGGCGAGCAAAGAGGTACGTACTCGAAACTTAAAATGATTAATAGTGACGAAGTACAAGAGTCCTTTGATTGGTAGCAGTAAGATAAATAGCAGGGCGAGAACGACGCCATTCACGCTCAATGAGGCGGATAAACCAATGTTTAAAAAGAAGCAGACTAAAAAGAGCTCCTTCATATTGAATAATGACTTGGATAGTTCTGAGGCTTTTGGGTGACCTGCGAGTAGCATGCCTAAAATTAGCGCGCCCAAGTCTGGTTTCATCCCGACCAACTCGAATAGCCCAGCACCGACAACAAGCGCGAAGAAAATACCGAATAGCACCAGCATTTCGCCGTGGCCAACTTTATCGAGCAGCTTATAGAATAGGGGACGAAGGAAAGGCAGTGCGAACAAACCGATGGCATACCATTCTGGGACTTTTCCGGTTGAAGCAGTCAGGAATACTACGGCAAAAATATCTTGCATAACCAAAATACCGATCGCGAGTGTGCCGTAGGTCGCGTTCATTTCGCCTTTTTCTTGCAATGCTTTTACGGCAAAAACGGTACTAGAGAACGATAGTGCAAAAGCTAAAAGCAGGATTTGGCTGCCGTCCATACTGGCTAGCGAAGTCAAGCCCAGTAGTTTTAAGCCGGATAACGCTAGGGCAAAAAAAGCGGTAGAGAGTATGTTGTGGGCGGTTGCCCCTCCCCATATTTCTTTGGACAGCAGGGTTTTTACATCGAGTTTGAGTCCAATAGTAAACAGAAGAAGAGTAACACCAAGATCTGCGAGAGTGACGATAACGTCATTGCTTTGGTAACCAAATGCATGCAAGCCAAATCCAGCTAGTAGAAAACCAACGAGGGGAGGGAGGCTGCATTTAAGCGCAATAAAACCAGCTAAAAAAGCGGCTGTAATTAGAATAATTTCCATACTGTTAAGCTGTATTCCTGATATACAAAAACGGGCTGTGAAAACACAGCCCGAGATTGTAACTCAATTGGTTGTATAAACTTAGTCTTCCAGTAACTTTTGTAACAAAACTCCGTTCAGCATAGCGCGTTTAATCATCGCAAATGCGCCCATCGTTGGCTGCTTATCAATGTGAGAAGCCACGATAGGGAGGTCGTTATGGAAAGTTTTAAGAGATTGATTCTCTACGTTGCGTTGAATTGCAGGGAAAAGAATATCTTGTGCTGCAGTAATATCGCCAGCAATTACAATTTTCTGTGGATTAAATAAGTTAACCGTAATCGCAATCGCTTTACCTAGCTGGTTGCCCACTCGCACTAAACTCTGTTTCGCAAGTTCATCACCATTCATTGCGTGCTGACATACCGCTTCAATTGTGATGTTTTCAAGGTCGGTTAAGCTTGATTCGTATCCTTGAGTAATCAGTTGCTTCACTCGTTGAATAATCGCTGGGTTTGCAGCTACGGTTTCTAAACAGCCAAAGTTTCCACATTGGCATTGCTCACCAAGCGGGTCAATTTGGATATGACCAATTTCACCGACGTTGCGGTTAAAACCAAGAAAAACCTGGCCGTTAACGATAATACCTGCGCCAGTACCGCGGTGGACGCTAACCAAAATAGAATCCTGGCAGTCTTGGCTTGCTCCAAAGTAGTGCTCAGCCAACGCCATGCCACGTACGTCGTTGCCAACAAAGCATGCTGTATTAAACTTCTCTCCAACAATTTCACCGAGAGCAAGATTATCGATATCGGTATTAGGCATGTATTCGACCACGCCAGTTGTTGGGTTAACAAGGCCCGGTAAAGTGATGCCGATAGCGATGAGTTGATCAATTTTGTCTTCGCAACGGCTTACGAAATCTTTTAATAAATCGATGAGTCCTGCGATTAAGTCTGCTTGGTTAGTGTAGTACAGTTCATGCTGATCTTCTGCCAGCGCGGTACCACCTAAATCGTATAAACTGAACTGTACGTAATCTCGACCTAAGCGAACGGCAATCGAATGAAAAGGTTTGACTTCAGTAGTCAAAGAGATCGCACGACGACCACCAGTTGAAGCTTGTTGGGCGACCTCCTTAATAAGGCCGCGCTCTAAAAGTTGGCGGGTTATTTTGGTAACACTAGCAGGCGCGAGTTGACTCACGTCCGCGACTTGAATACGGGAGATAGGACCTTGCTGATCAATCAGCCTATATACCGCAGCGCTGTTAAGCTGTTTTACTAAATCTACATTACCAATCTGTCCGCCATTCATGCTTAATTTTGCTCGTATTGTCCGTTAACAACCGTCGCTTTTACTTTAAAGTCACGATCGAAAATAGTCAGGTTTGCAACCATCCCTTTTCGAACTCGGCCAAGGCGATCCTCAACACCAATTGCTGTTGCTGGGTATAACGTGGCCATTCGTAGAGCTTCTTCTAAAGCGATCCCCGCGTGCTCAACTGAATTCTGAACTGCTTCAATCATTGTCAAAGCTGAGCCGCCTAGCGTGCCATTTTCATCAACACACTTACCATCTCGGTAATATACTTTCTTACCGACAAAAATAAAGTGATCAATGTTAGCACCTGCTGGAGCTGTGGCATCCGTCACCAAAACAAGCTTTTCACCTTTGATTTTATGAGCAATTCGGATGTTTGCGTAGTCGACGTGAAAACCATCAGCAATAATGCCAGCGTATACGTCAGGAGTATCGTAAATTGCACCAACAACTCCTGGTTCACGACCAACCATTGGTGTCATTGCATTAAAGAGGTGTGTGGCAAAAGTAATGCCTGCTTCAAAGCTTTTACGTGCTTCGGCGTAGGTTGCATTTGTGTGGCCAATTGAAACCACGATGCCAGCAGCCTTTAATCGCGCAATATGCTCTGGGTCGTTATGCTCAGGTGCTAGCGTTACTTTCGCTACGATATCGGCGTTTGCGCAGATAAGGTCGATCATGCTTTCGTCTGATGGGCGAATAAAATCGACGTTATGGATGCCTTTTTTCGCGACGTTAAGGTAAGGACCTTCGAGGTGTAAACCAAGCGATTGATTTTGATACTTGTTGTGGTACTCACGAGCTGCGGCAATTGCAGTTCGCATATCTTCATCAGATGACGTAATGAGTGTTGGCAGGAAGCTAGTACAGCCAGATTTGAGGTTTGCCTGGTGCATGATTTGCATGGTTTCAGGGGTAATTGCATCGTTTAGCATTACACCGCCACAACCGTTCAACTGCAGATCGATAAAGCCTGGACTTAGATTAGCGCCTGCAAGGTCTTTTAGTTCGATGCTTTGAGGTAGCTCAGAAACCGGCACAATAGATTGAATAAGATCGTTTTCGATGATGACCGCATGATCGGTAAGAACATCACTACCGGTATAAATTTTACAGTTACTTAGCGCGTACATAGTCAGCTAGTCCTTATAGATGAGAATTCAATTTCTATATCGTTATCTAAGTAGAGACTGCTTCAGTCATATGGGTACTTAGTTTGTATCACTGAATTAGATAACGAGTCACATACAGCAAGTCGCGTTTTATCGATGTTATTGTCATAGTAACTAACTGAAAAGTAATAATTGTATGGTTTTTTATGATTCTTTTTCAGAGCAAAGTTACAGTGATTTACCCGCCTAGATACCAAAATAACACTGATTCTGCCTTGCATAAAGTGCGAGAATATTATCTTTAAAACGCCATTTTTTCGTATAATAAAATAAGTTTTATGATCTCGCTAGCAAAAACCTTCCGAAAGGGCAAATTGTGGTGATTATGATCACAAACGGTGAGCTTTTAATTTGCGGAGCAAAATTAATATCATAAACTTAGGATGACTAAATTGGACGGCTGAAATAAGTTATTCAACATAACATCTAATCCTATAGGGGGAACTTAAGGTGAACATTCTCGGATACTTCCAGAAGGTGGGTAAGGCGCTTATGGTGCCGGTTGCCACACTTCCTGCAGCAGCAATACTCATGGGTATTGGCTACTGGATCGACCCAAATGGCTGGGGCGCAAACAGTGCACTTGCTGCATTTCTTATTAAAGCTGGTGCAGCGATCATTGACAACATGTCAGTATTGTTCGCTGTTGGTGTTGCTTACGGAATGTCTAAAGACAAAGATGGCGCCGCTGCACTTTCAGGTTTCGTGGGCTTCTTAGTTGTCACAACGCTTTTGGCCCCTGGTGCAGTATCACAGATTCAAGGCATTGACCCAAGTGAAGTACCTGCTGCATTTGGTAAAATCAATAACCAGTTCGTCGGTATCTTGGTTGGTATTGTTTCTGCTGAGTTGTACAACCGTTTTTCTCACGTAGAGCTGCACAAAGCACTGGCGTTTTTCTCTGGCAAGCGTCTTGTACCGATCCTAACGTCTTTTGCTGGTATCGTTATTGCGTTCATCCTGATGTACGTTTGGCCATCAGTTTACGGCGGTCTGGTCAGTTTTGGTGAAAGCATTCAAGGTATGGGTGAAGCAGGTGCAGGTGTTTACGCATTCTTCAACCGACTTCTAATTCCTGTTGGTCTGCACCATGCACTAAACTCAGTGTTCTGGTTTGATGTTGCTGGTATTAATGACATTCCAAACTTCCTTGGCGGTGCGAAATCATTAGCTGAAGGCACGGCAACGGTAGGTGTTACGGGGATGTACCAAGCGGGCTTCTTCCCAATCATGATGTTTGGTTTACCAGGTGCTGCTCTAGCGATGTACCATACTGCGAAATCAAAGAATAAAGAGAAAGTGGCATCTATCATGATTGCAGCTGCGTTTGCTTCATTCTTTACAGGTGTAACAGAACCACTTGAATTTGCATTCATGTTCCTTGCTCCAGGACTGTACGTTCTTCACGCAGCGCTGACTGGTCTATCAGTTTATATCGCGGCATCAATGCAGTGGATTGCAGGTTTCGGTTTCTCTGCTGGTCTAGTCGACTTAGTATTGTCAACTCGTAACCCGCTAGCGGTAAACTGGTACATGCTCATTGTACAAGGCCTTGGTTTCTTTGCGGTTTACTACTTCGTGTTCCGTACCGTGATTGTTAAGTTTGGCCTTAAAACACCGGGACGTGAAGATGATGAAGAATCTTCATCTAACGTGGCTGGCTCAAGCAACTCTTCTGAGCTCGCTCGTCAGTACTTGAAAGCACTTGGCGGTCATGACAACCTAAGTTCTATCGATGCCTGTATTACTCGTTTGCGCCTTTCTGTGAAAGATATGAGCGTTATCAATGAGAAAACTCTGAAAGATCTTGGAGCTATGGGAGTTGTGAAGCTAGGTACAAACAACCTACAAGTTATCCTTGGTCCTCTAGCAGAGATTGTTGCTGGTGAGATGAAGAATGTATCTAAAGATGAAGATTTAAGTGGTGTTCAGCTACCAGCTTAACTGTTTAATAGTGGTGTGATTGTTTGTTATTGGTATTGCAAACAATTGATACTACAACATCGCAAAAGGCCTCCGCAGGAGGCCTTTTTTCGTTTAGGCCCTTTGAATCTGCTTTGCTTTCACGCTAACTCGATAAATATTGTCGTTTTAGAGCGAGTTCTTGTTGTCTAATTGCTTAGAATTGTGGATCATTAGGAACAATGTACTCTGTGAAACCATACTTGGAAACAGGGTTCCGTTTTCTCTGACAATACTAATATTTTTGAGGTGCTATAGATGAGTGAAGCTGATGCTCGTCCATCAAACTTTATTCGCCAGATCATTGATAAAGATCTAGCGGATGGTAAACACACTAGCGTGCATACTCGATTCCCGCCGGAGCCAAATGGCTACCTGCATATCGGTCATGCTAAGTCTATCTGTTTGAACTTCGGTATTGCTCAGGACTACCAGGGTCAATGTAATCTGCGTTTCGACGATACAAACCCTGAAAAAGAAGACATCGAATACGTTGAGTCTATCAAGAAAGATGTAAACTGGTTGGGCTTTGAGTGGAGTGGTGAAGTATGTTACTCATCAAACTACTTCGATAAGCTTTACGAATATGCAATTGAATTGATTAACAAAGGCTTAGCGTATGTAGATGAGCTAAGTCCAGAGCAAATTCGTGAATACCGCGGCACACTAAAGGCGCCAGGTAAACCAAGTCCATACCGTGACCGTCCTGTTGAAGAGAACTTGGCGTTGTTTGAAAAAATGCGCGCTGGTGAATTTGAAGAAGGTAAAGCGTGTCTTCGTGCTAAAATCGACATGGGTTCTTCATTCATGGTCATGCGCGATCCAGTTTTATACCGTGTGCGTTTTGCTACGCACCACCAAACTGGTGATAAGTGGTGCATTTACCCAATGTACGACTTTACGCACTGTATTTCTGATGCATTAGAAGGCATTACGCACTCTATTTGTACGCTTGAATTCATGGATAACCGTCGTCTGTACGATTGGGTTCTAGACAACATCACGATCGAAAGCCGTCCACATCAATACGAGTTCAGTCGTTTAAACCTTGAATACACAGTGATGTCTAAGCGTAAGCTTAACCAGCTAGTTACTGAAAAACTGGTTAATGGTTGGGATGATCCACGTATGCCGACTGTCTCAGGTCTGCGTCGTCGTGGCTTCACACCTGCATCTATTCGTGAGTTTTGTAAGCGTATTGGTGTAACGAAGCAAGAAAATATGATCGAGTTTAGTTCATTAGAATCTTGTATTCGTGATGACCTAAACGAGAACGCTCCGCGTGCAATGGCTGTACTGGATCCTGTTAAAGTTGTTATCGAAAACTTTGAAGCAGGCGCAGTAGAAAACTTGACAGTTGCCAACCACCCAAATAAACCTGAAATGGGCGTGCGTGAAGTGCCATTCACGCGTGAATTGTGGATTGAGCGTGAAGACTTCCGTGAAGAAGCGAACAAAAAGTACAAGCGTTTAGTGCTAGGTAAAGAAGTTCGTTTACGTGGTGCTTACGTGATCAAAGCTGAGCGCGTTGAAAAAGATGCCGAAGGCAACATCACAACGATCTTCTGTTCTTACGATGCAGATACGCTAGGTAAAAACCCAGCAGATGGTCGTAAAGTGAAAGGCGTTATTCATTGGGTGTCAGCTGATAAAGCTCTTCCAGCGGAAATTCGTCTGTACGATCGTTTATTTACGGTGCCAAACCCAGGCGCAGCGGAAGATTTTGCTTCTACTATCAACCCTGAATCATTAGTTGTGATCAATGGCTTCGTCGAGCCTAGCCTAGCTTCTGCAGAAGCAGAAAAAGGTTACCAGTTTGAACGTATGGGTTACTTCTGTGCAGACTCGAAAGACTCTTCAGCAGATAATCTAGTATTCAACCGCACGGTTGGTCTACGTGATACCTGGGCAAAAATTGAGAATCAATAATCTCAATTAATGCTGAGAACGATGAAAAAATGCCAGCAAACGCTGGCATTTTTTATACCTAATCCCACAGAGTGCTATATAGATGTGCAAAACTGTGGAGAAAAAAGATGGGTGTTTAGTAGCTTTTGTTCTGTAACCAAAGTACTGACGTCTAAGGTACTGACTTCTAGAAACAAAAAAACGCCAGCATGTGCTGACGTTTACTTTTTAAATTAACAAACCCTTATTTTTTCGGTTTGTGTGCATCTGGATTGTCTTTACAACCACCATCGCTACACTTGCCGTACAAGTATAAGCTGTGGTTTGTTAGTGTGACATTGTACTTAGCTGCAATCTCTTTTTGACGTTCTTCAATAAGATCGTCAGAAAATTCAATTACCTCACCACAGTCTAGGCACACTAGGTGGTCGTGGTGATGTTGAGTCGATAATTCGAAGACTGACTTTCCACCTTCAAAGTGGTGACGAGTTACAATACCAGCATCGTCGAACTGGTTTAGAACTCGGTAAACAGTTGCTAGGCCAATTTCTTCACCTAGATCAATCAACTTTTTGTACAAATCTTCAGCACTGATGTGCTGGCAGTCTGGCTGCTGAAGTACTTCTAGAATTTTTAGCCTCGGAAGGGTTACTTTTAAACCCGCATCCTTCAGCGCCTGATTATTATCTGACATATACTTTCCCGTTGGATCATCTGCAGCGATTTAACAGAATTCAATCTTCCTACCATTATAGGATAAGCGTTCGGAACATTAAACCACGAACTTCAAAGGGTTAATAGAATCTTTTTGTAAATTAGAAACAGGTCTATTATATTACAGCTCTGACCCGTTACAATTATGTAACATTAAGCTTGGAGAGGGCATGGATAGCGATGAATAGGCGACTAGCGAAGATATACAAACCAGGAATTGTAAAGTTCGCACTCAATATTTGGCCTCCTTTTTGGGGGGCGGGTATTAAAATCTTACATATTTCTCAAGACTTCCGTACTGTAAAGGTACGTTTAAAGCTTCGCTGGTGGAATAAAAATGCCAATCGCACCCAATATGGCGGCAGTATTTTCTCTTTAACTGATCCTATTTACTCGTTGATGCTGATGGGGATTCTACGAGAGGAATATTATGTGTGGGATAAAGAGGCAAGCATTAACTTTATTAAGCCGGGGCAAAGTGATTTGTTTGCAGAATTTGAGGTCACTGAAGGGATGCTGGAAAACATTTATCAAATGACACGGAATGGAGAAAAGTGTTTTCCTGAGTTTATTACTCATGTAAAAGATAAACAGGGGAATGTGGTTTCAGAGGTTCAACGCAAGCTTTATGTAAGAAAGAAACCTCAGTATCGCGAAGAGGAAGTACTTACCGATGCTGTGTGACAATACATACAAAAAGACCTCCAAGTGGAGGTCTTTGCATCATTCAATTTGATTAGCCTTCTAGCTCAGCTAAACACATCTCTTCATAGATCTGTTTAACCCAGCTTTCAACACGCTCGTCAGTCAATTCTGGTTGGCGGTCTTCATCAATACATAGACCTACGAATTGGCTTTCGTCACCTTCAACAAGTGCTTTAGACGCTTCAAATTCGTAGCCTTCTGTCGAGGTATGGCCAAGAATTGTGCCGCCTTTAGATTCAACGATATCACGGACTGTGCCCATCGCGTCACAGAAGTATTCTGCGTAGTCTTCTTGGTCGCCACAGCCAAAGATAGCCACTAGCTTAGTAGAGAAGTCGATTTGCTCAAGCTCAGGGAAGAAGTCATCCCAATCACATTGTGCTTCGCCGTAGTACCAAGTTGGGATACCTAGAAGAAGAAGATCGAAGTTATCAATGTCTTCTTTGCTGCTTTTCGCGATGTCTTGAACGTGAACTAGATGTTTACCTAGTTGCTTTTGAATCATCTTTGCAACGGCTTCAGTATTACCTGTGTCGCTACCGAAGAAGATACCTACACTTGCCATAGAGTCTATACCTTTACATTGTTTGTTATTGGCGATGCTACTAAGGGTTTAACCTAACCCTGAGCCTTCCCAAGTTAGCTGAATTACACCTTTTGCAATAAAGCCAGCACAGCCTAGGAAAAGGACTAACCACACAATACGACGACCAAAAACAGGTACATTGCCTTGCTTTAGCACATCTTTTATCGCCATCCCGATGAAAAAAAAGATAGCAGCAAAAAGAAGATCGAGCCCAATAGACTCGAGCATATCCATATAGTCGTAAAGCATTTTAGCCCTTCATGCCGAAAAATCTTGGGCGCACTATACCACTGTTAAACGGTAAAGTTAATGCACTACAAGAAGGGTTATTTCAATAATCTAGTGTTGCTTTTCGAATTTGTTAACTCGAAATGTATTTTCGAATGACTCTCATTACTTCTGTCGGTTTCTCGGCGTGTAACCAGTGACCAGTGCCAGCGATAATGTGTGCTTTAGCATGGTTAAATTGTCGCTTCACTGCCGGCTGATGTTCTGGCATTAAGTAGTCAGAGTCGCCGCCTTTGATAAATAAAGTTGGGATATCTGTTGGTGTGATTTCTTGCCAGCCAATAATTTGGTCATAATTCTCAAAAAGGCTCGGTACGTTAAACCGCCAATCCATCTTATCGCCATTTTTGTACAGTGATTTAGAGAGAAATTGTCTTACACCATCGAGTTCAATATGTTGAGCTAGGATATCCATGGCTTGCTGTCGATTTGCTGGTTTTTCATTAATAACAGCATGTAAGCCGTTAAAAACATTATCGTGACGGTTCGTAGTGTAGGCTACAGGCGCCATGTCGAGAACGACTAACTGCTTGACTACATTTGGAGCAATGTCCACAAGAGCCATCGCGACTTTTCCGCCCATGGAGTGACCAATAACAATAGATGGCTCAACGTTTAAGTGCTGAAGGAGCTGAGCCACATCTTTTGCCATATCGGTATAGTTATGGACTTCGGAGTGGAAAGAGAGGCCGTGATTTCTCAGATCAATACTGATCACCGTGTGATCTTTAATAAGATCGCGGGCGAGTAGACCCAGATTACTTAAACTACCAAACAATCCGTGAATCAAAACAACTGTTTGGCCTTGGCCTTCCTGCTTATAGTTGAGTAATGCTGACATTTTATCTTATTCGTGATGGGTTTAACGTGGAGTATCCGCGTGGATCTCGTTATAATCCCCCAGAGTTTAAACATTGAGAATGTGAAAAGCGAATGAAAACAATTGAGGTTGATGAGGATCTATACCGTTATATAGCTAGTCAAACTAAGCATATCGGTGAAAGCGCCTCGGATATTTTGCGACGCCTTTTAAACCTTGATGGTCAGTTGCAGGAAGCTAAAGCCGCACCTGTAGTAGAGAAGCCACAAGGGATTGTAGTAAGTAAAGATGCGGGTAAAACGGAATCTGTTGATGTAGTGAAAGAAATGCGTTCGCTGCTTATTTCTGATGAGTTTGCCGGTCTAAAAAAAGCGATTGATCGCTTTATGTTGGTATTATCGACCTTACATAAATTGAATCCAGAAGGTTTCGCCCAGGCTACGAATGTAAAAGGACGCAAACGCGTGTACTTTGCAGATAATGAAGAAACCTTGCTAGCAAACGGTAATACGACCAAGCCAAAAGCCATTCCTGGCACACCGTTTTGGGTTATCACGAATAACAATACAAGTCGTAAAAGACAGATGGTTGAACAAGTGATGGCACACATGGGGTTCCAACCTGACTTAATAGAAAAAGTAACAGGTTCAATCTAAGAAACCTGATAGAAGCCTCATAATGCGTCGCAGTGAGCGGATATTATGAGGCTTTTTTAATTTTATTTGTATTTAAAGAAAGGATGTCAAACATGGCTATGCACCCTCGTGCTGGGCAAAAAGCGCAGCAGGAAGATCTTCACAATATCCCAGCACTCGTTGCTAACTACTTCTTACTTCAACCAGACGCGGCAAACGCAGAACACAAAGTTCAATTTGGTACTTCTGGCCACCGCGGTACTGCAGACAAGCACACTTTTAACGAAAACCACATTTTAGCGATCGCTCAAGCGGTAGCAGAAGTTCGTGCTGAGCAAGGCACAATTGGCCCGTTGTTTGTGGGTAAAGACACGCATGCGCTATCTGAGCCTGCTTTCTCAAGTGTGATTGAAGTACTGATTGCAAACGGTGTGAAAGTGATTGTCCAACAAGACAACGGTTACACGCCAACACCGGGTATTTCACACGCGATTCTGACTTACAACATCAAACACGATGAAAAAGCAGACGGTATCGTTATTACCCCATCACATAACCCACCACAAGACGGCGGTATCAAATACAATCCGACACATGGTGGTCCTGCAGAAGCTGAGTTGACTCAAGCTATCGAAGATCGTGCGAACGAATTGATTGCTGAAGGTTTACAAGGTGTTAAACGCCTACCACTAGCAGAAGCAAAAGCATCGGATCTGTTTGTAGAGATGGACTTGGTGAAGCCATACATTGATGACCTGGTGAACGTTATCGATATGGAAGCAATCCAAAAAGCGAACCTGAAGATTGGTGTAGATCCATTGGGTGGCAGCGGTATTGATTACTGGCGTCAAATTGGTCAGGCATACAACCTAGACCTAACGCTAGTAAGTGAATCGATCGATCCTTCTTTCCAATTCATGTCGCTAGATAAAGACGGCGTTGTGCGTATGGACTGTTCTTCTCCTTACGCAATGGCGGGTCTATTGGCACTGAAAGACGAATACGATTTAGCATTTGGTAACGATCCTGACTACGACCGTCACGGTATCGTTACGCCAAAAGGTTTGATGAACCCGAACCACTTCTTAGCCGTTTGTATTGACTACTTGTACCGTCATCGTGACGAGTGGGGTAAAGATGTCGCTGTTGGTAAAACACTAGTTTCAAGTGCGCTGATTGACCGTGTTGTGGCGGATCTAGGTCATGAGCTATGTGAAGTGCCTGTTGGTTTCAAATGGTTTGTAGACGGTCTGTACACTGGTAAGTTTGGTTTCGGCGGCGAAGAAAGTGCTGGTGCGTCTTTCCTTCGTAAAGATGGCACGCCTTGGTCAACAGACAAAGATGGCATCTTGCTATGCCTTCTAGCAGCAGAGATCACTGCGGTAACGGGTAAGAACCCTCAAGATTACTATGAAGAGCTAGCGGCGAAGCACGGTGAGTCGAAGTACAACCGTATTCAAGCTGTAGCAAATGGCCCACAAAAAGACGTATTGAAGAAGTTGTCACCAGAAATGGTTGCGGCTGAAACTCTAGCAGGTGATGCGATCACTGCTCGTCTAACGCATGCACCAGGCAATGGTGCTGCGATTGGTGGCCTTAAAGTAACGACAGCTAACGGTTGGTTCGCTGCTCGTCCATCAGGCACAGAGGACATCTACAAGATTTACTGTGAAAGCTTCAAAGGTGAAGAACATCTGAAACAAATCGAAGCTGAAGCACAAGAGATCGTTAATCAAGTGTTTGCAGCCGCTGGTTTGTAAAACATCCAATGGTCAATGTATCTAGCAAAGGGTTGATGTGAAAACATCAACCCTTTCATGTTTAAGTGCCCCGAACCGCTTTATCTCCGGGCCATGAATCTGGTACCACAAACCAGAATTGACCGTCTTCCGTTTGTGCGTGTATGAATCGATCTAAAGGCTTTTCAATAGGTTGAGAGAAATCGTCTGTACCGATCGCCCAGCATGGTTTATGTAAATGATAAAGTGGTTTACCAATTAAATCCCATTGACTTTGATAGCACCAGTAACCACTAATCTGACTTGGATTTAATTCATAACCCAAGCACTCCTTAGGAGTTGGCTCTGGAGTAAACGGATTAATATAGAGTCGTCCTTGCATCATTAGGCACTCTTCTGGAGAGTCGTTTAAAGGAATTATTTTTTGAAATTCCGGGCGATCGCTCATTTTCAGCTGATGCGTGAGCATTCTATCCAATTTTGCATGTAACTGGTCGTGAGCATTCGGGCCATACCAAATGCCGTTGTAAAGAAGATAAAACTTAATCGCCACTTCCCAATGTTCTATCTGATTTGATTCTGTATTCCTCAACACCAAATCGACAGCACCAATGGTCTTACCTTCAGCGTCGTTTAACTGAATTTCTTCGGCAATAATCTGATATCGTTCTGAATTAGAAAGAGCCGCAGTGCATAGGTGCTGATATAAAAAACCCAGTCTCGGATTACCATTGTATTGTTCTGAGCTATTCAAAGGTTTGACCGAGACATCTTCTAAGGTTGCAAACGGAGGGCGTAACTTGAAAAGCGGAGGTGAAGTGGCGATCCATTGGTAAAAGCGTTGCAGTTGGTTCATCCGTATCCCTAAATTTATGGTGAGGCGACAAGCTTTGTTATTGTAACTAAATTTGCTTTTGAGGGTAGGGTGGCTAGCATCGATATTAGGGTTCGAGATACACTTTAAAGACCTAAATGATATCAAGGTGCCAGATGTCAAAACGTTGTTGTATCAACTAGGTTGCATACTCTCGGTCTGATTTCATCGAGAGGTTATTTAGGTTTACATGCGCTAGAAATTGGAAGTAATAATGAATAACTTAAAGCTAGAACAGATTCTTAATGACAAACTGTCACCGCAGTTAATTAAAGATTACGCACCAAACGGGCTACAGGTAGAAGGGACGCCAGCCGTAAAGCGTATTATCACTGGCGTAACTGCCTCTCAAGCCTTAATCGATAAAGCGATTGAGCTTAATGCAGACGCATTGCTTGTTCATCATGGCTATTTTTGGAAAGGTGAGCCTGAGCCAATTCGTGGTATGAAAGGTAAACGAATTCGTAGTCTGATCAAAAACGATATCAACTTATATGGTTATCACCTTCCTCTGGATATTCACCCAGAGCTAGGCAACAACGCAGAATTAGCTCGCTTACTTGAAATCGAAGTAGAAGGTGGACTTGAAGGACATCCTCAATCAGTAGCCATGTTTGGACGCTTGAAAAAACCGATGTCTGGTGCTGAGTTTGCGAGCAAGATCAATCAAGTTCTTGATAGAGAGCCTCTGCATATCGCTCCAGAGAATACCGATAAGATGATTGAGACAGTCGGCTGGTGCACTGGTGGAGGGCAGGATTTCATTGAACTTGCTGTACAGCACGGGCTGGATGCATTTATCTCTGGAGAAATTTCAGAGCGCACCACTTATACCGCTCGTGAAATGGACATTCATTACTATGCTGCAGGTCATCATGCTACTGAGCGTTATGGTGTTCAGGCTTTAGGCAAATGGCTAGCGGATGAATATGGCCTACATGTGGAGTTTATCGATATTGATAATCCGGTTTAGCGTTCTCCATTAATAACGTTAAACGCAAAAAAGAAAAAAGGGTTGAGACGAAAATCTCAACCCTTTTGTTTTTCTATCTTCGTACTAAAAGATCATTCACGTTCGTGAAGTGGAGAAAACTCACGTTGTGTTTCGCCAGTGTATAGCTGACGAGGACGACCGATGCGGTTCAGTGGATCGCTGTGCATTTCGTTCCAGTGAGCAATCCAGCCGATGGTACGAGAAATCGCGAAGATAACCGTAAACATAGAAACTGGAATACCAATCGCTTTAAGAATGATACCTGAGTAGAAGTCTACGTTCGGGTACAGCTTCTTAGACACGAAGTACTCATCAGAAAGCGCAATGCGCTCAAGTTCCATTGCAACGTCTAGCAGAGGATCTTGAATGTTTAGCTCTTTGAGAACTTCATGACACGTTTCGCGCATTACTGTCGCACGTGGGTCGTAGTTCTTGTAAACGCGGTGACCAAAGCCCATTAAGCGGAATGGGTCATCTTTGTCTTTCGCGCGGTCTACATATTCAGGGATGTTATCGACGCTGCCAATCTCTTCTAGCATTCTCAAGCAGGCTTCGTTTGCGCCACCGTGAGCAGGCCCCCAAAGGGATGCAATACCAGCGGCAATACATGCAAATGGGTTCGCACCAGAAGAGCCAGCTAGGCGAACAGTTGATGTCGACGCATTCTGTTCGTGATCCGCGTGTAGAGTGAAAATCTTATCCATCGCACGGGCAACCACAGGATTTACTTCATACTCTTCGCAAGGGTTTGCGAACATCATATGCAAGAAGTTCTCTGCGTAGCTAAGGTCGTTACGAGGGTAAATAAATGGCTGACCGATAGAGTATTTGTAACACATCGCCGCCAGTGTTGGCATTTTTGACAGCAGACGGTACGCTGCAATTTCGCGGTGTTCGTCGTTGTTAATGTCAAGAGAGTCGTGATAGAAGGCTGCAAGTGCTCCAACTACACCACACATTACCGCCATTGGATGAGCATCGCGTCGGAAGCCATGGAAAAAGCTTGCGATTTGCTCGTGTACCATTGTGTGACGAGTAACGGTCGTTTTGAATTGCTCGTATTGTTCTCGGGTAGGGGCTTCACCATAAAGAAGGATGTAACATACTTCTAAGTAATCTGCGTTATTGGCTAATTGATCAATCGGGAAACCGCGGTGCAAAAGAATACCTTTGCCGCCATCGATGTACGTGATTGATGATTCACAAGATGCAGTGGCAAGAAAACCTGGGTCAAAAGTAAAGTAACCATTGGCTCCCAGCTTACGAACGTCAATTACAGGTGTACCTAGCGTACCGTCCATAATTGGCAGTTCGATTGGCGCTTGACCTTCAACATGAAGGGTCGCTTTCTTATCCGCCATAACAATCTCCTTTGTTTATTATTTAATCCGTCCAGGATGTTTATGTGCCATTTTTGTACTGTTGTTAAAGCTTAAAGTCAATTTTTCTCCATCTTTGTGTGCACTTGTTATGATTTTTCTCATGAAAATCGTTAAAAATCTGTTCTATGTAGCATAATTTGTTACACCAATTGTATTAGAATGTTGCTCGCCGTATATTGGCAAAGAAAATTTTAGTTAAATCCTTATAAATTCGGGGCTAGAAACAAAGAGTGAGGTTTGTTGCTGGATTCCGTTTGTTAACAACTTGTTTACAATTATCTGAGTGGTTACTCGCGATATTTGTTAAACAGATGTTAACTTTTGTACGTTTGGAAGCTGAAATTGGTTATAACAATAAATGCTCAATGGAGCTGAGTGAGCAAGCCCGTGAAAGAAAGAAAGTCAAGACCTGTTAATTTAGATTTACAGACCATCCACTTTCCTATCACAGCAATCGCATCCATCCTACACCGTGTGTCTGGGGTAATTACGTTTGTTGCGGTGGGTATATTACTGTGGTTACTATCCATTTCTCTGTCATCCCCAATGGGTTTTATGGAAGCCGCTGACATCGTCGATAGCTTCTTCGTAAAATTCATCCTGTGGGGAATTCTTACTGCACTTGCCTACCACATCGCAGGTGGTATCCGTCACTTATTGATGGATCTAGGTCACTTTGAAGAACTAGATTCAGGCACGATGAGCGCTAAAGTCGCGTTTGGTGCAACAGCAGTATTATCATTATTGGCGGGGATCTTGGTATGGTAAAACACGTATCTTCATTTGGTCGTAATGGTGTACACGATTTCCTACTAATTCGTGCAACTGCAATCATTATGACGCTATACACGATTTATCTGATTAGCTTCTGTGCATTTTCAGATATCTCTTACGCATCTTGGACCCAATTCTTTGGTGGTACCTTCACTAAAGTATTCACCATGTTGGCACTTGTCTCGATCCTGATTCACGCTTGGGTTGGTTTGTGGCAAGTATTAACTGATTACATTAAGTGCGCGAAACTACGTGGCGCACTACAACTTGGTGTTATTGCCGTGCTATTCGGCTATGTCTTCTCTGGTCTATTTATTCTGTGGGGTGCGTAAGTGTCTATTCCAGTTCGTGAGTTTGATGCCGTAGTAATCGGCGCTGGTGGTGCAGGTATGCGCGCTGCACTACAAATTTCAGAGCAAGGCCTATCATGTGCTTTGTTGTCAAAAGTATTTCCAACACGTTCTCATACTGTGTCTGCACAGGGCGGCATTACCGTTGCTCTGGGTAACTCGCACAAAGACGATTGGCAATGGCACATGTACGATACCGTTAAAGGTTCCGACTACATCGGTGACCAGAACGCGATTGAATACATGTGTAAAAATGGTCCTGAGTCAGTTATCGAGCTTGAAAAAATGGGTCTTCCATTCTCTCGTTTTGATAACGGTACCATATACCAACGTCCATTCGGTGGCCAATCTAAAGAGTTTGGTGGTGAGCAGGCTGCTCGTACAGCCGCTGCTGCAGACCGTACTGGTCACGCACTTCTTCACACGCTTTACCAGCAAAACGTAAAACACAAAACAACCATCTTCTCGGAGTGGTACGCTTTGGATCTTGTGAAAAACCAAGACGGCGCAATCATGGGTTGTACTGCGATTTGTATGGAAACGGGTGAAATCTGTTACTTCAAATCGAAAGCAACCATTCTAGCTACAGGTGGTGCAGGTCGTATTTACGCATCGACCACTAACGCGCACATCAACACGGGTGATGGCGTTGGTATGGCACTTCGCGCAGGCGTTCCAATGCAAGACATGGAAATGTGGCAGTTCCACCCAACAGGTATTGCTGGCGCGGGTGTTCTAGTGACGGAAGGTTGTCGTGGTGAAGGTGGTTACCTTCTAAATAAAGATGGTGAACGCTTCATGGAGCGCTACGCACCAAACGCGAAAGATCTTGCTGGTCGTGACGTGGTTGCTCGTTCAATGATGATTGAAATTCGTGAAGGCCGCGGCTGTGATGGTCCTTGGGGTCCACATATCAAGTTGAAACTTGATCACCTTGGTAAAGAAGTACTCGAATCACGTCTACCAGGTATCTGTGAACTGTCTCGTACATTTGCACACGTTGACCCAGTGAAAGAGCCAATTCCAGTAATTCCAACTTGTCACTACATGATGGGTGGTGTACCTACTCAAGTCTCTGGCCAAGCAATTAAGCAGAAGGCCGACGGTAGCGAGATGGAAGTACAAGGCCTTTACGCATGTGGTGAGATTGCTTCTGTATCGGTACACGGTGCTAACCGTCTGGGCGGCAACTCATTACTAGACTTGGTCGTATTTGGTCGTGCTACTGGCTTGCACCTTGGCGAAACGCTAGCAGCGCAAGCAGAAGCTCGTCCTGCAACAGAATCTGATATTGAAGCGTCTCTAGCGCGTACTATGCGTTGGGAAAACAGCACTGGTGGTGAAGATCCAGTTCAGATTCGTAAAGACCTACAAGCATGCATGCAAAACAGCTTCTCGGTATTCCGTGAAGGCGATGCGATGGCAACCGGTCTAGAAGAGTTGAAAGTGATTCGCGAACGTTTGAAAGATGCGCATCTAGCGGACAAGTCTTCAGAGTTCAACACGCAGCGTATTGAGTGTCTAGAACTTGATAACCTGATGGAAACCGCGTTTTCAACTGCCGTTGCAGCAAACTACCGTACAGAGAGTCGTGGCGCACATGCTCGTTTCGATTTCCCTGAGCGTGATGATGAGAACTGGCTATGCCACTCTATCTACAATCCGGAAACAGAAGCGATGACTAAGCGTGATGTGAACATGACGCCAACGCATCGTGAAGCTTTCCCGCCGAAAGTACGTACATACTAAAGGGAGGATACGACTATGAAATTAAACTTCTCTTTATACCGTTACAATCCGGATGTGGATACCAAGCCTTACATGAAAGAGTATACCCTTGAGGTAGACGAAGGCTCAGACATGATGGTGCTTGATGCATTGATTCTGCTAAAAGAGCAAGATCCAAGCATCGCGTTCCGTCGCTCATGCCGTGAAGGGGTATGTGGTTCTGATGGTTTGAATATGAATGGTAAAAACGGCCTAGCGTGTATCACACCGTTATCTGCTCTACAAGGCGATAAGATAGTTATTCGTCCACTACCAGGGTTACCTGTCGTGCGCGATCTTATCGTTGACATGACGCAGTTCTATGATAACTATGCGAAAGTTAAACCATTCTTGATTGATGATGGTGCATTACCACCATCACGTGAGAACCTACAATCGCCTGATGATCGTGCGCATTTAGATGGATTGTACGAATGTATCATGTGTGCATGTTGTACAACGTCTTGCCCATCATTCTGGTGGAACCCTGATAAATTCATCGGCCCAGCTGGTCTTCTCGCAGCGTACCGTTGGCTAATTGATAGCCGCGATACGGCAACAGATGAACGTTTGTCTGATCTTGATGATGCATTTAGCGTTTTTCGTTGCCATGGCATCATGAATTGTGTAAGTGTTTGTCCTAAGGGATTAAATCCGACGAAAGCCATCGGTCACATTAAGTCGATGTTGGTTAATCGTTCGGTTTAATTTACTCGCTCTTAGGAATGTCGCAGTGTTGCGGATCACCCGATATGACCGCTTCACTGCTTCAGTAATATTCGAGTAAAGAATGCAAAAATTGCCGACCGTATTTTTAGTCGGCTCTTATAGCTCGGCAAAGACCGAAGCAAACGTGAAAACTACTGGTTAAGGGAAAATATGCACAACGGCGTGATGAAGGCATGGCTCGAGTCTTCACACTTGGCTGGCGCCAATGCAACGTATGTAGAGGACCTCTACGAACTGTATCTAAGTGATCCCGATCTGGTAAGTGAGGAGTGGAAACGTGTTTTTGAAGGCTTGCCTAAGCCATCAGAAGAAGTGGCAGAACAACCACATTCACGTGTCCGTGACTACTTCCGACGACTCGCTAGAGAAACAAAGCATTACAATGTCCAAGTTAGTGACCCAGATGTCGATGCAAAACAAGTAAAAGTTCTACAGCTAATCAACGCATACCGTTTCCGCGGGCATGAAGCTGCAGAATTAGACCCACTAGGTCTATGGCAACGCCCAACAGTGGCGGAGTTAGACCCTGCTTTTCATAATCTTACCGAAGATGACTTCGAAGAAACTTTCAACGTAGGTTCTTTTGCTGTTGGGCAAGAAACCATGAAGTTGAAAGATATCTATGAAGCCCTCAACAAAACTTATTGCGGTTCCATCGGTGCTGAATACATGCACATGACTGACACAGAGCAAAAGCGTTGGATTCAGCAACGCCTTGAGTCTGTCGTAGGCCAGCCATCATTCAACAAAGATGAGAAGCGAACATTCCTAGAAGAGCTAACAGCCGCTGAAGGTTTGGAGCGTTACCTCGGGGCGAAATTCCCAGGTGCAAAACGTTTCTCTTTAGAAGGTGGTGATGCGCTGATTCCGATGACGAAAGAGTTGATCCGTCATGCGGGTACAAGTGGAATGCGTGAAGTGGTTATCGGTATGGCTCACCGCGGTCGTTTGAACATGCTGGTGAACGTACTTGGTAAGAAACCTCAAGACCTGTTTGATGAGTTCGCCGGTAAACACGACGAAACTTGGGGTACGGGTGATGTGAAATATCACCAAGGTTTCTCTGCTGATTTTGCGACTCCAGGCGGTGATGTTCACTTAGCACTTGCATTTAACCCGTCGCACCTAGAAATCGTAAACCCAGTAGTCATGGGCTCAGTTCGAGCACGTCAAGATCGCTTGGGTGATAATCAAGGTAGCAAAGTGCTTCCTATCACCATCCACGGTGATTCTGCAATCGCTGGTCAGGGTGTAGTTGCCGAAACTTTCAACATGTCTCTTGCTCGTGGGTTCCAAGTTGGTGGTACGGTACGTATCGTCATCAACAACCAAGTAGGCTTTACGACGTCTAATCCTCGTGACACGCGTTCTACGATGTACTGTACCGATATCGCGAAGATGGTGCAGGCGCCAATTTTCCATGTAAATGCAGATGACCCAGAAGCAGTTGCTTTTGTTACTCGCATTGCATTGGATTACCGTAACGAGTTCAAGCGTGATGTCGTGATCGATCTTGTATGTTACCGTCGCCACGGTCACAATGAGGCGGATGAGCCAAATGCGACTCAGCCTTTGATGTACCAGAAAATCAAAAAGCATCCTACACCACGCAAATTGTATGCAGATGTTCTGATCGACAAAAATGAGTCAGATATCGAGACGGCGACTCAGTTAGTCAATGAGTATCGCGATGCATTAGATCGCGGTGAAGTGGTTGTTAAAGAATGGCGTCCAATGGCGTTGCACTCTGTAGACTGGTCCCCTTACTTAGGGCACGAATGGGATATGGAGTGGGATTCAAAATACGACAAGACACGCCTTATTGAGCTAGGCAATCGTCTGTGTCAGTACCCAGAAAGCCATAAACTGCAAAGCCGTGTTAATAAGCTATACAACGATCGTCTAGCAATGATGACCGGTGAAAAAGCCATTGACTGGGGTATGGCTGAAACATTGGCGTATGCTACATTGGTTGACGATGGCAAGCGTATTCGTCTTTCTGGTCAGGACTCGGGTCGTGGTACTTTCTTCCACCGTCACTCGGTTCTTCATAACCAAACCGATGCAAGCACTTACATTCCATTAGCGAATATTCATGACAACCAAGGGCCATTCCAAGTCTTTGACTCAGTATTGTCAGAAGAAGCAGTGTTGGCGTTTGAATACGGTTACGCAACAGCCGAACCAGGTGGTTTAACTATCTGGGAAGCACAGTTTGGTGATTTTGCCAACGGTGCACAAGTTGTTATCGACCAGTTTATCTCGTCAGGCGAGCAAAAGTGGGCGCGTTTGTGCGGTCTTACTATGCTTCTACCTCATGGTTATGAAGGTCAAGGTCCTGAGCACTCATCTGCACGTTTAGAGCGTTACCTTCAGCTTTGTGCTGAGCAAAATATGCAGGTTGTGGTTCCTTCAACACCGGCTCAGGTGTACCACATGATTCGTCGTCAGGTTGTACGCCCAATGCGTCGACCTCTCATTGTTATGTCGCCGAAATCTTTGCTGCGCCACCCTCTATGTACTTCAACGATTGAAGACTTGGCGGATGGTACATTCCAATCTGCAATTCCAGAAGTAGATGATTTAGAACCAAGCAAAGTGAAACGTGTCGTGTTCTGTGCTGGTAAGGTTTACTTTGACCTACTAGAGCAGCGCCGTAACAACGAGCAAGACGATGTTGCTATCGTGCGTATTGAACAGCTTTACCCATTCCCAATGGAAGAAGTACAAGCAGCAATTGCTCAATACACTAACGTTGAAGACTTCGTGTGGTGTCAGGAAGAACCTCAGAACCAAGGTGCTTGGTACTGTAGCCAACATAACTTCCGTGCCGCTATTCCTGCAGGTGCAAATCTTAAATACGCAGGTCGCCCAGCTTCTGCTTCGCCAGCAGTTGGCTACATGTCGGTGCACTTGAAACAACAAAAAGCGTTGGTTGAAGACGCTCTGAACGTGAACTCAAAAACTTCGAATTAAGAACTAGAAGTTAAAGGAAGAAACAGATATGACAATTGAAATTCTGGTTCCAGATTTACCTGAATCAGTTGCTGATGCAACCGTAGCGACATGGCACAAACAACCAGGCGACGCAGTAGAGCGTGACGAGGTTTTGGTTGACATCGAAACAGACAAAGTTGTGCTAGAGGTTCCAGCTCCGGAAGCTGGCGTTTTAGAAGCTATTGTTGAAGCAGAAGGTGCGACAGTACTTTCTAAACAAATCATTGCTAAATTGAAGCCAGGTGCAGTTGCAGGTGAACCAACTGCAGACAAAACAGAAGGTACTGAAGCATCTCCTGATAAGCGTCACAAAGCTGCGCTTAGCGAAGAAAGTAATGACGCACTAAGCCCAGCAGTGCGCCGTTTGTTGGCTGAACATGGCTTAGAAGCAAGCCAAGTGAAAGGCACTGGTGTTGGTGGTCGTATTACGCGCGAAGATATTGAAGCGCATCTTGCGAACGCTAAATCTGCGTCAAAAGAAGACTCGCCAGCAGTGGTTGACGTGCCAGCAGCAGCTCGCAGTCAGAAACGTGTTCCAATGACTCGCCTTCGTAAGACAGTTGCTAACCGTCTGCTAGAAGCGAAGAACAACACGGCAATGCTAACGACGTTTAACGAAGTCAACATGAAACCAATCATGGACCTTCGTAAGCAGTACAAAGATCAGTTCGAAGAGCGTCACGGTATTCGTTTGGGCTTCATGTCTTTCTACGTGAAAGCAGTAACAGAAGCGCTTAAGCGTTACCCAGAAGTAAATGCTTCGATTGATGGCGATGACATTGTTTACCACAACTACTTCGACATTAGCATGGCGGTATCAACGCCACGTGGTCTAGTTACACCTGTCCTAAAAGACTGTGACAAGCTTGGTTTCGCTGATGTTGAAAAAGGCATCAAAGAGCTGGCTATCAAAGGTCGTGATGGCAAGCTAACGGTAGACGAGCTAATGGGCGGTAACTTCACTATCACAAACGGTGGTGTGTTCGGTTCACTAATGTCTACACCAATCATCAACCCACCTCAATCAGCGATTCTTGGTATGCATAAGATCCAAGAGCGTCCGATGGCAGTGGATGGCAAAGTTGAAATCTTGCCGATGATGTACCTAGCGTTATCTTACGATCACCGCCTAATTGACGGTCGTGAATCAGTTGGTTTCCTAGTAACGATTAAAGAGTTACTAGAGGACCCAGCACGTCTCCTATTAGACGTTTAATATCGCTAAAACGTCTAGTTATCGTAGGTAGCTAGACGTTAAAAATTTCAATGGCTAGACTAGCTCAACGTTTGGCCTTCATTTGAATCCTTCAGTATGAGAACTCATGATGAAGGATTGATTTGAGAAGACCCTACAGACGTACAAGCAGCCAAGACTGCAGCGTTATGGAAATAATAAATCCCTTAAGGGAAAAACAAACGGAATATCGAAATGAATTTGCATGAATACCAAGCCAAACAGCTGTTTGCAGAATTCGGTTTGCCTGTGCCAGAAGGCTACGCGTGTGATACACCACAAGAAGCTTTTGAAGCCGCAGGCCGTATCAGTACAGCCAAGAAAGTAGTTAAATGTCAGGTTCACGCTGGTGGCCGTGGTAAAGCGGGTGGCGTAGAGCTACACGATACAAAAGAAGGCGTTAAAGAGTTTGCACAGAAGTGGTTAGGTAAAAACCTAGTGACTTATCAAACCGACGCTAACGGTCAGCCAGTAACAAAAATCCTTGTTGAAGAAGCTTCAAATATTGCGAACGAACTATACCTAGGTGCGGTAGTTGACCGTGCTAGCCGTAAGATCGTTTTCATGGCTTCTACCGAAGGTGGTGTGGAAATTGAAAAAGTTGCGGAAGAAACGCCGGAACTCATCCACAAAGCAGCAATTGACCCACTAGTAGGTCCACAAGCTTACCAAGGTCGTGAGCTAGCGTTCAAACTTGGTCTTGAAGGCGACCAAATCAAACAATTCGTTAAGATCTTTATGGGTCTTGGCACTATGTTTTCTCAGTACGATCTTGCTCTGCTAGAGATCAACCCACTTGTGATTACTGGTGAAGGCAACTTGCTATGTCTTGACGGTAAGATCAACATCGACTCAAACGCACTGTACCGTCAGCCTAAGCTTCGTGAAATGCACGATCCTTCACAAGAAGATGAGCGTGAAGCACACGCAGCTCAGTGGGAGCTGAACTACGTAGCACTAGACGGTAACGTTGGCTGTATGGTTAACGGTGCAGGCCTAGCAATGGGTACGATGGATATCGTAAACCTACACGGCGGCAAACCAGCTAACTTCTTAGATGTAGGTGGCGGCGCGACGAAAGAGCGTGTTGCTGAAGCATTCAAGATCATCCTATCTGATGACAATGTGAAAGCGGTACTTGTTAACATCTTCGGTGGTATTGTACGTTGTGACATGATCGCAGAAGGTATTATCGGTGCGGTTAAAGAGGTAGGCGTAAGCGTACCTGTTGTTGTTCGTCTTGAAGGTACTAACGCTGACCTAGGTCGCGAAGTTCTTGCTAATTCTGATGTTGATATCATTGCTGCTGAGTCGCTAACTGATGCTGCTCAGAAAGTTGTTGCTGCTGCGGAGGCTAAATAATGTCTGTATTAATTAACAAAGACACTAAAGTAATCTGTCAGGGGTTCACTGGTGGTCAAGGTACTTTCCACTCAGAGCAAGCTATCGCATACGGTACGCAAATGGTTGGCGGTGTGTCTCCAGGTAAAGGTGGCCAAACTCACCTAGGTCTTCCTGTATTCAACACAGTTCGTGAAGCAGTAGAAGCGACTGGTGCAACAGCGACAGTCATCTACGTACCAGCACCTTTCTGTAAAGATGCAATCCTAGAAGCGATTGACGCGGGTATCGAGCTAATCGTAACGATTACTGAAGGTATCCCTACAACAGATATGATCGACGTGAAAGTGAAGCTAGAAGAAACTGGCGTTCGCATGATCGGTCCTAACTGTCCGGGTGTTATCACTCCTGATGAGTGTAAGATCGGTATCATGCCTGGTCACATTCACAAGAAAGGCAAAGTAGGTATCGTATCTCGTAGCGGTACTCTAACTTACGAAGCAGTTAAACAAACCACTGACGAAGGTTTCGGCCAGTCTACTTGTGTTGGTATCGGTGGTGACCCAATCCCGGGTTCAAACTTCATTGATATCCTAAAACTGTTCCAAGAAGACCCTGAGACAGAAGCGATCGTTATGATCGGTGAGATCGGTGGTACTGCAGAAGAAGAAGCAGCAGCATACATTAAAGAAAATGTAACGAAGCCAGTGGTTTCTTACATTGCTGGTGTAACTGCACCTCCTGGTAAGCGTATGGGCCATGCTGGTGCGATTATCTCTGGTGGTAAAGGTACTGCTGAAGACAAATTTGCTGCACTAGAAGCGGCTGGCGTTAAAACTGTGAAATCTCTAGCAGAGATTGGCCAAGGTCTACGTGAAGTGACGGGTTGGTAATCGACCACACTACTTAATAAGTATTAAAAAGCCTGCGATTTCGCAGGCTTTTCTTTTTCCGTTTCCGTGGGTTTATGTTTGTTGTTAGCAAGGTCTTTCGCGTTTAATACTCAATGCGATTATGCTTTGCTTTTAATCAGCTGGCTCAGCATAAATAAGGATGTTGCGCTGATCACTACGGAAGGGCCGGCCGGTGTATCGAAGTGCCATGATAGGCTAAGCCCCATCAGTACTGCCACTGAGCCAATAATGGATGCGAACAATGCCATTTGCTCTGGTGATGAAGAGACTTTACGTGCTGTTGCTGCTGGGATAATTAGGAGCGAAGTCATGATCAACGCGCCAACGAACTTCATACCTACTGCGATTACTACACCCACCATTAGCATTAACACCAATCTAACTAAGTCTGTATTCACGCCCTCAACAGCGGCAAGTTCTTCACTAACAGTGCTAGAAAGCAGTGGGCGCCAGAAGACGTACAAACACGCACTTACCGCAACAACACCTGCGTAAATAAACATCAGATCTTGTGGAGAGACGGCAAGTAAGTCCCCAAATAGGTAGCTCATTAAATCGACGCGCACGTTTTCCAAAAAGCTAACCGATACTAAACCGATAGAGAGTGCACTGTGTGCCAAGATACCTAACAACGTGTCTGTAGCCACAAGTTGTTGCTTTTGCAGAGTGACAAGCAAAACGGCCAGAGCTAAACAGCAGACGAGTAGCGCAAGGTAGAGATTTACGTTGAGCAAGAAGCCCAGCGCTAGGCCCATTAACGATGCATGAGCTAGGGTATCTCCGAAGTAAGCCATTTTACGCCAAACGACAAATGACCCAAGTGGACCGGCAATGATCGCGATACCAATACCAGCAAGAATAGAAGGTAGGAGAAACTCAATCATGATGGTGATGTCCGTGTTTATGGTGGGAGCATGATGTCGCATCACCGCTTACTGGCGTTCCGGATAAATCGTGATGATGGTGCTCATGGTCGTGATGATAAAACGCGAGAGACTCTCTCGCAGCATTGCCAAATAGTGCGATGTAAGAAGGGTGCTGAGTAATAGTGGCAGGTGAACCTGAGCAGCAAACATGGTGATGCAGACAAATAACATCGTCCGTTTTCGCCATCACTAAATGTAAGTCATGCGACACCATAAATACGCCACAATCAAAGCGGTGACGAATGCTCTCAATTAAGTCATAGAGATCGATTTGACCTTGGATATCCACACCCTGAGCTGGTTCGTCTAATACCAACAGCTGAGGACGCTGAAGCAGAGCGCGCGCCAGTAACACTCGTTGGTTTTCACCACCGGATAAGCGATGCATATTACTATTAAGTAAATGTTCAGCGCCAACAAGCCTTAATGCATCAATGCACTCCTGCTTACTGTATTTTCCTGCTAAATTTAGGAAGCGGGTTACATTCAATGGAAGGGAGTCATTGAGCTTCAACTTTTGAGGAACGTAACCAATTTTCAGTTTTCTTTGTCGGTTCAACTTGCCGCTAGTCGGCTTTTGAAGACCTAAGATAACTTTGACTAACGTTGATTTTCCCGCTCCATTGGGACCAATTAGGGTAGTTATTTTGCCCTTTTCTAATTCCATACTAATGTTATCGAGAACTCTGCGGCCATCGAACTCGACGCATAACTGCTCAAGATGGACTAAGGAAGACATGAATGAAACTCATTTGCAAATCAATAATGTTATAATGTAACATTATCTCACTTTCCACGCCATATCCCAAGTAAAACTATGAAAAGAGCATTAATTCTTGCTGCCTCAGCAATGTTAACACTGCCAGCACAGGCGGTAACGGTACTGACGAGTATCAAACCTATTCAGTTGTTAGTAACAGAGCTTACTCAAGGAGTAACTACACCAGACGTGCTATTGCAGTCTAACACATCACCCCATGACTATGCTTTGCGTCCATCGGATGTTAAAAAGGTCGCTTCGGCTGATTTGGTTATCTGGTACGGACATGATCTTGAACCGTTTCTAGAGAAAGTTGTTTCGGATAGATCGAATACTTTGACTATTAGTCAAATTCCAAATCTAGAATTGCGTGAATTTGATAGTGAGCACAACCATGACCATGATGGGCACGATCATGGCTCACATGATCCGCACTTTTGGCTAGGTGTAAGCCAAGCACAACAAGTGGCCAAGGCTGTTGTGAATCAACTTGTATCACTTGATCCGGAAAATGCAGCTCAATATCAAGCGAACCTCAAAAAGTTTGAACTCGAGCTAAAAGACACTGACCAACAGATAAAGCAGAAGCTGGCACCAGTAAAAAACAAAGGTTACTTTGTATTCCATGATGCTTACGGTTATTTCGAAGATCGTTATGAACTAAATCAAATGGGGCATTTTACTGTGAGCCCAGAACGCAAGCCAGGAGCGAAGACCTTAATTCAAATTCGTCAAAAGCTAAGTGGTGGAGATGTGGCTTGTGTATTTTCTGAACCTCAGTTTACTCCGGCTGTCGTTCAGAGTGTAATGAGAGGCAGTGATGTCGCTAAAGGCGAGCTTGACCCGTTAGGGAGCACAATTGAAGCAAAACCTGGCAGTTACTTTACTTTTCTCAACAATATGGCGAATAGTTTTGAGCAATGCTTGAACAAAAAGTCAGATTAAGTGCTGTCGTAATGTAGGAGTAGTCTTTTTAACGTGATCCAGTAGTAAGAATTACAACCTTTGGTAAGGCGAGCCTTTTCTCAGAAAGTAATTGAGATATCATTACCAATAATTATCAGCTCAAAATAACCGTATCAATCCATGTTTTACAAACGATGAACGGTCACTTTCCGAGCACAAATTGATACAAAAGGTTTTCGTCTTGCTACGCCAATTAGCCCTTGCTCTGTTGGGCTTTGTCTTATCCTACCAAGCATTTGCGCTTCATAATGCAAATGCAATCTTTTACCCTTTGCCAACTCAGGCAAAGGGTACTTTTATCGCGGCTAAAAAGTTGTTCTTGGGTGAAAAGGGCGGTTTGTGGATTCATGACGTACACGGACGAGTCCTGTTTTACGATGGTCAAACTATATTGCCTAAATCAGGTAGCTTCCTACAAACGTCGGCTAAGCAGTTGGCTTATCATAAAGGTGCTTTTTGGACCTTTATTGAAAATGAGGTCTATCGAACCTATCCAAATCAGGAACGACGTTTAGTCTTTAGTTTAAATCCAGGCTCACAAATAAGAAAAATAGGGTCTTCAAAGAACTATATTTGGGTGAGTGATGGCGCGCATTTCTATACCTACAATATCGACACTAGCGAGTTAAACTCTTTCTCTCTATTGCAGCTCTATCAACATAGTAATAATAGCTACGTTTACATTAATGATGCGGTGCTAGTTGAAACCAAGTGGGCACTAGCAACGACTTCCGGCTTCTATCTTTCTGAAGGTGATAAGTTTGACCATGTCGCTGCCTCAGGTCAAAACTACATTGAGAAAGTCTATTATTCACACACGCGAAGAGAAATTTTGATAGGTACATTGCGTGGCGCTTTAATTTTCAACATTTACCAGCCTGATAAAGAAGTGATTAGAATTGGCGGCTCACATGTTTTGACATTCGCAGAGACAAATCAAGAGTATTGGGTGGGGACCGAGCATGGTCTTTATTTGTACTCATTTTTTTCAGGTGAGGTCACCGAAGTCGCGCCTGCAAGTTTTCTTGAGTTAGAGTTAGATAACACGAAGATTTATTCGTTGTTGAGCGACAATATGGGAGGGATGTGGATTGCGACTAACCAAGGTATTCGTTATTACTCGCTATTTAGTAAAAAATTTGAACGAGTGACCTTTAGTAGTTATGACTCACACACCCTGTCAGGACGAATTCGGCAAACTATTGAAGGTCCTGATGGTGCGCTTTGGTTTGCTGATGACCGAAAGATTTATCGTTCAGGAAAGAGTGGGATTAACCAAGTCTTAGAGTTGGAGTCGCAGATCAATGAATTTGCGTTTCAAAACGGCATGCTTTGGCTTGCAACCTCAAAAGGGCTGGAAATATTTGAGCTAAATGGTCTCAACAAGATTACATTTCCTTATTTACAGGTTATGGCTGGACATGCAGTAGAGCATGTGACCGTTGATGGTGATGACCGTCTTTGGGTATCAAGCGGATACCATCTTTACAATGTTGATACTGCTGCACAAAGCGTACGAAACTTTGGAAGTGAGTGGCTAGTAAGTCAGTATTTGCCTGCTAAGGTTACGCGCCTATATGATACTGAAGATGCCCTATTAATAGGCACCGATCATGGCGTATACCAATACAGTAATGACAACATCCAGTTTATCCGTTTTTCAGAAAAGTTTGGTGAATCATTAGACATGACCACGGCGGTTGATGGCAGCCAGTGGTTTGCTTCATCTTATGGTGTGTTTAAAACAGATACACGAAGCGATGAAAAACGTGTTGTTGAAATGAGTGAGCCCAACGCCAGACCTGCTTGCTTGATCAGAGACAGGCAAGGTGTATGGTTAGCTTCCTCTGTTGGTTTAAGCTATTACCACCTTTCGGGTGAGTTAGTGAAACATTACTCATCGTCATCAGGCTTAATGAACAATGAGTTCCTCCCTGGTATTTGTAGCGTTATACAGCAGACAGAAATTGGTGAGCGAGAGCTTGTTCTGGGGTCGAAGTACGGACTCGTAAAAGCAGAAGCATCCAAGCTGCTTGTATCTAATCCCCCAGAGTCTAAGTTTATTGTTAGCCAAGTTGTGCTTGAAAATGAAGTTCTGC
Organism: Vibrio sp. 1641; assembly: GCF_033339995.1. Taxonomy (NCBI): domain Bacteria; kingdom Pseudomonadati; phylum Pseudomonadota; class Gammaproteobacteria; order Vibrionales; family Vibrionaceae; genus Vibrio; species Vibrio sp. 1641. The sequence goes on from NZ_JAWOVP010000009.1 coordinate 77,891, forward strand.
AAGTTGGTAGTGCCGATCTGAATGGGATCACACTGCCATATGGATCTTCGCTGAGTTTTTTATTCGGTGTGATGCCAAAACCAGACAGTCAAAATTTGTACTATCGATTGAACAACGATGACCCATGGCAAACGTTAGAGGGGGGCCAACTGACACTCGAGCACCTTAGTTCCGGTGAATATCACTTGCAGGTCAGTAATGAGTCTCAAGTTGCCACTGGAGTCGTTGGTTTAGAATCTCACTTTATCGTCCTTCATCCTTGGTATCTATCGCGATTTGCTATTTTAGGCTTTGTCGTAGCTAGTATTGCGGTCGTCGCATTACTTGTTTTCTGGCGCTCTCGCTACGTTGTACAGGCTAACCGTGATCTAGCAGCTCAAGTGACTCTCAAAACGAATCAGTTAAGACATCAAAGTAGAGTGTTGCTTACGAGCAACCAGCAATTACGTAAACAGATTCAAGTTAGAAACCTACTCGTAGACCATGTAGCTCTATCCATAAAATCAAGCGTCGACTTTATTGTGGCGAAACTACCTATGCCTCTCGATACTGCGACGGAGGATCATTTGGCTAAAACGAATTGGCAGTTAAATGAACTCAAAAGCGTTCCAAGTGATGTAAGTGGTGGGAGTCAGAACTACAACTTGAGTCAGATAACTCAGTCAGTGGTTGATGTATGGCAAGATGACTTTGCAAAAGCGGGTATTTTGGTAGAGCTAGAAGATGAGAGTAAGCAGAGCCGGGTTGCTCTGGAAAGCTTTAATCTTGATGTTATTTTCAATAGCATTTTTGCCAATATCATCAAGCGCTCTTTCCGGGGTCAAACGGTTAGAATTATGCTAGAAAAGGGGCATGATATTGTGTCATTGAGCTTTCTTGATTACGGGACGCAATTACCTAATAAAGTCGCGACTGGGCTTCCATCTAACTTAAATCACTCTGAGTTGAGTATTGACCACCTTGCCCAACTAGTGACAACGAGTGGTGGTTATTTGGCTGTCTTCTCTTCTGATGCTCAAAACAAAGTCGAGATTACATGGCCATCTGCGAAGGAAAGTAGTTATCTGGATGAACCGCAGCAAGAACTCAATCCTGTAACTATTGCAGAAGATCAAGTCACACCAGAGAAAGAGTGGTTGCAAAAAGTCTATCAATTAGTGGCAGAGCATTACCATGATCCTGAATTTGGCACTGCGTCAGCCGCTAAAATGCTGTATATGTCTGAACGCTCTTTGCAGAGACGTTTTAAATCTGCCTCGTCAAGAACGTTAAAAGACTATGTCACAGAGGTTCGTTTAGAAACGGCGTGTGAACAGTTATTGGCGGGTGAGAAAATCAGTGAAGTCGCCTTTAACTGTGGCTTTAATGATCCATCTTACTTTAGCCAAAAGTTTAAGCTGCATTTTGGTTTGCCCCCTTCCAAGTTTGCTTTGACTCAAGAAAGCCAAGAAATTAACTAGAAAACCTTCATTATACGCTCCCTAGTTAATAGTTAAGATGCTGGGGAGCTGCATACAGTGCTCTATTATTGCTGCAGTTGCTAACGCAGTAAGTTTCATTGTTTCTTCATCACATCTAGCCTACAAATCCATTCTCAACACGTAAGCACGATCACGTTCTATCTGTTAGTCGCGATGTTCATAGCAATAAGCATAAATGGCTTCAAGAGAATGATTTACTGATAGTTGCAACAAATAAATGACAGTTGTATTGCTGTATCAAAAGAGCGTGGTTCATTTGGGGGAGTGATGGCATGCGACATTCGTGAAAACGAAAACTGTGTTGAAAAGATGAATAAGGTAAAGAAGTTTTGAAAGAGGTGAAAAAAATATCGTGGTATAGCCGGGGGGACTATACCACGGGTGTCAAGGACACCTTCGCTTGCTGCCGGAGTGACATGTTGCCATGCCACCTCTGGAATTTATTAGAGAGGTTGCCCTCTCGATGGAGTAACTATACGAGAGGTTACTTATTTTTCTTATAAAAATAACGCCATGTTTATATGAGAAAAGCGACAACGTTTGGTTTTTTACTTAAACCATTGTTTTAATTTGAATTTTTTGTTTTCTGTCTTGGTTTGTGACATTTTTGTTTCGTTAGGTGTCATTTGTAATTGTTAATTTTGACGTAAATAACGAGAGGAAATTTACGAAGTTAACGTTTGAAAGCGTGAAAACATTTACGGAATCTTTGATTTCACACAAGGATTGAAGGGGTATAGGGGAGTAATATTGGCAACCTAAACTTATTAAATAATAATATTTCTCATTAGCAATACTCTTAAGGGCCACTATGAAGTTATCAGAGATTAATCCTGGCGATACGGTGACGATTCGGTTGTTAGATGGTCTTTCATCAGATATCAGAAAGAAACTCATGGTAATGGGGCTGCTTCCCAATACAGAAGTCAAAGTGATTCGACGTGCGCCAATGGGCGATCCTTTACAAGTCGAAGTCCGTGGTGTGTCTGTCGCATTGCGAGAAACAATTGCTCAGAAAATTGAAGTGGAGCGAGTGTAATGCAATATCAAGTGCTAACCGTAGGTAACCCTAATAGTGGTAAAACGACGCTATTTAATGGTTTAACTGGCGCAAAACAGCAAGTTGGTAACTGGGCAGGCGTCACGGTTGAAAAGAAAACGGGACAATTCAAGCATGCTGGGGATGAGTTTTTGCTCACTGACCTTCCGGGTATTTACTCATTAGACAGTGGTAATGATAGTAATAGTATTGATGAATCCATCGCATCGCGTGCGGTTCTAACTCATCCTGCTGATCTCATTATTAACGTGGTGGATGCTACAAGTTTAGAGCGCAGCTTATACATGACGCTGCAACTTCGCGAACTTGGTCGCCCTATGATTGTTGTCCTCAACAAGATGGATGCGCTAAAGCGTGAACGTCAGATGATTAACGTTGCAGAGCTTGAGAAAACGTTAGGTTGTCCGGTTGTCAGTTTATCTGCAACCAATAAAACTCAAGTGGCAGAGTTTAAAGAAAAGCTCCATAAATCCATCGTTCAAGGAGTGCCACTTAAAGAATTGTCTTTGCATTATGGTGAGAAGATGGAGTCGGCAATTCAAACGGTTTCCGCACTTTTTAACGACCAAACCGTCGCTCATCGTGCACTAGCGATTCGTGCGCTTGAAAAAGACACAATGGTGCTCAATAGTCTTTCTGATATTGATAGAAGCAAAGTCTTGGAAGTCATTACGACGTTAGATTTGGATATCGATTTGCATGTCGCGGATACTAAGTACACGCATCTGCATGAACAGTGTAAAAAAGTTCGCCGAAGCGAAGGCAAGTTAAGTCGTAGTGTGACTGAAAGACTCGACCAGTTTATTTTGAACAAGTGGATTGGAATTCCTTTCTTCTTTGTTGTTATGTACCTGATGTTTATGTTCTCGATTAACATCGGTAGTGCATTTATCGACTTTTTTGACATTGGTGTGGGCGCATTGTTGGTTGATGGTGGGCATCACTTGTTAGACGGTCATTTGCCTGTGTGGTTAGTGACGGTTCTTGCTGATGGTATCGGTGGTGGTATCCAGACGGTTGCAACCTTCATTCCGGTTATCGCGTGTTTGTACCTGTTCCTAGCGGTACTTGAGAGCTCAGGTTACATGGCTCGTGCAGCATTCGTACTAGATAAAGTGATGCAGAAGATCGGCCTACCGGGCAAAGCATTTGTACCGTTGGTTCTTGGTTTTGGCTGTAACGTTCCGTCAATCATGGCAACTCGTACTCTAGACCAAGAACGTGAGCGTAAACTGGCTGCATCTATGGCGCCATTTATGTCATGTGGTGCTCGTCTGCCTGTATACGCGCTATTCGCTGCGGCATTCTTCCCAGGTTCTGGCCAGAACATTGTATTCGCACTTTACCTACTTGGTATTGTGGCAGCGATCTTCACAGGTCTTTTCCTTAAGCACACGCTTTACCCAGGTAGCAGCGATAGCCTAGTGATGGAAATGCCAGATTACGAGCTTCCGACGCTACAAAACGTGGTGATCAAAACTTGGCAAAAGCTAAAGCGCTTTGTACTTGGTGCAGGTAAAACCATCGTTATCGTTGTTGCTATTCTGAGTTTCTTCAACTCATTGGGTACTGATGGCAGTTTTGGTAATGAAGACAGCGAAAACTCGGTGCTTTCTAAAGCTGCGCAAGTTGTAACTCCAGTATTCGCGCCAATCGGTGTTCAAGAAGATAACTGGCCAGCGACGGTAGGTATCATTACTGGTATCTTCGCAAAAGAGGCGGTAGTTGGTACGCTTAACAGTCTATACACGACGCCAAGTGACGGTGAAGACGCAGAATTTGATCTAATGGGCAGCCTAGAAGAGGCAGTAATGAGTATCCCTGAAAACTTAGCCGGTTTGAGCTACTCAGATCCACTAGGTATTGAAGTGGGTGACTTAACTGACTCAAATGCCGTTGCCGAAGAACAAGAAGTCGATGCTTCTATCTTCGGTAACATTAAATCGCAGTTTGCTTCTGGCAATGCCGCATTTGCTTACCTAATCTTTATCCTACTGTACACTCCTTGTGTGGCGGCGATGGGTGCTTACGTACGTGAGTTTGGTCATAAGTTCGCACGCTTTATCGCGGTTTGGACAATGGGCTTGGCTTACCTATGTGCGACGTTCTACAACCAATTGACGCATTTCGCAGATAGCCCAGTAACAAGTGGTATTTGGATGGCTGTGATCGTTGCTATCTTCTTTGGTACCTACCGCGTGTTCAAACAAGTTGGTAAGAAACAAAACGGTGCATTAGAGGCGCAAGTAGCATGATTTTAAAAGAGCTTTATCAATACATTGCAGACAAAGGAACCGTCTCCCAGTCAGATCTGGCTAAACAGTTTGGGATGAGTGAAGATGGCGCCGACGCGATGTTAAACGTGTGGATTAAGAAGGGCAAAATTAGCCGCCTAGTCGACACTAATAAAGCTCATGACGTGACTCGTGTTCGCTACTCAGTGACTAAACAAGATGGTTTGTCTCTGACAGTCACCATGTAGCGACTATCAAAATTAGTCACCTAAAAATTATCACGTAAAAACGACAAAGCCGCATCAGCAATGATGCGGCTTTTATTTTGCTGGTTATTGTTTGTGAATACAGCGAAATTAATGTTCTTCAGAGTGTTTAGTCGCGCCTAACCCTAGGAACTTTAAACCAAGACTTAAAACTAAAATCGAAATAGGTAATGTTAAGATCGTCCAATCTAAGCTGTCGAAGTTAATCAGCACGAGCTCTAAGAACTTCACAAACAAGATCACGATGATGACTTCAGCCAAAATGTTTTTTAGATGGCCGATGTTTGGGGTTCTGATCCAATGCAAAACCGACTGCTCTTGTGTTTTCGCTTTAGCTTTGTTGGAAATAAATAGTGTGTAGATGCCGTGAGCAAAGATGAACAAAACTAGTGCGACAAGAAACGTATCCAGTGACTTGATCAAATAAGCGATCGCGATGTCTGCTTTATCTAAATGTGCGAGTGCTTCTGGAGGTGTTTGATTGAGAATGAAGACCGCAAATGCCGAATAGGTTTTTGCTGCACCCATAAGAAAAAGCAAGAATGAAGCAGCCATAGAACAGATAATGGCGATCCAGCTGACGTATCGGAATGTGTTGAAGACTTGTTTCATGATGACCCTCTCTAACTGAGCTGGTAGTCTAAACAAGTTTTATTTTAGTGATAATCCCAGAAAAATGAGAAAGATTGTTACAAATACGTATTAATCTTTCTCTGTCTATTTCAGCCGTATTCAAAGGCGAATTATTTTCGCTAGCAGTGCTTATGCTTTTTGGAAAATAGAGCTCAGTGACAGCACATTTTTAATGCGACCAAGCAATTCGTTTTGCTCTTCTTCTGTACGGAATTCACCTTTGGTGTTCCCCCAAACCGGTCCCGGCCATGCTACGTCATCTTTGAAGCGAGCAATATGGTGAATGTGCAGCTGTGGCACCATATTACCTAGCGCACCAAGGTTTAGCTTGTCTGGACGGAATGTTGCTTCCAGTGCTTGGCTTACCGCTTGAGACTCTAGCAAAAACTGTTGCTGTTCTTGCATTGGCAAGTGGTGAAGCTCTTTTAGGTTTGCACGTTTAGGGACCAAGATAACCCATGGCACGGCGTTATCTTTATGCAGAAGCGCCACACACAGTGGGAAGTGGCCGATAACGGTGGTGTCTTTTGCCAGTTGAGGGTGCAGTTCAAAACTCATTATGTTGTCCGATTTGAATTGAATGACATCAGTATACGCCAGATAAAACAAAAGGTTGACGCTTTCACGTCAACCTTTGTCATCATTTAGCTTGTGCTACTTAAGCTACCTACGTAAAAGCGGATTACATACGCTCTAGAGTATCAATACCTAGTAGAGACAGACCTTGCTTGATGGTCTTCGCTGTTAGCGCAGCTAGTTTCAGACGGCTTTGTTTCACAGCTTCGTCTTCAGCAACTAGGATAGGGCACGCTTCGTAGAAACTAGAGAACTGACCTGCTAGTTCGAATAGGTAGCTACACATGATGTGCGGTTGGCCTTCGCGAGCGACAGATTGAACCGCTTCTTCGAACTGCATAAGTTTAGCAATAAGTGCTTTCTCTTTCTCATCAGTGATTTTGATGTCGCCTTGGAGAGCGTCCATAGCAACACCAGCTTTAGCGAAAATAGAAGCTACGCGAGTGTATGCATATTGCATGTATGGTGCTGTGTTACCTTCAAACGCTAACATGTTGTCCCAATCGAACACGTAGTCAGTCGTACGGTGTTTAGATAAGTCAGAGTATTTAACCGCTGCCATTGCAACTGTTTTAGAGATCTTCTCTTTTTCTTCCGCATCTAGCTCAGGGTTTTTAGATTCGATCAGTTGTGCTGCACGAACTTCTGCTTCATCTAGAAGGTCGGCAAGGCGAACGGTACCACCCGCACGAGTCTTGAATGGCTTACCATCTTTACCAAGCATCATGCCGAACGCGTGGTGCTCAAGAGATACTGACTCAGGTACGTAGCCTGCCTTACGAACAATTGTCCAAGCTTGCATTAGGTGCTGGTGTTGACGTGAGTCGATGAAGTAAAGCACACGGTCTGCGCTTAGCTCTTCATAACGATATTTTGCACATGCGATGTCTGTTGTTGTGTATAGGAAACCGCCATCGCGTTTTTGAACGATAACGCCCATTGGTTCGCCATCTTTGTTCTTGTATTCATCTAGGAATACAACTTGCGCGCCATCATCTTCAACGGCAAGACCTTGTTCTTTTAGGTCTGCAACGATCTTAGGAAGCATGTCGTTGTACATGCTCTCGCCCATCACGTCGTCACGAGTCAGTGACACGTTTAGACGGTCGTAGTTGCGCTGGTTTTGGATCATGGTTACATCAACGAGTTTTTTCCACATTTCTGCACAGTACTCGTCACCGCTTTGCAGTTTCACAACGTAGTTTCGCGCCTTTACTGCGAAGTCTTCATCTTCATCGTACAGCTTTTTCGATTCGCGGTAGAAGCCTTCAAGGTCCGCAAGCTCCATAGAAACTTCGCCAGACTCTTGTTGTACACGTTCAAGGTTTGCGATAAGCATACCGAACTGAGTACCCCAGTCGCCGATGTGGTTCGCACGGATCACTTTGTGACCTAGGAACTCAAGAGTACGTACCACCGCATCACCGATGATGGTTGAACGTAGGTGACCAACGTGCATTTCTTTAGCTACGTTTGGTGCAGAGTAGTCAGCAACGATAGTTTGAGCTTCGTCTGCTGCAACGCCAAGACGTGAGTCAGCCAGTGCTGCTTCCGCTTGTTTTGCTAGGAACTCTTCGCTTAGGAAAATGTTGATGAAACCAGGACCAGCGATTTCTGTCTTGCTCGCAATACCATCTAGGTCTAGAACATCCAGTACTTTCTGTGCAAATTCTCGTGGGTTAGTACCCAGTTTTTTAGCAACGCCCATTACGCCGTTTGCTTGGTAGTCACCAAATTGTGGCTTTGCTGATTGGCGTACTGCCGCAGGACTGCCTGCAGGTGCGCCAGCGGCTTCTAGAGCCTGAGATACTTTGTCATTAATAAGTGCTTGGATATTCACACGCGTTTCCTTCAATTCAAGGACGAAGAACTCGGCGAAGTAAGTGCCGAGTTCTGTTGGAGTTCACAAAAATGGGGCTAATGATAACAACTTTATTGCTTTTCATACAGAGAGGAATTGGGGAAATTTATACTTTTTCGATTGAATGGAAATGTGGTTTGGTTTGCGTTTACTATTGCGCTCAGAGTAATGAGATAAATCGCCCCAAAAGAGAACCACAATGACGACTCAACTAGTTGAAAAACGCCTAGCGCCTAAATTGATGATCCAAGATCTGGATGCATTTATGGCGAAGATTGAAGAGCTTGCATCCCTGTTAAAACTGGATCTGAGCTTTGCTCAAGCTGACCATATTGCGCTGCGAATTAATGATACTGAAACAGCAAAAGCCGCGCATGAAGCATGGAATCAATACGGTAAGGTGATTTCACAAGCGAAAATCAACGGTCGCCCGATTATTGTTATTGAATTCGACAAAGCGTTAGAAAGCCGTGGCTGGAAGATAGAGTGTCTGGAACTGCCATACCCTGCGGAAGGCAAAATCTACCCAACTGAAAGCTGGGAACATGTGGAGTTTGTTATTCCGTCTCATACCGAAACTGCAGACGAGTTTCTTGCTGATTTGAAACACACTTACCCAGCGTTTGGGGCGCGTTTTAATGAGTTGGAAGAGCTGGGTGTGAAGATCAAACTGTCGAGCCCGAAAGGGGATGGCGAACGCTTGAACAACCCAACGGTGGCGTTTAAGTACCAAGGCATTTGTATCAAGCTGCACCCGCATTCACTTAAGCGTATTGTGGAGTCTGAGCAGGCTGAATAAGCAAGTTTTGAACGACTAGAAAGAAGAAAGGTTTGCAAATGAGCAACCCTTTCTTTCATTCAAAAGCGATGAACTTAAAGGATCACTGTCTTATTCCCATAAACAAAGACGTGGTCATTGATCACTTTATTCAAAGCCTTACTCAATACGTTCTTCTCTACATCCCGTCCCGCTTGCGCCATATCTTGGGCATTGAATGTATGGTCGACAGGAATTACGTCTTGCTTGATGATCGGCCCTTCATCTAAATCATTAGTCACGAAGTGTGCTGTTGCACCGATGATTTTCACACCGCGATCGTAAGCTTGTTGATATGGCTTCGCGCCAATAAAAGCAGGTAAGAAGCTGTGATGAATATTAATGATTTTGTGGTGATATTTCTCAACAAACGTCGGCGTCAATACGCGCATGTATTTAGCTAGCACCAAAAAGTCAGCATCGTATTGATCGATCACTTCTAGCATCTTCTGCTCGTGTTCTTCACGGCTAAGGTTTTCATGGGTCACGTGGTGGTAAGGAATGTCGAAGCGCTCAGTGAGAGTTTGCAGTTTGTCGTAATTCCCCACCACAGCGGCGATCTCAACATCTAGGCTTCCATCGTAGGTTTTCATCAGAATATCGCCTAAACAATGCGCTTCTTTTGTGACGAGAATGACGATGCGCTTACGGCGAGAGCCAACCAATTTACGCTTAGCACCTTGCGGGAGAGCTTGGTCCAAGTCGGCAAGAAACGTTTGATCGTTGAAGTACCCCTCCAACTCCGTCCTCATGAAAAAGTGGCCACTGGTATTATCAACAAATTCGTTATTGTGAACGATGTTGAGTTGGTGCTTGTAACAGATATTAGTAATTTTCGAGATGAGACCCGGGGCGTCAGAACAGTGGGTCAACAGTGTTTTCTTTTCCATAAATCAGGTACTTCCATGCATTAATATTTTAGCGTACGAATTTGTTATTATTCCCTGGCGGGTGTAACTGTACTGCCATGTTTCACCATAAATAATCTATTCTTACGTTGGTTTCAACAAAATATCCGCGTGTCGCCGCAAGCTGGTCAGATTGTGGGCTGATGTCACTCCTATTCCTCTGATATACTCTCGATAATTTTTCAAACTCAATACCAAGCATGATCGCAAAAACTTTTTCCTCTGATGGCGCGTTAGGTAAGGCCATTCCTGGCTTTCAAGCTCGTCAGCCACAAATCGATATGGCGGAAGCCGTCAGCAGTGCGATCAAAGATCAAACCCAGTTGGTGGTGGAGGCAGGAACCGGAACCGGTAAGACCTTCGCCTACTTAGTCCCTGCGCTGTTAAGCGGTAAAAAAGTGATCATCAGTACAGGCTCGAAAAACTTGCAAGAGCAGTTGTACCATCGTGACTTACCGCTCATGGTCAATGCGCTTGGTTTTTATGGCCAAGTGGCGTTATTAAAAGGGCGTTCTAATTATCTGTGTTTGGATCGTTTGAGCCGCCAAATGGTCGAAAGCCACACTAATGAATCTGACCCGACGTTATTAACTCAACTGGTTAAAGTGCGTGCTTGGTCATCAGAAACCAAAACAGGTGACCTTGGTGATTGTGATGATCTGCCAGAAGACAGCATGATCATTCCGACTATCACCTCAACCAATGATAACTGTTTAGGTAAAGAATGTCCGAGCTACACTGATTGCTTTGTATTGAAAGCGCGTAAGCGAGCCATGGATTCCGACATTGTTGTAGTGAACCATCACTTGTTTCTTGCTGATTTAGCGATCAAAGAAACAGGATTCGGTGAACTGATTCCAGAAGCCGATGTGTTTATTTTTGATGAAGCTCATCAGTTGCCAGATATTGCGAGCGAATATTTCGGCCAGTCAGTTTCAAGCCGCCAAATTCACGATCTTGCCAAAGACATTGAAATAGCCTATCGCACCGAAGCCAAAGATATGCGTCAATTGCAAAAAGTGGGCGACAAACTCATGCAAAGCGCAATGGACATGCGGATTGTATTGGGTGAGCCAGGCTTTCGTGGCAACTGGCGTGAGGCGTTGCAATCAGGTTCTATTAAGCGAGAATTATTGCGCTTAACTGACAGCCTCGAATTGGCGATTGATGTACTCAAAATAGCCTTAGGGCGCAGTCAATTACTGGATACCGCCTTTGAACGAGCCAATTTGATCAAAGGCCGTATAGACCGGGTATGTGATGTCGATATTACCGGTTACTCATACTGGTACGATACCTCGCCTCGTCATTTCGCTCTGCACATTACGCCTCTTTCTGTCGCGGACAAGTTCCATGAGCAAATAGAGATTAAACAAGGCGCGTGGATTTTCACGTCAGCAACCCTAGCCGTATCGGGCGATTTCAAGCACTTTACTGAGCGCCTTGGCCTCAAGCCTACAAAGCAATTTTCTCTGCCGTCCCCCTTTGATTATCAAAAGCAAGCGCGCCTTTGTGTGCCAAGGTATTTGCCAGAGCCAAACAGTAACGGCTTAGCGGATAAGTTAGTCCGAATGCTTGCTCCGGTGATTGAAGAAAATGATGGTCGCTGCTTCTTTTTATGTACCTCGCACAGCATGATGCGTGAACTAGGTGAGAAGTTCCGAGAAGTACTTGAGCTGCCTGTGTTAATGCAAGGGGAGATGAGTAAGCAGAAAACTTTGGCGGAGTTTATGGAACTGGGTAACGCTTTACTCGTGGCGACAGGCGCCTTCTGGGAAGGGATTGATGTTAGAGGTGATGCGCTGAGCTGTGTTATTATCGACAAATTACCGTTTACCGCCCCTGACGATCCGTTACTCAAAGCCCGTATCGAGGATTGTCGATTACGTGGCGGTGAACCATTTGCTGAAGTACAAATCCCGGATGCAGTGATTACGTTAAAGCAGGGAGTCGGGCGATTAATTCGAGATCAGAAGGATCACGGTGCGTTGATCATTTGTGATAATCGCCTCGTCACGCGAGACTATGGTGGTATTTTCCTCGGAAGCCTACCACCTATCCCAAGGACGCGAGACTTAGATGGAATCAAAGCATTCCTGAAAGCAGAACAATCTGTCACAGACGCAAGTGCTGAGGCATAACCCAATAAATGAAAGTTGTAGAGAGTTAAATGAGCGCAAAAATTCTTGCTATCGATACAGCGACTGAAAACTGTTCAGTTGCGTTGTTGGCTAATGATCAAGTGATTTCACGTAGCGCGGTTGCACCACGCGATCACACCAAAAAAGTACTGCCAATGGTTGATGAAGTACTCAAAGAAGCTGGCCTGACTCTACAAGAGCTGGATGCGTTAGCGTTTGGACGTGGTCCAGGTAGCTTTACTGGCGTTCGTATCGGTATTGGTATCGCACAAGGTTTGGCGTTCGGTGCTGACTTACCTATGATCGGCGTTTCAACGCTGGCTGCAATGGCTCAAGGTAGCTATCGCTTACATGGTGTGACCGATGTCGCTGTGGCTATTGACGCACGTATGGGTGAAGTTTACTGGGCACGTTACACTCGCCAAGCAAACGGTGAGTGGGCAGGGATGGATGCAGAGTGCGTAATTCCACCAGCACGTCTCGTTGAAGAAGCACAAGCAGACGACAAAACGTGGACGACAGCAGGTACTGGTTGGGATGCTTACCAAGAAGTATTAGCAGGCCTACCGTTTAATTTGACGCATGGTGACGTTCTGTACCCTGATTCACAAGACATCGTGATTCTTGCTGAACAAGAATTTAAAAAGGGTAATATCGTGCCGGTCGAAGATTCGAGCCCTGTTTATTTACGTGATAATGTGACATGGAAAAAACTTCCTGGTCGCGAATAGTCCGTTTTTCATTAACCTGACAAAAAGCAGGGCGTTTGCCCTGTATTTTTATGGAGTGCTATGGCGTCGATTAATGGCTTGCCTCCTTCTTTGATTCCCGGTGCAAATCGCACTAATAAAGCCAGTCAAAAGAAGCCGGTAAATAAATCACAAACAAAGCAGCCTGTAGGTCAGCCTTCAAAGGTTGCTAACGCCGTGGCGCACTCCATAAAACACGTGGATGAGTCCCAAATTCACCGAGCTCAAGTGCAATATGACCTTCCTGAAGGGGGCGCACGTAAAGCAATGGAGCAGTACATGGATGTCATGAATCGAGCTAAAAAAGAGGAACTGGCTCAATTACTTGGTGTCGATATTTACGTGTGAGATCTCCCCAGCTTGGGGTTACTAATATTGAAAGGTGGTTTATGAAGGTTTTTGGACGGTTTTTTCTCGCATTATTTGCTACGGTTGGTTTGTCTGCGTGTAGCTCGTTGCCTGAGGAGCTAAATGCAAGCACAGAATTGGTCGTTACAGACTATAAAGCTTTTGCTGAGTCTCAGGGGCAAGTGAGTGAAGATGTTCGCCTTGGTGGAATCATCGCTAAAGTGGATAACTTTAAAGATAAAACGCGTCTAGAGATTGTAAACCTTCCTATCAGTAAGTCTGGTAAACCTGATATCGATGAAGAGCCTACGGGGCGTTTTGTCGCCTATTTTGATGGCTATTTAGAGCCTGTCGCCTTTAGTGAAGGCCGTTTGGTGACGGTTGTAGGCAAAGGAGCAGGGGAAGAAGAAGGAAAGATCGGTGAGCACGGTTACATCTTCCCGGTAATAAAGGGGGAAGGGTACCGTTTATGGAAAATTGAAGAACGTGTACGCATGTATGACTCGCCAACCTACTTTTACCCATGTTACTCGATTAACTGCCGCATGTGGCGTAATGATTTCCCACAAGACGGTAAAGTGATAAAACAGGTCAAATAATCTGCGATGCATGAGCGTCAATTCGAGCTTCCTGCCGGCAAAATGGCAGCCCTTGAGATAGGGAACGAGAAAACGGCTGACTTGTCAGTCGTTTTTCTTCATGGGTGGTTAGATAATGCGGGCAGCTTTAAAGCGCTCATGGAGCAGTTGAACCAACTTAATCCTCACTTACACCTCCTCGCCATCGATCATTTTGGTCACGGTTTATCGAGTCATAAATCTCACGATAATTATTACCCCTTTCACGACTATATTGCCGATTTGTATCAGTTTTTGGACGAATTATCACCAAACAGACTGATATTAGTAGGGCATTCACTTGGTGCTTTAATCGCAAGTTGTTATAGTGCTGCGTTTCCAGAGCAGGTCGAAGGTCTTGTGCAAATTGAGGGAGCAGGACCTCTTACTGAAGAGCCTATTAACAGTTTGCCTCGTCTTCGCGATGGCGTTTTAAGTCGAATAAAACAGCAAAACAAGCCAGAGCGAGCCATTGCCTCCTTCGATCTGGCGTTAAAATTACGCATGCAAGCCAACCAATTAACCGCTGAGCAGCTTCTACCGATAGTCGAGCGTGGAACAGAGCAGCGAGGAGATAAATGGTATTGGCGGCATGACGCCAAGTTAAAATGTGCGTCGCTTTACCGAATGGCGCAAGCGCATGCTAACTCGATTACCAGCCAAATACGTTGTCCTCATTTGATTGTATTAGGCGATCAAGGATTTCAGAATTTACCATCTAACCAAGCTGATTGGGGAGAGAACCCACCGCAAGTGGTTTCTGTCAAGGGTGGTCATCACTGTCATTTAGAGCAAATACTCGAGGTCGCAACGCGAATTCTTGGTGTAGTTAACAAAATTTAAACAAGTGTTTGAGAGTTGCGTGCTCAAGCACGTTCGCTGTGCTGTAATAGCTTTCAAAATAAAAAGGACGCTATTTTTTAGCCAGTTATAAACGAGGAGTAACATCGTGGATAAACCATGGCTTTCACGTTATCCAAGTGACGTACCTGAAACCATTAATCCAGAGCAATATGAGTCTTTGGTAGAAATGTTTGAACAGTCTGTACAAAAATATGCAGACCAACCAGCATTCATGAACATGGGCTCGGTTATGACCTTCCGTAAATTGGAAGAGCGTAGTCGCGCATTCGCAGCGTATCTGCAAAACGAGTTAAAACTGCAAAAGGGTGACCGTGTTGCTCTGATGATGCCAAACCTACTGCAATACCCAGTGGCGTTGTTTGGTATTTTGCGTGCAGGTTGTATCGCCGTAAACGTTAACCCACTTTACACTCCTCGTGAACTTGAGCACCAATTGAATGACTCAGGTGCGACGACGATTGTGATTGTATCTAACTTTGCGAACACGCTAGAACAAATCGTCGATAAAACACCAGTTAAACACGTGGTGTTAACCAGCCTTGGTCAAATGCTGCCACGAGCGAAAGGTACGATTGTCGATTTTGTCGTGAAGTACGTTAAGGGCATGGTGCCTAAGTATGATTTACCTGGTGCAATCTCAATGCGTCAGGCTCTACGTAAAGGTCGTCGTCTACAATACGTTAAACCGTTTATGTCTGGGGATGACATCGCATTCCTGCAATACACGGGCGGTACGACAGGCGTCGCGAAAGGTGCGATTCTTACACACCGTAATATGATTGCGAACGTTTTACAGGCGAAAGGCGCGTACGGGCCGGTTTTATCTCCAGGCCGCGAATTAGTCGTGACAGCGCTACCGCTGTATCACGTATTTGCTCTTACCGTAAACTGTTTACTGTTTGTCGAAATGGGTGGCCGTAACCTACTTATTACGAACCCTAGAGATATTCCAGGGTTCGTGAAAGAGCTACAAAAGCATCCGTTTACTGCGATTACGGGCGTGAACACCTTATTTAATGCTTTGATCAACAACGAAGACTTCCACGAGTTGGATTTCAGTAACCTACGTTTAGCCGTTGGCGGCGGCATGGCAGTGCAGCGCTCAGTAGCAGAAAAATGGCAAAAGACCACGGGTTGTTACCTACTAGAAGGTTACGGCCTAACCGAGTGTTCTCCATTGGTTGCGGCATACCCGCATGACCTTGTTGAATACAATGGATCGATTGGTCTGCCTGTGCCATCAACGGAAGTTCGCATTGTGGACGAAGAAGGCAACGCTCTTGCGAATACTGAAACTGGTGAACTTCAAGTTCGTGGTCCTCAGGTTATGCAAGGCTACTGGCAACGACCTGAAGCAACGAAAGATACGATCAACGAAGACGGTTGGCTATCAACGGGCGACATTGTTAAGTTCGATGACGAAGGCTTCTTGCACATCGTTGACCGTAAGAAAGACATGATCTTAGTATCAGGCTTTAATGTTTACCCGAACGAAATCGAAGACGTTGTAGCGCTACACGGCAAAGTCCTTGAAGTGGCTGCTATTGGTCAGCCGCATGAAGTGTCTGGTGAATTAGTGAAGATTTATGTCGTGAAACGCGATCCGAGCTTGACCAAAGACGAAGTGATCGCGCATTGTCGAGAACACTTAACTGGCTACAAAGTTCCGAAGTTGGTTGAGTTCCGCGAAGACTTACCTAAAACCAATGTCGGTAAGATCTTGCGTCGTGTTTTACGCGAAGAGAATGACGCTGAACTTGCGAAGAAAAGCGCATAAGCCGATTTCGTCGAGTCGAGAGATTTAAAAAATGATAGAATGCCAGCGTTTTGCTGGCATTTTTATAGCGAGAAGTATGTGAACTATCAAATTATTACTAAAAACAAAGACCTAGAAGAGGTTTGCACTCATGCCCGAGAGGCAGACGTAGTGATGCTGGATACCGAATTCGTTCGTATTCGCACTTTCTACCCGCAGTTAGGTCTGATTCAGCTTTTCGATGGTAATCGCCTCTCGCTGATTGATCCGACTGAATTAACGGATATGACGCCGTTTGTAGCGCTATTAAAAGATACTTCTGTGCTAAAAGTGCTGCACGCATGTGGTGAAGATTTAGAAGTTTTCCAAAACGCTTTTGGTTGTACACCATTCCCTATGGTGGATACGCAGCTGATGGCCGCTTTTCTCGGTCACGGCCTATCGACAGGCTTCGCATCGCTGGTGGAAGAATATTTAGGCGTAGAGCTCGACAAAAGTGAATCACGTACCGACTGGATGGCTCGTCCACTGACACAAAAGCAATTAGATTATGCTGCCGCAGATGTTCATTACTTGTTACCGTTATACGAAAAGCTGTTCGATAAGGTGACGCAAGCAGGTTGGTGGGAAGCTGTACAGCAAGAAAGTGATTTACTCGTTTCGAAACGTATTCGCGTAACCAATGAAGAGAATGCCTACCTTGATATTAAGGGCGCTTGGCAATTAAAACCTTCTGAGCTGGCGATTTTAAAGCCATTGGCGACGTGGCGTTATCGTGAAGCAATCAAACGAGATTTAGCGCTGAACTTTATCTTCAAAGAAGGTGATCTATTAACGGTCGCTCGTCTTGGTTTAACGAACTTTAAGAAGATGGAAGCAGAAGATATTGATATCCGAGCGATTAACCGCCATGGCGCGAAGATTGCCGCGATTGTTAAACAAGCGAAGCAAACTCCTTCTGAAGAGTATCCTGCGAAAATTGAGCGTTTAATGGACTATCCGGGTTACAAGCAGGTCTTCAAAAATATGAAAGACTTGGTGAAATCGGCTTCGCAGAAGTCAGGTTTAGCCACGGAGTTCCTTGCCTCTAAAAAGCAGATCAATCAGTTGATCAGTTGGGTTTGGAAAAAAGATCGTGACCCAGAAGTATTGCCTGATTTGATGCAAGGGTGGCGTTTGGATTTACTCGGCGACAAGATGAACAAAGCATTAAAGTAATGAAAGATGAAAAAGGTTGGCCTCGATGCCAACCTTTTTCGTTCTAATGAGAGCATTCGTCTGGCGAGAGAAACTGATTACTTTTCTTCGTCTGGTAGCTTCACATTCAGCTCAAGAACTGAGATATCGTCGTCTTTGTGCTCAAATGTTAAGTCAACCATATTTGGATCAATTGCCACGTACTTGCTGATTACTTTCAAGATGTCTTCTTTTAATTGAGGCAAGTAAGACGGCGCAGGATCATTTTGGCTGCGGCGCTCTGCGACAATGATTTGCAAACGCTCTTTAGCTAGATTCGCAGAAGTTTTCTTCTGTGGACGGAAAAATTCTAATAATGACATGTCTAGCCTCCAAAGAGTCGTTTAAAGAGTCCTTTCTTCTCCTCAGTAAGGAAACGAAATTCAACCTGATTGCCTAATAAGCGATCAACGGTGTCAGAATAAGCCATACCCGCATCGGTGTTATCGTCAAAAGTGACTGGCACACCTTTGTTTGACGCGTTAAGTACGGCTTGGCTTTCTGGAATCACGCCCAGTAGTGGAATATGTAAGATCTCCTCTACGTCTTCAACGCTTAGCATTTCGCCTTGAGTGACGCGAGATGGGTTGTAGCGAGTCAGTAGCAGGTGCTGTTTTACTGGCTCTAGCCCTTGTTCTGCACGCAGTGACTTAGAATCTAAAATACCGAGAATGCGGTCAGAGTCACGCACAGAAGAGACTTCTGGGTTCGTTGTGACAATGGCTTCATCGGCATAGTACAGGGCCATTAACGCGCCTTGCTCGATACCTGCTGGTGAATCACAAATAATAAAATCAAAGCCCATTTCATCAAGTTCGCCGAATACGCGCTGAACACCATCTTTTGTCAGTGCGTCTTTATCACGAGTTTGAGAAGCAGGAAGAATAAATAGGTTGTCCGTGCGCTTATCTTTGATCAGCGCTTGGTTTAATGTCGCTTCACCGTTAATGACGTTTACAAAGTCATACACGACGCGGCGCTCACAGCCCATGATTAGATCGAGGTTACGCAAACCGATGTCAAAATCGATCACCGCGGTCTTTTTTCCCTTAAGAGCTAGACCAGAGGCGATGGCTGCGCTTGAAGTGGTTTTACCAACGCCACCTTTACCAGACGTTACTACAATAATGCGTGCCATTTTTTTTCCTTTTTAGATTAAATCGCGAGAACTTCTAAATGTAATGATTCATCGGCTTTACTGATCATTACTTTCTTTTGCCAGTACTCGCTTTCAATTTGATCGCTTAACCAGTAGTCACCCGCAATGGATACCAGTTCTGCTTGTAAATCGTGGCAAATAATACGCGCTTCCTGCTGACCACTTGCTCCTGCAATCGCACGACCTCGAAGTGTGCCATGGATATGAATAGAGCCGTCAGCAATGACTTCAGCACCTGCACTTACGTGCGCTAGCACCACCAAATCACCATCTTTTGCGTAGATCTGTTGTCCTGAGCGGACAGGCGTACGAACTACTTTCGTTGGTGCCATTTTGGCAGGTGCTTGGCTTGGCGATTTGCTCGCCGACATAATGGCGAAGCCAGCTTCGGAAGCAAGGTTTTGTACACGCTTGTCTTTACAGCCCGTTACACCGACCGGAATAAAACCAGCATCTGAGATGCCTTGTTTAAGCTTAGGGAAATCAATGTCGCCTTGTACTTTTGCTATATTGATTACCAAAGGCGCGGATGCAAAAAAAGAAGGTGCTTGAGAAACTTTTTCTTGCAAAAATTCGACAGTCTTTGCGATCTCATTGTCAGAAAGGTGTAAAACTGACAATGTAAAACTGCTACCTTTAAGGTCTGGTGAATGGGTCATCGTGGACTTCTTGCCTTTATTGAAAGAGCGTTGCCTTAAACTAGGTATGTCATGTTATATTTCATCCTTTGACGCAGCAAGTTCTCTCGTGGGCAAATAGGTGAATTAATCTCAAATTTGCTATTAAGTTTGCGAGAATTTGACGTTTACAACCTAATCCGCACTCAACGCGGCTAAATCAGCATAAAAGGCGTGTCATGCTTTGTTCTATTTATAAAAGCTCGAAAAAAGAAGGTACTTATCTCTATATTCCGAAAAAGGATGATTTTTCACAGGTTCCTGACACCTTAATGCAGATGTTCGGTAAGCCTATCGCTGTCATGACGATTAAACTTGATGGCCGTAAATTGGCACAAGTTGATATCGAAAAAGTGAAGGCTTCATTACAAAATGATGGCTTCTTTCTTCAGGTTCCACCGCCGCCGGAGAACCTATTAGAAAAGTACAAAGAACAAAAAGCCCAGCAGAAAGGCGAATAACGTCATCGTTTTTCATCTGGGATTTCTGCCTTGCTCAAGGAGGGCAATATGAAAAAGATACTGGCTACCATGCTTAGCGTTGGTATGTGTACCTCGGCTTTTGCAAGTAGCGAGGGTTTTGATGAATACTTGAATAAGCTGCGTGCTGAAGCTCGTGATAAAGGTATCTCAGAGCAGGTCATTAGTGCTGCTTTTGCTAATGTTGAGTACAAGCCCCGAGCAGTAAAAGCGGACCGAAACCAACCAGAAAAGAAACTGACATTGGATGAGTACATTCCTCGCGCGGTGCCTGAGTGGAAGGTGAAGCAAGCCAGACAACTCTACAAAGAGCATTACACTGAGCTAAAGCGTATAGGCGATGAGTACGGTGTCCACCCGCGCTTTATTGTGGCACTTTGGGGAGTTGAAAGTAACTTTGGTAAGTTTACCGGCAACTTTAAAGTGATTGATGCACTATCCACAATGGCATTTGAAGGCCGTCGTGAAGAGTTTTTCCGGAAAGAGACCATGTCGGCACTTCAGATCCTCGATCAAGGCCATATTGAGCTAGAGAACTTTAAAGGCTCATGGGCTGGTGCGATGGGTCAATGCCAGTTTATGCCAAGCTCTTTCCTTCGTTTTGCTGCTGACGGCAACGGTGATGGTAAAAAAGACATATGGCAATCTGAAGCGGACGTGTTTGCATCAACCGCTAACTATTTGAGCAAGTCTGGTTGGGATGATAAATATACTTGGGGTCGCCAAGTTAAGGTTCCTAAAAATATTGATCGCAGCCTAGAAGGGCGCACGGCTGAAAAAGGCAAATACCTTCAAGAGTGGAGCCAATTAGGTATCACAAAATATGACGGTAGCCCGTTGCCAAACCTGGATGAAGACATCAAAGCATGGTTGATCATGCCGGACGACGAGAATGGTCGTACGTATCTGGTTTACAATAACTACAACGTATTGATGAAGTGGAACCGCTCTTACTACTTCGCACTTGCTGTGAGTCACTTGGCTGACCGCATTAAATACTGATCTGCCATCAAACAATTTGGCATTCAGTCTTCAATACAAGGGCTCTTCGGAGCCCTTTGTTTTTTCTATAACCAAATCGAGGTAAAGCGTGTTATCTGAACGTGCCGCACAAATGGTGATTTTCTCCGCTCTTCTTAAACACAAAAGCTTCACAGCTGCTGCAAAGAGCTTAGGCGTGTCGGTGTCTCATGTGAGTAAACAGTTGAGTCAGTTAGAAGCGTCTCTTGGTATCAAGCTTGTTCAACGCACTACGCGAAGCTTTACGCCGACTGAGGCAGGGAAAACCTTTTTTCATCACTGTGAGCAAGTGGTACAAGCGGTGAGCAGCGCCACATTAGAGATGGAAACCCAGCGGGATGAAGTAGCAGGTTTGGTACGTCTTGGGTTGTCGCAATCATTTGGTACCTTACACATTATTCCAGCGATTCAAGAGTTACGCGAACTGTATCCTCAACTTCAAGTGGAAGTACATCTGTTTGACTATAAGGTCGATATGTTAGCCGAAGGGCTCGATTTATGGGTAACCAACAACGAGCATTTGCCTGAAGGTTACATTGCGCAGCGTTTGACGGATTGCCAGTTTGTTGTTGCGGCATCGCCAGATTACTTATTGAAACATGACACGCCAGCAGAACCGGATGACCTATCTGCTCACAACTGCCTCATATACAGAAGCTGGGAGCGTGACTATACGGGGTGGGCGTTTACCAAAGATCAGCAAGAATTGAACGTAAAAGTCTCGGGTAACTATTCAGTGGATCTGGCAGAAGCCGTTCGGGATGCGGCTATTGCAGGTTGGGGTATTGCCTACCTTGCCACTTACTTGCTGGGGGATGAGTTTAGAACGGGTAAGTTAATACAGCTGTTACCTGACTGGAAAGCCAGCCAGTCGATGCCGTTTTATGCGGTATACCCAAGCCGCCAGCATATGCCAAAAAAAATATCCGCAGTGATTAACTTTATCAAACAGAAGATCGGCAACCCTTGTCATTGGGACCAACGTTTGGCGCCTTACATCTCTATTCCTAAATAACAGGATCAATGACGTTGTAGAACGACACATAAGGTGATTCACTTCACAAAAATTTTTCCTGAACCAGAAACATATTTTCCATATGGAAATAATTAAAATAAGCAAACGTTTATCTTCAATAAATTCAATTGGTTATTTTGTTGGTCAGTTATTGGTCGCTTAAACTTTTCACACTGTTAACATCCTCAACTTGCAGCATTTTGAGTCCGCTATACAATCCGGTGCCTTCCATATCCCCCTTCTGTCGGATTCATTTTATGAACTCAATTATTGGTATCGTAGCCATACTATTCCTAGCATGGCTACTTTCTACAAATAGAAAAAATATAAAGCTGAGAACGGTGTCGTTTGCGTTTGCTTTGCAGGTACTGTTTGCGTTGTTGGTTTTATATGTACCAGCAGGACGAGATGCGCTGAATTCAGTGAGCAGTGTTGTGTCGAATTTGATCAACTATGGTCAAGAGGGCATTGCGTTTTTATTCGGTAATTTGGCGACAGGGGGCTTCACCTTTGCGATCAATGTTCTGGGTATCATCGTTTTCTTCTCCTCTCTTATCTCAGGTCTTTATCACATTGGTGTGATGCCAAAAATCATTAACTTTATCGGTGGTGGTATTCAAAAGCTGCTAGGTATCGGTCGTGCTGAGTCTTTGTCTGCTACGGCGAATATCTTTGTTGGCACCATTGAAGCACCATTAATGGTAAAGCCTTACCTAAAACACATGACTGACTCGCAGTTCTTTGCAGTTATGACAGGTGGTTTAGCGTCAGTTGCTGGCGGAACGTTGGTTGGTTACGCATCACTGGGTGTCGACCTCAATTATCTTATTGCTGCTGCATTTATGTCGGCACCTGCCGGCTTGTTGATGGCAAAAATTTTAATGCCAGAAGATACGGATAAAGCAGCAGATATCGACATTAGCCAAGTTGAAATTCCACGTGCAACTAACGTGGTTGAAGCGTTAGCCGATGGCGCAATGGCGGGTGTTCGTATCGCTGTATCGGTCGGTGGTACGTTGTTAGCGTTCATCAGCGTAATCGCGTTGTTGAACGGGATGCTAGGTTGGGTTGGAGACCTTATTGGTACGCCACTAAGCTTTGAGCTTATCTTAGGCTACGTATTTGCACCTGTCGCATGGTTGTTAGGTGTGCCATGGGAAGAGGCGATTACGGCGGGCTCGCTTATTGGTAACAAGATCGTGGTGAACGAGTTCGTCGCTTTCATCCAGCTTGCAGAAGTGAAGTCTCAACTTAGTGAACACTCACAAGCAATCGTGACGTTTGCTTTGTGTGGCTTTGCAAACATCTCAAGCATGGCGATGCTGATTGGTGGGTTAGGCTCTTTGGTACCAGAAAAGCGTGCATTTGTTTCTAAGCATGGTTTCCGTGCGATTATCGCTGGTGTCATGGCGAACTTAATGAGCGCTTCTATTGCGGGCGTGATTTTAAGTCTGTAATTGAAATAGATATCAACAATTAGCAAAAAGGCTCCTCGCGGAGCCTTTTTCGTATCTGAAGTTTTACGTTATTTGTCTGTGTGGAACTGTTCGCAAGCGAGCATCGTGTTCTCAATTAAACTTGCGACGGTCATTGGGCCAACGCCACCAGGAACAGGAGTAATAAAGCTCGCACTTTCACGTGCTTTGTCGTACTCCACGTCGCCAACTAGTTTGCCTGAGTCAAGACGGTTAATACCGACATCGACCACCACTGCGCCTTTTTTAATCCACTCACCAGGGATGAAGTTAGGCTTACCAACCGCAACCACGACAACGTCAGCTTGACGCACATGACTCTCTAGGTCTTTGGTAAAACGGTGACATGTTGTTGTTGTGCAGCCCGCAAGCAGCAGCTCAAGTGTCATTGGACGACCAACAATGTTTGATGCGCCAACCACAACCGCATGTTTACCACGCAGCTCAATGTTGTAACGGTCGAGTAGGGTAATGATGCCCTTTGGCGTGCAAGAGCGAAGCTTTGGAATACGTTGCGCAAGACGGCCAACGTTATAAGGGTGGAAGCCATCCACGTCCTTCTCTGGGTGAATGCGCTCTAAAACATGTGTTGTGTCTATGCCCGCAGGAAGGGGTAATTGCACTAGAATGCCGTCAATTTCATCATCGTTGTTTAATTCATCAATCAGCGCTAGTAACTCTTCTTCTGAGCTAGACGCAGGAAGGTCAAAAGACTTAGAAACAAACCCAACTTCTTCACATGCGCGGCGTTTGCTACCGACATAAACCTGAGAAGCAGGATCTTCACCAACTAGAACCACTGCTAAACCAGGAGCACGTAGCCCAGCTTCAACACGTGCTTTAACACGTGCAGCCACTTCGGATCGAACAGTTTGGGAAATGAGAGTTCCGTCTATATTTTGAGCAGTCATGACTTTCCTTATAAATTAAGAAGGCAGATTATCTGCGGCGCATTGTCGCAGAATTTCTTATCAACATCCATACGCAAACGTTTGCTTTGTGGTGTTTTTGAACATTAAGCGTTTTAATGGACTTTTTTTAGGCATTCAGATCAGAATGTTATGAAAACCCGTTGATTTACCCGTTTGAACTCGTATAATCCTGTCCCTGTAGCGCGCCCTTAGCTCAGCTGGATAGAGCACGTCCCTTCTAAGGATGTGGTCATTGGTTCGAATCCAATAGGGCGTGCCATTTATTCAAAAGCCCTGATAACTCTTTGAGTTGTCGGGGCTTTGTCGTTTTTAGGTTTTTGGCTGTAATTGCCACTCTATCTACAACTTTTGAATGGCATTCTAGCCATTGCAATTTCTAGCAATTAATATGGACGCATATTAATTACCTTTCGTTAACCTTTATGCCTGCCACTTCTAACTTTTATGACCGACACGCCGACTCTTTCGCGAAGCAATACACATCGATCCAGTTTGAGGATGTCCACGCGAGTTGGAGAGTCTTCTGGCCCCAGGCTGGAGATCGTGTGTTAGATGTTGGCGCGGGCTCTGGTCGAGACGCGAAATGGATGGCTGAGCATGGGTGTGAAGTTGTTGCGATCGAGCCTGCTCAAGCACTTCTAAGGCTTGGTAAGTCTTACTGTGGCGATTCCGTTACTTGGCTTGAAGATGCATTACCTAAGCTTGAGAAAACCATTAATCTTGGCTTTCGCTTCGATTTAATTCTTGTCAGTGCGGTATGGATGCATCTTGCGCCTACGCACCGTGAACGTGCATTTCGCAAACTTGCAAATTTGTTAGCGCCTAATGGTCGATTGGTGATTAGCCTTCGTCACGGTGACTTTTCTGACGGTCGTAAAGCTTATCCCGTATCGGTTGAAGAGCTCGAAAAGTTTGCAAAGAATAGCGCTTTAATGGTGAGAAACGTATCTCTCGATGACGATCAGTTAAAGCGAACGGGTGTATCTTGGCAAACTGTAGTGATGTCTTTGCCTGATGATGGTTCCGGTGATCTGAATAAGGTTCGCCACATTATCGTCAATGATTCCAAATCGGCTACCTATAAGCTCGCACTACTACGTACTTTACTACGTATTGCAGACGCTCATTCTGGTGCAGTGGTTGATCGCAGCGAAGGTAAAGTTGCAATCCCATTAGGATTAGTTGGCTTATATTGGATTCGTCAATTTAAGCGTTTAATCGATAAAGAGAACATCCAGCAAAGCTCGAACTCGTCTAAAGGGCTAGGTTTTATAAAGCCCGATGGCTGGGGCAGACTTTCCCATTTAAGTCCTGATGATCTTGCTATAGGCACGACATTTTTTGGTGAAGATGCAGTGGCGCTTGATAAAGCGATAAAAGACAGCTTAAAAACCATAAAAGATGGTCCCGTCACTTTTACCTATCAAGGTGATAAATCAAACCCTTACTTTGAAATGATTCGTTCAGCTAAGAAGCCAAAACGTTCAATTGTTGTGGATAGAGAGTTCCTCGAAGGTTATGGGCTGTTTGTGTTGGATGAAAGCCTTTGGGATTGTTTTCGATTGTATAACTCTTGGATTGAGCCGCTGGTGGTCAACCAATGGATTATGGAAATGCAACGATTTCGGTCTAATCAAGAGCGGGGTATTCCACTGCAAACGTATCATGATTGTTTGGTCTGGATTGATAAAGACCATGATACGCGAGTCGTGCGAAAGAGAATTGAACAGTTGAAGCTCAGCCATTGCGACATTGTCAGTGTATGGAGTGGAAGCAAATTACGAAATGAGTATCACGTTGATCACTGTTTGCCATTTGCTTATTGGCCCAACAATGATAAGTGGAACTTACTACCAACATCTAAGGTTGAAAACCTAAACAAGCGTGATCGTATTCCTGCTAGCTATCGATTAAACGCATCCAAGCCGCGAATTTTGGATTGGTGGCAGTTAGCTTGGGGAGAGACGGATAATTTGAGTCGGACGTTTTTTACCGAGGCTTCATTGTCGCTACCTAATGTGCCTGCATCTTGTCAAGATTTTGAGCATGTCTTTGAAGCGATGGGATTACAAATTCGTGGTGTTAAAAGTCGCCTTTGTATCGCGGAATGGTAATGTCTTGTTTGCCGTTACAGCGTGATATATGAACCTGATAGGCAACCAACAAAAAAGCGCTGGTTAACCAGCGCTTTTGCATTTACTAAGGGCATTACACCTTTTTAAAGATGATGGAGGTGTTGATGCCGCCAAAGGCGAAGTTGTTACTCATCAAATATTTCACGTCCAGTTCTCGGCCTTGTCCGGCGATGTAGTCTAAATCGCCACATTGCTCGTCGAGGTTTTCTAGGTTGAGCGTTGGGTTGAACCAGCCTGTGTGCATCATTTCTAAACCTAGCCACGCTTCAATTGCGCCACACGCGCCTAGTGTGTGGCCAAAGTAGCTCTTGAGTGAACTGATTGGCACTTTGCCCAGAGCATTCGCTGTTGCGTTGCTTTCTGCAATATCACCGCGGTCGGTGGCAGTGCCGTGAGCAGATACATAGTCGATCTTCTCCGCAGGAATGCCCGCGTTTTGCAAAGCCATTTCCATACAGATTTGCATGGTTTCCATCTGTGGTTGAGTGACGTGTGCGGCATCACAGTTGCTGGCAAAACCGATGATTTCTGCATAGATTTTCGCGCCACGAGCGACGGCGTGTTCGTACTCTTCCAGAACCAGCGTTCCCGCACCTTCACCAATCACCAAACCATCGCGATCGGAGTCATAAGGTCTTGGTGTGCTTTTCGGGTCTTCATTCTTCAGACTGGTGGCAAAAAGGGTATCGAAGACAGCGGATTCCGTTGGACACAATTCTTCAGCGCCACCAGCAACCATGACCGTTTGGTAGCCGTGTTTGATCGCTTCGTAGGCGTAGCCGATTGCTTGGCTGCCGGAGGTACATGCACTACTGGTTGGGATCACTCGGCCTTTCAAACCGAAAAATAGACCAACGTTCACCGCCGTGGTATGTGGCATCATCTGCACGTAAGTCGTTGCGGTGATCGCTTTAGTGGTTTTCTCATTCAGCATGACACCAAATGCGCCGATTGCGTCAGTACTGCCTGTTGATGAGCCGTATGCGATACCCGTTTGACCATTGGTGAGTACGTCGTTACCAATCAAACCTGCTTGGCTTAGTGCGTTTTCTGTTGCGACGGTCGCTAATTTGGAAACACGGCCCATGCCGCGTACTTGCTTGCGCTTGTAGTGCTTTGGCAGATCAAAATCTAAAATGGGTGCCGCGAGCTTGGTGTTCAAACCTTCATACTGTTCGTAAGAAGGCATGTATTGCGTCGCGTTCTGGCAGTCACGCAGTTTTGGTTCGACAGATTGCCAATCGTTACCAAACGCAGTCACGCCCGACATTCCGGTTACAACAACTCGACGGCTCATACTAGGCCTCCGTTTACCGAAATGACTTGGCGAGTTACATAGCCTGCGATGTCAGACATAAGGTAACTGACTAAACCAGCAACTTCTTCTGGCTCTCCCATGCGGCGCAGAGGAATTTGCGGCATCGCGTGTTCTTTCACGTGTTCGTCTACCATGCCTGTGTCGATAAGCCCTGGAGCAACGCAGTTGACGGTGATTTTGCGTTTTGCCAGTTCAAGCGCGAGTGATTTTGTTGCACCAATTACGCCCGCTTTCGCTGCGCTGTAGTTAGTTTGACCACGATTCCCCATTAGGCCAGAGACTGATGCAAGCGTAACAATTCGGCCGCCTTTGCGCTTTTGCACCATTGGCATAACACAAGGGTGAAGAACGTTGTAGAAGCTATCTAAGTTGGTATGAATCACACCATCCCATTCTTCTTCGGTCATCGCAGGGAAAGCGGTATCTTTTGTGATGCCAGCGTTGTTTACGACGCCATAGTAAGCGCCGTGTTCGGCGATATCGGCTTCTAGCTTCTCACGACAATCTGCACGGTCACTGATGTCGAATTGGATAAGACGACCGCTACCACCATGCTGTTCGATGGTGTTTAGGGTGTCTTGCGCGCCTTGTTGATCGCCCATGTAATGGACAATGACTTGGAAACCATCTTTGGCTAATTGAACGGCAATGGCTTTGCCGATGCCTTTGCTGGCACCTGTAACGAGGACTTGTCGGGTCATTGTTGACTCCTGATTTTCATTTCTTGTAATTTTTCTTCTGATGGAACGTAAACGTTCAATTGGCAAGTCGCTACAACAGTTCCTTGTAGCTCAATACGGGCTGAAAAAACCGCCATACCGTTATCTTCCATAACTTTTTCAGCATACACATCGAGCACCTGTCCGCGAGAAAACGTATCGCATTCAGACGTGTATCGACGGCTACCAAGCAAAAAGCCAATCGGTGGCGCTTGTTCTTTCATTAATGCGTGGTAACCAGACCACGCCGCGACAGATTGCGCCATAAACTCAATGCCAACGTAAGCTGGCACAGTTTGAGAGGCCGAGTCGAAGAACGGATTGTGTTCTGCGATATCAACCTGACAGTGAATCGTATCTTGTTGAACATCCAAAGCACGATCAACCAAGATCATTGGTTTGTCGTGTGGCAAAAGTTGTTCGATGGGAGGAAGTTTAGTCATGAGCGTAACCAAAAATAAGACTAATATTATTGCCACCAAAAGCAAAAGAGTTGCTGAGAATCGCTTTGTTACCCAGTTTGGTTGGCGTCTCAACTAACGATATATGGATATCGTCTGCTTTGGTTTCGCAGTGTTGTATTGGCAAATCAAGGTTGTACTTGAGAATATGCCAAGCGATCGCGGCTTCCGTTGCACTTGCTGCGCCTAATGTGTGTCCGGTAAGTGGCTTTGTCGAGCTTACGGGAACGGAGTCACCAAAGCAGCGATGAATGGCTTTGCTTTCCATCGCATCGTTTAACGGCGTTGCTGTGCCATGCGCGTTGATGTAACCAATGTCTTGCGCTGTAAGTCCTGCATTGGCCAACGCTTTTTTCATCGCTTGTTCTGCGCCTAACCCTTCTGGATGTGGTGCGGAAATATGATGTGCGTCTGAGCTGTCGCCAGCTCCGAGAAGAGCAACGGGCGCAGGTGTTTTGCTTAGCAACATTAATGCTGCGGCTTCGCCGATATTGATGCCGTTACGATGTTGGTCAAACGGTTTGCAAAGAGTATCGGATAGAGCTTCTAAACCGTTAAAGCCGTTTAGTGTGAGGCGACAAATGGTATCTACACCACCCACAATAACCGCATCAACAATGCCAGAGCGAATCAGGCGCTGCGCGGTTAAAAAGACACGCCCACTAGAAGAACAGGCGGTTGAAACTGAGTAATGTGGGCCGCTCAAATCAAAGTAGGCGGCAATAAAATCGCTGCAGTTGCCAAGCTCTTGTTTGGTGTAATGGTAGTCGGCAGGAAAATTACCCTTTGCCAGCTTTTCACCAAATGCGATTTCGCCATCTGAAATGCCAGATGTGCTGGTGCCGATCACGACTGCGATACGGTCACGACCATATTCAGCAATGGCGTTATGCACGTCGCTTTCGATTTGCTGCAAAGCCGAAAGTGCGAGGCGGTTGTTTCTCGTATCAAACTGGCTGAGTGCGGTCGGCAATTGCGGTAACGTCTGTGCAATTCGACCGATTACTGTTTGGCGGCCTGAATTTAAAATATCTCGGTCAACCACCATGTTGGATGGCTTCGCTCCCGATAAACACTGGTGGATGAGCGCATCATCTTGTCCCATGGCAGAGTGAAAGCCACAGGCCTGAATATACAAAGGTTGAGAAGAGCGAATAGGCATATTGTTATTCTAAATTGTTCTTAATTAATCTGATGTTGCAGTGTTTGAATAGAAATTGAAAACTGATGTTTGAGGTGATGAAAATCAATCTTACCCTCTAACTTGTTAGAAGAGCTGTATTGAATCTCAATGATCTTTTCACCGTCGCTATCAAAGATGGCGCGAGAATTATTTTTATCAATAATTCGCCACCTTACCTCATTTAACGATCCTTCCCAAGCGGAACTCGGCCAGAGCGTGATCATCAGGTTAAATAATACCTGTTCTGGCTGCGGTAGCGAACCTTGTAAACCGTTGAGCACTTCGGTTTGAATTTGTTCTCCATCGTAAGACAGTGAGAGTACTCTTGTCCCCCAGGATGAGAAGCCTGCCAGCACCACTTCGTTGTTGGTCACTTGCAGTTGTACCGGAAGTTGCTCAGATGTGGTTTTACCATCTATTGCCCAAGAAGCCGTAATTAACTGACTGGCAGACAACTGATAGCCCAAGCTTGCGGGAGTGGGTAAGCTAACTTGGGTGTGCTCGGCAATGTCGACCTGAGGCGTCGATTGGTGAGGGACCAAGCTGCATGCACTTAAAAACAGGCTCAGTGCGAATAACGTCGCGCAGCGAAAGGCGTGATTGAAAATCATGACGTCGTTTCCTTTGTTTTAATTGCAATCGGAGAGAGCAGCCAAGCGACAAAAATACCACTTAACACCGTAATGCCGAAACTGTGAATCGCGTGAGTTTGGCTGAGTGACAGCAACCCAAATGACAACACAGTGGTCATTGCCGAAAGGGTGATCGCCAATAGTGTGCTCACACTGCGGGCTTTCTCGGCAAAGAACAGAGTGTAATCGATCCCGATACCAAGAATGAGCACCAAGCCAAGCAAGTTGAACAGGTTTAACGTTGTTCCCATCGCGACAGCAGTTGCCAGACCGCAGGCGCAAGCAATCAATGATGGTAGTAAAACTCGCCAACTGTGTTGCAGACCGTACCGCTTGATTAATACCAAAAAGATCACAGCACTGGCGGCTACCAATAGCTCCATGATTTTGATTCGGTATTCACCAAATAGGGTGGATATTTCTTCAGCTTTGTTTAGGTAGACAACATCAGACTGTGATTTGGCAAATGCCTTAACAACAGCGGAGTCTTGCAATTGGTTTAACACCACTACCGTTGCCGATTTTCCTTTGATCTTACCCAAATGAAGAAAACGTACAGGCGCTGATACCGGGTTTTGCAAGTACTGTTCAACCGTAACAGGGATAAAGTCGGCGTCCATTTTGGGCTTTTTACTTAAGCCCAGCCCGGAAGTAAGTGGGCTGGATTGTGTCGCGTAAAGATCGCGAATCAATTGATAGTCTTGTTGCTGACGTTCCACTGAGCTCAAGTAGCGGCTCAGGCTGTGGTAGCTTTCGATGGTGCTGTCCGCTTTCCACGCTTCTAAAGTTGGTGTCAAAGACTCCAGCTTTTTCATTAGGTTTTCGTCATCGTCGGCGGTAACGACCAACATTTGCTGCGAAGATTGCATGCCACTGAGCGTCGTAATCAAGGTTTCTTGCTGCTTGAGATCTTTCGGCATCGTTTGCAGCAGACGAATGTCGTCATCGTAGTTCAATTGCAGCAAGAAAAAGCCACTCGCAACCACACATAACATCGGTAATCCGACTTTAATTCGAGGTTGATTCCAAAGCGTTAACCATTTCGCCAACAATGATTGTCCCGGTAAAGTCGAAATGGTGCGCGATGGGTTACGAGCCAGTATCGGATACCAAGCCACCACGGTGATGTAAGCGGCAATCAGACCAATGGATGAAAACAGCGCAAGCTGCTGCAAACCAGGAAAAGGTGCCACTAACATGCCCAAATAGCCGATCAAACTGGTGATTAAACCAAGTGTGATAGCGATGAAAATATGCTTTAACCCTTGCTCGCTATCCCATTCATTTCCCGCCGCAAGACGTTCCGTTAGGTAGTGGAATGCGTAGTCGATAGACACACCGATTAAACTTGCGCCAAACACTAAGCTGAATAGATGGACTTTTCCAAAAATCCACGTCGTAACGGACAACGCAACGAGCAAACCAATGGTGATGGAAAGCAGTGCCAGAGACAGTGGAACCACACTACGAAAGACCAATACGAACAATGCAATGATACCGAGCAGAGAGAACACACCGATGGTACTGATCTCCGATTTTGCACTTTGCGTACCAAAGTCGGCGTAAAATAGAACGCCAGTATGTGCAACTTCAGCGCCATATTTCTGCGCGACGCTTTGCTCTAGCGCTTGAATGTCAGGGACGGCAAGCTGCCCAGTTAGGCTATAAGGCGAGTCTTCTAGCTCAGCAGTAATAAGCAAGTATTGAGCACCGTCTTTTTCGACGGACAGATAGCCGTTATCCAATCGGAAAGAGGACGATTGCTGGGTAACTTGGCTTAAATAATCACGAAATAGCAAGAAAGGATCATTTTGTAACTCTTGCCCAGTCACTCCAGAAAACGGGTTGTACAGAGACTGAATCACATGTTGCACTTGCTGTTCTGGATTTTTGCTTAAACGCTCTCGTTGTTCAGGCGTCAGCAATTGGAAACGGTGCTTAAAGTAGTAACTCGCCCAAGCTTGCTGCTCTTGAGGTGAGATTTTTCCCACCACATCGCGAAAATGATTACTTTGTCGTAACCCCTTATCAAATTCAGTGGCCGCTGCAAAAAGGGCATTTTTGTCCGGCGCTGTGATCACGAAAATGACTTTGTCGCTCATACTTGCCGAGACCGACTCAAAGGCTTGCTCAGCCACTGGGTTTTGTTGGTTCTTCGGCAACAGTTTTAAAATGTTGGTCTCAATCGGAGATTCTGCACTCCAAACCCATTGTTTGAGTAGCAACGCGCCCGCTAAAACAACGAGATTGAGCCAAACCAGAGCAAAGGTATGAGTGCCAAGACTGAGTTTAGAAACGGAATTGAGCGTCTTCGGCATCCGTGAGTTCCTGAGGTAGAGAGGTCTGGTTTGTAAACGTGATTTCGGTCTTATCGCCGCGCAGCTCTTGCAGGGTTAGGCGATCAATATGCGTTTTACCGGAAAGGGTGATGGCTTTAAACACCGCATTTAATGGCGAATGTTTGGGCACTAAAACGAGCTGCCACTGATTGTTCTCAACTGAAAAATCGAGTGTGAATTGTTCTTGCAGTGCAGAAGTATCCCCGTGGAACACGGATAAAAACACATGGCTAAAGTAGAACGCCATTGGGTTTTCTTCAGCAGAGATCGTTTTCGGATCTTGGTTGGCAAAAGTCTGACGAAGTTTGTTTTCCGTCAATACCAAATTGACTGCGAAAGGTTCTGTTTGTTGCCACAACAAGCCATGTGTTTTGCTCAGTGTGAACTGACCTTTAGAGGTTAGAGGTTGACTGAACATTTCCAGATGACGCTGCTGCGTAAAATCTCCGCGCACGATTTCATGCTGAGACAACTGCTGCTGAAGCGATGCCAAATCTGTTACGTTTGCTGTCGGTGTGGCCAGTGCTGGAACAGAAAATATCAACAAAAAAGAGAGTAACCACTTTTGCATTAGTCCAGACTCCCATGGTTGTGCCATTGCTCTACTTTATCTAAAAAGATTGCTGGAGAAACAAAGCACATCTCTTGCTTTTCAATGGATACGGCGACTTGCGTTGTATGCGCTTTGCACATACGTTGATTCGTTTCGGCGTCGTAAATCACGTAATCCACACGTAAGCGGTTTTCCCACTCAGTGAGTTGCGCGGTAATGCGAATGGTGTGATTAAACGGAATCGCCTTCACGTATTTAACGCGCGTGTCGATGATCGGCCACATGTACCCAGAGTCTTGCATATCGCGATAGCTGTATTGGATCTTTTCCATCAGCACACGACGCGCTTCTTCAAAATATCGAAAGAAGTTGCCGTGATAAATCACGCCCATCGGGTCAGCATCTTGGAATGAGGTGACCATAGTCACCTCCGCTTCTAATGGGTAGAGAACCTGCTCTTGCATTATACCTCCGCGTAGAGTGGCCAATGACGTTGCTGAATGCGTTCAATGAAATGGCGCAAATCTTGTTCCAATGGGCGATCTTCAATCACAAATTCAAACTCGCTCAGTACTGCGTCACGAATTACTCGCAAACTCTGACTCATGTGGTGTTCGTCCAATTCGTTATGACGACGACGAATCTCAACCGCTTGAACGCTTGCTAGGAGTGAAGCCGCAGCAACTTGCTCTGTTAACTCAAGTACGCGTAAGCAATCACGAGCCGCGATGGTGCCCATGCTCACTTTGTCTTGGTTGTGACATTCGGTTGAGCGAGAAAAAACGCTTGCTGGCATGGTGTTTTTCAACGCTTCTGCCGTCCAAGCTGAGATACCAATCTGAACCGCTTTAAAGCCGTGGTTGATCGGTTTACGCTCGCCTTCTGCACCGGTTAAGTTAAACGGCAGGCCGTTATTGAACTTGTAATCCATCAATTGCGCCATCTGACGATCCAGCAAATCAGCTAAGTTGGCAATGTTCACTTTCAACGTATCCATCGCCATTGCGATATGACCACCGTAGAAGTGACCGCCGTGCAGAACGCGCTCATTGTCGCCATCGATGATTGGATTGTCGTTGGCACTATTTAGTTCATTCTCAATCAATTGACGTAGCCAAGGCAGTGAGTCTTGCACCATGCCAATGACGTGTGGCGCACAACGCAGCGAGTAACGATCTTGCAGTCGGTCGCTATTGCGTGGCGGACGCTCAGCATTGAGATCATCACGCAGCCAAGCCGCAACTTGCTGTTGACCAGGATGAGGTTTTACCGCAAACAACGCTTCATCAAAGTGGAAGTCATTACCTTGCATACCCACAGAGACCATCGCGGTAATCTTGGTGCAAAGCTGCGCTAGGTATTCTGCACGTTTGTAGGCAAGACAGGCGAGGGCCGTCATCACAGATGTACCGTTCATTAACGCCAAACCTTCTTTTGGTTTTAGGCGAATTGGCTCAATGCCCAGCTCTGCAAACACTTCTTGTGTTGGTCGCACATCACCTTTGTAAAGCACTTCACGTTCGCCAATTAAGGTCGCCGCTAGGTAAGACAGAGGCGTTAAATCGCCACTTGCGCCCACCGAGCCCTCTTGTGGAATACGTGGCGCAATGTCGTGGTTGATAAGCGTAACGATTTGGTTCAACAGATCGTGAGACACGCCAGATACGCCTTGCGACAATGAACATAAACGTGTTGCCAGCACCGCACGAGCTTGCTCATGAGAAAGGATTTGACCTAAGCCACAGCCATGGAAGCGCGTAAGGTGCAACGGAAGTTCATCCACAAGAGCGGGTGGAATCGCCACAGTACATGAATCGCCGTAACCCGTAGTCACGCCGTAAATAACGCCTTCTTCTTTCAGTAATCGTTCCAGAAACGCCACGCCACGATCAATTTTCGCGGTAAATTCTGGCGAGGTGTTCATGTTTGCCTTTGCACCTTGAGCAATGGCAACGACATCTTCGATGGTTAAAGATTGGGCACCAAAAGTGATGTTGTGATTATTGTTGTTTGTCATGTGGCTGATTACTTAAAGTCCAGAAGTTAAAAAAGTTGTACCACTGTAACGGCGCTTGCAGTGTGTGGTGTTCTAATCTTTTTGCGTACTGTTGAACAACGTGTTCTAGTGCCTGCTGACGCTCCTTGCGCGGTAGCGTGATTTGGTCACTAAAGTGTTCAAAGTACACATTAAAATGCGGAGTGTTTGCTTCATCGTCGCGTAGGCCGAAGAGTAGATAAACCGGCGCTTTTAATACCGAGGCCAGCATGAATGGGCCTTGCGGGAATGGTGCAGGTTTACCAAGAAAATCTGCCCAAACGACACGATTTTCTTTGCTGGTAGAAGTGCGATCGCCAACGATCACCACCCATTCGCCTTGCTCGATTTTTTGTTGAAGCAGAATCGCGGTGTCTGGTCCCATTGAGCTGACTTGAATCAGATTCAGTTCCGAGTTTGGGTTTACCGCCTTCATTACCGCATTAAATTGTTCAGCGTGTTGGGTAAATACCAAGGCATTGATTTTGACATGAGAATGTCGACGACCAAGCGCGCGGCAGAGTTCGATATTGCCAAGGTGTGAGCCTAAAATGAGCACGCCTTGTTTTTTCTGCGCCATCTCTTCGAAATGATGCTGGCCATGAATGGTTAGGTTATCGACATTAAAGTCACCTTGCCATGCTGCCAGTTTGTCGAGCATGGTTCGCCCAAAAGAAAGCAGATGATGATAGCTGTCCAACTGTTTTGGTAGTGCGATGTTCTGCTGCGCTGCGTAGCGCTGCAAGTTTTGCAGGTAAATCTCAGACGCTTCGCGGGCTGATTTACCCGTGAAGTGGTAGTAGCGCATGACTAGCTTTAAAATCAGGTCAAACGCTTTTCTACCGAACAAGCGGTAAACCGCGAGCAAGGTTTTGATGCCTAAAATCGTGCCTTGTTCTTTTCGTTTCGACCAGTGGGCATTACTGTCATCAGTGTTTCGGCGCTTTCTGGCGAGTAGCGAAGGAATGCGCGGCAACATGCCAAAAAATAGGCGAGTGTGCATCCAGCTTATCTTGACGTTATCCCACAATGCGTCGAAGTGGGAAATGCCACCTTCAGGGTAGATCACGCGCGTTGGAACAAAATCAATGTCGACGCCTTCCCAATACATTCGCACCAGAATTTCAATATCAAAATCCATGCGTTTGCCGATGCTGTACTTGTTCAACACGGCGACCGTTTTCGCCACTGGATAGGCGCGAAAACCGCACATGCTGTCTTTGATTGACAGTGACAAGGTTTCTATCCACACCCAAACGTGTGTAGCGTAGCGACCATACAAACGGGATTTGGGTACGCTCTCGTCGTATATCGGTTGGCCCGAAATCAGGTTATCTGGTTTTGTTTCGCTGGCGCTGAGCAATTTCGGCAATGCTTCTAGGTCGTGCTGACCATCTGCGTCGATTTGAATGGTGTGCGTAAAACCAAGTTGGTGAGCTTGATGTAGGCCAGCCATCACCGCGCCACCTTTACCTTGGTTTTCGCTCAAACTAATCAGTTTTATCTGTCCTTGCTTGCTCAAAGCAGAAAGCGCTTGTTTGGTGTCTTCATTGCTGCCGTCGTCCACGACCAGCACTGGCAAAGCGAAAGAGGATAACGACGCAACCACGTCTGCAATTGTGCTGCCGTGGTTGTAGCAAGGAATTAAAAAGCAGGGGCGATAATCACTCACGTGACTCACCCAGTTTCATTTTTCCTGACGAGTGAGTCACCAAGGTTTCACCGTTTGTCGATGTATACTTAAAGGTCAATTTCTCGCGCTCATTGTCCCAAGAGAGTGAGAGGCAAACGTCGGCGTTTGGCAGAATCGGCTCTTGAAATTTGATGACTTCCATTCCTTTAAATACCTTGGGAGTATTCAAATGTTGAACGGCGTAGAACAGCGCCCAATCAATTTGAGTGACGCCGGGTAAAAGAGGGAAGTGATTGAAATGACCTTGGAAATCTAAGATGTCAGCATCCACTCGCAGCGACAGCTCCGCGGTATGGTCACTCACTTCAATATTCTGAATAGTTGGTTTTCTTTTTTCCATGTTACTAGCTTTATTGGAATAGTTTTTCAATTTCAGCAACTTGGCGTTTGCCTTGGCTGTTCAATGGAATTTCGTCGACCACTCGGAATTTTCTCGGGATAGCGATCGGTTCTAGCCAATTGCGCAGTGCCTTGCGAAGCTCAAGCCAAAATTTGCCTTTACCAAGTTCATTAAGCACATCGCTGCCTTGATCGTTAAGTACGATGATCGAGACTAACGTGAGGCGACCAGATTCTTCCATTGGGATCACCACGCTTTCTTGAACCCACGGCAATTGCTCTAAACGTTTTTCCACTTCGACAAGGGAAATACGCTTTTCTTCGACTTTGACGATTCGGTCAGTGCGTCCACGCAATTCAAAAGAAATACTATCATGGAAATAGCATTCATCCGCAGTTTGGTACCAAGTGTTTTCATCAATGTGTGGCGAGCGGAGCTTTAAACAATTTTCATGGTTAAGCTCGGCTTCAATACCAGGGAATAACGTCCAGGGAGTACTGGCTTCGTGCTGCTGACGGTAAGCGATGCCGCCGGTTTCTGTGCTGCCAAAAACTTCAATAGGAAGTGACCCAAACAACAACTGGCTGTGCTGCGCGGCTTGGTTTGGCAAGGGACCACCAGAAGAAAATACGCACCGAATCGCAACCGGATTGTGCTCTTCACTGAGTCGTTTTAGTAACGCAGGGCTGCTTACTAGCGTGGTGTCAGCATCAGCGTGATGGACAATTTGCTCTGGGAACTCAAGGTTGTGTGCTGAAAATGGACGTGCGGAGCACAAAGGCCACAATACGCGGAACAGCAAGCCGTAAATGTGTTGATGAGAAACGGTGCTTTCAACGTGTGTGCTGGCAACCGTGTCGCCCCACAGGTTATCTAGAATAGCAACTTCGATATCGAGCTGTTTCAGCGTTTTTGCAATGGCTTTTGGTGTGCCGCTTGAACCCGAAGTAAATAGCGTTACTGGTATTTCTGCCAGGTTTAATTCACGCCAAAAATAAGGTTGTTTGGCCTCTAGCTCGCTAATCACGGTGGTTTCTAGCAATGATTGAGCTTCGATCAAAAGCGAGCTCACGAGTTCTGGAGCCGAGACATCGGCATCATGCAGCAACAAATCGTAGTGCTCACTGAGCTCTTTGAGTGCTTCTGGTTGGTAATTACCAGGTAATACAATGGATTTTCCTGCATAACAACAAGCAAAAAAGCCAACGGCAAACAGGTAGCTGTTGCCAAAACACAACGCAATGTTTTGCGTTGGTTGGGTTTCTAGCTGTTGAGTAAGTGTTGCGACGTGCTGTTGGAAATCACCCCACGTGATAACCGTATCGCGATCGTAAGAGACTGGGGATTGCTCAGACCTCTCCGCGATGAACAAGGTCGCTAGGGAGGTAAAGCTCGAATACGTTGTATTCATACGATTAGTGTTCCTTTCGAACAAATTGACGCACGATCCATTCTCCAGCGAACAAGCCACCAGCAAGTAAGTAGCTGATGAGGCCGTTATAAAGCGTCCATATTTTTACTGGTAGGAAACAGGTATAGAGTGCAACGGCAGCGTTGAGCGTAAAAAAGGCGCACCAAACCATCGTCACTTTGCGAGTGTAAGCCACGCCACTAGCCGGAAGGTCGGGTTCTTGCAAGCGAGCAAGCCTCTCTATGATCGATTGCGGCTGTTTTAAGCTCAGTCCAAATACACACAGCATACATAAATTGACAACGACAGGGTAAAACTGAAGCCACCCGTGTTGTTTAAACACCATGCCAAGTGTAATTAGAACAATGCCAACAGCGCCCGTAGCGAGCGCCAAGAATTTAAACTCTTTTAGTGGGGTCTTATTTGCGACGAAAACACGCAAAAGTAACGCAGCAATTAACAAGCCCCCAACTAAGTTCAAGCCAAATTTATCTATACCGAAATAGACGGCGAAGGGGTAGGCAAGCAGTACAATTGCAGACAGACCAGTCAGCAATTGGCGCATTAACTTTCCTTCAATAACTCAGTAACAGCGTTAACCACATCGTCAACGGTTCTTACTGCACTAAACTCCGCTGGCTTGATTTTTTTGCCAGTGACATTCTGTAGGTGTACGACCAAATCAACGGCGTCAATGCTATCAAGATCGAGATCTTGGTATAAGTGCGCATCTGATTGAATGTCGGCTGCGTCAATTTCGAACAGCTCAACAAGCGCATCTTTAACTTGTTCAAATACTTGATCTTTATTTACATCAGTCATGAATATACCTACAACTTATTCATTAGTTTGAGAAGAAACGTATTTCGCTAGATTTGCTACAGACGCAAAGTGTTCGCGCGTATTTGAGTCGTCGGCATCAATAACGATGTTGTATTGTTTTTTTATTGCGAGTCCAAGCTCAAGCGCGTCGATAGAATCTAAGCCAAGTCCATCTCCAAAAAGTGGTGCATCCGTTTCAATATCATCTACGGTTAAATCTTCAAGGTTTAAAGCATCAATAATAAGTTGCTTAATGTCGTTGTGTAACTGTTCCACTGGGACCTGCTTATTAATAAAAGTTTTCTGGAAAAATGTTTTCAGCTAGGTGCTGTTGTAAGCGTCGCGCCGCTATTGTCGGCGACGTAGTTTGCTTTATAAAGGGGGTAATCTCAACTTTATCCTTAACTTCAACCCTGAAAAAGGGCTTTGTTGCCGGTACTTGATACCATTTTTTCTCTTTTGTGAGGAAACTTGGCGTTACCGTAATATGGACAACTCTTAAATCTCGTTCTGTTCTTACCGCAATTTGTGCTGCACCGCGTTGTAATTTCGGCTCTACACCTGGTGTTGTTCTTGTTCCTTCAGGAAATATAAGCAACACGTTGCCTTTGTTAAATCGTTCATCACAAAGTGCTAATAAATCATCCGGTGCTTCATTGGGAATATATCCGGCTGCTTTTACGATGTGCTTCATAAAAGGATTCGACCATATTGCCGATTTTACTAAACAGTCGCAGCGATTTAATTGTGAAGCAATGAGAACGTAATCGATTAAACTAGGGTGGTTGGCAACAATTAAACAATTACGATCTTGTTGAAGAATATCGGCACCAATAATTTGATAATTGATTGCGCCACTCAACTTCATCAATTTACAAAATGTGTTGAATGAATATCGAATCGCACCCTGAACTTTATATTCGCGTTCCGTTTGGTCTGAAACAAAAATACGAATGGTCGGAATAACAATGAAACTCAGTACTAAACCACCTAACCCAAATACTGAAAAACAAAAGCCTGTTGCTAGCACACGCCAATACTGATTTAAGCGAGTCATTTTTTGTGCCATTCCCAAGCTTGTTGCGGAGCGAAAATAGTCCACTGGCTTTTATCTAACAAGTATTGTTGCAAAAATACTAAACCTTGAGGAAGAGGATGACCGGAACGTTCTGCGTTTATGGAGCTTTGTATCGCGAACTTGTCTCCATGAGAAAGTATTAAGCCAAGTCCAAACCCTTGGTATTGTTGGTTTTCATATTCTAAATAAGAGTCAGGCATAGGCTCATCAAAATCAACAAGCAGTACTTTTTTGTCAGGATTGTCGGACAAAAACAGCCATGCTTCTAATATTGCGCTTTGGAATGTGTTTTCTGCCGCAGCGATAGAAGTTAGGGGAATGGGTTGTTTAGTTGCGATAGTGGCAAGCCCTGCGGCGGTATTGTGCACCGATTGAGAAAAAGCCATCGGAGACGCCTCTTCTCCATTAATTATATCTTCAACTAGTGCGACGCTGCGATGCAGTTCACCATGACGGCTTGAAAATACGAGGTAATCAACTTGATGTTGATTAAGCATTTCGATTGCAGTTTGTACCGCCAGTTTACTGAGTGGGCTCATTCTTCTGCGCATCATCGCAGGAATATTTGCAACATTGATTTTGCCATCTTCTGGCCATTTTATCTCTGTTGCCCATTGTTTCCATTCATTGGATTCGGATAAACCGAATGAATTCGCTGTCCACGCATCAATATTGAACGAAATGTTGATCTTCGAGTTTGGCATATTGGGTTAAATTGTTTATTTTACAGCTCGATACAAATTGGGGTTGACCCAAATTCACAATAAAAAGGAAATTATCATGTCGCGTTTTAAGCTGTATGTCTCGTTATTATTAACTTTGCTTCTTGTTGGTTGTGGACGAGTACAACCTGTAATGAATGTGGAGGATACTCCAGTTGCTTATGATCTTCAAAATAAACAAGTAAAAATGGCCATAGTGCAATCAGCAACTAACCGAGGCTGGACGATCGAAGAAGTAAGCCCTGGTGTTCTTATTGCAAAAATCCACGTTCGTAAACACTCTGCAGAAGTAAAAATCCCATACAATAATAAATATTACTCAATTATTTATCTCAACTCAGTAAATCTCAAAGCAAGTGATGGCAAAATCCACCGCAATTACAATCGTTGGGTAAACAACTTGAATGTTGATATTCAGCGAGCTATTGCATTGTTGGGCAATCAATCTCAACAATAAAACTATTAATTGCAGTTAGGTTTTTCCGTGTTAAATCAAAATAATGACCCTTTTAATGCTTTTGAAGCGAAGACAGAAGCT
Organism: Vibrio sp. 1641; assembly: GCF_033339995.1. Taxonomy (NCBI): domain Bacteria; kingdom Pseudomonadati; phylum Pseudomonadota; class Gammaproteobacteria; order Vibrionales; family Vibrionaceae; genus Vibrio; species Vibrio sp. 1641. Next base: position 120,174 of record NZ_JAWOVP010000009.1, read on the forward strand.
CAGAAGTTATCTTTTGCACCAATCGTGTTCCAGACCGCCAAAACGCTTCGAGATTTAGGTATTTTAGCCGCTTTAGACAGCGCTGGCGCTCAAGGCATGAGTGCCACAGATATTGCCGAGAAAACGGGAGTATCAGAATATGGTGTTAAAGTACTGTTGGATATGGCGATTAGTGCGCATATTGTTTTATGGGAACGACCTAACTATTCGCTTGCAAACCTTGGTTTTTACCTTCTTCATGATGGTATGACGAATGCAAACATGGATTTTACGGCAGATGTTTGTTACGCCGCGATGATGCATTTGACGGAAGCAATTCAAGAAGGTAAACCGTCTGGTTTGAAAGAGTTGGGCAATTGGGAGACCATCTATCAAGGTCTATCGACGTTACCAGAACAAGCCAAACAGAGCTGGTTTAAGTTCGATCATTTCTATTCGGATCGCTCGTTCCCACTTCTGCTTAAAGAGGTATTTGCAAGCAAGCCAAAGCATCTTGTGGATATTGGCGGAAATACGGGAAAATGGGCGATTCAGTGTTGTAAACATGACCCTGACGTTCAAGTGACGATTGTTGATTTACCGCAGCAATTAGAAGTAGCGATGAAGAATGTTTCAGAAAACCAGTTCGTCGAGCGTGTACGTCCATACCCTGCAAACATGCTTGATAAAGCACAAACATTGCCGGAGCATGCTGACGTTTGGTGGATGAGCCAGTTCTTGGATTGCTTTTCCCCAATTGAGATCCTCAATATCCTTAAAAAAGTTAAAGCCCAGTTAACGAAGGGAGATACTATTTACGTATTGGAGCTGTTTTGGGATGCTCAAAAATACGCGGGAGCTTCCTATAGCCTTAATGCCACTTCTCTTTATTTTACCTGTTTAGCTAACGGTAATAGTCGCTTTTATCGCAGTGATGATTTCTTAGAAATTGTCGAAGCGGCAGGTTTATCTGTCGTTGAAAGAACCGACAATATTGGCCTTGGTCATACCTTATTAAAACTACAATCAAACTAAATTCAGAATGAAAACAGAGCTCAAGCAAGTTGTTGTCGTAGGAGCGGGGCCATCAGGTTCAACCGTTTCTGCGTTATTAAAATCGCGTGGCATAGATGTTGTTGTCTTAGAAAAAGCGACTTTTCCACGTTTTTCCATAGGAGAAAGCCTACTCCCTGCATGTATGGAAGTTGTTGAACAAGCAGGAATGACTCATGCAGTAAAGCAGTTTGGTTTCCAGTATAAAGATGGTGCTGCATTTCGTCGTAATGGCGTATACACCCAGTTCGACTTTACAAACAAATACACACCAGGACCGGGCACGACGTTTCAGGTTCAACGTGCCAACTTTGATAAAGTATTGGCAGATAGCGCTGAAGAGCAAGGCGTAGAGATTCGTTATCAGCATGAGCTGCTCAACCTAGTGTTTGAAGGGAAAAAGTCTCGATTAGAAGTGCTCGACTCAAATAAGAAGGCTTATCAAATCGAAGCAGATTTTGTGCTGGATGCAAGTGGCTTTGGGCGTGTTTTGCCACGCTTGTTGGAGCTAGAAGAACCTTCTTGTCTTCCGCCTAGAAAAGCGATCTTTACCCATATCGAAGATCATATCTCTCCCCAAGAGCCGGAATACGATCGCAACAAAATTTTAATTTCAGTTCATCCTGAAAATCACGACGTATGGTACTGGCTAATCCCATTCTCTAATGGTACTTGTTCGTTTGGTGTGGTGGGTGAGCCAGAATTTTTCGAACAATACCCAGAAGATAAGATTGCAGCGTTGCAGCAGTTAGCCAATGAAGAGCCGGGTTTGGCTTCTTTGTTGCGAAATGCGAATTATCCGAATCCAGCAGGCGAGTTGGGTGGCTATTCTGCTAACGTCAAACGTTTAGCGACAGAGCACTACGCGTTGCTTGGTAATGCAGGTGAGTTTCTTGATCCTGTATTTTCATCGGGTGTCACTATCGCCATGAAATCGGCAGAGTTTGCAGCGGACTGCGTGGTTCGTCAGCTGAATGGTGAAAAGGTTGATTGGCAAGAAGAGTACTCGCAACGCTTAATGGTGGGAGTGAACACATTCCGCACTTATGTGGAAGGCTGGTACAACGGCACGTTGCAAGATGTGATTTTCTATCAAAACCCGAACCCACGTATTAAACAGATGATTAGTGCGATTTTGGCTGGATATGCTTGGGATACGAATAATCCTTACGTAAAACAAAGTGAGCAGCGTTTGTCGACGCTTGCAGAACTGGTTCGGGAAGCTGAACTGTAAGAATATACATTCGCTTATCCGAGAATCAGTAAGCCTAGGTCTTACCAAAAAATTGGTAAGACCTTTTTAATGCCTCTTTACTTTTACTTCTAGCGTGTTGGAGACACATTGACCACTTACATCGGTGTGTATCGAATTTGAGAATTTTTATGGTGACATTGATCACATCTAGAATTCCTGTTGCTGATATTTATATTAAATTTGTAGGAAATGGATTACATTCTGGGAGTGTTCCCTACATCCGGCTTCGTTGTGAAAACGGTTTATAAGCAACTGTATAAGTTAGTAAAGTTCCAAAAACTACATCAAAAAAAAGACAAGTTTCTTACCAAATCAATTCGCTTGGTGAGTTCGAGCCATCGACTACGCCAAACGCTTCCTCTACTTTCTAAAATTGTCGAAGAACATGACGCATCAACGGTCTCTTCGATTGCAGATCCCGAGAACGCGGTCGCGTGGGGAGGCAAAGTTTCTCCAGAGTTCAAATCTAAAGTCATCCGTATTAGTAAAGAGCTAAAGATCAATCCTAATCATCTTATGGCGTGCATGGCATTTGAAACTGCTGAAACTTTCAGTCCAAGCATCAAAAATGGTTCCGGAAGCGGGGCTACAGGGTTAATTCAATTTATGCCCTCTACCGCAGAATCATTAGGAGTGAACACAAAGACTCTTGCGAGAATGAGCGCGCTTGAACAACTTGACTATGTGAAAGCGTACTATTGGCCCTATCGAAATAAAATTAATAGCTTAGAAGATGCTTACATGGCCATTCTCTACCCTGCTGCGATTGGTAAACCGCCGTCTTTCGTTTTGTTCAGACAAGGCTCAATTGCCTATCGACAGAATGCAGGTATCGATCGCCACAACACGGGGAAAATCACGCTTAATGATGTTTCCTACAAAGTGAGGCAAAAATTAGAAAAAGGTTTGCAGCCCAATTTCATGGGCTAAGATTGTGTCATGTTCCTAGTTTTTCGTGCATGAATCCTTCTGTTACTTCACGGGGATTCTGATACACTACGCGCCCATTTCCTCTGTTGAGACCTTTCTATGCCATTTTCTAAGCTTGGTTTAAGCGCATCGATTGCTGATGCAGTAAAAGCGCTAGGTTATGAAAAACCCACTTCTATCCAACAAAAAGCCATTCCAATCGTATTGCGTGGCCGCAATTTAATTGCAGCAGCGCAAACGGGCACAGGTAAAACGGCCAGTTTTGTTCTGCCAATCTTAGAAAAGCTTAGTCGAGGCGAAACGCAACGTAAAAAACGCGCTCGTGCGATTATCCTAACTCCAACACGCGAACTTGCGCTTCAGGTTCATCAAAGTATTGAAGCTTATGGTAAAAACTTACCATTACGCTCAATGGCCATGTTTGGTGGTGTGGATTATGCACCACAAAAACAAGCCTTGATCGAGGGTGTCGATATTGTGGTAAGCACGCCTGGGCGCTTGATTGATCTGTACGGTCAACGCGCGATTCACTTTGATGAAGTGGAAATGCTAGTGCTTGATGAAGCCGACAAAATGTTGGATATGGGATTCATCGATGCGATCGACAAAATCGTCGACTGTATGCCAGAACATGTGCAAAGTTTGCTGTTCTCAGCGACGTTATCTAACCCTGTTCGTGACTTGGCGAAAAATGCGATTATTGATCCTGAAGAGATCACGATTGCAAAGCACAGTGCCTCAAAATCAAATATTAAACAGTGGATCACGACCGTCGATAAAGACATGAAGTCGTCGCTGTTAAGTCACTTGCTTAAAGAAAATGACTGGTCGCAAGTACTGGTATTTATTGAAACTAAACACGGCGCAGCCAAACTGGTAAGCCAACTTGAGAAACGTGGCATTGTGGCAGAAGCATTCCACAGTGGCCGTAATCAGCGTGTTCGCCAGGAATTAATAGAAAAGTTTAAAGCGGGTGAAATCCAGTACTTAGTCGCAACCGGCGTTGCTGCGCGCGGTATTGATATTGATAATCTGCCAGTTGTCATCAACTACGATTTACCTTACCCAGCGGATGAGTATGTACATCGTATTGGTCGTACAGGTCGTGCTGGCGCGAAAGGTGAGGCGATATCACTGGTTTCAAAAGACGACTTTAAGAACCTCTGCATGATTGAAAGTCGTTTAGGGCACTTGCTAGAGCGAGTGGAAATTGAAGGTTTTGCGCCAAGAAAGCCAGTACCAATTTCAATTTTAAATTACGTGCCTAAGAATAAACGTAAACCGCACGATAAGCGCGAATCAAAATAGCCAGTTTATCCCATGATCTAAAAGCCGCATTCTTGCGGCTTTTTGCGTTTTAAGGCATCCAATTATGTAGCCATCGCGACGGTTTCTATTCGGTAATGAGGAAAAAAGTTAATCAGTGTCATACGCTTAACACGTAAAGTGAATCAAGGTGCGTTAAGCTTTTGTCAATTATCTGTCCGCAGGTTTGCACAAGGTAAGGAATGGGCGCAAACTTTTTTGCTTGCTAATGAATGCATAAGATGGGGCACAAATGAAAACAGGTGATAAGCAATTCGCCGTTATTGGTCTTGGCCGATTTGGTTTGGCAGTGTGTAAAGAGTTACAAGATTCAGGCGCTCAAGTTTTAGCCGTTGACATCAACGAAGACAGAGTTAAAGAAGCCGCCAGTTTTGTTAGTCAGGCGGTTGTGGCTAACTGTACTCACGAAGAGACGGTTGCTGAGCTCAAACTTGATGATTACGACATGGTGATGATTGCCATCGGAGCGGATGTCAATGCCAGTATTCTTGCGACATTGATTGTTAAAGAGGCGGGAGTAAAGTCAGTATGGGTTAAAGCCAACGACCGCTTCCAAGCTCGTGTTCTGCAAAAAATTGGCGCAGACCACATTATCATGCCTGAGCGTGACATGGGGATACGTGTCGCGCGTAAAATGCTCGATAAACGGGTTCTTGAGTTCCACCCATTAGGCAGTGGCTTAGCTATGACGGAGTTTGTGATTGGCTCTCGTTGGATGGGTAAGACACTAAGTGATTTGGCTCTGTGCAAAGTCGATGGCGTGCAAGTGCTAGGGTTTAAACGGGGCCCAGAAATTACCAAGGCACCTGACCTTAATACCACACTAGAAATTGGTGACCTAATTATTGTGGTCGGCCCTCAAGATGCGCTCGCAAATAAATTAAAATCGCTATGACGTATTTTCATCAGAAAGGTGTTTTTTACGCACCAGATGGTAAACAAGAGAAAGCGAAAGGCAACGAACCGCGAATTATATTGCTCAGTTTTCTCGGTGTTTTACTGCCTTCTGCGGTATTGCTAACCTTGCCAGTTTTTTCTGTTACGGGCCTGTCGATAACGGATGCTTTGTTTACTGCAACGTCCGCTATTAGTGTGACAGGGCTTGGTGTTGTCGATACTGGGCAACACTTTACGCTTGCGGGTAAAATCTTGCTGATGTTTTTAATGCAAATCGGTGGGTTGGGGCAGATGACGTTGTCGGCAGTCTTACTCTATATGTTCGGCGTGCGTTTGAGTTTGCGTCAACAAGCGCTGGCGAAAGAAGCATTAGGGCAAGATCGGCAAGTCAATCTAAACCGACTAGTAAAGCGGATTGTTGTTTTCGCGCTTGTTGCAGAAACGGTCGGGTTTATTTTTCTCTCTATCCGCTGGGTCCCTGAAATAGGCTGGCAGACTGGTATGTTTTACGCCTTGTTTCATGCAATTTCTGCATTTAACAACGCTGGGTTCGCGCTGTTTTCTGACAGTATGATGAGCTTTGTGAATGATCCGTTGGTTATCTTTACACTGGCGGGGCTATTCATTTTTGGCGGGCTTGGTTTTACTGTTGTGGGTGACATCTGGCTAAACTGGCGCAAAGGTTTCCACTTTTTGCATCTTCACACCAAAATCATGCTGATTGCGACACCGATATTGCTCTTAGTCGGAACGATGATGTTTTGGTTACTTGAGCGAAGCAACCCAAACACAATGGCGTCTTTACCTGCAACAGGGCAATGGTTGGCGGCATTCTTTCAATCTGCGAGTGCGCGAACGTCAGGGTTTAATAGTGTTGACTTGGCGTTGTTTACCCAGCCGGCCTTACTGGTCATGATTGTTCTGATGTTAATTGGAGCGGGTTCCACCTCAACGGGGGGCGGTATTAAAGTTTCCACATTTGCTGTTGCGTTTATGGCTACGTGGACCTTTTTACGCCAAAAGAAACATGTGGTTATGTTTAAGCGAACCATAAATTGGCAAACTGTGACTAAGTCATTGGCAATTATCGTTGTGAGCGGAGCCATCCTGACAAGCGCAATGTTTTTATTGATGCTTACCGAGAAGGCCAGCTTTGATAAAGTTATGTTTGAAACCATTTCCGCATTTGCCACAGTGGGGCTCACCGCCGGTTTGACTGCGGAACTTTCTGAACCTGGTAAATACATTATGATCGTGGTGATGATCATTGGTCGTATTGGGCCGCTCACGCTTGCCTACATGTTGGCACGTCCTGAACCTACCTTGGTCAAATACCCAGAAGACGCCGTGCTTACAGGTTAATATAGCGTTAAACAATGGCCGCGCGACCATTACGAGCATTGATTAATAGCAGTGCTCGTACATTTATAGAATATGTGGAATGTTGCCCAGTTTTACCTACAAATTCGTAGAAGTTCATTTCTTCTTCCTTTCGTTTCGATACTATTCATTCACTCAATTTATATTCTCAGAAGCTACGCTCATAACAGTGTTTTGGAATCCGACGCTTTTGTAGTGTGACACCAAACTACGTCGTGTTATCTGAGCGAATTGATACCAGCCTTCGTCAATAGTCACTCAGTCTTACTCTATGCCCATAGGGTTACTTTGTGTTTGTTGTGCTTGGTATTAATTAACGAATCGAAAAGATGGAGTCGTACTTTGAAATTCAACACACTCGCCATGGCTATGCTAACTGCGCTTCTTGCAGGGAAGAGCATGGCAACTACTCCGCCATCACCGGTTTGGCATACTATTGCGTTGAGCGATGGTAGTTCCAGTGAGGCAATTCTACGTGGAACGGCAGATTTCCACTGGTTTGAAGATAAGCAGGGCAATGCCTTACTTCAGGAAGACGGCGTTTGGTTTTTCGCGCGGATTCAGCGCGAGTCAGACACGCCAATATTGATCTCGACAGGTGTGGTGAAAACGCAGTCGAGTGAGCCACCTGAGTCGGCGAGGTTTCGCCCGGATTTACAAGTTAAACCGCAATTATCTTCTCTAAAAACCATTGAACCGATGGCACGAAAAAACCTACTGCGTTCGGCGCAAGGTTACCAGGCGATGAGCAGTTCAACGGTGAAGCAGCAGCCCCTATTGGTTGTGCAAGTTTCGTTTGATGACCAAGCAATGGTGCATGATTTTGAGCAACGCGTATTTAATACCAATGGTCAAAGCGTTGTGGATTACTTTGATAAAAACTCTCAAGGTAAATTCAAAGTTGTTCCTGCACTTGAGAGTTACGGCACCGCCAATGACGGTGTGATAGATGTGACTGTGGCACAAAGCCACCCTAACTGTCACTCTAGTTCGACTGATAAGACATGCACCGCCAAGTTGAATGCGGTTTTCACCGAGGCTTATCAAAAACTGGATCCATACTTTAATCTTTCGGCCTACGACAGCAATCAAAATGGTACCGTAGAACCGTCAGAACTCTCTGTCATGTTTATTTTTGCGGGGGGCGATCGTTCAACAGGGGTTCTCAACCGTCCTGCTATTTGGCCGCACAAATTCTCTCACGATGATGTCACACTAGATGGTAAAAAGATCACAGACTATTGTGTGTTCGCTGACTATCAAGTTGATCATCAAGCGACCTTGGGCGTGATCGTACACGAGCTTGGCCACTTAATGCTTGGCTTACCGGATTTGTACGCAAGGAACAGTGATGCCTCGATTGGATCTTGGGGCGTGATGGGTGGCGGTTCATGGGCGCAGAAACCGGGAGATTCATACGCTGGTGACACTCCGGTGAACATGAGTGCATGGAGCAAACACGCTGCTGGTTTTGTTGTACCAACGGTAACTCATGAAAGTCCAGCGCCTATTTCTGTGAACAACGACGATGTCAAGCTGGTGTATCTCGACCCGTACTTGAAAGAGTTTGGCCCACGTGTTTACTTGGAAAATCGCACCTTTAGCGGTTACGACCGAGCATTGGCGGCTGAAGGTATCCTGGCGACGTCGGTCAATGTCCAGAACCGCTTTAATGATGTTGGCGCGATGCAGGTTCAAATCATGCAGGCTGATGGTCTGAATGAGTTAGAAAATGATGGTAGGAGTGACGCTGACGATTTATACCCTAATGGTGGCAATGTCATTTCAGATACATCGACCCCGGGTCTGAGAACGATCACAGGGTTTGATACTGGGGTTCGTATTTCCAACATTGCCAGCAACACCAACGGTGGTAGCTTTTCTCTTGAGCATACAAACGAACCAAATAAATCAGCATGGCTGAACTCTCTTCATCAAGGTTATGTGTACGCGAGTGGGAGTAACACTCTGGCGGTGTCACTGGACTTGAATAGTGATACAGAGCTTGATGGCCTTCAACTTTATGCGCAAAGAGATAGCGCTCAAAGTGACATGACTTATCGAGTTTGGCGATTCCCATTTTCTGGAAACATTGGCTATCGATTAATATTGAATCAAAACAACGCTGAGCTTTTACAACAAGGTAACTTCCAAAAGTCATCTCGAATTTTATTCCCCCAATCAAGCCAATTGAGTGCGGGTCAGCACTTATTGGTCGTTGAATTGGAAGGCGGTCAATTTGATGCAAACTTTGACTTCGGCCGCTTGCTAAAAACTGAAAAAGCCTCCCTACCTGTAATGTGGACTGGTGATTACAGTGAGATTGGCACGTTTGGTCTAGAAAAAGCCGGGTTCTCTTATATTCCGTTTGCAGCATTATTAAATGTGGATGCGAGCAACTTGGTTGAAGCGAAATCTGATTCGTTACAAACCAATAAAAATACGCCAATCAAACTGAACCTGATGGACAATGATTTCATGGCGGTAGGGTATCAGTTCAATGTGGACATTGTGCAGAAGCCTGAGCACGGCACCATCTCTGGCAACCAGTACCAACCTGAAGCTAACTTCGTTGGTCTGGACACTTTCCAATATCGTTTGTTGTCGGTTGATGGTGCGTACTCATCTTCAATCGTGAATGTGCTGGTGGAAGTGCTTGGCAGCAACGAAGCGCCAGTGGCCGTGATTGATGTTGATAATAAAGACATGACGGTTGGGCAGCGAGTCACGTTGTCTGCGTTAAATAGTACGGATGCTGATGGTGATGTGTTGAGTTATAAATGGGAGCAGTTGGCTGGCACTTCAGTTTCTCTTGGCAATGCAACCAGTGTTAGCACAAGCTTTACGGTGCCTCAAGGTGCAAAAGCGGGTGAGGTTCTGACATTCCGTTTAACCGTGACTGATCCTAGTAATGAAACGTCCAGTGCTACCGTCGATTTAACCATGAAAAACGCAGCGCCAGTTACGCTCGTAGATACGGCGACCGTTGCCGTTGGTGAAAGTATTCTGATTGATGCAGCGAGCAATGATTCGGATGTGAACGGCGATAAACTGGTTGTAGAAAGTGTACAGAACGTAACGGGTGTGGGAAGTGCGAGTGTAGAGAATGGCAAAATCCGTTTTCAAGCACCGGATAGCCCTACTGACGGCATCAAGCTGCAATATACGGTTTCAGACGGTCATGGTGCCACTGCTACGGGTGAAGTTATCGTGACGGTTGTTGCTTCTTTGAAGGCAACGACATTCAAGAACTCAGAAGGTAGCGGCAGTGTTTCTTATTGGGCTTTGATGTTACTTGCAACATTAGGCTGGCGACGTCGCGTCTAAAACGGTATTGAATTGCGGTATAAGCCACTCACATTGGGTGGCTTTTTTTCATCTGATTTATTTTGGTTTCGTTCTCATTATCTTATGAGATGTGTTTCTCATTATTTTTAAAGCGATTTTTCTACTCTGCGGTTACCCTAGGGGCCGATTTTTATGAACTAAGGATGTTATATGTCTACCGAGGGCTTTTCTGTTTCGGAAATATGCCGAGAAGCGGCAGTGATGGTCAGAAGGAATCTACTCGCAATTGTTATTGCTTGTATTCCGTTGATTATCGTGCACTCAATTTTTGCTTTTATGTATCCTGAAATGACGGGGCAAGATCAAGCGAACGTTCAAGAAGGCAATGTCTCAGGATTTTATTTCGTCACAATTATTTTGTACCCACTTGTTGCCGCTATGGCGGCTGTGCGTGTGCATCGAATTTATTTAGTCGGCGATTACATGCACTCGGCGTTGGATGTATTTCGTTTGTCAGCTCGAGAATTCCGTTTCATAGGCTGGTGGATACTGTTTGGACTGATGATGATGCTCGTTATTGGTATCCCGATCTTTGTGTTGTCGTTTATCTACATTGCAGAAAGTGGTGAAGCCGACTTTGTTGCTATGGCTATTATCACAACGATTGCAAGCATTCCCGGCTATTGGGTAATGGCGCGATGGTCATTTGTGTTGCCAGCGACTGCAATGGATCATCAACCGCGCAGTTTGCGTCGTTCGTGGAACCAGAGCAGAGCATACAACAAACAAGTATTCATTTTGATGGGACTAATTCCATTGGGTGCGGGCTTGCTCAGTCAGCTGATCTTTAGCCACTTTACGAATCTCTTTATGTTGAGCCTCGTCGGTGTGGCCTATGGTATTTTTGGCGCGTACCAGCTGGCATTGTTATCGTTGAGCTATAAAACGGTAGTGGATATCGAACGCGCTCGTTTTGATACGCCATCACAGCCACCAAAAACGGGTGAAGAATTTTCCGCTTAACCCTTTGATCGTTTTTACATGCTACCTCCGTTTAGGAGACGGTCTGCGGCAGGTTGATACCTTCCTGCCGCCTTCACGTTATTCACGCAAAATACCCATGCCCATTTCATGGCTGAATGACAGGGACATTCACACGTATACTCACAACAGTACTTCTTTTTGTTAAGGAACCCTACATGTCCATTTGGCAACGGGTCAATTTCACCCATCGCTTTAGTCAATTACCGTCAGCGTTCTATACGTTGGTCGAGCCACAACCCTTGGACAACACTCGCTGGGTCGCTTGGAATGGTGAGTTTGCACAGCAGTTTGGTTTACCAGCAGAGCAAAACGATGAGTTATTGGCGGTTTTTTCTGGGCTAAGTGAATTCGAACAATTTCGTCCTCTTGCGATGAAATATGCAGGCCATCAGTTTGGCGTTTACAACCCAGATTTGGGCGATGGACGTGGATTACTGTTGGCAGAAATTGAGCATCAGAATGGTACTTGGTTTGATCTTCACCTCAAAGGTGCAGGACTAACGCCTTACTCGCGAATGGGGGATGGGCGAGCGGTATTACGCTCGACTATCCGTGAGTACCTGTGCAGTGAAGCCATGGCGGGCCTTGGGGTTCCCACGACACGTGCTCTCGGTATGATGGTCAGTGATACACCTGTTTATCGAGAAAAAACGGAATCGGGCTCTTTGTTACTTCGAATGGCTGAAACCCATGTTCGATTTGGTCACTTTGAGCATTTCTTTTACACCAACCAGTTAGCAGAGCAGAAGCTGTTGGCGGATAAGGTGATTGAGTGGCACTTTGCTGATTGTGCATCGGCGGAGAAACCATATGCCGCGATGTTTGACGCCATCGTGACTAAAACAGCCGAGATGATCGCATATTGGCAAGCTTTTGGTTTTGCGCATGGTGTGATGAATACCGATAACATGTCAATTCTTGGGCAAACTTTTGATTATGGTCCGTTTGGCTTTCTTGATGATTATGAGCCGGGTTACATTTGTAATCATTCAGACTACCAGGGTCGTTACGCATTTGATCAACAGCCTAGAATTGCGCTTTGGAACCTGTCAGCACTGGCGCATGCGCTATCGCCACTCGTTGAACGAGAAGATTTAGAATCGTCGTTGAGTCAATTTGAAGTTCATTTAAGCCAGCAGTTCAGCCGCCTCATGCGTGAGAAGTTGGGCTTAAAAACCAAGATAGCGGAAGATGGGCGTTTGTTTGAAGCTATGTTTGAGCTTCTTCACCAGAACAAAACGGACTACACTCGCTTCTTCAGAACGCTTTCAAACCTTGATAATGCGCCTTCCCAAGCCGTAATCGATTTATTTCTCGACCGAGAAGCTGCGCGAGCTTGGCTTGATCTGTACTTAGCTCGGTGTGAACTAGAGGTTGATGAACTAGGGGGCCTGATTTCAACCGAACAGCGTTGCAAACAGATGCGTCAAGCCAATCCCAAATACATCTTGCGTAACTACTTGGCTCAGTTGGCGATTGATAAAGCGGAAGAAGGGGACTTTAGCGAATTACACCGATTGGCCGAACTGTTAAAACGCCCATTTGATGAGCAACCCGAGTTTGATGATTATGCGAAATTGCCGCCGGAATGGGGGAAAAAAATGGAGATAAGTTGTTCTTCATAAATGGGTCATTTCCCACCCATTTATATCTTTTTCTTGGGTGGAATTCACTCGTTACACTTCGGATTCATGTTAATGGGCTTTGTTAATTTTTTGAAATACATATAAATTTTAACATGGTCCATTAATTGCTCTTTGTTGAACATCCGTACCCATCGCCTAACACCTAGTTACTCATGGACGGGATGGGATGTGATTCAACAAGGAGAATAATAATGTTTAAGCCTCTAACTCTACTATCTGTCTCTGCACTTGCTGTTACCAGTTTTAATGCTGCCGCAAATTGTGACCCGGGTGAAACGGTCATCAAGTTTAGCCATGTAACGAATGCGGACAAACACCCTAAAGGCATCGCGGCTTCGTTACTTGAAAAGCGCGTCAACGAAGAGATGAACGGTAAAGTCTGTATGCAGGTGTTTCCTAACTCAACACTTTATGATGATGACAAAGTGTTGGAAGCGCTACTGAATGGTGATGTTCAACTCGCTGCTCCTTCTCTTTCTAAGTTTGAGAAATTCACCAAGAAGTACCGCCTTTTCGATCTCCCTTTCTTGTTCGATGATGTCGACGCGGTTGACCGTTTCCAAAACTCGGAAGCGGGTGAAAAGCTGAAAAACTCAATGAAACGTCGTGGCCTACAAGGCATTGCGTTTTGGCATAACGGCATGAAGCAAATGTCAGCCAACAAGCCGCTCATTTCTCCAACTGATGCTGAAGGACTTAAGTTCCGTGTTCAAGCCTCTGATGTACTCGTTGCTCAGTTTGAGCAGCTAGGTGCTAACCCACAAAAAATGTCGTTCAAAGAAGTTTACGGCGGCTTGCAAACTAAGGTTATTGATGGTCAAGAAAATACTTGGTCAAACATTTACGGCAAAAAATTCTTCGAAGTTCAAGATGGCATTACGGAAACGAACCACGGAATTTTGGATTACTTAGTTGTGACGTCAAACGACTTCTGGGAAAACCTACCAGATGATCAGCGCGAGCAGTTAAATACCATTATTCAAGAGGTAACTGCGCAGCGTAATGCTGAGTCAACCAAAGTAAACCTTGCGAATAAGAACAATATCATCGAAGCCGGTGGTGTGGTTCGTACTCTAACGCCAGAACAGCGCCAAGAGTGGGTCACTGCACTTCAACCAGTATGGAAGAAGTTCGAAAAAGACATTGGTTCTGACCTAATCGAAGCCGCTTTGGCGTCTAACCAAAAATAATAACACCTAGCACATTTAGCCCTCTCAAACTAAGGGGGCTCTTTCCCTCTACAGACGACGTGATGTAATTATGGAACAGACTTTTTTTGCCAAGGCTGGACGAATCACCGATGCCATTGAAGAGACTTTGATTGCTTTCTTCTTGGGTGCCATGACCTTGCTGACCTTTGCCAATGTCATCTTTCGTTATGTTTTTAACGACAATATTCTTTGGGCGCTTGAGCTCACCGTTTTCATGTTCGCATGGATGGTGTTGGTTGGCGCATCTTATGGTGTGAAAAAACACTTTCATATTGGTGTCGATGTCATTATTAACATCGTTCCGGAAGGTAAACGAAAAGCCCTGGCGCTTTTTGCAGCAATGTGTTGCTTAGCCTTCTCTATTTTGCTGTTAATTGGCGCTTGGAACTACTGGTATCCGTTCGCTACTGACCGAGCGTGGTATGAAACGGACGATATTCCGATGCCTGAAATACTCCAGTTCATGGCCGACTGGTTAAATGAGGGAGAGCGTTATGAAAAGCTGCCACGTTTTATTCCTTACTTCGCTTTGCCACTTGGAATGGCGCTACTAACGTTTAGATTTGTTCAAGTCACGTGGCAAATCGCTACTGGTAAGCTCGATCGCTTGATTGCAGGACATGAAGCGGAGGAAGAGCTCGAATCTCTTAAAGCTGAGATGAGTGACGCTGAAGACGTAATGGCTCCAAAGGCCTCGCAAGACGCTAAAAACAAGGAGCAATAAGCCATGGATATCTTATTTCTATTTTTGATGGTAATTGGCTTTATGCTGGTTGGCGTGCCAATTGCTATTTCGCTGGGCCTTTCCAGTGTTCTTTTCCTTTTAATGCATTCGGATGCCTCTTTAGCGTCAGTCGCTCAAACGCTGTTTAATGCATTCGCGGGCCACTACACGCTATTGGCTATTCCATTCTTTATATTGGCTTCAAGCTTTATGTCGACGGGTGGCGTAGCAAAGCGGATCATTCGTTTCGCCATTGCCATTGTAGGCTGGTTCCGCGGCGGTTTGGCGATGGCTTCGGTTGTAGCGTGTATGATGTTTGCCGCGTTGTCAGGTTCCTCACCTGCAACGGTTGTTGCCATAGGTAGTATTGTTATCGCAGGTATGATCAAAAACGGTTACTCAAAAGAGTTTGCCTCTGGGGTAATTTGTAACGCAGGTACGCTAGGGATTTTGATCCCACCTTCGATTGTGATGGTGGTGTATGCAGCCGCAACGGATGTGTCAGTTGGACGCATGTTCCTTGGTGGTGTGATTCCCGGTTTGCTGGCGGGTGTCATGTTGATGATTGCGATTTACATTGCCGCGAGAATCAAGAACCTTCCAAAACAACCTTTTGTCGGTTGGAAAGAAACCTTTGATGCTGCCAAGGATGCAAGCTGGGGCTTGTTGTTGGTCGTCATCATTCTTGGTGGTATCTATGGCGGTATCTTTACGCCGACAGAAGCCGCTGCGGTTGCTGCTGTGTACTCATTCTTTATTGCTAACTTTGTATACAAAGACATGGGGCCATTTGCAGACAAGAAAAACACTAAACCTGCGCTCGTTAAAATCTTCCAAACCTTTGTTCATAAAGACACGAAACACACCCTGTATGAAGCGGGCAAACTCACCATCATGCTGCTGTTCATCATTGCTAATGCCTTAATTTTGAAGCATGTTTTAACGGAAGAACGCATCCCGCAAATGATCACCGAGTCGATGCTCTCGGCTGGTCTCGGACCAATCACTTTTTTGATTGTGGTGAACGTCTTGTTGCTGATTGGTGGTCAGTTCATGGAGCCATCAGGCTTGTTGATCATTGTTGCGCCGCTCGTGTTCCCAATTGCCATTGCATTAGGCATAGACCCAATTCATTTGGGCATAATGATGGTGGTGAATATGGAGATAGGAATGATAACGCCGCCCGTGGGTCTTAACTTATTTGTGACCGCTGGTGTTGCCAAAATGTCGATGATGAACGTAGTGAAGGCAGCATTACCCTGGGTTGGAGTGATGTTCTTATTCCTAATTATCGTCACATATGTACCATGGGTTTCGACTTGGTTGCCTACTACCTTGATGGGGCCGGAGATCATTACCAAGTAATGGAAGCCAGAAAGTAGAAAGAGGTGTGAGAATTCACACCTCTTCGTCTATTGACTTGTAACAAGTTTTGCGCGGGTCTGAATTAATTCGACGTTCATAGTGTCGCCACCTCTTTTTATTTTTACGACGCTCTTCACCGAATCTTCTCTCTTCTTGATAGCAACCGTCTACGAGCACGGTATCTGTAACAATCGGTATTCTCACTTTTTCGTTCATATCTGTAACAACCATGATAAACCTGTTGTTAAAAATTATGATTCAAGTTGAATATAATGCCAGCTATTTGAACGTGTTTTATTTGTAAAGGTCTTTATTTATTTGGTAGCGCTGCATCTTGTCGTAAAGGGTTTTTCTTGGCACATTCAATTGGCACATTGTCTGTTTAATACTACCGTTGTTTTCTAATAAAGCGCCTTCAATGGCTGCTCTCTCAAACTCCGCCACTTGCTCTGCAAGGCTTGAGGAAGACTTAGCAACTGGGTTCGATTCTCCCAACTGAATTAACTTACCCAATAGCACAAAACGCTCTGCAGCATTTCTGAGTTCTCGAACATTGCCAGGCCAGTCATGGCTCATCAGTTGCGCTAGATCTTGGGGTGACAAGCTAGGTGAGCTTTTGCCATAACGTGAAGCTGCTACCAACAGAAAGTGGTGAAAGAGGGCGGGAATGTCTTCTTTTCGTTCGCGTAGTGGCGGGAGATCCAGGGTCACGACATTGAGCCGATAATAGAGGTCCTGACGGAAAGTACCTTCTTCAGCTGCGTGTTTTAAATCGACCTTTGTTGCGGCAATCACTCGAATATCTAAAGGCAATAATTCATTTGAACCGACACGCTCAATCACGCGCTCTTGTAATACCCTCAATAAACGAATTTGGGCTTGGATAGGCATCGACTCGATCTCATCCAAGAAAAGTGTGCCGCCTTGTGCAAACTCAAATTTACCGATACGACGGCTTTCGGCGCCAGTGAATGCGCCTTTTTCATGGCCGTAGAGTTCACTCTCAATTAAGTTCTCTGGAACCGCTCCACAATTTACGGCGACAAAGTTTTGGTTCCGGCGAGAGCTTTGCTCATGTAAAGAACGAGCGATTAACTCTTTCCCTGTACCGGTTTCACCAAACAATAAAATATCGGCGTCGGTATCGGCGATTTGGGTGATGGTCTCTCGTAATATTTGGATGCTAGAGGTTTCACCAATAACTCGTGGGCCAAGGGTTTTACTGGCTTTAAGTGACAGGCGCAGTTTTTCATTTTCATTGGTTAGTTTGCGCTTCTCAATCGCCCGCTTAACCGTTTCAACCAAATGCTCTGGCGCAAAAGGTTTCTCAATAAAGTCGTAAGCGCCTTGATGAAGGGCTTGCACTGCCATGGAAATATCACCGTGTCCAGTGATCATGATGACGGGTAAGTTTGCATCGCGTTGAGTCAAAGTTGTCAGCATATCCATACCAGAAATGCCCGGCAAACAGATATCAGTGACCACGACGCCAGCTTCTTCTCCTTGCTGCATCGCTATTAAAGCCGATTCTGCATCCACAAAAAACTTGGCGTCGATATCCGCCAGTTCAAAGGTCTGTTCTATAGCGAGTCTGAGATCGGCCTCATCATCAATAAAAAACACCTGACACATGATCTTATCCTTTTGATGGTTCAGTGTTGTAAGAAGTGATAGGTAAACACAATGAGAATCGAGCGCCGCCTTGTTCTCGATTATGGGCACATAATTTTCCATTCATACTGGCTAAGATTTGTTGCGAGATAGAGAGACCCAAACCTAAACCGTTCAGTTTAGTGGTTAGAAACGGCTCACATAAATCAGAAAGTGAGAAAGAGCCAAGTCCTGGGCCATTATCATCAACATGAATCCAAACTAAATCAGTGTGCTCATCGTGTTCTACAGATAATTCTACCTGTTTGTCTTGTTGTTCTTTGAGTGCTTCTATCGCATTAGTCAGTAAATTGACCAACACTTGCTCCAGTTGAATAATATTGATCTGCACTTCAACATCATGCTCTGGCAAATTTGTTTCTAACGTGACGCGCCCTGATTTAAATGCGGGCTTCATCAGTTCTTTTACAGAGGCTATCACAGGGAACAATCGAGATTGAGCCAACTCGTCACCACTGGTTTTTTTGGCGAAAGAGCGAAGTTGCTGACTGATATTTGCCATACGGTCAGTGAGAGCAGAAATGCGAGTGAGATTATCTTCCACTCGCTCATATTTTTCTTTTTTTAGAAACAGCTTGCCGTTCTCCGCAAAGCTACGAATTGCCGCAAGTGGATTATTCAGTTCGTGGCTGATACTGGCCGACATTTGTCCTAACACCGCGAGTTTCGCTGCTTGCACCAATTCGTCTTGAGTAACGCGTAAAGTTTGCTCGGTATCGATACGCTGTGCGATCTCCGCTTGCAACTCGGCAGTCCGTGCCATGACTTGATATTCCAACTTTTGATTGGCTTCTTGTTGAATTCGTTCAAGTTGCAAGTGACGCTGTTGACGGTGATAGATAAGCTGACCAATTAAAAACAAAACCATGAATGCTAGAGTGAGTACAAAGATGTAACCCATGGTGAACCAAACGATCGACTGTTTAGGAGACAGCACACGAATAGTCAGTTTGAGTTCGGGAAGGGGCAGCGAAGAGACCACCAAGGTTCCTTTATTGTATGGGTAACCCTGTTTAAGCTCAGAATGCACCTCGTCCAAACTACCCACTAATCCAAGCGTTTCAATTGGTGCATCAAGATATTGTTGGCTTGCCCAAACTTGCTTTTTCTCTTTTTTTGTCAGTGGCTGTAAGCTTTTGAGTAGCCATTCACTTCGGCTACTCATAAAAACAATTCCGTATGGGTCGCTCGCGACAAAAACACTGTTTGGTTGCTGCCAGTTGTCCTCTATCTTACTTAGGTCCATCTTCACCACGACGACACCAAGTACACCGCCAGCGTATACGATGGGATAAGAATAGTAGTAGCCACGTTTACCAGATGTTGAGCCCAGTGCGTAGTATTGGCTTCGTTTACCCGCAATGGCTTGTTTGAAATAAGGTCGAAATGCAAAATTTCGACCGATAAAGGAGCGCTCTTTACGCCAGTTGCTGGCCGCGATCGTTGTACCCCATTGATCGATTAAGTACGTATCCGCTGCTTCAATCACGCCATTAACGGATTCTAAATACCGATTAGTGATTTCCAGTTGCGCACTGTTGTTGGGGTGCAGAAGCGCTTGATAAAGAGGATCATCTTTAGCGAGAAGATTTGGGATATGGGCGTACTTATCGAGTTTATTTTTTATATGGCCAGAAAATTGCTCCAGCTGTGATTGGTGTTTATCAAGTAGAGATTGATAACTGGTCTGCCAAACCCAATGGCCACCGATAATTGCGCACAGGAAATAGAAAGCAAAAAATGTCAGCAGAATCCGTTTTTTTTGCGACATCCTTACACTCCTTACAACTTCCTTTGGTCACGTAAGAAAATGTTAATAGTTTGTAGGAAGGATTAGGGATTTAGTTTTCAACTCTGTGGAGTAAAACAAGAGCAAGATCTCTTTTTAGGCTTTTCGATAAAAAAACCGGTCGATTCTCTTGAAAAAGTCGCTATTGTCCCCATTCTAGATATGCTGGCGATGCTTAGACGGTGTCTGAATCGCATTTTTGAAGAAAAAATGGGTCAGCATTCGAGAATTTAGCGCAGACAATGTCCACATAGTGGCTATTGGCTCGACAGGGTTGCGACAGATCGCTAGAATGTCGCGTCTAAAAATTCTGTCCTGAGGCTAATAGGAGATACCTTTGGTTATTTTATCGAAGATATCACTGATTAGTCCGGTACTGACAACCAGTATCGATACTCGATTTTAAATTAGGTGTTCGGACAGAACACTACACAAGGATGAAGCGTAAGCTCCTCTGAGTTTCGCTCATACGCTCGGAAAACCGAGCCACTTTAGAGGTTTATATATAATGCAAGTTACTGTTGAAACGCTAGAGGGCCTAGAGCGCCGTCTAAACATTACTGTTCCAGCTGCAAACATCGAAGACGCTGTAACAGCTGAACTACGCAACATCGCTAAAAACCGTCGTTTCGATGGTTTCCGTAAGGGTAAAGTGCCTCTAAAAATGGTTGCTAAGATGTACGGCAAAGCAGTACGTCAAGACGTTCTTGGTGAAGTAATGCAACGCCACTTCATCGAAGCTATCGTTAAAGAGAAAATCAACCCAGCTGGCGCTCCAACTTTCGCTCCTGTAGAGAACAAAGAAGGTTCAGACCTAGTTTTCACTGCAACTTTTGAAGTTTACCCAGAAGTTGAGCTTAAAGGCCTAGAGAGCATCACTGTTGAAAAACCACTAACAGAAGTTAAAGATGCAGACGTAGAAGAGATGATCGATACTCTACGTAAGCAACAAGCAACTTGGGTTGAAGTTGAAGAAGCAGCAGAAGATGGCAAACGCGTAAGCATCGACTTCGTTGGTTCTATCGACGGTGAAGAGTTCGAAGGCGGTAAAGCTGAGAACTTCCCTCTAGAAATGGGTGCTGGTCGCATGATCCCTGGTTTCGAAGACGGTATCGCAGGTAAAACTGCTGGTATGGAATTCGACATCGACGTGACTTTCCCAGAAGATTACCACGCTGAAAACCTAAAAGGTAAAGCAGCTAAGTTCGCAATCAAAGTGAACAAAGTTGAAGCTCGTGAACTTCCAGAACTAAACGACGAGTTCGTTGCTAAGTTCGGTGTTGTTGAAGGTGGTGTTGAAGCACTTAAAGCTGAAGTTCGTAAGAACATGGAACGCGAACTTAAGCAAGCTGTTAAGAACCGCATCAAAGAGCAAGCGATTGACGGTCTAGTTGAGCAAAACGACATCAACGTACCATCAGCGCTTATCGAGCAAGAAATCCAAGTTCTACGTCAACAAGCTGCACAACGCTTCGGTGGTAACCCAGAAGCTGCTGCTCAGCTTCCACGTGAACTGTTCGAAGAACAAGCTAAACGTCGCGTAGTTGTTGGTCTTCTACTAGGTGAAGTAATCAAATCTGAAGAGCTAAAAGCGGACGACGAGAAAGTTAAAGCTCTAATCGAAGAAATGGCTACTGCATACGAAGATCCATCAGAAGTTATTGCTTACTACGAGCAAAACGAAGAAATGATGAACAACATGCGCAACGTAGCTCTAGAAGAGCAAGCAATCGACGCGATCATCGCTAAAGCACAGGTTTCTGAGAAAGAAGTAGGCTTCAACGAGCTACTTAACCAACAACAACCTGCTGCTTAATAAGCAATATCTTGCGTAGAAGGTTGACTTAACGTTAACTATTCTGCTAACAATGGTCCGTATGATAGTCATCATCCGGGCCATTTATTTTAGGGACATAAGAATATGAGCTACCAAGAAAAAAATGCAATGTCGCCAATTATGGACGCGCTAGTACCAATGGTGGTTGAACAAACTTCCCGAGGCGAACGCTCTTACGACATCTACTCACGTCTGCTGAAAGAGCGCGTGATTTTTTTAACGGGTCAAGTGGAAGACCACATGGCAAACCTTGTCGTGGCTCAGCTACTTTTCCTAGAATCTGAAAATCCAGATAAAGATATTTTCCTATACATCAACTCGCCAGGCGGCAGCGTAACAGCTGGTATGTCTATTTACGATACCATGCAGTTCATTAAGCCAAATGTCAGCACTGTGTGTATGGGTCAAGCATGTTCAATGGGTGCCTTCCTGCTTGCAGGTGGTGCGCCAGGTAAGCGTTACGTACTGCCTAACTCTCGTGTAATGATCCACCAACCATTGGGTGGTTTCCAGGGTCAAGCTTCTGATATCCAAATCCATGCTCAGGAAATCCTGACGATTAAACAGAAGCTAAACAAGTTGTTAGCAGAACATACAGGCCAACCTCTTGAAGTCATTGAGCGCGATACTGATCGTGATAACTTCATGTCATCAGAGCAGGCTGTGGAATACGGTATCGTGGATGCAGTGTTAAGCCACCGTGGCGAGTAATTAGCCAGCGCATTTTGGCAAAAATTGATATACACTCATTCATGAAGAGTAAAGGCTAAGAGGTTAGCGAATGACAGATAAAAGCAAAGAAAGTGGCAGCGGTAAATTGCTGTACTGTTCTTTCTGCGGCAAAAGTCAGCACGAAGTTCGCAAGCTAATCGCAGGTCCGTCAGTGTACATTTGCGACGAATGTGTCGACTTATGTAACGATATTATTCGCGAAGAAATCAAGGATGTTCTCCCTAAGAAAGAATCTGAAGCGTTACCAACGCCAAAACAGATCCGTGAACACCTTGATGACTATGTGATCGGGCAAGATTACGCGAAAAAAGTGCTCGCAGTTGCGGTATATAACCACTACAAGCGTTTACGCAATGGTGATACAACGAGCGAAGGTGTGGAGCTTGGTAAGAGTAACATCCTTCTAATTGGTCCTACAGGTAGCGGTAAAACACTACTTGCGGAGACATTAGCTCGATTCTTGGATGTGCCATTTACAATGGCAGACGCGACGACACTAACCGAAGCCGGTTACGTAGGTGAAGACGTTGAAAACATCATCCAAAAGCTTCTGCAAAAATGTGATTACGATGTAGCTAAAGCGGAACGCGGCATCGTTTACATTGATGAAATTGATAAGATTTCACGCAAAGCTGAAAACCCATCTATTACGCGTGACGTATCTGGTGAAGGTGTTCAGCAGGCGCTACTAAAACTTATCGAAGGTACGGTTGCATCGGTTCCACCTCAAGGTGGTCGTAAGCATCCTCAGCAAGAATTCCTACAAGTGGACACATCTAAGATCCTGTTCATCTGTGGTGGTGCTTTTGCTGGCTTAGACAAAGTGATTGAGCAGCGTGTTGCAACAGGTACAGGTATTGGCTTTGGTGCTGAAGTTCGTTCGAAGAATGAATCGAAGACGGTAGGTGAGCTATTTACTCAAGTTGAACCTGAAGACTTAGTGAAGTACGGCCTCATTCCAGAATTCATTGGTCGTCTACCTGTAACAACAACACTGACTGAGCTTGATGAAGAAGCGTTGATTCAGATCCTATGTGAACCGAAGAACGCACTGACCAAGCAATATGCAGCATTGTTTGAGCTGGAAAACGCTGAACTTGAATTCCGTGAAGATGCGCTGCGCGCTATCGCGAAAAAAGCAATGGAGCGTAAAACAGGTGCTCGTGGCTTACGCTCGATTCTTGAAGGCGTGCTACTTGAAACCATGTACGAATTACCATCTGCAACAGACGTTAGTAAAGTCGTGATTGATGAGTCCGTCATTAATGGCGAGTCAGAGCCACTGCTTATTTACAGTAACGCAGACAATCAGGCAGCTGGAGCAGAGTAAATTCAGCCATAATGAAAAAGGAGGTAAGTAATTACCTCCTTTTTTTATTTCTCTTATTGAATCCAAACAATTAGCCCCCATATACTGCCTTAAGTAATACGTTAAACGTGAAAGCGGAAGAGAGAATTATATGAACTTGGAACGTTCCGAGCGTATCGAGATCCCGGTACTACCTCTACGTGACGTAGTGGTCTACCCACACATGGTTATTCCATTGTTTGTTGGTCGTGAGAAATCGATTAGCTGTCTAGAAACGGCGATGGAAACCAACAAACAAGTTCTTCTTGTGGCACAAAAGCAAGCGGATACTGACGAGCCTACGGTTGACGACCTATTTGACGTAGGTACGGTAGCCACCATTCTCCAGCTCTTGAAGCTTCCGGATGGCACAGTAAAAGTATTGGTCGAAGGCCAGCAGCGAGCAAAAATCAATCACTTTAAAGAGAGTGACTTCTTCTTAGCTGAAGCTGAATTTGTTGTTACGCCAGAATTGGATGAGCGTGAGCAAGAAGTGATTGTTCGCAGCGCGATTAATCAGTTTGAAGGGTTCATTAAGCTAAACAAGAAGATTCCACCAGAAGTGCTAACGTCACTTAATGGTATCGACGAAGCTGCACGCTTAGCGGATACCATCGCGGCTCATATGCCGTTGAAGTTGGTAGATAAGCAGCAAGTACTTGAAATTGTTGACGTTACTGAGCGTCTGGAATTCCTGATGGGCCAGATGGAATCAGAGATCGACTTGCTGCAAGTTGAAAAACGAATTCGTGGTCGCGTTAAAAAGCAAATGGAAAAATCTCAGCGTGAGTACTATCTGAATGAGCAAATGAAAGCGATTCAGAAAGAACTTGGTGAGATGGAAGACGCACCAGACGAGTTCGAAACGCTACAGAAGAAGATTGACGAATCAAAAATGCCTCAAGAGGCACGTGAAAAGACAGAGCAAGAGCTGCAAAAGCTTAAGATGATGTCTCCAATGTCTGCTGAAGCAACAGTGGTTCGTAGCTACATCGATTGGATGGTCAGCGTTCCTTGGGCTAAGCGCTCAAAAGTTAAGAAAAACTTAGCGAAAGCAGAAGAGGTTCTTAATGAAGATCACTACGGTCTAGAACGCGTCAAAGAACGTATCCTTGAATACCTGGCTGTTCAAAACCGTATCAACAAGCTAAAAGGTCCTATCCTTTGTCTTGTTGGTCCTCCTGGTGTCGGTAAAACATCTCTTGGTCGTTCAATTGCTTCAGCTACAGGCCGTAAGTATGTTCGTATGGCGTTGGGTGGTGTGCGTGATGAAGCGGAAATTCGTGGTCACCGTCGTACTTACATCGGCTCATTACCAGGCAAATTGATCCAGAAGATGTCGAAGGTTGGTGTGAAGAACCCGCTGTTCTTATTGGACGAAATCGACAAAATGTCTTCAGATATGCGTGGTGATCCGGCATCGGCTCTACTAGAAGTGCTTGATCCTGAACAGAATAACTCGTTCAACGATCACTACCTAGAAGTGGATTACGATCTCTCTGACGTTATGTTTGTTGCGACATCGAACTCGATGAACATCCCGGGCCCATTGTTAGACCGTATGGAAGTTATTCGTTTATCTGGTTACACCGAAGACGAGAAGCTGAACATTGCAAAACGTCACCTTGTTGATAAACAAGTGAAGCGTAATGGCTTGAAAGCGGATGAGATCGTCATTGAAGATTCTGCAATTATTGGCATCATTCGTTACTATACGCGTGAAGCGGGTGTCCGTAACTTAGAGCGTGAGATTTCTAAGATCTGCCGTAAAGCAGTGAAGAACATCTTGTTGGATAAGAACATCAAGTCAGTAACGGTAACGATGGACAACCTAAAAGAGTACTTAGGTGTTCAACGTTTCGATTACGGTAAAGCGGATGAAAGTAACCGAATTGGTCAAGTAACTGGCCTAGCTTGGACAGAAGTGGGTGGCGATCTATTAACGATTGAAACTCAATCAATGCCAGGTAAAGGTAAGCTGACACAAACGGGTTCTCTTGGTGATGTGATGCAAGAGTCTATCCAAGCAGCAATGACAGTGGTTCGCTCTCGTGCAGAAAAGCTAGGTATCAATACTGACTTCTACGAGAAGAAAGATATTCACGTACACGTGCCGGAAGGCGCGACACCAAAAGATGGCCCAAGTGCGGGTACAGCAATGTGTACGGCATTGGTTTCTTCTCTGACAGGCAATCCTGTGAAAGCAGAAGTAGCGATGACGGGTGAAATCACACTGCGTGGTGAGGTTCTACCTATCGGCGGCCTAAAAGAGAAGTTACTTGCGGCACACCGTGGTGGCATTAAGACAGTGCTAATTCCAAAAGATAACGAGCGTGATTTGGAAGAGATTCCTGATAATGTTATCGCTGATCTGAAAGTTATCCCTGTACAGTGGATTGATGAAGTACTGAAAGTCGCACTAGAGCGAGACCCGACGGGCGTTGAGTTTGAGTCTCAAAAATAGTGATGTGTAGCAAAAATAAGTAAAAGTTTACGCTGATAAGCCCAAAAAGGCTTGTCAGCGTTTTTTTTGGGCGCTAAGTTAGTTTCGATAGCTGTCAGCCCTTGATGAATAAGGGGTGGAGCATATTTTCTTAACAATGGAACGAAAGTCATCACAAAAATAATCACAGATGACACAAAGGGGAAATTACAGTGAATAAAACTCAGTTAGTAGAACAAATCGCAGAAAATGCAGATATTTCTAAAGCGTCAGCGGGTCGTGCTCTAGATGCATTCATCGAAGCAGTAAGCGGAACTCTTCAATCTGGTGATCAAGTCGCTCTAGTTGGCTTTGGTACATTCAGCGTTCGCACTCGTGCTGCACGTACTGGTCGTAACCCAAAAACTGGTGAAGAAATCCAAATCGCAGAAGCAAAAGTACCAGCTTTCAAAGCTGGTAAAGCACTGAAAGACGCTTGTAACTAATCACGGCGTTATTTCTGTAACCGGCCATTTGCTTAACTTTTGCTCAAACAATAAGTTTCGAACAAAAATTTACAAACTTCGAGCCGAACTTTCTTAAATTATGCGCATCATACTGATGCGCATTTCTTTTTCTGATATTATTGCGCCATTATTTCTATTAGATAGAAGCAGTAGGCTTCAATTGTGGAGAGCAGTTAAATTATGATGGATCGACTACGCGAAGGCGTGAATAGCATCGCGGTCAAAATTATCCTTGGACTTATCATCCTGTCTTTCGTATTTGCAGGTGTAGGTAGCTACATCGTTGGTGGTAGCAACAACTCTGCAGCGAAAGTCGGTAACACTGAGATTCCTCGTGGTGAGTTCGAGATGGCATACCAAAATGAGCGTAACCGTATGCAAGCTCAGTTGGGTGACTACTTCTCTCAAATGCTGGCTGACCCTGCATATGTTGAATCTTTCCGCAAATCCGTTTTAGATCGAATGATCAATGACGTGTTGCTTGACCAACAAGCTGAAGCTTTGGGTCTGCGAATCAGCGACACTCAAGTGCGTAGCATGATTCTAGACATGCCTCAGTTCCAATCTAATGGTCAGTTTGATCAAGAGATCTATCAAGCTTCTTTGCGTCGTGCAGGCTTTTCGCCAGACTCTTTTGCTGAGTACATGCGTCGTGAATTGGTTCGTGAGCAACTGCTGAATGCGCTACAAAACAGTGAATTTATTCTGCCGGGCGAAGTACAAGCAGAAGGCAAGCTGTTCACTCAAACTCGTGATATTCGCACGATTCAGATCGACTTAGCGGAGTTCGCGAAAAATATTGAATTGACCGACGAAGAAATTCAAGAGTACTACAAAGCAAACCCAGACAACTTTACACGCCCAGAGCAGGTTAAAGTCTCTTACATCGAACTGTCAGCTGAAGCGCTAAAGGAACAAGTTAATGTTTCTGATGCTGAGGTGAAAAAGTACTACGACGAGCACTTAAACAAATACTCTTCAGAAGAGCAACGACGTGTCGCTCACATTCTTGTAGAAGGGGACGATGAAGCAAAAGCGCAAGCTATCCTAGATGAGCTAAACGCGGGTGCAGATTTTGCGACGCTTGCTCAAGAGAAATCTGACGATTTTGGCAGCGCTGAAAACGGTGGTGACCTAGGTTGGATTGAGCGTGATGTGATGGACCCTGCTTTTGAAGAAGCGGCATTCGCACTGAAGAATCCTGGCGATACGTCGGGTCTAGTAAAGTCGGACTTTGGCTATCACATTATCAAGCTTGAAGAGCTAAAAGATTCTGTGGCGAAGCCATTTGAAGAAGTCGCTGCTGAAATCAAACAAGAGATGGTCGACCAACAAGCGATCGATCAATTCTACGAGTTGCAAAATGAGCTTGAGCGCGTAGCGTTTGAATACCCAGACTCATTGTATGATGCTTCTCAAGCGGTTAACCAAGAAGTGAAGAGAACGGACTTTATTTCTCAGGTTGATGCACCTGAAGTGCTTCGTAGCCCTGCGGTAATGCAAGCTATCCTAAGCCCTGAAGTTAAAGAAGATGGCCTAAACTCTGAAGCTATCGAAGTTGCGCCTGAGCATATTATCGTTGTTCGTGTTGAAGATGCGCGTGACGAGACAGTTCTTCCACTAGAAGAAGTGAAAGATCAGGTTGTTGCAGAGCTATCTCGTGTTAAAGGTGAGCAAGAAGCGATGGAACTTGGAACACAAGTCGTTGCGGCATTGAAAGAAGGTAAGACGAACGTGCTTGCTGAAAACAATCTTGCCTTTGGTGAACAAGAGACAGTAGATCGTCGTTCTCCGTTGGCAACAACGGTATTCGCGATGGCAAAACCAGTCGATGGTAAACCAGTATACGGTCAGTCTAAAGATCTTGAAGGTAACATCATTATCATCGAGCTTGATGCTGTAAACGCAGAGCTAGATAGTGAGTTAGAAGATCAAGTTGCGATGCAAATGCAGCGTGCATCTTCTCAGCAAGATTTATCATCTGTACTAGCCGTACTGCGTGCAAATACTGACATTGAGTACTTTGTTGTGAGCAACTAAGCACAATTAGTGTAATTTGTATGTTGAATAAAACGGACCGCATAAGCGGTCCGTTTTATTTTTGTCTTTATGAACTTCAATCATCAATAGGCATTACTTAAATTAGTGCGCGTTTAAGTGATAGCGGCCGTTGTGAATTCCGGGTCATCTCAGTTTGTTAAATGCATAACCATATTGCTTTCCATTGCAAACTTGATAGTGACTCGCTCTCGACGACTGTTTTTAGCCTACTATTTTGGAGATTGTATGTTCAATATGAAATGGATTTTGACATTGTGCTTATTTGTTTTTGCACCTTTTAGCATGGCTGCGGATTCAGCCACTGACAAATATGAAGGAATTGAAATTACTGTAAATATCAACACGGCCACTGCTGAAGAAATTGCGACCATGTTGAAAGGTATAGGTGAGAAGAAAGCGCAGAGTATAGTGGACTACCGCGAGGAACATGGCCCTTTTAAAACGGCAGCAGATTTGAAGAGCGTAAAAGGCATAGGTGAAGCGACAGTTAAGAAAAACGAAGACCGCATTTTACTGTAGCTTGATGTATTGCAGATATTGAGTCTGAATTCAGAACAATATCTGTTTCCCTATTACTGCTTTCCCGAACCAGCCCCTCTTTCGTGGTTCGGGATTTTTTATCCGAATAAACGACGGCGAAGGCCTTTTTCCAGTAAAGCCATTACTAACCCACCGAGTGCGCCAAACATATGAGCATCAATAGCAACGTTTGCACCGATAAGCTCAGCAGTACTGCTGGATGGGCCATAGACCTGCTCCCATGCTACTTTGGCGATTAGTCCTCCAACTAACAACACACTGCTTCTTCTGCTTTCAAAGACTTCTCTGAGCGCCCAAAATCCAAACAATCCGTGTAATACGCCGGATAAACCCACGTATACCGACATGTTGGTAAACAAATTCAGCGCACCAACACATGCACATAAGATTGGAAAAACGATAAGGAAGTTACGAGTGCTTGGGCGAAAAATAAAAGTAATGATCCACAATCCGGCGAGGTTCATTCCTAAGTGCGCAAAGTTGGTATGTGTGAGATTTCCTGTTACGATTCGCCACCATTCACCATGGCGTATATTGTAGCTGTGCCACTCGGTTAGGCTTGCCATTGGTTCAAATTGAAGTATCAAACAGATCACGCTGATAATACTCAGCAAGGTATAAAGGTTCACTCTATGTCTCGTTATTGTTCTCGTTGTGGAAAATCGCAAAAAGCGTGTATTTGCCAATGGATTGTACCGCTGGCAAGCGAGGTAGAACTTATCATTCTTCAGCACACGAGTGAAGAACATCGTCCGCTTGGTACGGCACGGATTCTCAATTTGAGTTTAGATAACTGTATTTGTTTGATAGGAGAGGACTTTTCTTGTGATGATGCCTTAAATCACTTATTAGCGGATGAGTCATATCAACATTTTGTTCTTTACCCATCAGAAGAGTCACGATGCATTTCTGAAATCACTCAAGCGAGTCATAGTGTATCTAAGAAAATACGTTTGATTTTGCTCGATGGTACGTGGAAAAAAGCGTACAAAATGTGGCAACTCTCAAGCAACTTACATCCACTCCCAACCGTGCAGTTGCCTAAGCAACTACAAGGGCACTACACCATTCGTAAGGCGCCCTCTGAGAATAGCTTATCGACAGTCGAGGCTGGTTATCATTCGCTTCGCTTGCTTGAACCCGAGCGCGACTTTGCACCGCTTATGCGTGCCTTTGAAAATATGATCGAATTCCAAATCGCCCAGATGCCTCCGGGCGTTTTTGAAAAGAATTATTTGAAAGGTTGAGTGTTACTAAAGAACGATGGAAGAGAAAAGTTGGCGGTGTAGCTTTTGTGCGTGACCATCGGTCATTGCAGAAATATAATCGGCGATGACCCTCATCTTATTGCTCTCGCTCTTCGCCTGACACCACAGATCTTTTGTATGAACGGGTAGTAAGCGCTCTGGGTCTGCTGTTAACGCTTCAAAAATATCCATAATAATTTGCTGACCCTTATACTCAACGATCTGGACCTGCGGGACTTGGATAACGAAGGTGCTGACAAAGTGCTTGAGTACGTCAAGTGCACGTGCCATCTGTGGTTCTAAACACGCATTCCAAGACAGTAACGGGTTATTAAACGGCTCATCCACCGCTTTGATTGAAATGCTGGTCAGTAGCGCGTTAACCATACCACCGATGGCATCTTTCCGCTCATGGTGCTTCCCGCTAAATAGCATCTGTCCGATGGAATCGATATGAGCTTCAAACCACGGGTCGCCACAGTCCGCTAATTGACTTGCTGCGCCTTCTTGCCATTGCTGACGTGTCACCATACCAAGTACGATTGCATCTTCTAAATCATGAACACCGTAGGCGATATCATCTGCTAGCTCCATGATTGAGCAATCGAGTGATTTAAAACGCGTTTTACTGTGCTCAAACTCCGATTCTGGCGTTGAACGCATCAGACTAAGCAATGCCTTGTCGTTGTCAGAAAGCGGTGCAATTACCCAATCAAATAAGTCTTTATCACAATCATAAATGCCTTTAGCTGGGCTCCAATCTTTTGCTTTTAGTTTACGTTGATGTTCGGCTGGTTGAGGTAACTTGACGGAGCGTGTTTGACTAATGAGGGCAGGGTACTTAATCAAACCAAGCAGTGTGCGGCGTGATAAATTCATTCCGAAATGCTCGGTATAAGGCTCTAACTTAGTGACGATACGAAAGGTTTGGGCGTTCCCCTCGAAGCCGCCATGTTCGCGCATTACGTAGTTTAGAGCGACTTCTCCCCCATGACCGTATGGAGGATGCCCGATGTCGTGCGCTAAACATAATGAATCAATTAAGCTGTCTGATGGTAATAGATCACGGAACTCTGGCTGTTTTTTCTTTAGTTGGGCGACGATACCTGTCCCGAGTTGCGACGCTTCTAAGGAGTGTGTTAACCGGCTGCGGTGAAAGTCTTCCAAGCTATTACCGTGTACTTGGGTTTTTGCTTGTAGGCGTCGAAATGCAGCCGAGTGAAGAATGCGCGCTCGGTCTCGTTGGTACGGGCTCCGATGGTCGTCTCGACGGATTTTATGCTCATCATCATGGCGCTCTTGCCATTGCGGGTGTAATTCAAACGACACGATTATCTCCGTAAGCTAACTGATTTCATCTAACGATAATTCGAAACTTGGGGCAAAGGTATTGAGAAAGTAATCCATTTCAGGCGTTCTGCGTTCTTGCAAAGTGACGTCTAAGCGTTTTTTTGCCAGAGCGAACTCATGGTTACCGGCGCTTAGTTCTTCGAGACATTTTAAATAGGCACAGATGGAATCGGCTTGCTTAACGATTTTTGCGTCCTCTTCGTGAGCAGAGTGAGAAAGAAGATAGGGGGCAAAATCATCTTGGAACTCTTCCGGTAACATTGAGAGTAATTTTTGTTCCGCTGCCGATTCTATCTTCTTATATTCTTTGGCAATTTCAGGGTTGTAATACTTCACTGGAGTTGGAAGATCACCCGTTAATACTTCACTGGAATCATGGTACATGGCAAGAATAGCGATGCGTTCTGGATTAAGGTTGCCGCCGAACTTTTTGTTTTTAATTAGGGCAAGGGCATGAGCGACAAAAGCAACTTGTAAGCTATGCTCTGAAACGTTTTCTGGTGAGACGGACCGCATTAAAGGCCAGCGTTGGATCAGCTTCATTCGAGCCAGGTGGGCGAAAAAATGGCTTTCTTTCATGGCTTTCTCCGTTTCTGGTGTAAAAAAAGGAACTCACTAGGAGTTCCTCTAAGCATATGAGAGATCAGCACTAATTACTACCAGTGATTCATTACTGGCTGTAGGTTGATAGGAATCTTTCAAAACGTCCAATAGCGATTTCTAGATCTTCAACGTGCGGTAGTGTCACGATGCGGAAGTGGTCTGGTTTTGGCCAGTTAAAACCGGAACCTTGCACCAGTAAGACCTTCTCTTGTTTTAAGAAATCTAAAACCATCTGCTGATCGTTCTTGATGTTGTACATTTTAGTGTCGATTTTCGGGAAGAGGTACATCGCACCCTTAGGTTTGACACAAGAAACACCAGGAATCTGATTGATCAGTTCATACGCTCGGTTGCGCTGCTCTAATAAGCGTCCGCCAGGTAAAATCAGTTCATTAATACTCTGGTATCCACCTAACGCGGTTTGAATCGCATGTTGCATTGGTACGTTTGCGCATAAACGCATCGATGAAAGCAGCTCCAAGCCATTCACGTACCCTTGAGCCAGATGTTTAGGCCCCGTTAGGAACATCCAGCCACCACGGAAACCACAAACACGGTAGGCTTTTGAAAGGCCATTGAATGTCATAACTAGCACGTCTTCAGTGAGTGTGGCGACTGAGGTATGTGTTGCACCGTCGTACAACACTTTGTCGTAGATCTCATCTGCGAAAATGATCAGTTTGTGCTGGCGTGCTATCTCAATCACTTCAAGTAGGAAGTCACGGCTGTATACCGCACCTGTCGGGTTGTTCGGGTTGATCAGAAC
Source organism: Vibrio sp. 1641 (assembly GCF_033339995.1). Classification (NCBI taxonomy): domain Bacteria; kingdom Pseudomonadati; phylum Pseudomonadota; class Gammaproteobacteria; order Vibrionales; family Vibrionaceae; genus Vibrio; species Vibrio sp. 1641. The sequence goes on from NZ_JAWOVP010000009.1 coordinate 153,165, forward strand.
AATGCCACGTGTCTTTGGTGTGATTTTCTTTTTGATGTCTTCAAGGTCTGGGTACCAGTCAGCCTTTTCATCACATAGATAATGAACCGGCTTACCACCAGATAGTGCAACTGAAGCTGTCCATAACGGATAGTCTGGTGCTGGGATCAGCATTTCATCGCCATTGTTTAATAGCGCTTGCATGGCCATTACGATCAACTCAGACACGCCGTTACCTACATACACATCTTCGACATCTAGCGAGCGTATACCTTTACGCTGATAGTGTTGGACCACAGCTTTACGAGCAGAGTAAATACCTTTGGAATCACAATAGCCTTGAGAAGTCGGCAGATTACGAATCACGTCGACTAAAATCTCATCAGGGGCGTCAAAACCAAATGGGGCAGGGTTACCAATGTTTAGCTTTAGGATTTTATGCCCTTCTTCCTCCATGCGCTTAGCATGTTTGAGTACAGGACCCCTAATGTCGTAGCAGACATTGTCGAGTTTTGACGACATCCCGATATTTTGCATTGTTTAATTCCTAAAAATTCGTTAATTTCTTTATTAAAATACAATAATTTGTTTTTTATTAGAATATATATCTGTAAATAATCTGTCTGCTGGTTAAGTTTTGCTCGCTTGCTATCACAGGATTTTGCAAAAGATCGCATACGACCTTGATTTGCTTTGGGTCTAAACTTAGAGTAGCCGTCAGTTACCATTTATCCTCACATACAACGAGGTTGATTTGTCACAGTTCCATCAAGCCGTAAAGAGAATTATCGAGCGAGTTCAGCAATCGGAAGGCAATCAAACACGTCTGGTCGAGCCCCTTAGCGAGAAACCTAATTTCTCATTTATTGATTGGCTTGATGCACAACCACTTTTCCCTAAGTTTTATTGGCAGTCCCGCGATACACGTGAAGAGGTCGTTGCACTAGGGCAATTGCACGCTTTTGTTGAGCCAGGTCCTGCTTATACCATTCTAGGTGAAGGGCAAAGAGTCTGGGGCGGGCGCTCTTTTGATGGACAGCATGAGAAGAATCGTCGCTGTATGCCTTCTTTTTTCTTTTTGCCTCAAATTGAGTTAATTCGTTTTGACCAACAGTGGTCTCTCGCAGTTAATATTTCAGAAGACAAAGCGCGAACTCTAGCTGGGTTGAATAAACTGGTTTGTGAGGTCGCGACCTTAGCTCCAATTTCGTCTCACATCCGCTCTATTGTTCATACGCCAAGTCAGCCTCAATGGAATGAGTTAGTTCATAAGGTTCTGACTGGTATAGAGAATGATGATTTTAAGAAAGTGGTTTTAGCGCGTCGCTCTACCGTGCAGCTTGATAACACATTAAGTGCTGCACAGCTACTTAAAGCAAGTTACTTAAATAACCATCATAGCTTCCATTTCATGCTGAGCTTAGACAGTAAGCACAGTTTTATGGGGTCTACGCCAGAACGTTTGTATTCTCGCGTAGGGCATGAGCTACATACCGAAGCGTTAGCAGGTACGATTGGTCGGGGAGACAATGCCACTCAAGATATGGAGTTGGCGAATTGGTTATCCCAAGACCAAAAGAACCTCAACGAAAACCAGTATGTGGTGGACGACATCATTGACCGTCTATCACCGCATTCTGAAATGGTTGAAGTGGAAGCTGAACCGAGTTTGGTCAGACTACGAAAAGTGCAGCACCTTAAGCGAAATATTCACGCTAGTCTAAGAGCGGGGATAAATGGTGTTCAGTTGTTATCGGCGCTTCAGCCAACAGCGGCGGTTGCTGGCTTACCCCGACAAGAGTCCATGCAGTTTATTCTTGATAATGAGCCGTTTGCACGCGGCTGGTATGCAGGCTCTATGGGTTACATCAGCCATGAGCGTGCAGAGTTTTGTGTCGCAATCAGAAGTGCGCTTGTGCTCGGTGAGCAAGTACAACTGTTTGCGGGCGCAGGGATTGTTCCAGGCTCCATTGCAGAACATGAGTGGGCAGAACTTGATAAGAAAATGTCGACGTTACTTACGCTGATTTCTGATCATCCGCCATTGGGAGTCGCATCATGAGTCATGACCAAGCGGTGCTCAATCGAGTTTGGTCAGAAACCATATTGATTGAGCTTCAGCGATTTGGCGTTAAGCATGTTTGTATCGCTCCCGGATCTCGTTCTACGCCTTTAACTTTAGAAGCGGCAGAACAGTCCGACTTTTCCATTCATACTCATTTTGATGAGCGTGGATTGGGCTTTATGGCTCTTGGTTTAGCGAAAGCTACTCAGGAACCCGTGGCAATTATCGTTACCTCTGGTACGGCAGTGGCGAACTTATTACCGTCGGTTGCCGAAGTCAAACTTACTGGTGAAAAACTGGTGCTGCTGACAGCAGATCGTCCAGTAGAACTTGTCGGCTGTGGTGCAAACCAAGCGATAAATCAATTGGGTATTTTTTCACATCATGTTTCGGCCAGTTTGAATTTACCAAGCCCAAATTTAGCAACGTCGCTTAACTGGTTGCTGACCTCTGTTGACGAAGTGATGTTTACTCAGCAATTGCAGGGTAGTGCCGTTCATATTAATTGTGCATTTCCAGAGCCTTTGTATTCCAACGGCGCAAAAGCGGATTATCAAACCTACTTAGATTCGGTCGCCGGATGGCGAAAAGGAAGCGGCACTTATACTCAGCGTTTTAGCCATTTGTCACAGGCGAACATCCCGCCTTTTTCAGACAAAAAAGGCTTGGTTGTAATTGGCAGCTTACCGCTTGAACAAGCGAAGTCGGCGCAGGCATTTGCACAAAAGATGGGATGGCCAGTACTTGCAGACCCGCAAAGTGGTCTCAGTTCGGATTGGGCGTATTACGATGTATGGCTTCAACTTCCCGAGTTCGCAAACGAGCTTGAATCTTGTGAACTTATTATCCAATTTGGTAGCCGAATCATCTCCAAACGTTTGAACCAATGGATTGATAAACAAGTATCGAAAAATCAACAAAGTAAAGACGTTCAGTATTGGTATGTCTCACCTTGTATGGACCGGAATAACCAAAATCATCTGGCGCAAATGCACTGGGTTGAGCCTCCTAAAACGTGGGTTTCTCGCATTAGTTTTGAGAAGTCAATATTTGCTGGGTGGGCTGATAGGTTAGCGAATGACGTTAAGCGAGTTCATCAACGTATCGAAGAAGCCTTCCTATCTGATTCAGCGTCTGCCATTGACGAAATTGCGTTGGCAGCAGACATCAACGAGCGCACAAAGAACGTAGATGTTTTCTTGGGTAATAGCTTGTTTGTTCGGCTTGTTGATATGTACGGAAAATTGGATGGTGTAGAGGTTTTCACTAATCGAGGCGCATCAGGGATTGACGGTTTGTTTGCTGCGGCATCAGGCGTGCAACGGGCAAGAGGTAATCCGTTACTAATGTATATCGGTGACACAGCAGCACTTTATGATCTCAATTCTCTGGCGCTATTTTCTCACAATAAACTGCCGGCGGTACTTGTTGTTACTAATAATGACGGCGGTGCGATTTTTGATATGTTGCCAGTACCACCAGAGCGCAGGACGACATATTATCAAATGCCTCATGGTTATCAGTTTGAACACGCGGCAAAGCAGTTTGGTTTGGCGTATTTGCATGTTTCTACACTGGAGCAATTCCAATCATCTGTAAAAGAGCATTTATGTCACCGCCAAGGAACGTTGCTGGTCGAGGTTCAAACCCCACCTAATCAAGCTGCTGAGACACTCAAGGCATTTAATAAGAGTCTGAATGCTTTACTTTGAACGTTTCCCTGTATTAGAAAAACACCAAAGTAGAACGTTGCCCACTTTGGTGTTTTTGCATGGTTTGCTTGGTAGCGGTGAAGATTGGCAATCGTGTATCAACGCGTTACCCGAGTATGAACGTGTTACGGTTGACCTCCCTGGTCATGGGCACAGCCAATCTATTTCTTGCAGCGATCTGAATGATTGCTGCAAACTTCTTGGTTCCACACTATCTTTATTATTTCCCTCACAACAACCACTTATTTTGATTGGTTACTCTATGGGCGGCCGCATTGCGATGCATGGTATTGCCCATCAATGCTTTCCAGATCTCAATATTGCGGGCGCGATTGTTGAAGGGGGAAACTTCGGGCTTCAAACTGAGTCAGAGAAACAGGTGAGATTAGAGAATGATGCTCGCTGGGCAATGCGTTTCAAAACTGAACCACTTGAACGTGTTTTGAACGATTGGTACCAACAAGCGGTGTTTTCTTCACTAAACCATGAGCAAAGACAAACATTCATTGCGAAGCGAAGTGATAATCTTGGCTCAGCGGTGGCGAATATGTTGATGGCGACATCGTTAGCCAAACAGGCATATTTGTTGCCCTCACTGCAAAAGCAGAACATACCAGTGTATTACTTGTGTGGTGAGAAAGACCAAAAATTTAGCCAACTGGCACAACATAGCGGGTTGGCGTATCGACAAGTTGAAGGCGCTGGTCATAACGTCCATCAAGAGCAGCCCAAACAGTTTGCGATACATACCAAGCAAATAATTCAGTCTCACTTTGGTGAGAGTAACGAGAACAATGGGAATCACCATGGCTAAAACAGTAGGCATTTCTGAAGAAGAACTTTACGCTCCGGTTCAATGGAAAGATTGCGGCGAGAAATACGAGGACATTCATTACCATAAGTCTGAAGATGGTATCGCGAAAATCACCATTGCGCGTCCTCAAGTGCGTAACGCGTTTCGTCCTCAAACGGTAAAAGAGATGATTGATGCGTTGGCAGATGCGCGTTACGACTCTGGTGTTGGCGTGATCATTCTGACAGGTCTAGGTGAAGACGCATTCTGTTCTGGCGGCGACCAGAAGATCCGTGGCGACTATGGCGGCTATAAAGATGACCAAGGTACGCATCACCTAAACGTATTGGACTTCCAACGCGATATTCGTACTTGTCCAAAACCAGTGATCGCATCGGTAGCGGGTTGGGCTGTTGGCGGTGGTCACGTTCTGCACATGATGTGTGACCTAACGATTGCAGCTGACAACGCTCAATTTGGTCAAACAGGCCCTAAAGTGGGTTCATTTGATGGCGGTTGGGGTGCATCTTACATGGCTCGCATCGTAGGCCAAAAGAAAGCTCGCGAAATTTGGTTCCTATGTCGTTTCTACAATGCTCAAGAAGCGGTAGACATGGGCCTAGTAAACACAGTTGTACCACTAGCGGATCTAGAGAAAGAAACCGTTCGTTGGTGTCGTGAAGTACTACAGCACAGCCCAATGGCATTGCGCTGCCTGAAAGCTGCATTAAACGCAGATTGTGATGGTCAAGCGGGTCTGCAAGAGCTAGCGGGTAACGCAACGATGATGTTCTACATGACTGATGAAGGCCAAGAAGGTCGTAACGCCTTTAACGAGAAGCGTCGCCCAGACTTCGATAAATTCCCTCGCAACCCATAATCCGTCTAAATGAGGAGCGTGTTAGCTCCTCTGTTCCTTTTTTCCTGAGCGCCTCGCCCTCTGGGAGGCTGGTGGGATTGCTCGTCAGAACGCTCAAATATAAGGCATTACATAGGACTTGAATTATGCGTGAAGCGAAAATTTATCGTTATAGCTTGCCCATGGATAGTGGTGTCATCCTACGTGACAACAAGCTAACCGAACGTGTTGGTTATGTTGTTGCGCTTTCTGAAGGTGACCAAATAGGGTTTGGAGAAGTCGCTCCTCTTCCTAGTTTTAGTTTAGAGAGCACCGAAGATGCGGGTGTTCAGCTACAAGAACAGGCGGAACGTTGGGTAGCAGAGTTGGATGTGGATTATGCCAATATGTACCCGTCGGTTGCGTTTGGTTTATCGATGGCACAGCTTGAATTAGCTGGTGGCTTACCACAACAAGGTAAATACCAAACAGCGCCACTATGCACTGGCGACCCAGATGAGCTCATTCCAAAGCTGAACGAAATGGAAGGTGAGAAAGTCGCTAAGGTGAAAGTTGGACTTTATGAGCCAATTCGCGATGGCATGCTTGTGAACCTTTTTCTTGAATCAATCCCTCAATTAACGCTTCGACTCGATGCCAATCGCGCTTGGACACCAGAAAGAGCGCAGCAGTTTGCTAAATACATTACTCCGTCTTTGCGTCAGCGCATTACCTTTTTGGAAGAGCCGTGCCGCTCTCCTGGCGATAGTCTCTCTTTTGCGATTAATACTGGTATTGCTATCGCTTGGGATGAAACATTGCAAGATGCGGTTCGTCGTGAAGATTTCCGTCTTGAAGATCTAACTGGAGTGAAAACGATCATTATCAAACCCACACTCATTGGTTCAGTGGATTTTTGTATTACACTGATAGAGAAAGCGAAGTCACTAGGGATGAAAGCAGTGATTAGCTCGAGCATTGAATCCAGTCTCGGTTTAACTCAATTAGCGCGCTTTGCCCAATGGCAGCTGCCTGATGAAGTTCCAGGTTTGGATACGATTGGCTTATTCAAAGCTCAGCTAGAGCAGGGCTGGCCTAAGTGTGAACTTCCCGTTCTTCCTCTAAAAGACCAGGAGATTGTGTGGCATTCTGCGTAGACAATATTGCGAAGGCACCATGGAAATATTGGGCTCAAACGAGCCCTTTTTCTATTGCACTCAAGACATCAACAGAAGTTTTAAACTGGCAACAACTCTCGAAGCGTATTGACCAATACACTCACTATTTGAATGACTTGGGTGTAACTCGGGGGGATGTGCTGACTTTGGTTGGCAAGAACCAAGTAGAAACACTGTTGTTTTATCTTGCCTCCAAACAGTTAGGCGCGCTCGCTGCGCTGACCATGGAACAACCACTAGATAAGTTGCAGGGTAAGCTTGCTACACTTTACAGGCCTGATCAAACTCGGTTTATCTGGTTTTCTCAGGAATGCGCTTCGACCTTTTCTGAACATGATATACAAAAACTCAAGGCAACATTGCTTTCACCGCCTGTAGTATCACCGCAAGAGAGTGATTCGTTGACTGAAGATAGCTATCATCATGACCGGCTCGCTTCAGTAGTATTTACTTCTGGCTCTACAGGTGAGCCTAAAGCTGTGGTTCATACACATCGACAGCATCTTGCGTCTGCAGAGGGCTTGTTGCAGGAGTTCATTTTCACTCAGCAAGATGCTTGGCTGTTATCGCTTCCGCTGTATCACGTCTCTGGATTAGCGATTGTCTATCGTTGGCTATATGTCGGAGCAACACTAAAAGTCGGTTCAGGGAAACTTGTTGATGATGTTCAGGGCGTATCACACGCTTCTTTGGTTGCGACTCAGCTCAAACGGTTATTGGATGATGATGCACATTTGTCATTGACACATGTGCTACTGGGCGGCAGCCACGTTGATCACGAGTTGGCACTACGAGCAACAGGGCAAGGCATTGAGACATGGTTAGGTTATGGGATGACGGAGGCGGCCTCTACCGTTACCGCAAAGAGAATTGACAGCACCAGTAATGCTGGACATGTATTGAAGCACCGTAAGATAAAATTAGTTGACCAACGCATTTTTATTGGCGGTAAGACATTAGCGGCAGGGTATTTCCATCAAGGACATGTTACCCCATTTCTGGATGAGAAAGGCTGGTTTTACAGCAAGGATCTTGGCGAGTGGCAAGGTGATGAATTAAAGATAATCGGCCGTGCCGACAATCAGTTTATCTCTGGTGGTGAGAATATCCATTGTGAAGAGATTGAAGCCGCTTTGAACCAAATTGATGGTGTAGTGCAGAGTATAGTGGTTCCAGTCGAAGACGCGGAGTTTGGTCATAGACCAGTAGCTGTGATTCAGACCAATGGATTGCGCAGCAAGTCGGAGTATGACCAGCACTTACAATCAAAGTTAGAGAAGTTTAAATGGCCAGTGGAATACCATGTAATGCCACTAACTCTACTAGAAGGTGGGATCAAAATTTCACGTAAGGCCGTGAAAGAGTGGCTACTGTCATCACTTCAGCATTAGTCAATTTTGCTATGTATTAGTCATAAAGAGAATTTCGTATCCTTATAACTCTGAATCATAATTATGCTTCTTCGTGGAGAGAAAATGCATAAGGTTCAGGATGGCAAAGCTAGTTTTAATTGCGGCAGTAGCACTACAAATTGGTATCGCGATAAGTAGTGAAGGGCTAGCCCGCTCTCTTGCAGAGCTAACGGCATTTTTGATCGCTATTGCGTTGGTCGTTATATACAAAAATAGCAAACGGGAAATACCGTCCCCTCAACGCGATAAGCAGACCACCAATATCTAAAACAGTAACCAACTTAGAGAAGTGGTCGAAATTAACACCCACAGAGTCACACCAAACAACAGTGGCTTAGCTCCAGCAGACTTTAGTTTTGAAATTGAAATGCTACAACCTATCAAGAACAGACATACAACCAACGCTTGCTTTGCTCCAATGAAAATGCCGTGATAGACCATTTCAAATTGAGGAAAGAAGTCGCTAAACGCGATAGCTGCACAGTACCAAAAAATGAAATAAGGGATAGCTAGTTTTTTCTTTCCATTCTCTTTTTGGCCTCTTGAAAAGATGACGGCACTGATCAAAGCAACAGGAATGATCCATAAAGCGCGCGCGAGTTTCAATGTTGTTGCCGTCGTTAGTGCTTCTTCCCCATAGGCCGAGGCAGCCCCGACAACAGAAGATGTGTCATGAATGGCAATCGCAGCCCATGTGCCAAACGTGTGTTGATCTAGCCCTAAAGCATGTCCAATCACAGGAAACACAAAGAGTGCAATGGAGTTCAGGACAAATACCGTTGCCAGTGCTAATCCAATCTGCTCGTCTTTCGCTTTAATCGCCGGTGCCACAGCAGCAATTGCGCTACCACCACAAATTGCAGTACCTGATGAGATTAAGTAAGCGGTTACTCGCTCCAATTTAATTACCCTGGCAATGAGAGTGCCCATGATCAGTGTGCCTGTAATAGTGGCGATGATCAGGCCGATACCATCCGATGTGACTGCAAGTGCTTGCTCAAAGTTGATGCCAAAGCCTAAGCCAATAATCGAGTAAGACAGCAGCTTTTTAGTAAAAGAAGCGATGGGCAGCTCGGAAGGCACAAAACCAAAACTTGCGAGTAGAAAACCGATAACTAGAGCAATAGGAGAGGAGGCAAGGGGGGTTAAACAAAAAAGTAACGCCAATCCAAACAGGAGGTAGTTTCTATTCAAGGTTTTTATTCGCTGTTGTGAATGAAAGGGAGAGTATATCGCACTGGGTGTGGTCAGTTTGTCTTAATGATTTGAACACATGTTCAGTTATCCTAAACATGTGTTCAAGTGTATTTATCGCCAGTCGCCTCTGAGTTGATGCACTTTATCGAACATTGTTTTTGCCGTTGCCTCATTTGGTGGCACCGGTTGTCCTGCTTCAATTTCTAGCTTTGACCAAAATCGAGTCGGTAAGCCACAGCATGCGCGACCTTTTGCGCGGCTGAAATAGCTTCCCCATAAGCCTTTAAGTGCAACAGGTATGACGGGTACTGGGCTACGACGTAGAATGATATCAATACCGCGCATGAATTCATTCATTTCACCATCTGAAGTTAATCTTCCTTCAGGGAAAATACAGACGATATGACCTTCGCTTAGCGCGGCTTCCACATCGTTAAATGCACGTCTAATAGAGCTTCTGTTACTCGCTGAAATTGGAATTACCCCAGTTCGACGTAAAAAGCGCCTTAATGGAGGTAGGTTGGCGTAATCTTCCTCCATCACAAAACGAATCAACCTTGGGCATACTGCACTAAGTAGCAATGCATCCATGTAGCTTACATGATTACATACAATCAATGCCCCACCATGCTCGGGTAGGTTGTGTAGATTCTTATGCTTAACTCGATAGATGGTGTGCGTAAGCATCCACATGACAAAGCGAACTACAAAAATAGGAATTTGCAAAAAGATGTAAGCGGCAACTAAGAAATTTAAAATGGCTAACAATGCAAACAGCTGAGGAATTGTCATCTTGATTACACTTAGGCACACAATACCTAAGACAGCGCTGCCGACCATAAACAGAGAGTTAAAAATGTTGAGCCCTGCGATGACTTGAGCACGTTCGGTTTCCTTTGCTCGATGCTGCATTAATGCGTAAAGCGGCACGATAAACAAACCGCCCGAAGCGCCAATCATCAATAGGTAGAAAAATAATGGCCAAAAAGGCTCATATCTAAAGAAGTCTACAAAGTTATGGAAAATAGGTAGATCATTGGGAATGGAAGTGGCCATTAGGTACCCAAATCCCGTAATGCCAAAGGCACCAATTGGCACAATACCGACTTCGATACGATGGTTTGAGATCCAATTGCAAAGTAGCGACCCTAGCGCGATACCAATGGAAAATAGAGCGAGCAAGAAAGACACCGCACTCTCGGTGCCATTTAGGTAAATCTTAGTGAAATTCGGGAATTGTGTTAGATATGCGGCGCCTAAAAACCAAAACCAGCTTATTGCCATTATGCATTGAAAAACAACTCGATCGGATTTGGCGATAGAGAGCGTGTGTTTGGTTTGCTTGTATGGTTGCCAACGAAAAGAGAGATTGGGCGCGCTGGCTGCAGCAAAGGGGATTGAGCGGCTCGACAAGTAGCCTAACAATGCGAAGATCACGACACAAAATGCGGCAAGGTATTTTGCGTTGTCTGCAGAGGCTATAATCCCAGCGCCTAAGGTGCCAATAAGGATGGCGATAAAGGTACCAGCTTCAACAAGAGCGTTGCCGGGCACTAACTCTTTAGCATTTAACTTTTGAGGCAAAAGGGCATATTTAACTGGGCCAAAAAATGCTGACTGTGTGCCCATTAAAAACAGTAGCAATAAAAGCACACCATAACTTTCGGTTATGAATCCGATGGCACCCAAGAGCATGATGGCTATTTCAAATAGTTTAACCTTACGAATAAACCATGACTTTTCATATTTGTCGGCTAATACGCCAGCGGAAGCAGAGAACAGAAAGAACGGTAGAATGAACAAGCCTGCCGCAAGGTTGATGAACAAATTGCTCGAAATAGGTAGTGCACTGGAGCCAGCGAATGCGACAAACAACAGCAAAACGTTTTTAAAAATATTGTCGTTGAAAGCGCCAAAAAACTGAGTAATGAAATAGGGCAGGAACTTTCTCTGCGTAAGTAACGACGGCTGTCTGTCGGATGACATGGATAATCCTTTGTTACCAGTTCGTGAGGTAGTTAGAAAGAAGATTACTGATCAATTCTTTGCCATCAATCGGTTCACTAGAGAAAAACTTATCATCAACACTGAGTAAAGTAATGCCATGTACGCCAGACCAAAGGACTCGACTCGCTTGAATCACTTCGGATTCAGTACGATGTGGTGCGATTTGAGCCAATAGTGACTCTAGCATTCCCGTCATACCATCGATACGTTTGGCATGCCATTCCGGAAGTTCTGCTCCATTCATGTTGTGTTCGAACACTAACTGCCAACGGTATGGGTGTTTTTGAGCAAAATCGTGGTAGCAATAAGCGAGTTCAAAAAGCGCTTGATGGGAGTCTTTGCTGTCATTAGTCGCTTTGCGTGCTTCTTGAGATAACTCATCTAAAGTTTGAGCGACAACATGAAGCAACAACAAATTATAATTACCAAAAACATTTACCAATGTGCTTGGCACGTAACCAATCATGTTAGCGATTTTACGAAGACTGAGTTCGTGGTAAGAATTCTCATCTAAAAAGTTTTTGACCGTTGTTAACGTCAAATTCACTAACTCTTCTCGGGTGTGATCGTTTCTGCGCGCCATACTCTCAAACTACTTTATTGAACATCGTTCAATATGATAGTCAGCTACCTATTAACCGTCAACAAGGCAATGTGTCCAAGTGCCCTCAAGGTGTAGGATTCTGAGCTGTGTCACTGATTCTAATTCAAGTAAAACAATCTGGAGTATTAGTGAACTTATTCCATACTTTTTTTACATTGATCAAGCGCCTTCAGCTGAATTGTAAGCAGTGTGAGCAGTCTGCATTTTTGGCAATATTCTGATACATGTCAGCTTCTATAAGCTATTTTCATCAATCGGTATACAGAGTATGATGACTTAAAAATCATCTTTGGCGTGCTACTGTTTGAAACAACGATTGTTTCGTCTTGAAAATGGGGCACTATCTTAGATAGCTAACTTTAAGGATAACGATGAAACGTTTATTTTCTATTGTTGCTTTGTTGATGTTTACCGTTGCTGTAACGCCTATCGCGGAAGCGAAGAAGTTTGGTGGCAGTAAGTCTTTCGGTAAGAGCTACAAAACCGCACCAGCACCGAAACAACAGCAACAAAACACCAATACGGTCGGCAAAGATCAGACGACAAAGTCTTCAAGTAAGAAAGGCCTTATGGGTGGTCTGCTAGGCGGACTTCTTGCTGGTGGTCTACTTGCTGCATTCTTTGGCGGTGCTTTTGAAGGTATCCAGTTTATGGATATCCTAATTATTGGTTTGATTGCCTTTGTCATCTTTAAACTAATGCGCGGTATGCTAGGTGCGAAGCAGGGCAGTATGAACCAGCATCGTCAACAGCCTGCATTTGGTGGCAACGCATCTAAGTTTGAGCAACCAAACATGCAAAACTTTGAGCAACAACCAAACACAAATAATGGTGGCTTTGGTGGTTTTGGCGCTCAAACAGACGTACCACATAACTACCCACCGGGTTTTGACCAAGCAGCGTTCATTAATGGTTCTCGTGAACACTATCGAATCCTGCAAGGTGCGTGGAATCACAACCAGCTAGAAACTATTGAAGAATATGTTTCTCCAAGCTTGTTTGAAGACCTAAAAGCAGAGCGCGCGAAGCTCGACGGTGAGCAGCATACTGACGTAATGTACGTTGATGCGGAGATCGTCCGTGCTGATTACGATGCAAATAAAGCACAGCTTAGTCTGCAGTTTAGCGGTCGTTACCGTGACACAGTAGAAGGTGTTGAAGAAGAAATCGAAGATATCTGGCACCTAGAGCGTGACTTGACTGCGCCTAATGCGCCATGGTTAATCGTTGGTATTCAAGGCTAGTCACCTTTAAACCAATTTAGCCACTAGTAAAAATCCCGCATCCCCTTCGGGATTTTTTGTATCTATCATTTATATTTCTTGTACGTGTTTTTATACAAACATCACTAATTGAGTCCGTTTGGTAATTTTGCGAGCCCACTTTTTCTAGTAAGTCCTCAAGTGTTTTCCTATTTATATTGAACATTCATATTAAGGCCATACGAACTAACAAAATCAAAATAGCTAGTACATTGTTTGTAGGGTAAAGATCTGCTCCTCAGCCTTTTGTTTGTGGAGTTTCACATGGGGTTGGTTGCTTTAGTGAGATTGAGTATAGGTTATACCAATCGTAGTAAATAACTGGTCATTCTAGCTTGTTAAAATACTCGATAACTGCGCCTTGTTCTCAAGCATTTTCCCTACGCTATTTCTGATCACTTATTTACTGTGATAGGTATTCAATCGAGCAGAGTTTCGGTTAGGAGTGAAAGGTTCGTTGTAGTAGGACTATGCTATCAAGATCCTGAAACGAAAAAAGCCAGCTCAATGAGCTGGCTTCTTCAATATGGTGGAGGGGGACGGATTCGAACCATCGAAGGCAGTGCCGGCAGATTTACAGTCTGCTCCCTTTGGCCACTC
>NZ_JAWOVP010000010.1:0-153260 GCF_033339995.1 Vibrio sp. 1641
CTTGGATCGGTGGCGGTAAAGGTTAGGGTTTCTGAGCCATTCCAGTCTGCGGTTGGAGTGAACGTAGCAATGCCATTTTCTATTGAGACATTGACATTACTGTTGCCTGAGACGCTAAACGTTAACTCGCCATCCACATTATCCACATCGCTGAAAGCGGTATTTAGATCGATGCTGTATGGCGTAAAATCTTCCGCCAAGGTTTGGTCTGCGAGGTTGCTTTCAACCACAGGCGTGTCGTTCACCGCATTCACGGTGACGTTGACCGTCGCTTGGTCGGTCAGTGCACCATCGGTGATGGTGTAAGTAATTTCGGCGTCACCATGGAAGTTCTCGGCCGGTGTGAACACCAGTTTTCCGTCAACGATCTCAACTGTACCTTGTGTTTCAGGTACGGAAGCCGATTGGATAGACAGCGTATCGCCATCAATGTCGGTGTCGTTTGGCAGGACATCAATTGTCACTGGCGTGTCTTCGTCAGTAACAGCGGTATCATCGTTTGCCACTGGCGCATCGTTCACTGGCGTCACATCGACGTTCACTGTGGTGGATTCACTGACCCCACCGGAGGTAACGATGTACGTGAAGCTGTCTGTGCCGTGGTAGTTGTCGTTCGGCGTGTAGGTCACGCTGCCGTCCGGGTTGACCGAGACCGTGCCGTTCGCTGGACCGTTATTGGTATCGAGCGACACCACTTTGTCGTCGCCTTCGAACGTGTCGTTACCTAGGACGTTAATGATGGTCGGCGTGTCTTCCACAACCGTCGCGTTGTCTGCCACGATGTCCGCCACAGGCGCTACTGTGAAGTTCACCGTTTGGCTGACGCTTTCACCGCTTGGATCGGTGGCCGTAAACGTTAGGATTTCAGAGCCGTTCCAGTCCGCGGTTGGAGTGAACGTAGCAATACCATTGACGATCGCCACTTGAATGTTGCTATTACCAGAAACGCTGAAGCTCAGCTCGCCATCCACATTATCCACATCGCTGAAAGCAGTATTTAGATCGATGCTGTATGGCGTGAAATCTTCCGCCAAGGTTTGGTCTGCAATGTTGCTCTCAACCACAGGTGTGTCGTTCACCGCATTCACGGTGACGTTAACCGTCGCTTGGTCGGTCAGTGAACCATCGGTGACGGTGTAAGTGATTTTAGCATCGCCATTGAAGTTCTCAGCCGGTGTGAACACCAACTTGCCGTCAACAATTTCAACCTTACCTTGTGCTTCAGGTACAGACGCTGATTGGATAGACAGCGTATCGCCATCGATGTCAGTATCGTTTGGTAGGACATCAATCGTGACAGCGGTATCTTCTTGTGTTGTTGCCGCGTCATCGTTTGCCACTGGCGCATCGTTGACTGGTGTGACATCGACGTTCACCGTGGTGGACTCCGATACCCCACCGGAGGTGACGATGTAGGTGAAGCTGTCTGTACCGTGGTAGTTGTCATTCGGCGTGTAGGTCACGCTGCCATCCGGGTTGACCGAGACCGTGCCGTTCGCTGGACCGTTATTGCTATCCAGCGACACCACTTTGTCGTCGCCTTCAAACGTGTCGTTACCTAAAACCTTAATGATGGTCGGCGTGTCTTCCACAACCGTCGCTTTATCTGCCACGATGTCCGCCACAGGCGCCACTGTGAAGTTCACCGTTTGGCTGACGCTTTCACCGCTTGGATCGGTGGCCGTAAACGTTAGGATTTCAGAGCCGTTCCAGTCTGCCGTTGGAGTGAACGTAGCAATCCCATTGACGATCGCCACTTGAATGTTGCTGTTGCCAGAGACGCTGAAGCTCAGATCGCCATCCACGTTATCCACATCGCTGAAAGCGGTATTCAGATCGATGCTGTATGGCGTAAAGTCTTCTGCCAAGGTTTGGTCTGCAATGCCGCTTTCAACCACAGGCGTGTCGTTCACTGCATTCACGGTGACGTTGACCGTCGCTTGGTCAGTCAGTGCACCATCGCTAACGGTGTAAGTGATTTCAGCGTCACCATGGAAGTTCTCAGCCGGTGTGAACACCAACTTGCCGTCAACAATTTCAACTGTACCTTGGTCACTCGGCACAGACGCCGAATCAATGCTTAACGTATCACCATCGATGTCAGTATCGTTTGGTAGGACATCAATCGTCACTGGCGTGTCTTCGTCAGTGACAGCGGTATCATCTTTTGCCACTGGCGCATCGTTGACTGGCGTGACATCGACGTTCACCGTGGTGAATTCCGATACCCCACCGGAGGTAACGATGTACGTGAAGCTGTCTGTACCGTGGAAGTTGTCGTTTGGCGTGTAAGTGACGCTGCCGTCCGGGTTGACCGAGACCGTGCCGTTGGCTGGACCGTTATTGCTATCCAGCGACACCACTTTGTCGTCGCCTTCGAACGTGTCGTTACCTAAAACCTTGATGATGGTTGGTGTGTCTTCCACAACCGTCGCTTTATCTGCCACGATGTCCGCCACAGGCGCCACTGTGAAGTTCACCGTTTGGCTAACGCTCTCGCCGCTTGGATCGGCGGCAGTAAAGGTCAGCGCTTCAGAGCCGTTCCAGTCTGCCGTTGGGCTAATGGTCGCGATGCCATTTTCAATCGACACCAACACGTTGCTGTTGCCAGAGACGCTAAACGTTAACTCGCCATCCACGTTATCCACATCGCTGAAAGCGGTATTTAGATCGATGCTGTATGGCGTAAAGTCTTCCGCCAAGGCTTGGTCTGCAATGCTGGTTTCAACCACAGGCGTGTCGTTCACCGCATTTACGGTGACGTTGACCGTCGCTTGGTCAGTCAGCGAACCATCGGTCACGGTGTAAGAGATTACAGCGTCACCATGGAAGTTCTCAGCCGGTGTGAACACCAGTTTTCCATCAATAATTTCGACAGAACCTTGGTCACTCGGCACAGACGCTGATTCAATCGACAGCTTATCACCATCAATATCGGTGTCGTTTGGCAGGACATCAATCGTTACTGAGCTATCTTCCTCTGTAATTGTTGTATCATTAGAGGCAATAGGCGCATCGTTAACTGAGTTTACTGTTACCGAAACTTGAGCTTCATCCTCTAACTCACCATCTGAGATGGTGTAGCTAATCGTTGCATTACCGTTGAAATTTTCAGCCGGAGTGAAAACAAGCTTACCATCGATAATCTCAACGATACCTTGCTCTTCTGGTACAGAAGCAGAGGTAATGATTAAATCATCACCTTCAATATCACTGTCGTTAGCGAGCACATCAATTACAACCAGGGAATCTTCGTCAGTTTGAATCGCATCATTAGTTGCTATTGGCGCGTCATTAACAGGCGTAATATCTAAGTTAGCAGTGCCATTAATAACACCACCATCATCATCAATGATGTCATAGGAGAATGACACTTCAGTGTCATCATCAGCTTCTGGGATGTAAGTCCAAGAGCCATCGCTGTTATCAATTAAGGTGCCATTCCCACTCTCAATAGTGACGTTTGTAATGACAAGAGTATCGGCATCATCAATATTGACATTCGATAGTAATTCTTCAGTAGTTATCGTGATTGGATCGCTATCTTCCTCAACAGCGCTTAATGTCACTGGAGAATTAGTAAGTGGCTTACTTGAGCCATCCCCACTTGTCTCGATACCTGTTGTGAAGAAGTCATTTAAGGTCAACGCTTGTGTTTCAGATAAGCCGAGGGATTCTAGGCCAATAGTTTCAAAGTTTGTTGAGGCTAGCACTTCAGTACCATCTCGTACAATCGTGGCACTATTTTGCAAACTGGAGCCACTATTTTCACCCGCTGCAGGTGCGAGTTCTTCATCAATAGCAGAAGGGTCTTGACCTTGCTCAATAGCACTAATAATCTGTGCTACATCGTCTGAAATATCTTTTAAACCTTGCTCTTGAGCAAGCTGAATTTTCAGGTCTTGAGGCGCAGCATCTGTCATTGCCACTATCACTTCACCTGGTAGAGGCTGCTGTCCTTCTGCAAGGACTCTCAGCTGCCCATCCAAACCTATTACGACGACTTGATTACCGAGTGGCACTAATGCTGTACGATCCATATAAACCTTAACCCTAAATAACTGTCAAGTTTTTGACTAACAATACTAATTTGCTATATATTGCCCGAATATATAGTGCAATAACAGCAATTTGATGCTCAATAAAGTAATTATGTGTCATACATCAATAAGAATCCAGATGCATAAGTGTTTTATTTTATTAAAATCTGGACTCTCGTTTCTAGCCATTACCTCCATGTTTAATTTGAGATCTTAATTCAATTTTTAGGCAGATTTAGTAGGTTGATTTATCAAAATTGAAACAAATGAACAGCGAATCAACAGGTTACTTCATCGCATATTAATGTTATTGTGCGCTAAATTATTGACGCCCTTATAAGTATTCCACTTATAAGCCCTATCACCTCGAGAATTTTTACCATTATCTAGGAGAATCACAGTGAAGTGGACTCGTGCCAACGCCTTTTGTATTGGTATGTTCACCGCTAGTCATGCTTTTGGGCAAACGCTAGAGCAAGCGGTTGAAAACACATTAAAAACCAATCCTGACATCAAAAGTGCGTTCAATGAATTCGTTAGCAAGCAGTATGTGAATGAAGCATCTGGTGGTGCTTACCTCCCATCCGTAGACTTAGATGCCGGTATCGGTTACGAAGGAATCAAACCTGCAGAGTCAGGGCGAGATTCAACCGATCTGACAAGAAAAGAAGCCACCGTGACACTAACCCAGCTAATATGGGATGGCTCAGCGACACTTAATGATATGGATCGAACAGCAGCTGATGCTGAATCGGTACGTTATCAACTTCTAGCTGATGCCCAAGACACCGCTTTAGAGGTCGCGAAAGTTTATTTAGACTCAGTAAAAGCTTATGAAATTCTGACACTTTCCGAGAATAACTTGAAAGTGCATAAGAAGATCTATGAAGACATTAAAAAGCGAGTTAACTCAGGTATCGGTTCTACAGCAGACCTAACCCAGGTAGAGGCTCGTTTAGCAAAGGCTCACGGTAACTTGGTGGCAGCTCAGAACAACTTATATGACAGCCACACCACCTTTACACGCCTTGTCGGACAGTCACCACAAGGATTGATTTTCCCAAGAGCGGACCAAAACTTTATTCCCTACACCATCGATGAAGCGATTGACTTGGCATTCGAGTCACATCCAGTAATCAAAATTTCGGTAGCTGATGTGGACTCTGCAAAGTTCCAATACAAGCAATCTAAGGGAACTTACTACCCAACGATATCGGTAGAAGCGGCTCAAACATGGCGTGATGATGCAAGCGGTATCGAAGGAAGCAGCGAAGAGACAACAGCAATGTTACGTATGCGTTACAACCTCTTTAACGGTGGTAGTGACGTAGCCAACGCTGAAAGTTTTGCCTACCAACTAAATAAAGCAAAAGACCTAAGAGAACGTGCATACCGCCAAGTAGAAGAAGGTCTTCGTCTATCTTGGAGTGCGTTAGATTTAACACTTCAACAAAAAGAGTTCCTAGCGGATCACGTAGATTCGGCCTCTGAAACTGTCATCGCCTACGAAAAGCAGTATCGCATTGGAAAACGCACTCTGCTGGACTTGTTAAATACTGAAAACGAACTTTTCGAAGCGAGAAAGAACTACTTAGATGCTCGATACTCAGAGCAGTACGCCAAGTACCGCGTTATGAACGCGACTGGCCAATTGTTAAATGCCTTGCGTGTCGATGTACCTACAGAATGGAATGAAAAGGTGGAGTACTGATCATGAAACCAGTGAAGATTCTATTTGCATTGGGTATGCTCGCCATCACTCAACACGTTGTTGCTGAAGACGAATATGAGTATCGTCCTGTACCAAATGCAGAACAAATAGCAGATTTGCAAGATGACGATAACGATGGTGTCATCAATGCTCGAGATATGTGCCCAGGTACACCTGAAGGCTCAGAGGTCGACAACGACGGTTGTGGAGAATACATTAAAGCATCAGATAACATGCAAGTGCGGATACTTTTTGCTAACGACTCTGATGAGATCAATCCAGTCTTCAGAAGACAAGTCCGAGAGCTTTCCGACTTTTTAAAAGAGTACCCTACTACTTCGATAGAGCTGCACGGCTATGCTAGTAAAGTTGGCGGTTCAAAGCATAACCAAGATCTTTCTGAAAGACGAGCACGCAATGTCCGTGAAGCCCTACTAAGCTACGACATCGAACCGAGTAGAGTCCGCATTGTTGGTTTTGGTGACACTCACTTAGCACAACAAGGGACCGATGAAGTCAGCCATGCTTTAAATCGTCGAGTAACCGCATCAGTCGTTGGTTACAAAGGCGAGATAAAAAGAGAGTGGACAATATTCACAACTCTTCCAGAAAGGTAAAGTACCTGTTTTTGTTTGCTCTGCAAGCACAAAGCAAACAAAAACGAGTGAATACTTAACCTCAGAAAAGGAGCTTCGGCTCCTTTATTTTTACTCATTTCGACAACCGTATTATGCTTTAGGAATCGGCACTTTAGTGTTACTCTAGCCACGTCATAACAACGAGAGTTTTGAAATGAGCAAACTTACATCAGATATCCAAGCGAACCTTGACCTTTTTGTTGCAGAAACGAAAGAAAACCAATTGGTTTGGGGTTTACGCAATGAAGAAGGTTGGCTATCTTGCGATTCAACTGAATTCGAAAACAGCGAAGTCATGCCTTTCTGGTCTTCTAAAGAAGATGCAGAAGCACATAATGTTGAAGAATGGGCAGATTTTACTGTACTAGAAATCCCATTAGATATCTTTGTTGAAGATTGGCTTTTGACTCTTGCTGAAGATGGTGTTCTTGTTGGAACTAACTGGAACGATCAGTTAGAAGGCAAAGAAATGGAGCCTCAAGATCTAGCAAAGCTTTACATTGATTAAAGATTTCTGACCTCAACTTTATGTTGAGGTCTTTCTTTTTTATGCCTCTTCTTTCAATATCTCGACCAAGTGCATAGTTTTACTACTCTTTTTCTTAGTACACCCAACTTAATCACAACGCTGATGCGTTAAAAGCGCTATGATAACTCAACTTTAAAGGCACCTTAAATTAAAGGCTCGTTTAAACATGCGCGTGCTCTATCCCTTGCTTGCGTCACTTTTGCTCACTCCAGTATATGCAAGCGACACTCAAGATATTGAACCAAACCAAAATATCACACAGTGGCACTCTGTCTACCAAACCACACTACGAAGCAACCCTGAGTCGGCATTGAGCATGCTTCAAGATCGCTACCATACAGCGAAATCGGACAGCGAAAAGCTCTACGTAAGTGGATTGATTTATGAATATATGTCAAACATAAATCAGCCTTACTACGGCAGCAGTCAAGTCTTAGACAACCATTTTTCTCAATTAGAATCAGAATATATTCTTGCCTTAAATGAACGTAAGCATGGTAGTTACGAGGCCTCAGTAGATAGCTTTTCTTCTTTGCGACAGACAATGAAGAAAATATCCGATTCCGAAGGCAAGGCTCTGATGAACTATCAACTTTGTTATACGCTGAATCAACAAGGTCGTTATCACAAAGCAAACTTTTATTGCTCATCCATAGAGAGCCACTTAAATCATAAGCATCAAGAAAACTTCCCTGTTGATCTTGCTTTGCGCGTGGTAGCAAATAACTACAATTACCGTGGTGACTATGAAAAAGCCTTAAGTTTGTATCGACAGTTGATGGCCAACATGTCGACGCAAAGCGATCCTTCAGGGATTTACAATGACATCGGCAATTTACTTGCAGAGCTGGGGCAATTTGAACAATCAGAGCAATATCTCATTCAAGCCTTACTGGTTCGCCAAGATGAAGGGACACCTCTTGAAGTTGCGCAAGTCGAACATAGTCTAGGAGCGATGTACAGAAAATCCAAAGAACTCGATAAGTCCATCAGCCACTACAAAAATGCATTAACGATTCTCGAACAACTTCATTATCCATACGGGCAAGGGTTGACCTATTTAGGGTTATCTGCTGCTTTGGCCGATTCTGGGCAATTGAATACCGCGGTAGATTACATTGGAAGAGCATTAAACATTGCCCAAACTTATGAGAATACGCACCTTGAAACAGAGGGTCATTTGGCTGCTGGATTGGCATATTTAAAGAACCATACACCCGAAAAATCGATTGAACACGGTACAATTGCGTTAAGATTAGCGGTAAAAAACGCTAGGCCCTTATTGCAAGCGCAAGCCCAATTACTCCTCTCAAAAGCATACCAAGCTCAAAATGATTACAAAAAGGCGCTGGAGCATCACAAGGCCTACTCGACGATTGAACTAACGAACCGAGACGCGAGTAATATCAAGGCGTTAGAGGCACTAGATCTCACTAAAAAAGAGTATGAATATGATCTACAAGTCGCGCAGTTGAACAACGAAACTCTTCTAAGTCAGTACCAGTTTGAAAAACTCACAGACCAACAACGCACTTATAATTTTGTTGTTTTCTGTTTATTGATTCTCCTCGCTCTGGCATTGATGGTTCAGCGACAAACACGCTTAAAAGCCAAAATAGACAGCTTAACGTGTGCATTAAACAGAGCGGCAATTATAGAGACGATTAAAAGCCACACCTCCAAAGCGGAAGGAGACTTCCGCTACGTTCTAGCATTAATCGATCTAGATGACTTTAAGGCGATTAATGATCAGTATGGTCATCCGACTGGCGACTTAGTACTACAACAGGTATGCAAAGCGCTTAAAGCTAAACTTAATAAGGGAGAGTACTTGGGTCGTTTAGGTGGAGAAGAGTTTATCTTGCTATTGAAAAACGTCGATGAGATTGACGTTCCCTTTAGAATACAAAGTCTGCATAAAACAATTTCAGAAAAGAGTGTACATTCGCTTAATAACCATCAATTGAATATATCTGCGAGTCTGGCCTATCTATCAACCTCAATGCCACTCACCAACTTTGATGAGCTCTATTCGATATTAGACCAAGCGTTATACAATGCTAAGAAGCAAGGAAAAAACTCCCTTGTGGATGCATACAACGAGCCGATCAGTTTAAGTGCTGAGTATATTCTCTAATAAAACCAAACCACCAGCGTAGTGGTTTGTTATAGGTGGAAGCATCAGTAAGCCATTCAGATGCAACACCATCATCAAGGAGTCTTTGTGCCCAAGGCAAGAAAAAACATTCAGTCTCTAGAGCGAGGTTTTCTAATCCTCGAGTTGCTCTCGATGAGTGAGTCTCCCCTATCATTACAGACGATCAGTAATGCGATCCAGTTAAATAAGACGACTGTTCACGGGTTACTTGCGACTCTACACTCTCTTGGATATGTATCCAAACACAACCATAGCTACAGCCTAGGGTTTAGATGCTATGAACTGTCTAAGCCGATTGAACAAAAAAACGAAGCTATCCGACAACATTTTGTTCCATTGCTGAAAAAAATGGCCCAAATGACTAACAACACTGCTTACCTCGCTGTACAAAGTGGCGCTAAAGAGTACTTGTATATCGATGCTATAGAGCAGGATAACCCTCTTACTATCCGTAGCCCGAGAGGGAAACGAGAAGGACTCACAACATCTGCGATCGGCAAGGTTTTTCTTAGTTTTGATGATGAGCTTCGCCGAACATTGCGCCTTGAAAGCCAAATATCCCCCACGTTAGAAACTGAACTTAATCAGGTTGTATTATCAGGTTACGCACTCGATTTAGAAGAGGCAGAGCCAAACCTCAATTGCTTAGCGATCCCCCTTTACTTGGATGGTAAAGTCGTTGCTGTTGCAGGTGTTAGCGGTGCTGCCTCCGAACTGACGGTCACTAGGCTAAAACACTTTGCCAGCATCTTTCTTAAACTTTAAGATTTGACAATGTCGAATCCTAGGCCATTTTTGTACTGTTTTGATTACATGCTTATACGTCGCCTCTAATATAGTCGTTGTTCAACTCAACAACGTAGGAGAAGCGATGTCTACTGTATTGATCACTGGCGCTAACCGTGGCTTAGGCTTGCAATTTGTCCGCCACTACCTTGGAAAAGGTTGGCAAGTTATCGCAACTTGTCGTTCACCAGAAAATGCTAAGCAGCTCAATGAACTAGTAACCCAACCCAATCAACTTCAACTGATGGCTCTAGACGTCACTAACCAACAAGATATCGATCAGTTAGCCACTCAATTAGCGGATCGTCCGCTCGATCATTTAATTCTTAATGCAGGTGTATTAGGCGAAGAGTGTGCAAAGCTTGGCGAAATGACCCAGAAAAAATGGCTAGAAGTACTAAACATAAATACCGTCGCACCTGCCCTGCTAATTCAAGCCCTACAAGACAACGTTGCGAAAAGTCAGCACAAAACCATCGTGGGAATCTCAACCCGAGTTGCGAGTTTAAGCGATAACAGTTCAGGTAACATGTACAGTTATCGAGTATCTAAAGCAGCGCTTAATCAGGTTCTAGTATCAGCAGCACGCAATCTCGAATCGCAAGGAGTAAAAACTGTCGCAGTTCATCCCGGCTGGGTAAAAACCGATATGGGCGGTGAGGACGCAACCTTTTCTGCCGAGGAAAGTGTTGCAGGCATTGTTTCGGTCGCAGAACAGCTAACACTTGAGCAATCCGGAAGCTTCCGCGTATTTGATGGCTCTACAATCGAATGGTAACTGTTCTCTAAATGACGTCTCCCGGCCAAATTGAAGGCCGGGAGAATACAGTAAACTAATAGGCCAAAAAGATAAAAGCTCGCACTATCGTCAGACAAGCGAGCCGTTATCGTCTATGGTGTTGTACTACCGTCAAACGCTGAGGAAGTCAGCGATTGCAGAGGTGTCATTTAGGCAATGATTTCCTGTGAAACTCACTCAATCATCCCACTCAGGCGCTAGCCCTTCAGGGTTTACTTCGCGGCCATTTCTTTCCAACGCATCTATCTTTGCAATCGCCTCTTCACTCAGATTAAGTTCAAGTGCTTTCAGGTTACTTGCTAAATTCTCTCGTTTAGTTGAAGACGGGATCACCGCGTAACCTTTTGACAAAGCCCAAGCAAGCGCGACTTGAGCTGGCGTGGCCTGATAGTCCTCAGCAATACCTGCAATAGTTGGGTCCCCAAGTACTTTCCCATATGCCAAGGTCATGTAAGACGTTACCTGAATATCGTTTTCCTGCATGAAGCTGACCAACTTACGATTTTGCAAATAAGGGCTAAGCTCGATTTGGTTAGTAACAATATTCTCTTTACCGACCACTTCTATCGCTTGTTGCAACAAGTCAATATTAAAGTTGGATACGCCAATATTACGGGTTAAGCCTTGCGATTTAGCTTCAAGTAATGAAGCCATGTATTCGTTCAAGTTATTGTTATTGCCAGGCCAGTGGATCAAGGTCAAATCCACATAATCTGTATTTAGCTTTTCTAAGCTCTCTTTTAGACTTGGAATGAGTTGTTCCGTGTTCATGTTATCAACCCAGATCTTCGTCGTAATGAATAGCTCATCACGTGCAATACCGGACTGTGTCAATACTTCACCGATTTCTGCCTCATTACCGTAAATCTGTGCAGTATCAATTACGCGGTAACCCACTTCTAACGCATTACGGACTGAATCCTTAACTACTTCACCCTCTAAACGAAACGTGCCGACGCCAAATGATGGTACTTTCATCTAAATCTCCTGAATTATCGATTTTATAGTTGATTCGAAGCAAAACTTTACGCCGCAAGAAACTTTCCGTAAAGTTAACAATACTCAAATCTAATTTGAAATATATTCAACAATGAAAGCTACTCTAGATGAAATGCGCACCTTTATGGCCGTGGTCGATACGGGTTCAATCAGCTCTGCGGCTGAACTGTTATCGATGACCGTCTCGGCGGTGAGTCGATCGGTATCTCGGCTAGAAGCCAAACTCGAAACGACCTTGTTAAATCGCACAACCCGTAAGTTAGATGTTACTAATGAAGGAACGATATACCTCGATAAAGTCAGACATATTGTAGAAGCAGTAGAGAATGCCGAAGCACAACTGAAAAGCCAGAAATATAAGCCTTCTGGCCTCCTACGAATAAACGCAGCTACCCCCTTCTTACTGCACGTACTAACGCCGCACATTGCTAAATATCAGAGCTTGTATCCAGAAGTCGAAATCGATCTCAATTCCAATGAGGAAAATATTAGCCTTTTGGGAACAAAAACCGATGTTGCTTTTCGTATCGGTGAGCTACAAAACTCAACCATGCGCGCGATATTTCTTGGTAAAAGTCGGATTCGAATCGTCGCGAGTCCAGAGTATTTAAGACAACATGGTACTCCAACCTCAATAGATCAGTTACTCAATCACAAGCTACTTGGATTCAACAAGCCGGAGTATCTTAAGGAATGGCCGATCATGGATGATAAGAACAAACTTCTGCGTATTATGAGTAGCCTAAGATCTGATAATGGCGAGACGCTAAGATGTTTAGCCTTACATGGTGCGGGGATAGCTTGCCTGTCTGACTTTATGACCTACTCTGACCGACAAGCTGGTCGCTTAGTGGGCGTGCTTAGTGAACACACGCATAATGTCGAACAGCCAGTTCATGCGGTGTATTACAAAAATGCCAGTACCTCACGCCGGATCAGCTCTTTTATTGACTTCATCAAGCAAGAAATCAAGGTAGAGAACCACCAGTTCCTTTAAAGACCACCGCTGTTTGTGGCAAAACACTTTTGTCTTTTTGCCGCTTTTTCTCACAACAAAAATCTCATAGTGTCCTGAATATCAGGGAGGCACCTTGCCTCCTAGTACTCAAAGTAATAGTCAGGCTTCATAATGCATAAAGATTTAAGTAACAGATTCACCATCGGTGTTGAGCTCCCCCTAGATAATGACTGGACCCAAGAAGGCCAGACAAAACGCCTGCTCCAACGAAAACCATTCGGCGTACCAGACATGAGTGCACATAAACAGCGTATTATGTTAGCCGATAAGTTAGGCTTTAACGTAGCGTGGGTGAGAGATGTCCCGTTGTACGACCCTAACTTTGGAGACGCGGCACAAATTTATGAACCGTTCAGTTATCTTGGCTATCTCTCTGCGTGCACCGACAACATTCTACTAGGGACAGCAGCGATAGTATTACCGTTAAGACAACCTTGGCTAGTGAAAAAAGCCGCTGCGACCATCAACGAGTTAAGTGGTGACCGCCTGATACTCGGTGTGGCTAGTGGAGACCGCCCTAGTGAATATCCCGTTTTTAATGCCAACTTTGACAGCCGTGGCTCAGCTTTTCGAGAAAGTGTAGAGATTTTGAAAGATACGCAAAATGATAAACTGGGTAACGATCTACAGTTATTACCCGAGTTTGCTGATATTCCTATCTATGTCGCAGGGTTAGCGCAGCAAAGTCCACAATGGATAGGAGAAAACCTAGACGGCTGGCTCGCCTACCCAGGCACACCTGATGATCATGAACACCGCGTTGCACTTTGGCGCTCCGTAGCGGGAAACAAACCCTACGCCAGCTTTATTCATCTTGATTTAGTCGATAACCCAAATGCACCAGTCGTTCGGCATCATTTTGGTATCCGGGCCGGAGTCAATGGCTTGAGCGATGAGCTAGAAAAAATGCAAGAAGCAGGAGTCAATCACATCGGGTTGCATTTCCGTCGTAATAGCCAACCAATTGATAAATCAATGGAGCAGATCGCTCAGTACGTGTTGCCACGCTTTAACTAAGATCAAATAAAAATATGTGCCACCTTACTAAGGGGTGGCACGCTAGGCTTGGCAGTTGGAAAAACAAAAGCTGCAATAACGACAAAATTCTTTTGTTAAAACAACAATAATAGTGTTATTTTAAAGTAAGTCTTGGTTGAATAAAGTCGATGAACGCGGAAATACGCTTAGAGACTGAAGAAGATTTGTAGAACACAGCATTGACCTGTTCTCGTCCAGTATTTGTGATTTTTTCCGATTCAAACAATGCCACTAACCGTCCAGAATCAAGATCATCTTTCACCATAAAGCCAGATAAACATGCAATGCCGTTCCCTGCCAGCACTAACTGTCTAACCGTTTCACCACTGCTGGATAGGATATCAGGCTCTATCATCTCAAACCCTCGTAATGGCCACTGATTTAACACTTTAGCGCCAGAAAAACCGATCAAGTTATGACTGCGCAAATCGCCCACCGCTTCAGGGAAACCTCGTTTAGATAAATAACCAGGCGTGGCAACGATAAATAGTGGGCTTGTTCCTAAAGGTTTAGCATGCAGTGTTGAATCCGATAATCGTCCAATACGTATCGCCACATCGGTTCTTTTTTCCAATAGATCCACAAAACCCTCATTAGAGGTAAGATCGAGTTGAATATCAGGATAAGCCTCTTTAAATGGCTGAATTAACGGCACGAGTTGATGTAAAACAAATGGGCTAGCGGCATCAACTCTTAAGCGCCCCTTGGGTAATTCACCTCGTGTGATGATCTCTTCTTCAGCTTGCTGTATTTGTAGTAAACCTAAGCGAACCGCTTCAACAAACTGATGCCCTTCCTCAGTAACTTCCACTCTGCGTGTCGTGCGATTCAGCAAGGTTACCCCCAACTGTGATTCAACTTTACTAACCGCACGAGATACCCTAGCGACTTGAATACCTAGTGCATCAGCAGCGGAAGAAAATCCACCACTATCCACAACTGCCATGAGAATCTCTAATTCATCTGATCGGGTTAACATTTCATCCCCTTTCTTAACTGCGCATTTTAATCATTTATAACAAAAGTATTTTGTAATAAACACCATTTTTCGCAACGAATAACTCTTTAATAATACACGACATGGAGACGGGCTATTCGTTTATCCATTCATATTCAATGATTTTAAGAGAGAGTTGTTATGCCTTTAGCTTTACTTGCATTGACGCTTAGCGCCTTTGCTATTGGAACCACGGAGTTTGTAATTGTCGGTCTGATACCGACTATGGCCTCCGACCTCAACGTATCATTACCTTCAGCGGGTCTTTTAGTTAGCCTGTACGCACTTGGTGTCGCGGTTGGTGCTCCCGTTTTAACAGCGCTGACTGGTAACTGGAAAAGAAAGTACGTTCTGCTTTCTGTTATGGCACTGTTTGTTCTTGGCAATCTGTTAGCCTGGCAAGCACCTGGATACAACACACTAGTTACAGCAAGGATACTGACCGGGCTTGCACACGGTGTGTTCTTTTCGATCGGCTCGACTATCGCCACTGGCCTAGTGTCAAAAGAAAAAGCCGCTAGCGCAATTGCTATTATGTTTACCGGTCTCACCGTAGCTCTAGTGACGGGCGTGCCACTTGGCACCTGGATTGGCCAGACATTTGGTTGGCAGGCAACCTTCCTAATCGTCGCGATCCTTGGAATCATCGCACTGATAGGAAGCGCTCTGCTAGTGCCGAGTAATCTGAAACAACCACCAGCAACCAAGCTGTCATCGCAAGTAAAAGTCTTGACTCAGCCTCGTCTACTTTTGGTGTACGCAATCACCGCGCTCGGTTACGGTGGTACGTTCACAGCCTTCACTTACTTGGCTCCTATTTTGGAAGAAGTTTCGGGGTTTGGCTCTAGCGCTATCAGCCTAATTATGTTGGTTTATGGTGTATCAGTCGCATTCGGCAACATCTGGGGCGGAAAGATGGCCGACTCTATGGGGCCAATCAAAGCTCTGACAGCGATTTTCTCGGGCCTAATTGTGGTATTGCTCGTGTTTAGTGTCACAGCATTTAATCCAATTTCTGCAGTAGTGACCATTCTTGTCTGGGGTGCCTTTGCCTTTGGTAACGTTCCAGGACTTCAAGTTTATGTTGTCAAACTAGCAGAGAAATATTCACCTGATGCAGTCGACGTCGCTTCTGGTCTCAACATTGCTGCATTTAACGTAGGTATTGCACTGGGTTCTTGGGGCGGTGGCCTTATCGTGGCCAATGCTGGGCTGATGCACACACCTTGGATTGGCGCGATCGTAGTATTAGGTGCTCTACTACTAACCCGTTTCAGCGGAATGCTAGACAAGCGTGGAGAGCAGCACGCAACGGCACACTGATTCACGTTCCGAATCTATAAAAATCACTTAAATTAGCCCGGCATTACGTCGGGCTTTCAATACAGAGTTTAAATACACCATTGACTGAGGTAGAAAGTTTATTCTACCCTTAGGTAAAACAAACGTTCTACCTGGTGTATCAAATAGTGAAAGAAAAAATCGCAGCAAGCCTAGAAAAAGCATTCAGTCAGTATGGCTTCGCCGAGCCGAGTGTGCCCCGACTCAAAAACGCCTGCGAAGTCAGCCTGAGAACCCTGTACAAATACTACCCCTCCAAGGAAGCGATGATTGTTGCAGCTCTCGAGCATCGCCATCAAAGGTATTTGAGTTTTTTGCTCGAAGACGCCCCTGCCAATGGAACACCGGCTGTATTACACCTATTCACTCGCCTCGAGGATTGGATGAAGGAGTTTGCACCGAATGGCTGCATGTCCATCAATGCATTAGCAGCCTATCCAGAAAATCTATCGATTAATCAAGCAGTAAAACAACACAAATTGGCGGTCCGTCAGCTTATGGGCCAACTAAGTCAGCGAGAAGACCTCGCAACCACACTCTTCTTGTTACATGAAGGTCTATCCAACGCATGGCCGGTTCTCGGTCACGCTGCCTTTGCATCCGCTGAACACACTCTGCTAGAACTAATGAAGGAGAACAATAAATGACCACAATCCCGAAAGTCATGAAAGGCGTCCAACTTATCGGTCATGGTGGGCCAGATATGCTTCGTTACCGCGATGATCTACCTGTGCCAGTCCCCTCGCCTGATGATGTATTGATCCAAGTTGCCGCCGCCGGAGTCAATAACACCGACATCAATACCCGAACAGCATGGTATTCTAAAAACGACGCCAATAGCATGGATGCAAGTTGGTCAGGAGACGCGCTATCTCTCCCTCGAATCCAAGGTGCCGATGTATGCGGTACCATCGTCGCTGTTGGTGAGAATATCTGCCCATCACGAATCGGTCAGCGTGTGCTTATCGAACCATGTATTACGCGCTTCAACAGTCAAGCACTTAGCTCGCCTTGGTACTTCGGTTCAGAATGTGATGGTGGCTTTGCTCAGTTCACTGTTGTTGACAGTAAACATGCATTTGCTGTGAATAGTAGTTTATCGGATATCGATTTGGCCTCCTTCCCTTGTTCTTATTCAACTGCCGAGAACATGCTTGTCCGCTCTAATGTCACAGCGAGTGATACCGTACTGATTTCAGGGGCATCCGGTGGTGTTGGCTCTGCCGCAATCCAACTGGCGAAGGCGCGTGGAGCATACGTCATTGCTATCGCCAGCCCAGAAAAGAAAGAACAGATCACGGCATTAGGAGCAAACCAAGTTATCCCTCGCGATGCAAATTTAACAGCGACTCTCGGAGAAAACAGCGTTGACGTAGTGATTGATTTGGTCGCAGGAGAGCAGTGGCCACAATTTCTTCAGGTACTAAAGCCAGGATCAAGATACGCTGTTTCCGGCGCCATAGGCGGCCCAATTGTCGAGCTGGATGTAAGAACTCTTTACCTTAAAGACCTAGCGTTATTTGGTTGTACCGTTTTGGCACCAGAAGTATTCGGTAACTTGGTTCGCTATATCGAACAGAACGCAATTCGTCCCTTAGTCGCGGAGTCATTTCCCTTGAACCAGATAGGTCAAGCGCAAGAAGTATTTTCACGCAAGCAACATATTGGGAAACTGGTTTTGGAAATCACATAGCTTTTGTGATTAACAAAGACCTATACAAGTCATTGTAATTTGAGAACCCTTTAAGCATTCTACAAAATGTTCAGTAATTAGGAGTGCGCTACGGTTGGCTTAGCTTGTTATCCCTTTTCATCACGCTAAGCCAGCTTGTAAAAATATGTGTTTGTTTCTGAGTTATAAATGTTTAATACCAACATTATCTTACTTCTGGCGTTTATGAACAGAACCGAGATCTGAACGACTTTGGTGTTAAACCTACGATCCTATTAAATATTTTCCTGAACGCGCTCACATCTTGGTAACCCACTCTAAATGATATTGCGTCAAATGTTAGGGTTGTCGACTCAAGTAAATCACAAGCTTTTTGGACTCTTAAGCTTTGTATGTATTGGTTAACATTGAAACCTGTCGCCTTTTTAAAGCGTCGCTGCAATGTCCTTTCTGTTAAACAACTCAACTCTGCAAGCTCTTTATTGCTCAGTTTTCCTTGATAATGATCGTTTATATAGTGCTGTAGTTGAACAATTACCTCATCACCATGTTGGAAGTTTGGGGTAAACTGTTGATAAAAGCGTTGCTCTCTCGGACCAGTATCAATAACCAACATTTTTCCTAACAGGCGCATTACTGCCGGTGACGCAAATAAGGAAACCAACTCCAAACCTAAATCCACCCATGACATCATACCCCCAGCCGTAATGATCGTTCCTTCGTTAATAAGGATGGCTTCTTGTCTTACGTGGATATCGGGAAACTGACTCGCTAATGAAGGAGCCAAGCCCCAGTGTGTCGTACAAGACTTATTGGTCAACAACTGGGTTTGAGCAAGAATAAAAGTACCAGCGCAGGCGGAGGCTAAAATCGCACCTTTACTATATTGGACATTTAACCAGTCGAGTAGCTCTGGCTCTGGTTCTAAGTAATATTGACCAGTGCCGCTAGGCGGAATCATTACCGCTGTTTTCACATCGAAGTGCGTGTTTGACCAGTGATCCAATATCTCTACTTCAAAGTGCACATCAACGCCCAATTTAGCCGCCGCACGGTTTGCCATCTCGAAGAGTTCGCTTAAACCATATACGGAGGCTTGCGAGCTATCTGGGTAATTAACGAGTGCTATTTTCATTTTCAATTATCTTCAAGTGTCGCTTTTTGACTCTTTTGTGTCATTTTAGACTCTAAAGAAGGTAGCTAAAAGTCTTTATATTATTCGTACCGCAATGATCCTGAATAAAAGGAAAAGAAAATGACTCAAAAAGCCCTACTTGTAATTGATTTGCAAAACGACTATTTCCCAGAAGGAAAGTTTCCTTTATGGAATACAGAATCAACTTTAGACAATGTTAAGAGAGCAATAACTAAAGCCAATGAGCAAAACATTCCTGTGATTCATATTCAGCATATTGCAGATCCTGACATGGGTATTGCCCCATTCTTCAATGAAGGCAGCGACGGTGCCAATATTCACCCAGAAGTTCTTGCTTTAGCGCCGAATTCCGAAATCGTGGTAAAGCACTTCGCAGATA
The DNA here is from genome assembly GCF_033339995.1 of Vibrio sp. 1641. Taxonomy (NCBI): domain Bacteria; kingdom Pseudomonadati; phylum Pseudomonadota; class Gammaproteobacteria; order Vibrionales; family Vibrionaceae; genus Vibrio; species Vibrio sp. 1641. Next base: position 19,262 of record NZ_JAWOVP010000010.1, read on the forward strand.
GCTTTGAAGGAACACGTTTAGAAGAAGTATTGGCAAGCAAAAATGTAACGGAGTTACTTGTATGCGGAATGATGACACAAAACTGCGTGACACATACTGCTATTTCAAAATCTGCGGACAAGTATGATGTTTCTATCTTAATGGATAGCTGTACCACGGTCGATGAAATGATTCACAACATTGCACTTCACGCTGTCTCAACGAGAGTTCCCCTCGTAACTATTGAAGATAAGCTGTAATACACGCAAAACCTTTCGCTCACACAATGCGGGCGAAAGGTCACACATATATGCACTTCCATTGATATTTGCTTACTTTGTGTTAAACATTGGTTTCCAAATAGTTACAAGGAAACGTTTATGAAATGGATAGTCGTATTGTTTATTAGCTTATTTTCAGTTTTCAGCCATGCGAAAGAGTGGAAACAAATTCGCTTCACTGTTGAAGGGGCTTACCCCCCATTTAGCTGGACGACAAAAGAGGGAAAGCTAGAAGGGTTTGAAGTCGACCTCGCTAACGCGTTATGCAAAGAGTTAGAAGTAAAGTGCGTTATCTCAAAAATGGATTGGGATGGCATCATCCCTTCTCTCCTTAGTCGCAAGAACGATGCGATTATTGCTGCAATGACAATCACAGAAGAACGAGAAAAGAAAGTCGATTTCACCGTCCCTTATGCAAAAGTACCGACTCGTTTTGTAATGAAAAATGATAGAGAAATCAACATGGATGACGGCAGCCTAAATCGTTTATCTATTGGAGTTCAAAGAGCCACAATTGGTGATAAGTACCTTTCTGCCTTGTATCCAGATATTGATATTCGTCGTTATGGTACGTTCGATGAGGCATTTACCGATCTACTCAATGGACGGTTAGATGCTGTATTTGGCGGCTCAATCGGTTTAAGTGCTGGTTTTCTTGAAACTGCACAAGGTAAAGGCTATCACTTTACTGGACCAGCGTTTACAGAGGAAAAGTGGTTCGGCCGTGGCATTGGCGTAGCAGTGAGAAAACAAGACAAAGAATTAAAAGCATTACTCGATAGCGGAATACAAAAATTGATCCAGAGCGGTAAGCATAAAACCATCGCCAGCAAGTATTTCTCCTATAGTATTTACGAGTAACCTCGTTATTTTTTTATAGTCTGCGCGGTATAGGAAACTTCCCTTTCCCTATATGGCGACAAAAACAGAGCCCTCGAGCAATCGCCCGAGGGTTATTTTTATAAAAAAGCCCAGCTATATAAGTAACCGGCTCCCATGGCCATCGTTAAGATAACGATTAGGAAGGCAGCGATCATTTGGTTCTTAAAAATTGATTTCAACAAAATCACTTCTGTAAGACTTGCGCCAGCACTACCAATAATAAGCGCCATAACAGATCCAAGAGCCATACCTTTTTGTACTAGTGCCGCGCTAAGTGGAATGACCGCCTCTGCACGGATGTACAATGGAATACCAATGATTGCTGCGACCGGAATCGCGTACCACTTCGCTTCACCAGCGAACTCCGCAATGAACTCCGTCGGGATGAAGCCATAGATAAATGAACCAATCGCAATGCCCATCATGAGATAAGGGAACACTTGCTTAAAGTCTTTCCAAGTTGATTGCCAAATACGTACCCAGCGGCTAGGCTCTTTCTCTTCCACGACTGTCGCTGTTGCACTACCGCCAGATGAACAGCAAGACACTTCCACTTTAGGTTCAGGTTTTGGTGCATCACCACAACAAGATGTTTTCGCCGCAACTGGCGTAGGTTCATTGCAGGCGCTGGTATCACAGCTTGATGCTGGTCTCGCTTCTTCTTTTTTCTTGCTTGAATCGCCACAAGAAGTACCGCACGAAGAAGAACCTACCGCTTGATATGCTTCTGGTTTGACGTAACGTTCAAACCCTAGTTTTTCAAGTACATAGCCTGCTACCACTGATACTGACATCGCGATAGCAAAGTAAAATACCGCAACTTTCCAACCAAAAGTCACCACAAACAAACCAATAATCACTGGGTTAAGCAACGGGCTTGCAAATAAGAACACCATCATAGGTCCAAAACCAGCTCTTGCACGCAACAAGCCTTTTAAGAAAGGAATGGTCGAACACGAACAGAAAGGCGTAATCGAACCTAGCAACGCAGCAATGAAGTAACCTTTACCCTTTTTCGAGCTGAGAATAGATTGAATTTTTTCTGGCGTTAGAAAATCTTGCAACACACCGACAATGTAGCTAATTGCCAGAAATAAGATGATAAGTTCGGTTGCTAGAAACGCAAACATATCCAGCGCTTCTTTAGCCATAGTTATAATTTCTGTATTCACATTTACTCTCCTCGTCATTTTTCGCTAACAAGCTTACCTGATAGACAAGCCTTTATTTCGACACTTCTGGAATTATAGAATCGCAAAACAAAAGATCAACAAAATATTTCCATAAAAATGGAATAATAAAACTAGTCATTACTTATCATAAAGTTACATGTCGTTAGCTATGCAGACTGGTTGTCGATGATAATTTCAGAGCATCTCGAATCCTTTTTATCAAACATAACCTAAAATTATCAAAATAAGAAAAAACGATAATTATTGCAGCACCACGCTCTGAGCTAGTATGACTTTCGACCATTCTTAATAATAAGGAAACCTATGAGAGCGATAACTTACCAACGAGATAACGATACTTTCTCTTTATCCGAATTACCTACACCAAAACTAGAAACCCAATTTGATGTATTGGTTAAAGTTAACGCTGTTGGTTTGAACCCTGTCGATGCAAAAATTCATTATTGGTCAGACATGGTCACTAACATGGATAACAATTTTGTTGGCGGGTTAGACGTATCAGGAGAAATAGTCTCTGTAGGCGATGCGGTCGTTGATTGGAAGGTTGGCGATAAGGTGTTGTATCACGGAAACATGAGACGCCATCACGGTGGATTCGCTGAATTTGCTATCCATGATTCAAGAACGCTCATAAAGCACCCTCAGGTTTCAGTTGAAGTGGCAGCATCCACACCTTGCGCAGCCTGGACAGCATATCGCGCTTTGGTAGACAAGCTCGATATTTCAAATCGAAGCAGCATTTTTATCGCCGGAGGTGCTGGCGGCGTTGGAGGCTTTGCTATTCAGTTAGCAAAGACATTTGGTGTTGAACAGATCATTGCTACTAGTTCAGAAGCTAATCACGCATATTTGTCCTCGTTAGGAGCAACCCATATGATTGATTATCATCATGAAGATGTAGTTCAGCGAGTAATGGACATTACCGGAAATCATGGCGTTGAGGTTGCACTCGATTGTGTAGGCGGTGATAACGACCGAATTGCAGCCTCGGTGTTAACCTTTGAGGGAGAAATGGTGGAGCTCGTCAAGACTGTCGACCCTTCTCAATATCCAGATGCCTTCTTAAAAGGCTTGGGCTTCCACCAAATAAGTTTGGGCTCTGGTCATGTCTTTGGCGAGAGAGGGTTTGCAAGTATCGTTAATGCCGGAAAGGAAGTGTCTGAGCTATTAGAAAATGGAGAATTGGAAGTACCGAAACTGAAGGTCATCGGCTTAGAGGATGTAGGTAACGCACTCTTGGACATGCGAAATCAGAGAACAGTTGGAAAGATTGTCGTTAATCTGAACCAAAAATAATTAATAAAGATCTCGAGGCAAACTGGCAAAGTAATGAGCAAGTTAAAGCATCTTGTTACTTTGCCAGATATGAAAGACCTTTATTTTGTCTATAACGATGAATGAAAAACAAAACCTCTTGCCATACTTCCCTGCGCTTCACCAAAATTAGGCGTTTTCGAGAGTGTCTCTCCAAGTCGCTAGCAATTTAATATGACGTGGTTCAATCCCACAGCAACCACCAATAATGCTTGCTCCCTGCGCATGCCACTTTTTAGCATACTCAAGATATTCAGTCGGAGAGAAATGACGAACTTCCTGAATGGTCTCGTTGGCTTGGTGCGCTTGCTTTATCGGAGCAAAGCTATTTGCGAAAACACCTATCGTCAATTCTCTACCTGACTCACTCAATACTGCTTGTGTATCTATGATCGCTTGCTCGACAACTTCAGGAATAGAGCAATTGAAAAAGATACCTGAAACATTTGTTTTCAACAGCGTATTAACCGCGACTTTAAGAGATTCCCCTGAGCGAAGACGAGCCAAAGAGTTAGGCTCATCCATTAAGGTGAAAGCAATATAATTGGGCTTATCTGTTTTGGCTAAAATTATTGATAGAACTTCAACTTCAGCGAGGCTAGACACGGTCTCAGCTAACCAAATATCAACATATTGATCTTGAGCTTCAAATAACTCAGAAGCCACTTCCAGTGCCCTTTTCGGCTCGAATAATTCAGGCCTGTAAGACCCCATTACAGGAGGAAGAGAACCCGCAACGAGCACTCTATCGTTAGAGCTGGTGACTACATCTCTGGCAATTTTAGCAGCAGATTTTGCTAATTCAGTCCCTCGCTTCGCATAGAGTTCCTCTCCTAAGTGAAATGGAACACATGCATAACTGTTAACAGTGATAATCTCAGCGCCAGCGTCTATGAAATTCTCATGGGCCATTTTTACATGTTGTGGTGATTCAATTAGCGCTTGTGCACTCCAAAGCGGCTGAGAAAAAGGGGCGCCAATACGTTTTAACTCTCGCCCCATGCCACCATCTAAAATTGTTACTTTCTTCATTTAGACATCCATACCGCCAAACATCCATAAGCTCTATTCAAACACAATTTTTATCAATTCAAAATGAAATTGTTATGTTTAAAGTGAACAAAAACTTAATGGCTGATTAAACACTCTAGTATTTACCAGACCTTTCATTCGGACCAAGATAATGTTATCGCCATTAACTTCGAGTAAAAAGCCCATTATCTATGTCTCTCGGCGAGGCGGGCGTTACGAGCCACAATAGTGCATGAAGTGATTGAGGGACTAACCCTCAATCAAATTTTCTTTTTATTATAAGACCTTAGATAAAAACTTCTGTAATCTAGGATTGGAGGGGTTATCAAAAAATCGCTCAGGAGAGTCAGAAACCAAAAGCTCACCATCTTCCATAAACAACACCCTATCAGCGACCTCTTTTGCGAAACCCATTTCATGAGTAACCACGACCATGGTCATTCCGTCCTTGGCCAAATCTTTCATCACATCAAGAACTTCTCCAACCATTTCAGGGTCTAGTGCTGATGTGGGTTCATCAAACAACATAATGTTGGGCTTCATTGCTAACGCACGAGCGATTGCGACGCGCTGCTGCTGTCCGCCTGATAAATGATTAGGATAATTATCCATTCTCTCCGACAGACCAACTTTATAAAGCAAATCTTTTGCTTCTTTCTTCACCGATTCAGGGTCACGTTTAGAAACCTTTAAAGGTGCCAACATGACGTTCTCTATCGCCGTTTTATGTGGAAAAAGGTTGAAGCCTTGAAATACCATGCCCACATCAGCGCGTAGTTTATTGATATCCGTAGATTTGTGGTACATATCGATACCATCTACGATTATAGACCCACTATTTATTGTCTCTAATTGATTAATCGTCCGTAAGAATGTTGACTTACCAGAACCTGACGGTCCTACGATGACAATCACTTCCCCTTTTTCTACATTTACCGATACGTCCTTGAGCGCATGGCAGCCATTAGGGTAAATTTTATTAATTGTTTTTGCTGAAATAATGTATTCCATTAATGACTCCACCATTAATCACTTGCTGCCAATTTCTTTTCTAACGTTTGTATTGCCCAAGATAAGGTACTAGTCAGAAGCAAATAAAGGGCCGCTACGGTAAACCAAACTTCAAATGGGGCAAAACTACCACTTACGACTTCCCTGCCCGCTTTTGTCAGATCAGTAATCGAAATCACGGAGACAAGTGAGGAATCTTTTATCAGGTTGATAAACTGCCCGGCTAAGGGAGGTAATGTCTGCTTAAACGCTTGAGGTAAAATGACATAAATCATCGCTTTGGGATAATTCATTCCTAGTGAACGCGCCGCTTCCATTTGTCCTCTTGGGATTGACTGGATTCCTGACCGCACAATTTCTGCGACATAAGCGGCGGTAAACACGGAGAGCGCTATCACTCCCGCAGTAAAACGCTCAAGGTCAAGCACAGTACCAATAAAGAAGTAAACGATAAAAATCTGTACTAAAAGAGGCGTTCCACGAATGACCTCGACATAAACAAGCGCCAGCTTTTTTAATGCCGGATTGCTGGATATGCGCATTAGTCCAACAACTAAGCCTAACGCTAGAGCAATGATAAGTGACCAGAGTGAGATTTTAATGGTCGTCACAACACCATCTAAAATTGGGCCAGAGCGCCACTCTTTTATAGTTGCTAAGGTATCTCCTTCAAAAATAAGATCACCTTCATAGACGTCCACAGACTTATATTGGCTTAGTTCAAGAACAATATCACCATGAATACTCTCCAGAGCCAGTTGGTTATTCTCGTCGAGAATGATGTTCCCATCGACAGGCGCGGTAATGGATGAAGCAGCGTTAGTGGCAATATAAGGAAGGACACGCTCCCAATTCCAGCTGTAATCGATTCGCTTACCTGACAGATAGACAAGACCGCAAATTGATAGCAAAACAAGAACAAAAACAGCGTTCCACAATAGGGATTTAAAGTTATTTTGCATGTGATTCCGAGAATGACTTTGATTAAAGTTGGTTGGGTATTTGAATAAAGAAAAGCGTTAGCTTCACAGCGCGAACCGTTTGGTTGGCGATGAACCGAGCCAGAAGCTAGCCGCTCCTCTACAATAACAAAATGATTACTTAACTTGCTTTAACCATTTATCGTCGTTAAACCACTTATCGTAAATGCGATCGTAAGTTCCATCGCCCTTAATTTGACGTAAATAGTTGTTTAAGAAGTTAAGCGTATCTGGATTTCCTTGCGGCACAGCCCAACCCAAAGGCTCGTAAGTAAACGGTTTAGCCAAGTGCATTAACTGCCCTTTGTTTTCCGCCACATAAATAGAGTTGTAAGGAAAGTCATAAACAAACGCATCTACCTTTCCGTTGGCAACCTCAAGTACCGCTTCAGACTGAGTTTCGTATAGATTTATCTTAGCTTTCGGAAGGTATCGTTTTACCGCTTGCTCACCCGTTGTCCCAAGCTTAGTTGCAACAACATATTCTGGACTATTGAGATCACGGTAACTAGACACTTTACCTTCATGTTTGAGATCTACGAGAATGGATTGGCCAATAACCACATAGGGATCAGCGAAATTCACCTGAGTATTTCGCATAGGTGTGATAGTCATCCCGCCCATAATCATGTGACACTTACCAGTCAACAGTGTTGGGATAATGCCATCCCATGAAGTGTTTACCGGAACAAACTTAACATCCATGGCACGCGCCATTTGCTTACCCAAATCGATATCAAACCCGATGTACTGCCCATTTTTTGCTGTCATTTCAAAAGGCATATACCCAGAATCAAAGCAGACTTTTAGCTCCCCTGTACTTTTGATGTCGTCTAAAATTGGGTCTGCATTAACCGTCGTCGAAACAGCTAACCCCAGTGCAGCAAAACACAATAACTTTTTCATGGATATTCCTTTATCATTTGTTGTAAAGTTTTTTTATACACGACAATAGAATAAAAAACCACAAACAATGACTTTTTAATCACTAGAATTTTTAGGATCGTTACTAAGCTGGAAGATCTGAATGAAAATCTATACCAAGCCATTGCAATTGAATTGCATGCATTAAGTGATTAAGTTGTAGGCAGGTCACTATAACGACAAGAAACATACGCTTTGACTGAATAGTCAGCGTTTCCGAGAGTGGTTTAATTATTAACGAAACCATACAGATATTCGCTTTTTCAGATTGACCGTAATGTCAAAAGTGCTTGAGTTTTATTGTTGACAATTCTTCCATAGTCAATGGTCACAAATGTGATGTACAGCACATTTCTATAATGGCACTATCACCTTTGTCGAGAGATATTAACAAGGATTCGTTGGACATCTTGACTTTGTAATACAAATAAAAAGGTGACTATATGAAAAAACTAATGACGCTCTCATCACTATTATTATTCAGTTTATCTGCTACTGCTGGTATTCATGTCGAACACTCTACAAACAAAGTTGTTCTCAATGACTTTATGACAAAAGATGCCGCTTATAGCTCTGCGTTTGATCTTGTCGATGAATACCAAACTCTATCAAAACATGAACTTAGAAATCGTCTAAACATCATTGGAAGCGGTTTCCCTCGTGATATTGCAATCGATGATAGTAAGGTGAGAGTTGAAGAATACGCACTTAACCGTGATGAAGTTAAATATCGTGCAATCATAAACTTCGATTATCACTTCAGAACAAGTGACGGCGGTAAAAACTAAAAATCATCTGCACCTTTACTTTCTTAGAGCCCTTCCTATTTTAAGAAAGTAAAGGTGTCTAATCACATTGAAACGACTGCTTTTCATAAATCGCTCTCTCCTTACGTAAACAGTATCAATCCCTACCTCTATCGTTTTACATAAAAATCATTTTTCCAATCTTCATTGAGATACATTTCGTCGTTTGGCGCTTTGTCATTCGCTTGGTTCGCCATATGGATTCCACATCACTTAAATGAAAAAGACCCTTGAAATTGAGTTCACTTTTTTATGAAGATTAACTCAACCTAAGATTGACAATTGTCGTTATATTTTTCTCGTTTATAGCAATATATAAAAAACTCTTTTTGTTTTAATTAACCATAAAGCGTGAAAATAAAAAAAGGCAACAAGACACTTCTTGTTGCCAAAGAAAAAAATCATCATCAAAAAAATATGAAAATGAAAACTAGCAGTGGACTAGCTAACAAAACAATTATATCCAAAACACTTTAACAAGTAACGATCAATATAATCCATTATATATGGATGAAAATCAGCACTTATAAAATTACACCGATAAATAAAAAAGCCTGAAAATAGTTTCAGGCTTTTTATATTTATTAATTTTTTAGAATGAATATCTCGCAGCTATTGCAAGAATATCGTCTTCATTGTCTACATCTGTAATTCTGTATTCTGCTAGTGCTTTAAAATTAGAAGTCAAATCGTACTCTGCACCTAGTGAGTAGTAATCGACGACATCTTCATCATCACGCTCTAGATTGTTATAGCCAACTAGTGCCCAAAGCTTATCTGTTACTTCATAAGTGGCAACTGCTTCAATACCGGTGTAATCAATATTACTTTCAGAACCATCTTTAGCCCAGTTTTCACCATCACTGTATAAAACAGAGGCATAAAACTTGTCGTATTCAAATGCAATAGCACCCGTTAGCAGCTCTGCATCTTCTGCACCCGATTGCCCTTCACCTTCGTTGTAACCAAGCGCAACTTTGAAGCCATATGGCAACTTGTAGTCCGCCGCCGCACCATAAGAGGCTGCATCTGTTGACACTTCATCGTTTTCAGCCTGATAGCTAACATGAATATTCAAACCTTCATAGCTTGTCGTTAGCTTAAATACTGAATCGGAGCGACCGGTACCATATAGATCCGCACTTACGCCAGCAGCTTCATTACCAAACTCCGGGAAAATATCCGTGTAGTCAGATACTAAAGTGACCGCACCGTATTGACGTCCATAACTTACTGTTCCGTAATCTGCACCAACTCCTACATAGCCTTTTCGGATATCAAATTCATCATCTTCAATCCCATCAGCATCTCTGCGATTAGACTTAAATTCCAACTCATATAAGCCGAAGGCATAAAGATCTTCATTTATTTTAGACTCACCTGCAAGTCCTACACGAATGTAGCTATTATCTCCGTCTGCATTTTTATCATCAGAGAAATAATACATCCCTTGCGCTCGGCCATGAATATTTAATACTGATTCTTGATCTTCATAAACTACGGCTGAATTTGCAGCACTTGCAGAAAAAAGTGCTGCGATTGCGATCGACGTTCTTGTCATTTTCATTTAATTACCACTACTTGTGTTGTTTGAATCGAGTGAAATTATGAACAGTGGCAATTATTTTTAAAGTGCAAATTCAACCATATTCTATGGATAAATATAAACAAGCCCTCAATCTAAAACATTATGTCCTAGTACTCATATTAGTCGAGATAATCCATCCAAACAGGAGGCGTTCCTATTATTTTTTGAACAGTATCAATGAACAGTTTGGCTAATGGTTGTTGATTTCGGTGAGTATACATTGCATATATTTCCCCTATTGCGGGAAGATTATAATCAGGAAGCAACTGTACAAGATCTTGTTTACTCAAACTCTCCTGAAGAAAGAACTGCCCTATTAAAGCATACCCTAGATCAGATTTTACGGCATCGAGCATTAACTCAGTTTCATTCACGAAGTACTGCCCGTTGATATTATACGTTCTAACGTCGCTTGATGACTGGCTTGGCGCTATACGTAGCTTATCCGCCTTAAAGTTAGCATTAGAGTATATTACTGCTGGCATTTTTATAAGCTCTTCTGGAGAGCTCGGGGTTCCATACTTGTCAATAAAACTCTTCGATGCAACCAGTGCCATATTATTGCTTGCCAACTTACGTACTATCATGTTGGACTCTCGGATTGGTCCGATACGAAACACAACATCAAAACCTTCGTGGATAACATCGACTCGATTATCATCGAGCAGCAGCTCTACAGTAATGTTTGGGTACTGTTTTATAAACTCTTTAACTGCCTGATTTAAGTATGCTCTGCCAAAGAAAGTGGAGCTTGATATTTTCAAGTTACCCTTCGGTTCATCCTGAAATGTAGCAGCAATACTACGAGTTTCGGTTAGAACCTCTCTTACTTTCTTGGCTTGCGCCACCATCTCAACACCTGCATTGGTCAGGGATAGCGAACGCGTGGAACGGTTTAACAGCCGTAAGCCCAATTCATCCTCTAGCTTTTTGATCTGTTTTGACAAAGCTGAACGATCTATATGATTTCTGTCAGCAGCCTTAGCAAAAGTTCCGTATTCAGAGACATCCAGTAGTAATTCAAGTTGGCTTGCGAGATCCACTGCACAATTCCTTATTTAGTTTTTATTCTTTATGTGATGGGAAATGGATTTTACAAAATTAATTTCAATTTTTTATGGTTCAAATTGCATCAGTGAATTGCAAATAATGCACGAATTAAAAAAGCTTTAATTTTCGTCGCTATCTTTAGCTTCTGTTTAGTTATTCCTATCTATTATGGCTTATTACATTTAACAATACTCCACGTCTTGAAAACCCTAAACTGACCTTTTTCAAACCAAAAAGCGAGCATTTTGACCAATATTTAATCGTGCATTTTTATCACTACTCTATGTTCGCTGAGGGCCTATTTACCCATAGGTACAATGAATACAATGCCGTTCCTTTTAGTATGAACAGAATCATTTAGGGCGCGACAAATGTTAAAGAAAGTTTTCGGCATTGGCCTTTTATCCGTTTTAGCTGCTTGTGCAGACGAAGAGATAACCAAACAACCTAATACTCCCTTACCTACGATAGACGTCTCCAAAGTCATCTATGAGCCCGTTCAATCGTGGTTCACCTTTACAACAAGGCTTCAAGCACCAGAGAAAGTTTCTTTAATGCCACGCGTTTCCGGAGTTATTGAAACGGTAGAGTTCAAAGACGGACAGAGTGTCAACAAAGGCGACTTACTTGTCACTCTTGATGATCGAACCTTCAAAGCTCAGGTCTCACGACTTGAAGCGCAAGTTAAGAGTGCTCGAGCTGCGCTAGAGCAAGCAGCAAACGAACAAAAGAGAGCCGCTCAACTGGTTAAGCGAAAAGCCATCTCAGCGGAACAAGCAGAGGCCCGAGATACCGCAGTAAAGCAACGCTCTGCAGAACTAATGGCTTTGCGTGCTCAGTTAGAATCCGCAAAGTTAGATCTTGAGTTTACGAAGATATATGCCCCTATTAGCGGCACTATTTCAAGAGCATTCATTACTAAAGGAAACAATGTAAACGCAAATCAAAGCGTTATATCAAACATTGTCTCTAACGATCAGGTATATGCATACTTTGATGTCGATGAGCGAACTTGGAACCGTTACTTCTCGACAATCAATGCCGACTCTAACTTACCTACTCGTCTTGAACTATCTGGACAAAATGGGCAGGAGTTTTTTGGACGCGTTGACTTTGTCGACAACTCCATCAACGAAAACACCGGTACTTTGCAGGTTCGAGCGGTATTCGATGCAACAAAATCAAACTTAAAAGTGGGATCGTTTGGCCGAGTTCAGATATCAACAACCAAACCAGTTGAACGAGTTCTCGTTCCAGAGCGTTCTATTGGCACAGATCTAGAAAACCGCTTTGTATTAACACTCAATGAAGAGAATACGTTGCAATACAGCATCGTAACCTTAGGCGAACGTTACGGAACATTTCGTGCCATCGAGAATGGCTTGAACGCCGACTCAGTTATTGCGGTAAATGGCCCAGCAAAAGTTGGCCCAAATAGCAAAATCACACCAAAAAATGTCACGCTAGATATTAGCAACACTTCATTGATTATGGCTTCAAACTCAACATCGTTGCCAAACAAACGTTTAGCTCAAGACTAAGAAGACAACCGAATGAAATTTGCACACTTTTTTATTCAAAGACCCATATTTGCCTCTATGTTATCGCTATTGATATTAATAGTAGGCGCAATTTCACTTTTACAGTTGCCTGTGAGTGAATATCCAGAGGTTGTCCCTCCTACAGTGGTAGTTACAGCAAACTATCCTGGTGCGAACCCAAAAGTAATCGCAGAAACAGTTGCTACGCCTCTGGAGCAAGAAATTAATGGTACAGAAAACATGTTATATATGTTTTCGCAGGCAACCAGTGACGGCAGAATGACATTGACCGTAACCTTTGCTTTAGGTACGGACTTGGACAAAGCTCAGGTTCAAATTCAAAACCGCGTCACTACAGCTTTGCCCCGATTACCAGAAGCAGTCCAACGGTTAGGAGTTGTTGCCGAAAAAGCCTCTCCTGATCTCACTATGGTTGTGCATATATATTCTCCAGATTCTAGCCGTGAAGTCAGTTATTTAGCTAACTACGCTAATTTAAACTTGAAAGATGAGATAGCTCGGCTCGGAGGCGTTGGTGATGTGCGCCTTTTCGGTGGTGATGAGTACTCAATGCGCTTGTGGTTAAATCCAGATGAGCTCGCTTCTAGAAATCTAACCGTAATGGACGTTGTCTCAGCCGTCCGATCTCAAAACCAACAGGTGGCAGCAGGCTCATTAGGTGCGCAACCAGCCGCTAATGAAAACCAATTCCAAGTTTTGTTGAACGTAAAGGGCCGTTTGGAGAATATTGATGAATTCAACGACATTGTAGTAAAAGTTGACGAAACAGGGGCTTTGACACGTCTTAAAGACGTTGCACGCGTAGAGCTAGGTCAAAACTCTTATGCACTGCGCGCCTTGTTAAATGGTAAACCAGCGGTGGCGATGCCCGTATTCCAGCGCCCTGGTGCTAATGCTATTGAGCTATCTAATCAGGTTCGTTCAACCATGGACCGTTTACAAACAGCCTTTCCAGCTGGAGTTTCATATGAAATAGCCTACGACCCGACCGTCTTTGTTCGTGGTTCGATAGACGCGGTGGTTCATACTCTGCTAGAGGCAATTGTACTTGTTGTTGTCGTAGTCATTTTGTTTTTGCAAACATGGCGCGCGTCTATCATCCCTATCATTGCGGTGCCTGTTTCATTAATCGGTACGTTCGCCGTAATGCAAATGCTTGGAGTATCGATTAACACGCTTTCGTTGTTTGGGCTTGTTCTCGCCATAGGCATCGTCGTCGATGACGCCATTGTCGTCGTCGAAAACGTGGAACGGAACATCCATAATGGTCTTGCACCACTAGAAGCAACGAAACAAGCAATGACCGAAGTTACCGGGCCAATTATTGCAATTGCTTTAGTATTATGTGCGGTGTTCATCCCGACGACCTTTATTACAGGGTTATCCGGTCAGTTTTATAAGCAGTTCGCACTAACAATTACGATCTCGACGATTATTTCAGCAATTAACTCGTTGACGTTATCGCCTGCTTTATCAGCACTGCTATTACAAGATAAGAACGCAAAACCCGATCGGCTAACCAAGCTATTGGATGCGGTTTTTGGTAAGTATGTTTTTGCGCCATTCAATAGAATTTTTGAGTATAGCTCGAACCAATATCAAGCTCTGGTCAAGAAGCTGATTCGTTTTAGCCTTGTTGTTGTGGTGGTATACATTGCGTTACTCGGGGGAACGGTTTCTCTATTCAAAGCGGTTCCTGGTGGATTCATTCCTCAACAAGATAAGCAGTATTTAGTTGCGATCGCCCAACTTCCAGATGCAGCAAGTTTAGATAGAACAGAGTCCGTTATTAAAGAAATGGAAAACCTCGCGCTGGCAACACCTGGCGTAGCACAAACGATTTCTTTCCCAGGCTTATCGGTTAATGGTTTTACTAACAGTCCGAATAGTGGCATCGTTTTTGTTACGCTTGAGGACTTCGATAAACGAAATGATCCAGCTCTCGGAGCAAATGCGATTGTTGCATCTTTGAATAAGAGCTTTTCAATCATTGATGAAGCCTTCGTTGCGATTTTTCCACCACCACCAATCCAAGGACTTGGCTCAACTGGCGGCTTTAAGCTTCAAATCGAAGACCGTGCGAACAAGGGGTTTGATGAGCTCTTCAAGCAATTGAACTTGGTAATAAGTGAGGCATCAACAAGACCCGAGCTGATGGGATTATATTCCACATTTCGTATACAAGTGCCGCAGATGGACATCCAAATAGACCGTGAACAAGCGATGCTGCAAGGTGTTCCTCTAGAGCAGGTTTTTGATGCGCTTCAAGTTTATTTAGGATCATTATACGTCAATGACTTCAATATGTTTGGTAGAACATACAAAGTGAATGCCCAGGCAGACATGAACTATCGTCTCGAACCTGACCAAATACTTAACTACAAAGTAAGAAATGCTGCCGGACAAATGGTTCCTCTCGGCGCTGTACTGGAGATCATACCCACGATTGGGCCTGACCGCGTGATGCACTATAACGGCTACCCTAGTGCAGAACTAAACGGCAGTCCTGCTTTTGGTTACAGTTCAGATCAAGCCCAAACGGCTATTGAGGAAGTACTGGATCAAAACCTAGCAGAGGGAATGGTTTATGAATGGACTGATGTAACCTACCAGCAGATTTTGGCTGGTAACACGATGGTGTATATATTCCCACTTGTTGTTTTGTTAGTTTTCATGGTGCTAGCTTCGCAGTACGAGAGTTTAAAACTGCCATTCGCTATCATTTTGATCGTTCCTATGACCATTTTTTCTGCACTAGCAGGTGTTTGGTTCATTGGTGGTGACAACAATATATTCACACAAATTGCTTTGATTGTCCTTGTGGCTCTAGCGTGTAAAAATGCCATCTTGATGGTGGAGTTCGCTAAAGAACTTAAAGACAATGGCCAAGATACCTTATCAGCGATTTTGGAAGCATGTCGTTTACGTCTTCGACCGATTCTAATGACATCAATTGCATTTACCGCTGGTGTTATTCCATTAATGATTGGTACAGGGGCCGGAGCGGAAATGCGACAAGCAATGGGTATTGCCGTATTCTCGGGTATGGTAGGCGTAACGGTATTTGGATTACTACTCACACCTGTTTTCTACATGTTAGTGAGTCGAAACAAAAAACGTCAAACACTATAACCATAATATAAATACTCATTTAAATTCATAATAAAGGGAGCTATTGCTCCCTTTTCTTTTGGTTATTAAGTATATTAATAATTTCTAGACAGAGCAGTAGTTATACATGAAACTAATACGCTAATATCTAACTTGGATAAACATTGTGGATTTAGCAAATAAACTACACCTGCTTTTAGAAGTCTCTAAAGCTGGATCTTTTGCAAAAGCAGCAGATGGGATGAATATCGACCGCTCTGTTTTATCTAAACATATCAAGCAGTTAGAAGAGCACTTAGGCGTTAGGCTATTAAACAGAACAACTCGCTCTCTTTCATTAACACAAGTCGGCAAGCAAATAGTTGAAAAAGCAGACCAAATATCTCAACTCCTTGATGATACTCAACAAATAGCGGAGAACTTTCAGACTGAGCCTTCAGGGAAAGTACGAATTTCAAGCTCAACATTATTTGGAAAACTCTATCTACAACCTTCGATAGAGAAGTTTTTACATAAGTACCCAAAAGCAAGTGTTGAACTAATGCTAGATGATCTTCATGTAGACGTGATTAGAAGTAATTTTGATATTGCTTTTCGAATCGGACCTATGAGGGATTCATCAATGGTAGCAAGAAAATTAGCAAAAAATACGACTGCAATCATTGCTTCTCGAAATTTAATTGAAAAACATGGTAACCCAGAAACGCCTGATGAGTTAGTTAAGCTACCTTTTATTATTTATTCAAATGGTAATTTTATTGTCGATAAACTTAAATTCTACGACAAAGAAAAATCAGATGGTTTAGATACATACCCAATATCAGGATCATACATGGTCAATGAAGCTGAGCTAATAATTGAAAGCGTAAAGTCAGGTCTGGGCGCAGCACTCATAGGTCAATTTATGCTTCCTAACAACCTAGAGTCTTCTAATTTAGTTCAACTTTTACCAGAATATGAAACTCAAGATTTTGGTGATATTTATGCCATGTACTCACACCGTCAGCAATCACCATTGGTTAGGGCATTCATTGATATCGTTCAAGAAGAAATTGGCATACCACCAGTATGGGAAAAGCATTTCAATAAAAGCTAAGTGATTCTATTTAACCAAAATTAGCAGAAAATAAAAAATAAAATAAAATCAATAAATTAAACCAGGAATGTTTAATATTCATCGAAGTTTAATGTTAGGTGAATTAAGTTCCATTCTAAATGGCGCTTAATTCACTAAATATAAAAAATTCTTGATTTATAATACTAACAAATCCATCACCTATACGAGTTACGATGTATATTAAAGAAAAACACACCTCGGTCACTAGTTTGTTAGTATATAAAATATCTTATCTTATTTTTTTGGTTATTTATACGTTAGCAACGATTTATTTTAGCGTACAAATGGACAAAAGCACATCGGAGAACTCTCTTATAGAAATGACTCAAATAGCATTTGTGCTTTTTTCATCGTTAATGTGTTTGTATAAATCTAAGGAATATCTTGAACTCAAACACATATTAGTAATAATTTCTTCATTTTTTATGGTTATATTCGTTAGAGAAATGGACTACCACATAGAGCAGTATTTCCCTCACGGTTCATGGAAGTATCCTGCTTGGATTATAATAGTCTCAGTCTGTTATTTTTGTTTTAATAATATAGTTAACATAAAAAATGAGGTAAAACTTTTCATTTCTCATTCTAGCTTCACGACATTAACAATTGGATTTTTCATTGTTTTCTTATTCTCACGCTTTGCAGGGTATGGTGATTTTTGGGTCGAGTTCATGGGGAACTCATACAATAGAGATGTGAAAAACTTGGTTGAAGAAAGCTTAGAGTTACTAGGTTACGCGATACTTTTAAACGGTGTTTTACTTATTAAAGTAGAAAATCACTAAGTATAAATAAGAGTTCAGAGCTTGTAGTTCAAGCTTTGAACTTTTTGGTTAAAAAAAAGCAGCAAATTATATTTGCTGCAAATGATGAAAAAAACAATATGCGTAAGTTAACTTCCTAGCAATGGATGCGTTAACGAGTTAATAATAACGAACCGTAACAATTAAGTCTCGTTGAAAATAATCCATAAAGAATGGCATTTATTACACTGTTAATTATGTAACCTTATCTAATCTAGTTATCACACGCCGTCGTTTTGATATCTTATCTCTTTCCGTCAATAAATAGCTCTTCACATCAGATCCCATTTATCATCCCACAACAGTCGGATTCACAACAAAGCAAAAAAAATCAATAAATTAGAAGTGGTCACTTAAAAAATAAAAAGGAGTAAAAACGAAACTATGTCAGATAGAACATATTAAAGATCACCGACTCTGAGTAGAAAACCGTTCATACTCGTTACGCATACAATCAATAAAGACTTCCATCGCCGGCGTCACACACTTCCCAGCATGATAAGCGCAGAGTGGCTTGATCATCTGTGAAAATTCGGTGAACTCAAGCTCTTGTAAACTGCCCTCTTGCAACTCTTTTTCAACCGTAAAACGAGGTAAGTAAGAGATACCAATATTACTCTCAACGCAATTTTTGATCGTATTAATACTGCTAAGTTCGATCATGTTGTCGATGCTAATATCACGCTCTTGAATAATGCTCTCAAACATCTGTCGAAAAAGGCACTTAGGGCCATTGCTTATAAACCCTAAATCAATATGTTGCTCTCTCTTCTTTAAATCTAGCCCTTTTAAAAGCGGTGAAGCAACCAATACCAGTGGCTCCTGCTCAAACTCGTGGACCTTGAGCGTATCGTCATTACCGACTCGATAAAACACACCTAAATCAGCTTTATCCGCTATCAACTCATCTCGAATCTGATAGCAATTTTGTGATTGCAGAGAGAGTCGGACATTGGGCGCTCTGATCCTGAACTCTTTTAAAACATTAGCCATCTTATAAGCAAGTTGAGTCTCAGCAATCAGCACTTTCAATTCACCGGTCGGCTCCGAGTTTTCTTGCTGTGCTGTTCCCTCAATATTTTCCATCACTCGCGCCAGTTCATAGACGTAAGGCAGTATCTTTTCTCCTGCTTGAGTCAAAACCATCTTACGCCCTATTTTTTCGAACAGCTGCAGAGACAGATCTTGTTCCAACTGCTTGATTTGAAAGGTGACGGTTGATTGCGTGCAATAAAGCTTCTGTGACGCTTTTAGAAACGATCCTTCTTCAACAATAGCTTTAAAAGTAAGAAAGCGTTTTAGATTCATGACTAGACTCCACAACCAACAGTTCAATAAATTAAAAGTCTAAGTTTTAATTTATTCAATTTTTTAATCAATTGTAGCGAAGTATAGTGCAGTAAAAACAGGAGAGATAGAGATGACCGCCATCTACACCGCATTTTTTACTTACGTAATCATTACTTCAATTACACCAGGGCCAAACAACATTTTATCGCTCAGCATCGCGACGCAATATGGACTAAAACGCTCAACAAAAGTGATTTCGGGGATGTTTTGTGGCTATGTTGTTTTGATGCTACTTTGTGGCGCTTTCACGTATAACATGATCAGCCTCTTGCCCGTGATTACACCTTGGCTAACATGGATTGGAGCAGCTTATATTGTTTGGTTGGCTTGGGGGCTTGCTACGAGTGAGATCAAAACTTCATCGGATAATTCTAAAGGTATCAGTTTCTTAACAGGTTTCGGTTTGCAGTTCGTTAATGTGAAAATCATTCTTTATGGAATTACCTCTATTTCTACGTTCGTACTGCCCCACACTCAGAATATCTACTGGATCTTAGCGACTAGCCTCATTCTTGCTTTGATCGCACTTCTTAGCAACGTAGTTTGGGCCGTTGCAGGAAAGCTACTTCAATCGCAATTCCAGAGATATGGCAAAGTCATCAATATGAGCTTAGCAGCAGCTCTGATCTATTGTGCGACACAGTTATTTACTTAAGTATATAGTTGATCATCAAGAACAATATTGCTCTTCAACTTAGACGACTACGTTTATGTGAAGAGCAAATTCTGCTCTACAAATCGCTGCGGTTTCTCGTGCCCTTACTCGCTCCTCCCACTCCTTCATACGGCAGTTTTTGAAGAAGTAGATTCAACGTCACTTAATCAACCTAAAGATGCGAAATCTTTTTTAGTTATACAGACACGGCCTTGGCGACCTCGGCAATAACTAAGCATTACTTAGTATACACAAATCAGAAAAACTAAGATAATCTTAGTCATCCAAGTCCTTCGTATGAACTTTAAGTGTTGTTTAATAACCCACTCCCAGCCCGCCTTAAGCATGCGCGTAAACAAGCGAATCTGTCCCAAAAAGCACTGGGCATCCGTATCGGCATGGATGATAGTTCTGCAAGTGCAAGGATGAACCAATACGAAAGGGAGCGCCATACTCCCGACGTAAAAACGCTCAAACTTATCGCAGATGAGCTAAACGTACCTCTAAACTATTTTTTTTGTGAAGATGAAATCACCGCTGAACTTGCTGTGAATCTCCACAAGCTGTCAAATGATGACAAGCAAAGAGTGCTTGAGAGCACAGCCCAGTTGATTGCGGACGCAATCGCTACGAACAAGTCGAGTACGTAATTGGGATTAAACGCCTAAGAATACGTATCAATACCAAAGAATCAAAGAGCATAACTAAGGGTTCAACATGGCTACAACAAAAGCACTTGTGGTTTTTTCCGGTGGGCAGGACTCTACGACCTGCTTAATCGATGCATTAAATACATATGATGAAGTTCATGCTATAACGTTTGATTATGGCCAGCGTCATTCAGATGAAATAGATATCGCTATCGAATTAGGTAAGCAACTTAACATCAAAAGCCACAAAGTCCTGGATGTAAAATCAATTAATGAGTTAGCGATAAGCTCGCTGACAAGAGACAACATTCCGGTATCTAATGACTTAAGCGACGCTAACGTACCCAATACATTCGTTCCAGGGAGAAACATTCTCTTTCTTACTTACGCATGTATCCATGCTTACCAGCTCGGCATTCAAGACATCATTACGGGAGTCTGCGAAACAGACTTTAGTGGTTACCCTGACTGCCGAGACAACTTTATTCGCTCTCTAAATCTCTCTTGCAATTTAGGTATGGATAAAGCCTTCAACATTAAGACTCCGTTAATGTGGCTTACTAAAGCAGAGACCTGGGCTCTAGCTGATAAGCACAATATGTTGGAGTTTGTCCAAAACAATACGTTAACATGTTACAACGGAATCGTTGGTAAAGGCTGTGGTGAATGCCCAGCGTGCCTACTGCGACAAAGCGGCTTAGAAGAATACTTAGCGAGCAAATAGTCTTTGTTAGCGGTAATAGCGCTGGGATAAAACCTTTTGCGTTAGCTTCTAAACGTTTTATCTCAGCGTGAAACTCCAGCCAACAGAGCTTTTAATTGATGCCGCCAGATTGGTGGCATCAATTAAATGCGAAACGATTGTCGAACCAAAGATAGCACTACACCACAACAGCCAACACTGCTTAGCTTTTACAACGCTATAAATTGCTTAGATATATCGACAATGTTTCGATAGCAAAGCTACCAACGGCATTACTCGCGAAACCGGGATTAGATAGAAAAGCTACCTCGAATGATGACGAGTCTCTCGTCTAAGCAATACTCAAATATTTATGAGTTTGAACAGACAAACGCCAATTGCGGGCAATGCACGTATCAATACACAATTGCGTAGCACGAGGCTTCTGGCTAATTGGTTGTAGTGCAATGATAGTCTCAGCCGCTACGTTCGCATTTGCTAAAAGGTCATCAAGGTGGTCGATGTCTTTCTGGGTGCCGACTGGATGCTTAATCTCATTTGCCCGCTCTAACGCGCTATTAAGCACTGGTAATTTACCTTTCATTGCTACTTTTGGTGACACTGTCACCCACGTATTTTTTGAAGTAATCACTTCTGATGTGCCACTGGTTTCAATTTGGCATTGGCACCCCATATCTTCAAACGCCTTTGTTAAAGGGCGCAGATCATAAATACAAGGCTCTCCACCAGTAATCACGATATGCTTAGCATTAAAGCCTTGCTGTTGATATTGCTCTACGATGTTCTCGGCAGATGCAACACACCACGTCGGAGAGTCTTCCGTTTTCACCAGAATATCGCCTATTTGACGTTGATCATTCTCATCTGCATACCACGTTTGTTTGGTATCGCACCATGAGCAACCAACCGGACACTCTTGAAGCCGAACAAAAACAGCAGGGACTCCAGTGAAAACCCCTTCCCCTTGGATGGTTTCAAACATCTCATTTAGCTTATACAACGCAGAACTCACTCAACTCATAACATTTCGAGGCGAAGACCATAATGGACACGCGTGTCTAGGTCAATTTAAACCAAAAATTAATTGTTAAAATAGACCATTTTGTAGTTTCATAGCGTAATGAATATAGGTTTCTGGTTAACGTTAAACCAAGCCTTATTCACTGACAGCTCCCAAAAAACTTTAAGGTAAGAAATGATGTATAAACTGATCGCACTAGATATGGATGGCACGCTACTCAATAGTGATAAAGCCATTTCTGAAGAAAACAAACAAGCGATCGCAAAAGCTCGAGAAGCAGGCGTTACTGTCGTTCTCGCTTCTGGTCGCCCATTAGAAGGAATGCAAGACAAGCTCGACGAACTGAATATCCATTCCGATCGAGATTTTGTTCTTTACTACAACGGTTCGATGGTCAAGAACGTAGGCACAAACGACATCATCCACCAGCAAATCATAGATGGTAAAGCTGCAAAATTGGTGGCGCGAAAAGCCGAAGAGCTAGGTGCGTACGTCCATGCTTTTAGTCAAGTTCATGGTTTAATCACCAACGAACACAACCCTTACACCGATATTGAAGCAAAGATAAATGGCTTAAATGTCACCGAGATGAACTTCGAATCACTAGAAGACGATCATCCAATCATCAAAGCTATGATGGTTGCAGAGCCAAGCAAACTAACAGAAGTTATAGCAGCACTGCCAGCTGAAATGCGCGAAGCGTTTACGGTTGTTCAAAGCGCTCCGTTTTTCCTTGAGTTTCTTAACCCTGCGAGCAACAAAGGTATTGGTGTTGCCGCAATTGCCGAGTATCTGGGAATTAAACCTGAAGAAGTTATCTGTATGGGTGACGCAGAAAATGACCACCACATGCTGAAATACGCTGGCCTTGGTATCGCGATGGCAAATGCAATGGAAGAAACCAAGCAAATCGCTGACTACATTACGGCAAGTAATGATGAGCACGGTGTCGCTAAAGCTATAGAAAAGTTCGTGCTCAATGCATAGCCCTTTCCGCCATGTCTGTTGCGTTAAGCTTCTTACGTTTAACACCCCTAGCCGTCCAAGATAGGCAAGCGGCGTTGTTCGTAGACTAAACGTGTAAAAGCCTTGCTGTAATGCAAGGCTTTGTTTTTACTCAAATACTAATAGATAACAAATACAGCCATCAATCTAGCAACGTTTTGCTCGGTTGGTTTTCACAAGTCAGCTTCCTTGCAAGCAGCATAAATAACAACATTAATAATGGATAATGTAACGTCGACAAGACTAATGACCACAAACCGCTAAACGATACGATATTAGCCGAGTACAAATAGAGTTGATCAACAAGCAACAATGCCAGCGTTACAAAGATCATCTGCCGAGTATCTAAATGTGCTTTCGACTCTTTAAATGTCATGACCAACGCTGATGCAGTGATTAAAATTGCTAGCCAGCGACCAAACACAGGTAATGGCCAGATGACAGAGATGACCGATGTTGCCGCAGTCATAATGAACCAGACGCCTTTTGAGCTTAGAACTTTATCAACGTTCACATCTTGATTTGTCTCCAGTCGAAGAACATGCCAAGCCACCAAGCTGCCTAACAGCGCGCCAAATAACATATCTAAAATAAAGGCACTGCCGAGGAAAAACTTACCTAACACCACAGTAAGAGTGATGAACACGAAGACTGCCGTTGTTCCATTCAAACCAAAATACTGGGTTCTATGAAACAAGAACGTCAGCACACAAAACCACACAGCGATAGGCAAGCTAGGAAAACTAAAGCCAAAGCTGTGCGTTAACTCCATCATTGGTATATAGACATGTGGGCGCGGTAACGAAAAGCCTTGTTGAGCGACAAGCACCATAAGCGACGTTGCACTAATTGCAAAAAAGAGTCGGTACACAAACCGGCTACCAAAGCGCATCATGGCAAAAGGAAATAGAAAGAGTAGTACCGTCGGTTCTGTCAGGTCTATAACCAGTTTCGAGATCTGACTAGCTACCTCGTAACTCGCTTCTGACAACGCCCCTACCCAACTCTGTAAATCTATCAGCCACGCCAATTCAACCTGACGAAATGAAGGCGCGGATTCGGTCAACTGAGTCACATAAGATACTGATTGCTTGGTAGCTTGATCAAAAAACTGAGTGGCTTGTGGCCATTGCTCAGGATAACGATATAAAGATGATGGTAATTCAGATGGGCTAAGCAACATCGCTGACGCAACTTCTACTCCATAATGAGGGGCAAACCAAATAGGCAGTTCATTTCCACCTAAAGAATTATTCATAGAAAAAGCGATAATGTCAGAGTCTGATATACAGTCGTAAAAAACCGCAGTGTCCGTTCTGCCAAGCTCCTCTCCAACCGTAACCACTATACCGGTTTCTTCCCACGTTTCTCGTTGAGCAGCAACTTGTGGAGACTCACCATCAATGATGGTTCCGCCAGGTAGAGAAATCTTATCCGTTAATACTTCATGAACTAGCACTAACTTGTCATCAGCGCGAACAATACAGAGCGCTCCTTTAACTTCGCTCGCAGTGGCTTTAGCCGTAGAGATCGGTGAAACAGGTAACAAAATAAAACAAAGGATGAGTAATAACAGCTGTCTCAACACAAAATATGACCTTAAATAAACATAATGATAACCAATGAATCATGGCAGTTAATCTTATCTTTTTCGACAAAAATTAAGTAACGAGTTATGCCAAACTGAGTTGATCGCGTAAAACCCGATCTCAACGCTCACTGGAGAATAATTTAATGCAAACCTGACAAAGATCAGACAAAACATAAAATGTTGATCGCAATTCTGCCAGTTATATAAAGATAACGTCAGGACAAAGTCATACACATTTTGTGGGTTCTCATAGTTGACACAATAAAAAAGGGCTTATTATTCGCAAACAATAAACCCCAGTTATAATAACTATGTACTGATCGTTGAAACCAAGAATGAATCTTATCTCATGGTCAACGAATCAAATTCACTGGCCCGATAGTTAGTTAGACTTGCAATTCGCATCGCCTACTTTTTGCCAAACACCCCAAGGCCCTGAGTCTGCTGGATTATCACCTTGAGTCCACCACTGCGCTTGCCAAACTTTACCATTCCAAGTAACCGTATCTCCTTTGAGATACACTAAGCTGGCTTGCCATACAGTTTTACAGCTATCTGTGGGAGGCGTTGTCACCGTTTTCGCTTGAGCGGATACTAACGCTTGGTATTGTGTGCTGGTCTTATCAACGTTGAAGTTCAAAGCCACTCTTGCTTCTCCGCTCTGAGTAGCACCAAATTCAACATCAACACGACAACTTGCATTCATTGCTAACGTCGCCTGAGAGCACTGATCATTGGCGATAACAGCTGCATCAGTAACACCCGAAGCAAACGCGCGAACATTTTCCACAGTGAACGTGGTGTTCCCTGAATTCTGGATAACAAAGCTATGTTGCTGTAACTCCCCAACATTAAATGATGCCAGTGTCTGTTCAGTGGTGTATCCAACAGAAACATTCTCTTTTGGTGGTGTTGCTGTTCCGATAACACCATCGACAAAATTGCGCATAGCAGCGATATCGCTATAAACCCCATACATACCAGGACGAGCACAACCTATTCCCCAACTGACCACACCAAGTTGAGTAATTACACCACTGCGATTAATGACGATTGGACCTCCACTATCTCCCTGACAAGAATCTATCCCACCTTGAGGAATACCCGCACAGAATGACACTTCTCCAACCGTTGTGTAGTTGCCACCGGCTTGACGGCAAGTCATATCCGACACAAGTGGGACGTCAACCTCTTGCAATCGAGACGGAGAGCTTCCTCCTTCAGAAGTTCGCCCTAAGCCAGCAACACTAAGCCAATCTCCGATGCTCGCGTATTGCGTTAGACTACCATTCGCAATCTCAACTGAAGAAACACCTTGAGGCACAGAGTCGAGCTTCAATACCGCGAGGTCATGAGAAAGCGTCGCGCGGCGATATGCCGGGTGCATATGGATCTCACTGACGTTTGCACGAACACCATCACTACCGTTATAAACAACGCCACCGATTTTAACCGCAATCTGACTCGGAGAATCACCCTCAACACAATGTGCAGCAGTCAGGACGTAACCATTCCCGATATAACTGGCCCCACAATACGATCGGTTACCATAACGACTAACAATTTGGGTGTAGAATTTCCAGTCACGTGGGTCGGCAGTTACTCCGCCTACGATCTGGGGTTGGATAGTGTGATTTTGCGTCTGTGACAAATCATCAGCACTTGCGAACATTGGCAAAACGGCTAAAGCAAGTAACGATTTTGTTAGTTTCAAAATATTGTCCTCTTGTTTTTGTAAGCACGATCCTCGTGCTACTAATAAACAAGCAGACAAAAACGCCGATACCAATATGGGTGCATATCAATTTATTAACATTGCGAGCAACTTATAGAGAAAAGTCTATTGACGAACTGAATGATTTCAATTCGAATGAACCTAAATCACAATATTAAAGTTAAATACGATTATTCGTTCAGCGGTTTTCTTAAATAGTGGATATGATGTGCAAATCCTTGTTTTTCATACAAAGATATTGCGCCCTGGTTAAAATGCCATACTTCAACAAACATCTGTTTTGCACCGTAATCAGAGAACGTTGACTCAATTTTATTAATCAATGCCTGCGCCGTACCTTGTTTTCGATATTCAGGCAGCACATAGAGCTCATCCACACTTCCCATCATAACTGGCTGGCTGACGGTAGAAATAAGTTCACAGAAGTGACCAGAGATAAAGCCAATAATTTCATCTCCTTGTTTTGCTACGTAAACAAGGCACTCAGGGTCGTCAATATATCGAGCAATGCTTTTTTCTTGTTCTATCTCCTCTGCCGTTTTGAAAAGCTCAGGAGATTGAAGATGATGCTCATCATGAAGCTCGAACATAAGATCGTTGAGCAACTCTAGGTCGCTAAAACACGCAGGTTTAATCGCAAACGTGGTCATACAAAGGGTCACTAAAAATGGAATGGCTGTAGTTTGTGAGGAAAACGTCGTATTGGCAAGTCACAAATGCTTTCACGATACGTTTGTACTGTTTGAACAACAAAAAGGCCCCTGCACTTAATAAACGTACAGAGGCAGAACCAACCAACAGAGTTCGAGGATCAGGGGTTAGTTAGAATTGAGTTTTTCTCAGCGTCGTAGCACTCGCTCAATTTCGTTCAAGCTACTTGGGTCATCAATCGTTGACGGAACGGTGTATTTTTCACCATCAGCTATTTGACGTATAGTTCGACGCAAAATTTTACCTGAACGTGTTTTCGGTAAACGGTCTACAACCAACGCATGCTTGAAGCAAGCAACTGCACCTATCTCACTACGCACTTTGCCAACAAGCTCACCTTCAAGGTCTAGCTCATCCACTTTGACGCCGTCTTTCAGTACAACAAAACCAAGTGGAAGCTGACCTTTTAGATCATCGTGGATACCGACCACCGCACATTCTGCAATCGCTGGGTGGCCTCCTACTATTTCTTCCATTTCACCTGTCGACAATCGGTGTCCCGCGACATTAATCACGTCATCAATACGTCCCATAATAAACAGGTAACCGTCTTCATCCAGATAGCCACCATCACCAGACACGTAGTAGCCTGGGAACTGGCTAAGATAACCAGTTTCAAAACGGTCATGATTACGCCAAACCGTTGGCAGACAACTTGGTGGTAGCGGACGTTTTAATGCGACAAAGCCTTGTTGGTTAGGCCCGACAGCCTCTCCAAGTTCATTCAGAATTTCGACCTGATAACCCGGAATGGGCTTCGTCGAAGAACCAGCTTTAACTGGCATCATTTCGACACCTGTCGGGTTGCCAGCGATGGCCCAGCCCGTCTCGGTTTGCCACCAGTGGTCAATAACGGGCTTGTCCGCTTTGCTCTGAACCCACTCCAGTGTCGGAGGGTCAAGGCGTTCTCCCGCCATAAAGATGTTTTTCAGATTCGACAAGTCGTACTGTTTTAAGTGCTCGCCTTCCGGGTCCTCTTTCTTAATCGCACGAAACGCCGTTGGTGCAGAGAACAACGCATCTACTTTATATTCATCACACACTCGCCAAAATGCGCCAGGATCCGGTGTTCGAACAGGCTTGCCTTCGAATAGGATAGTAGTGCAACCGTGAATCAGTGGGGCGTAAACAATGTAAGAGTGCCCTACTACCCAGCCCACATCAGATGCCGCCCAAAAGACGCCATCTTGAGGAATGTTATAGATTGCGCTCATGGAGTACTTCATCGCGACAGCATGGCCACCGTTATCACGCACAACGCCTTTCGGCTTACCTGTCGTGCCCGATGTATAAAGTATGTAGAGCGGATCGGTTGCTAACACCGGAACACAACCATGTGGCAGCGCTTGTTTGTACTCTCGCTGCCAATCTAAGTCTCTTTCTTGGTTTAGCTCAGCGTCGCACTCTGGACGTTGGAAAACAAACACTTTCTCAGGCTTCCAACGGCTGTCCATAATGGCTTTGTCTACCATTGGTTTGTATGGAATGACTTTGTTGATCTCAATCCCGCACGACGCCGTCATGATCACTTTCGGCTCTGCATCTTCAATTCGTACAGCAAGCTCATTAGGTGCAAAACCACCGAATACTACGGAATGAATCGCCCCCAAACGCGCGCAGGCAAGCATCGCCATTGCGGCTTCTGGGATCATCGGCATATAAATAACGACTCGGTCGCCTTTTTCAACACCTTGAGCAGACAGCATGCCAGCAATTTTTGCTACTTGGTCACGTAGATCGCTATAGGTGTACGTGGCTTTACGACCTGTCACTGGCGAGTCATAAATGAGTGCAGTATTATCACCGCGTCCTTGCTCGCAATGGTAATCTAATGCTAACCAGCACGTATTCATTACACCATCTGGAAACCAACGTTCTATGCCGTTTTCATCAGATTTCAAGATAGTTTTAGGAGATTCAAACCAATCGAGATTCTCCGCTTGAGCGCGCCAAAAACTCTCCGGTTCATTCTTCGCCCATAAGTATTCTTTTTCGTATGAAGACATATTGCTTCCTCCAGTATGTCCTGACATTGCTCTCGTTCTACTCAAAGATCGCTCTTTTAATCCAAAGATCGTCTCTTTTAATCGAAGACATAGAAGGGTACACGCACAAATCCCTCCATCAGTATTCTCGCACTTCGGCTCATAATGGCTTTTTGCACCACCCAGCCCTGCTCAGTTTGCTTCGCTTGTGCCCCAACTTTTAACGTTCCTGACGGGTGACCAAAAGTCACGGACTCTTTTTCACCGCCACCAGCGGCTAAATTCACTAACGTTCCGGGCACACACGCAGCAGAAGCAATAGCAACGGCTGCTGTTCCCATCATTGCATGATGTAGCTTGCCCATCGACAGCGCGCGAACGAGCACATCAATATCCGACTCATTAACGGCTTTACCACTTGAAGACAGGTAACTTTTCGGTTTAGAAACAAACGCTATTTTCGGCGTATGTTGGCGTGTTTGAGCTTCTTCTAAATCAGAAATCAGGCCCATTTTTAACGCGCCATATGCGCGGATGGATTCGAACATCGCTAATGCTGTGTCATCGTTGTTGACATCGTCTTGCAGCTCGGTGCCCTGATATCCTATCGATTCAGCATCAATAAAAATGGTTGGTATGCCCGCGTTAATAAAGGTCGCGTTGAACGTACCCACATCCGGCACCACCAAATCATCAACTAAGTTGCCCGTTGGGAACATACTTCCTTCGCCATCGGAAGGATCAACAAAATCCACTTGAATCTCTGCCGCTGGAAACGTGACACCATCGAGTTCAAACTCTCCGGTTTCTTGGACGAAACCATTGACGATTGGCACGTGAATCAAAATCGTTTTGCTTATGTTCACCTGCCAAACACGCACCGTCACAATGCCATTTTCTGGAATACGGTCTTGTGGGATCAGACCAGCATGAATGGCGAAAGGACCGACAGCGGCAGACAAGTTGCCGCAGTTACCACTCCAATCGACGAATGGTTTGTCGATCGACACTTGGCCAAATAAGTAGTCAACATCGTGATCGGCTCTGCTGCTGCGCGAAACAATCACTGTTTTACTGGTGCTTGACGTCGCGCCCCCCATGCCATCAATTTGCTTCGCGTAAGGATCAGGGCTGCCAATAACGCGTAGCAACAGTTTGTCACGTGCGGCTCCAGCCACTTGCGCTTCTTGAGGTAAATCCTCTAGGTTGAAAAAGACACCTTTACTCGTGCCGCCACGCATGTACGTCGCGGGCACTTTTATTTGGCTTGTTTGATTCGGAGTATTATTTGACATACGCACTCCTTATTGTGCCAAGAAATCTTGCGCGAAACGCTGCAGAACACCGCCCGCGTTGTACACGTGAACTTCGTCAGCGGTATCTAAGCGACAGGTGACCGGAACATCGACTTTCTCACCATTGCTACGTGTAATAACCAAGGCTAAATCTGCACCCGGCTTGATTTCACCAACCACGTCATACAGTTCAGTACCATCCAGTTCTAATGTATTGCGATTAACACCCGGCTTAAATTGCAGTGGTAACACGCCCATGCCAACCAAGTTAGTTCGGTGAATACGCTCAAAGCCTTCTGCAACGATTGCTTCTACACCAGCCAATCGAACGCCTTTTGCTGCCCAGTCACGAGATGAACCCTGACCATAGTCAGCACCTGCAACAACAATCAGTGGTTGCTTGCGGTTCATGTAGGTCTCAATCGCTTCCCACATGCGTACAACCTGACCTTCCGGCTCGATTCGCGCCAGAGAACCCTGAACCACTTCACCGTTCTCTTTCACCATTTCGTTAAATAGTTTCGGGTTAGCAAAGGTCGCGCGTTGCGCCGTTAAGTGGTCACCACGGTGAGTCGCGTAAGAGTTGAAATCTTCTTCTGGCACACCCATTTTCGCTAAGTATTCACCTGCTGCGCTGCTTGCGAGAATCGCGTTGGATGGTGATAAGTGATCAGTGGTGATGTTGTCGCCCAGAATCGCCAATGGACGCATACCAGACAATGTTCTTTCTCCCGCTAGCGCACCTTCCCAGTACGGTGGTCGGCGGATATAGGTACTCATCGGACGCCAGTCGTACAGCGGGTTGGGATTTTGCTCTTGATCATTCAGCTTAAACATCTGAATGTAAACTTGCTTAAACTGCTCTGGTTTAACATGAGTACCGACAACTGCATCGATCTCTTCATCGCTTGGCCACAAATCATTGAGATAAATTGGTTTGCCGTTTTGGTCCGTGCCAAGCGCATCGCGCTCGATATCAAAACGAATGGTACCGGCTAGTGCATAAGCGACAACCAATGGTGGTGAAGCCAAGAAAGCTTGTTTGGCGTACGGATGGATTCGACCATCAAAGTTACGGTTACCAGAAAGCACCGCTGTTGCATATAAATCACGGTCGATGATCTCTTGTTGGATTTTTGGATCCAGCGCACCACTCATACCGTTACAAGTTGTACATGCGTAACCAACAATGCCAAAGCCAAGCTTCTCTAGCTCTGGTAATAAGCCCGCTTCTTCCAGATACAAGCGTGCAACTTTAGAACCCGGAGCAAAAGACGATTTCACCCACGGTTTACGTACAAGACCAAGTTCGTTGGCTTTCTTCGCCACAAGGCCAGCAGCAACCACGTTTCTTGGGTTACTGGTATTCGTACATGAGGTAATAGCAGCGATGATCACTGCACCATCTGGCAACTCGCCTTCTTTCTCTTCCCACGCTCCAGAAATACCGCGCTGTGCCAACTCAGAAGTTGGTAAACGACGATGAGGGTTTGACGGACCAGCCAAGTTACGGCTAACTGATGATAAATCGAACTCAAGTACGCGCTCATAAACTGCGCTATCAAGATCGTCTGCCCAAAGACCGGTTTGTTTTGCGTAATTTTCTACTAAAGCAACTTGTTCTTCATCTCGACCAGTTAGTTTCAAGTAATTGATGGTCTGCTCATCAATATAAAACATGCCAGCTGTTGCGCCGTATTCTGGTGTCATGTTTGAAATCGTTGCGCGGTCTCCGATCGTTAGATCACGTGCGCCTTCTCCGAAGAATTCAAGATATGAAGATACCACACGCTCATTACGCAGAAACTCAGTAATCGCGAGGACAATATCCGTTGCGGTAATGCCCGGTTGACGTTTACCCGTCAGTTTGACACCGACAATATCTGGTAGACGCATCATTGATGGTCGGCCAAGCATGACGGTTTCTGCTTCCAGACCACCGACACCTATCGCAATAACACCAAGAGCGTCTACGTGAGGTGTGTGACTGTCCGTACCCACACAGGTGTCTGGGTAGGCAATGCCCTGCCTTGCTTGTACCACAGGAGACATTTTTTCCAAGTTGATTTGGTGCATGATGCCATTCCCAGCTGGAATCACGCTGACGTTTTCAAACGCTGTTTTACACCACTCGATAAAGTGGAATCGGTCTTCATTACGGCGCTCTTCAATCGCGCGGTTTTTGTCGAAGGCATCAGGGTCAAAGCCCGCATGTTCAACCGCTAAAGAGTGGTCAACGATCAATTGTGTCTCAACCACTGGGTTCACTTTTGCAGGATCGCCGCCCTGATCTGAAATGGCATCGCGCAGACCCGCTAAATCGACTAGAGCGGTCTGACCAAGAATGTCATGACAAACAACGCGTGCTGGATACCAAGGAAAATCAAGATCGCGTTTGCGTTCTATTAACTGTTTCAGGCTATCTGTCAATGTGTTCGGGTCACAGCGGCGGACCAGCTGCTCAGCTAGCACGCGAGAGGTATAAGGGAGTGTTTCATAGGCTCCAGGAGAAATGGCATTGACGGCTTCGCGTGCATCAAAATAATCCAGTTGAGTTCCCGGAAGCGGCTTACGATATTGGGTATTAATATTTGTGTTCATGGTTTGCTTCCATTCAGTCTTTACATCTTGCCTTCATCAAGGTTTTCCATTGCTCCAGAAACACAGTGATGAGAGGATCTCCTTCCTCTGTTAGAAAGAATGACAAAGGAAGGAGGTGGTCAACCAAAGCATATAATGCCCTCGTTAACCTTCGCGCTAGCGATTCTCGATAGGCACCCATTCTTGATGATCTGGGCCCGTATAATCGGCACTTGGGCGAATAATACGGTTATTGGCACGCTGTTCATAAACATGTGCAGCCCAGCCCGTTAAACGACTCATCACAAAGATTGGGGTAAATAGTTTGGTTGGAATGTCCATGAAGTGGTAAGCCGATGCATGGAAGAAGTCCGCATTACAGAACAGACCTTTCTCTCGCTTCATCACTGATTCAACACGCTCAGAAACCGCATATAGATGAGTATCACCAACTTGTTTCGATAGCTCTTTGGACCATCGTTTTATTAAGGCGTTGCGAGGGTCACTTTCACGATAAATCGCATGACCGAAGCCCATGATCTTGTCTTTATTGGCTAGCATTTTCATGATGTTCGCTTCCGCCTCGTCGGGCGTTTGCCAATCTTCAATCATTTCCATCGCCGCTTCGTTCGCACCGCCGTGAAGTGGTCCACGAAGCGTACCGATTGCTGCCGTGATACAAGAATGGATGTCTGACAACGTTGATGCACAAACGCGTGCTGCGAATGTAGAAGCATTAAACTCATGTTCAGCATAAAGAATGAGCGAGCAATGCATCACTTGTTTGTGCAGCGCAGATGGCGCTTTGTCTGTAAGTAATCGTAAGAAGTAACCACCGATGCAATCTTCAGTCTGATCCTCGGTGTTGATACGCACGCCATCATGACTAAAGCGGTACCAGTAACAGATGATGGCAGGGAACAAGGCAAGCATACGTTCGGTTGCTTTCAGTTGCTCCTCGAAGCTCATTTCCTGCTCTAGGTTACCCAATACAGAACAACCCGTGCGCATTACGTCCATTGGGTGTGCGCTTGCAGGAATCAACTCTAAAGCTTGTTTTAGCTCGGCTGGCAAACCTCTAAGGCTGAGTAGATGTGTCTTGTACGCATCAAGTTCTTGTTGATTCGGCAAGTGACCGCGTAACAGAAGGTGAGCCACTTCTTCAAACTGTGCGTTGTTCGCAAGATCAGTAATATCGTATCCACGATAAGTTAAACCAGTTCCCGTTTTTCCGACAGTACATAAAGCTGTGCTTCCTGCGCTTTGACCACGAAGGCCTGCGCCACCTAATTCTGCTTTCTTTTCTGCAGTTTGAGACATTGTTTGAACTCCTTTTCTGTCTGACTTTTCCCTCTCTGGGGTGTTTTTAGCCAAATGAATTTCACGTTATTAGATGAGATAAATTCCGATTATCTTTTTCTTGGGCTTCCGTCTATTTTTGCTTTTCCCCCGCTATTTCCCTTCAGAGAATAACTGGTCAAGTTTGTCTTCATAGTCGTGGTAATTCAGGTGCTGATACAACTCTTTACGTGTTTGCATCGAATCAACCAGTGCTTCCTGATTACCCACTTCTAGCAAATGTTTGTAGACCGTTTCAGCAGCTTTGTTCATGGCACGGAACGCACTTAATGGATAAAGCACCATGTCCACTTTTGCTTTCGCTAGCTCATCGCAGCCATACAGCGGTGTCGCGCCAAACTCTGTAATATTCGCCAGAATAGGAACGTGCTTTCCGGTCGCTTGCTCAAGCGCATTTGAAAACTGAAGGTACTGGTCCAGCTTGTTCATCGCTTCGGGGAAGATCATGTCTGCGCCAGCTTCCACACACGCAATCGCGCGCTCGATTGCGCTGTCCATGCCTTCAACAGCTAACGCGTCAGTACGAGCCATAATCACGAAACTTTCATCATTGCGTGCATCAACCGCGGCTTTTACACGATCAACCATCTCTTGCTGGCTGACTATTGCTTTGTTCGGACGATGACCACAACGTTTCTGTGCGACTTGGTCTTCCATGTGCACCGCTGCCGCGCCTGCTTTTTCCATCGCTTTGATCGTGCGAGCAATGTTAAATGCACCGCCAAAGCCCGTGTCAATATCAACCAAAAGAGGCAAATCACATGCGTTAGTAATGCGGTCAACATCAACCAAAACGTCGTTTAATGTTGTGATACCGAGATCCGGCAATCCGTATGACGCATTTGCGATACCGCCACCAGACAAGTAGATCGCTTGGTGACCCAAGTTTTTTGCCATCATGGCGCAATACGGGTTTATAGTGCCGACAATTTGTAGTGGATTATTTTGTTCAATGGCGAGTCTGAATTTCGCTCCCGGTGTTAAGCTCATGACGAATTCCTTCTAGTCTTTGTCTAAACTTTCTGTATGTATAATTTGAGATTGGATGAGCTTTCGACTTCCTGATATGTGTCTTCTCATCAACATTTCTGCAAGCTCTTCATCGCGATTGCGAATGGCTTCCAAAATGAATTTGTGTTCGGTGAGCGCCTCATTCGGGCGAGATTGCGCACGTGGCGACTGGTAACGATACATCCGTAATAAGTGATAGAGTTCATCACACAGCAGAGATATTAACTTACTGTTTCTGCTCGCTTGGATGATGCGATAGTGAAAATCAAAGTCACCATGTTGATGGAAGTAAGACGCGCCTTCCATTTGGTCTATATGCTTGGAATGTGTCGACAATAGCATTTCCAAGCTTAAGAGCTCTTCTTGCGTAATGTGTCGCGCAGCTAACCTTGCTGCCATGCCTTCCAATGCTTCTCGAACGGCATAAAGTTCTATCAGCTTTTCCGGAGAAAAAGTGGTCACTCTGGCCCCAACATGAGGAATTCGCTCGATGAGCCCTAGCCCCTCTAAGCGCATCAATGCTTCACGCAAAGGCCCACGACTGACTTGATATTTCTTTGCTAGCTCAGGCTCTGATATCTTATGGCCAGGCTTCACATCGCCATTAACAATGACTTCAATCAGTGTTTCGGTCAGCGTTTCGGATTTGGTGTGTTCTTTCTCAGAACCCAGCACTTTATAACGAGCTTTCAACTCAGAGTTCATATTCAGATACTCTTGTTACCGACATCGAAATGTCTACAATTTCTTAACCTGAATATAAAGTAGTCGATCAAAGTGTCGACAATCAAGTAAATTGTCGACAATTTAGACTAAGGTCGTAATTTAAATGGGCCTAAAATGCCCATTAAGTGCCTTTTTTAGCAGAAATAAAGAATGGTGAGTTCATATTGTCGACAACTTATAAACCTTTAAGCTTATGATCTAAAAACTAAAAGCTCAGCTGTCGAACAATAATCGGATAAAAAACTATTCTTTAGGTACAAATTGATCAAAGACTTGTTGCGAAGTCATCTTTTGTGAAGCGGAATTGAGGTCATAATAAGCTGGCTTTTCATCGGTAAAAATCTCTAAAGTGAGTTTGAAATCTGGGTTATCGAACAAACCAGCGGAAAGAATGTACTCACCTGTCGGCAACAAATGGTAGAAAAGGTTTGTGCCACACTCACCGCAAAACCCCCTCACTCCCCAGTCTGACGACTGATAACGTTTAGGTTCACCACCTTTAAACGTCACGTTAGGCCCACAATGCACCGCATGAAGT
Source organism: Vibrio sp. 1641 (assembly GCF_033339995.1). Taxonomy (NCBI): domain Bacteria; kingdom Pseudomonadati; phylum Pseudomonadota; class Gammaproteobacteria; order Vibrionales; family Vibrionaceae; genus Vibrio; species Vibrio sp. 1641. The sequence goes on from NZ_JAWOVP010000010.1 coordinate 55,810, forward strand.
GCGCCACTCGACCATTTTCGACACATAGAGCAATGGCACAGGCTAACCTCATTTTTAACCTCAGCGATGACTTCAATTGCGCCGCACAAACACGTCCCTTTCATTCTCTTTTCCTCGTTCATTTTCCGTCATTTTATTATGGCCTACCAAAGCGTAAAGCCGCGTGACCTAACACCAACTTCTCGCCGTGAACTTTATGAACAAAATAACCGAAATGCTCAATATTCTCTTTATATCTCTTTTACAGACAGATATTTAACACTTAATTAACCTTTACACCAAGTTCAGCTTTAACGCTTACAAGGCATGACAACTGAGCAAAAACAATAAGGCTCAACTAAATAGAGTCGCTAACATAAGGAACGTGAACATGTTAAAGGTACTCAAACCAACGCTCGCCGCTTCAATCATCGCAGCTTCATTTTCATTCAACGCTCTTGCTGCAGATATTGAAAAAATGCACTTTCTTATCCCTGGAGGTGCCGGTGGCGGTTGGGACATGACCGCCCGAGGTACTGGTGATGTATTAATAAAATCAGACATCGTCGAAACCGTATCATTTCAAAACCTATCTGGTGGTGGCGGTGGCAAAGCAATCGCACATTTGATTGAAACGGCTGATCGTCAAGAAGATACACTCATGGTGAACTCAACACCGATCGTCGTTCGCTCGCTCAGTGGGATCTTCCCACAATCTTTCCGCGACTTGACTCCTGTTGCCGCAACGGTTGCCGATTATGGCGCCATTGTTACATCAGCCGATTCTCCTTATAGCTCTTGGGAAGATGTCGTTAAAGCTTTTAAAGAAAACCCACGTAAGGTGAAGGTTGCTGGTGGCTCTGCTCGTGGTTCTATGGATCATTTGGTTATAGCAGCAGCTTTCAAAGGTGAAGGTTTTGATGCGCGTAAAGTTCGTTACATTGCCTATGATGCAGGTGGAAAAGCCATGGCAGCCCTACTTTCAGGCGAAACACAACTGCTCTCTACAGGGCTAGGTGAAGTACTCGAAATGTCTAAGTCTGGGCAAGTGAAAGTGTTAGCGATTACAGCACCAAAACGTTTAGAAGCTGCGCCTAACATTCCAACTCTCACCGAATATGGTAATGAAACTGTCTTTGCTAACTGGCGTGGATTCTTTGCAGCACCAGGCACAAGCCAAGAAAAGCTAGATGAATGGAATGCCGCATTTACTAAAATGTATAACACCGACGAATGGCAAGTCGTTCGAGACCGCAATGGTTGGATCGACAACTATAAAGCGGATAAAGCATTCTTCGCGTTTCTTGAAGATCAAGAGCAACAGATGGGTGACTTAATGCGCGAGTTAGGCTTCCTGAAGTAACAATCGAATTGGGGTCCCTCAGATACCAACCTCAATGAATAACGTAGGTTGGTATTTCCCCATTGTATTTGCACTCTAAGTTTCACCGCATATGGACATTGTCGACAATCGGCATGCACACTCCTTTGTTTATATACCCAAAGCAGCTCGACTAGCAGCGAAATGCTTAATTGTTAATGGTTTAGTTTATTCATTAACGTCCATATGCGGTCTTTTTTATTTTTGTTAGGAGTTGAATATGTCTCGTTCAACCAACTTTTTCACCAAAGAATATTTGCTCTGTCGTGACCGTGTCGGCGCAATGATCTTTCTACTCTTCTGTCTTTGCTACGGTTATCAAACCTCGCAGATTCCATTGTTTCCAGGTGATGAGTATGAACCATTCACCGCACGTACTCTGCCAACCATCTTGACTTACGTTGGTGTCGGCCTTTCTTTGATATTGCTGGTGACAGGACAACCAGATAAACAAAGTGGCGCAGTGCTGACCTTCAATTGGAAGTTACTGATTGCCTTTTTAATTTTAATGGCGCTCTACGGCGTGGGCCTGACTTACTTAGGTTTTGTGATAGCTACTGGCTTCTTTTTATTGGCTGGCTTTTATCTGCTCGGGGAAAGACGTAAACCCGTTCTGTTTGGCGCGTCGTTTCCATTCGTGATCGCGTTCTACTTATTACTCACTCAAGGTTTGGACATCTATCTCGAACCGGGTTTGATTTTCACCATCTGGTAGTCAAAGAAAGGACTGAATTATGTTAGATGGAATTCTACAAGGTTTATCCACCGCAGTAATGCCAATGAACATTATGATGGTGATCGTTGGTTGCTTCGTCGGTACATTTATCGGCATGTTACCTGGACTTGGGCCGATCTCAGCCATTGCTTTGATGATCCCAATTACTTATGGCCTAGAGCCCTCCTCTGGCCTTATTTTAATGGCGGGTGTTTATTACGGTGCGGTATTTGGTGGTTCTACATCGTCGATTTTAATTAACGCGCCGGGTTGTTCTTCAACCGTGGTCACAGCATTCGACGGCTACCCAATGGCTCAAAAAGGCCAGGCAGGTAAAGCATTAGCTTTGGCAGCTTATTCATCTTTCACTGGCGGTACGCTATCTGCCATTATGTTGCTTGTTGCCGCACCAGCATTGGCTAGCGTCTCCCTTAGCTTCCAATCGTCGGACTATTTTGCGTTGATGCTACTTGGGTTATCAGCAGTCGCGGCTTTTGCGGGGAAAGGTCAGGTAATCAAAGCGTGGATGATGACCATTCTTGGTTTGATGCTATCTACAGTTGGTATCGATAAAGGCGTAGGCGTTGAACGCTTTACCTTCGGTTTAACGGATTTAATGGATGGCTTTAGCTTCTTGTTGCTTGCAATGGCGACATTCGCACTGGGTGAAACATTGATGGGCATTCTTAAACCATCAAAAGACACCAGCGATGAAGAACAAGAAAAGCTGAGCAACATTGGCTCAATGAAAGTGACCAAGGAAGAAATCAAAGATGTTGCGCCTGTTTCAATTCGCTCTTCAATATTAGGTTTCTTCACTGGTGTTCTTCCTGGCGCAGGGGCAACCATTGCTGCTTTTTTAAGCTATGGTATGGAGCGCAACCTCGCACCTAAAGAGAAAAAGGATGAGTTCGGTAAAGGCAGTATCCGTGGCTTGGTTGCGCCAGAGTCAGCAAACAACGCAGCGTCTAGTGGTTCATTTGTTCCACTGCTAACGCTTGGTATTCCGGGTTCTGGTACAACAGCAATAATGCTCGGCGCTCTGATCGCTTATGGTATTCAACCTGGCCCTCGCCTGTTTGTTGAACACCCAGATGTGTTCTGGTCAGTGATCATTTCCATGTACTTCGGCAACATCGTACTTGTGATCCTGAACTTACCATTGATTCCGTACATTTCAAAGCTTTTGGCGGTTCCAAGAACGGTGCTTCTACCGATGATTTTATTCTTCTCAATCACCGGGGTTTATTTGGTCTCTTTTAACACTATGGATGTGTTCGTGATGCTGATTGTGGCTATGGCTGCCATTGCACTTCGGCTCGCTAACTTCCCGCTCGCACCTTTATTGCTGGGCTTCATCCTTGGAGGATTAATGGAAGAGAACTTACGCCGCGCATTAATGATTTCAGATGGAGAACTGAGTTTCCTATGGGAGCGTCCTATTACCCTTACCTTTACTGTTTTAGCTGTATTGGTATTGGCAAGTCCACTAATCGTAAAGCTGATTCAAAAGTTTAAAGCACAGCCAGTCAGCGTTGAGCAGTAATCGCTGTCTCTTTCAACCTAGATAAAGCCATCCATCGTGATGGCTTTATCTTCCGCCCTCCAAATCGTTCGCTTATTGTGCAGATGGTATTGACAAATCACTGTCGTTATATGAAGGTGATTGTATGAACACACACTTAGCGCAACTTAACCAACGAATTATCATCATTCCATAGGAATGGTGGGATTTTTTGATGCGCTCAGTATTTATCGAACCCACCCATAGCGGTGGGTTTTCTGTCTCTACCGTATGGGAAAAGCTCTCTTGGAGGCGGTCACAATGCAAAAAATAGCAGTTTTTGGTAAACCCGGCAGTGGAAAATCGACGGTAAGTAAAGCAATCGCGTCTGCTACCGGTCTTCCTCTTCATCAATTAGATTCAATAGTATATAAACCAAACGGTGATCCCGTTGAGCGTAACGTTTTTGATGAAGCCCATAGCAATATACTAAGCTCAGATCGTTGGATTATAGATGGCCTTGGACCGATCAGCTCTTTCAACGCTCGTTTAGATGCAGCCGATACTCTCATTTATATTGATCTACCATACTCCGTAAGCTATTGGTTTGTGACGAAACGTCTCCTTAAAGGACTATTCATAAAACCTGAAGGTTGGCCTGATGGTAGTTCGGTACTGAAAGGAACGTTACAAAGCTACAAAGTTCTTCAGCAATGCCCCGCATTCTGGAATGATGACTTTATGTATCGCCTCGAAGGGTACTCTCAAAGTAAAGCCGTTCATGTCATCAAAAACGTTACAGAACTGAACAATTTTGTTTTAGAGCGGGTAAAGTAAACCTCATATCAGAACATTAGAGCATGTAGGTTAGATCATCTGAAGCTCTAACAATAAAAAAGAACATAACAAGGATTGTTTATGCTTTTAGAACTCTCACTTTTATTCATTGCTGGCGTAATTGGTGGGATCATTAACTCCATAGCGGGAGGCGGAAGCTTTATTACTTTTCCGGCTCTATTGGCAGTTGGTGTTCCTCCTATTATGGCTAACGCAACAAACACATATGCTTCATGTGCGGGTTACATTAGTGGAGCCGTCGGGTTCAGAGAAGAGATCATGAAGAACAAGCATGAACTGCTGTTCACAGTCTCATTCAGTTTAGTCGGCGGCGCTGTCGGAGCATATCTGTTGCTCAACACGCCAGAATCGCTATTTATGGAAGCTATCCCTTGGTTACTCTTATTTGCCACCGTGCTTTTTCTCACCGGTTCTCGTTTAACAATGCTAATCAAAACTGTCGCGAAAGAGCACAAACATGCTGGCATACTCGGAGCAATCGCGTTGGGTTTACTACTTGTTGGTGTCTCTGCTTACGGTGGTTTTTTCAACGCAGGTTTAGGGGTTATTGTTCTGAGCTATCTGGTAGTAGCTGGCCACCAAGACATTAATTTAATGAACGGTTTGAAATTGCTCGTATCTACGTGTGTTTCACTCATTGCTATCGTGATTTTTGTTGCCAATGGCTCCATTGACTGGCACACAGGTAGTGTTGTTTTGGTCGGTACGTTGGTAGGTGGGTATCTTGCAGCTCGTGTCTCTCGTCAACTGAATCCTAATCATGTTAAAGGGTTTGTTGCTCTTTCTTCTATTCTCATCACTATCTACTTTTTCATTGATGTTTATGTTTAAGCAAAACTTGTACAAGTGGATAACACTCCTACAAAAACGACAGCGCGAAAGATTAATGCAGATGGCTTAACGATTTTTTGTGTCACTCCAGCGAGGTTAGGAATCTAATAGCACTACACTGAGCGGCTAATGAAACCATTTTGATCACAAAGTGCTCGGATGGAAGATCCTGTATCACGCTCCTTCGTCGCTGTACAGGATGACGAGAGATAGAAATATGCCACTCGCAGTTAAACGAGTGGCATTGATCGAGAAAGATGGCGTTTTACATCAATAATAAGAGAAGGTAACGCTTACTTAATCAGCCCTACTTCTTTGTAGTATTTGAGCGCACCTGGGTGAAGAGGCGCAGATAAACCGTCTTTTACCATTTCCTCTTTCTTCAAGTTTGCAAACGCTGGGTGGAGACGGCGGAAATCATCGAAGTTTTCAAATACCGCTTTAACCACGTTATAAACCACATCTTCTGGTACAGCAGTAGAGGAAACAAACGTCGCGCCCACACCAAAGGTTTGAACATCACTATCTGTGCCACGATACATACCACCCGGGACATTTGCGACACGATAGAAGCTGTTGTCTGCAACCAGTTTTTCTACATTAGGTCCAGCTACCGTTACGATATTACTATCACACGACGTAGTGGCTTCTTTAATCGCTCCACTTGGGTGACCAACGGTATAAATCATCGCATCAATTTTGTTATCACAAAGTGCTTTTGATTGCTCTGCTGCTTTTAACTCAGAGACAAGCTTAAAGTCGTCGTTACTCCAACCATACTGGTTCATTAGCACTTCCATAGTACCTCGCTGACCAGAACCAGGATTACCAATGTTGACGCGCTTACCTTTCAAGTCATCAAAAGTTTTGATGTTCGCGTCTTTACGTGCAACGACAGTAAACGGTTCTGGATGAACGGAGAATACGGCGCGCAGCTCTTTAAAAGGCCCGCTTTCTTCAAACTTACTGGTTCCTTTGTAAGCATGATACTGCCAGTCTGATTGCGCGATACCGAGGTCCAATTCACCAGCACGAATAGTGTTGATGTTATAAATCGATCCCCCAGTACTTTCTACCGAACAACGGATACCGTGATCTTCTCGCGATTTGTTAACCAAGCGACAAATAGCGCCACCAGTCGGATAATAAACCCCTGTTACTCCACCGGTACCAATCGTGACAAACGTTTCCTCCGCAGACGCAGAAAAGCCTGTTGTGAGTGCCGCCAAAGAAGCCGCAAGTGCGATTTGCTTAAACTTAAACATTGAACATCCCTTTTACTTGTGTTGATGACCGTTTAAGTATAGCAACCGTTAACAATTTGATAACGTTTGAGTTCTCATCCTTGGCGGTTAGCTTAGTAATAACCATTTTATCGGCATATTCAGCCATCATATAAGGCTCTATATAAGCTTAAACCGTACAGTCTAGAAAATTAAATCTTTAGACTGATATGCCCATTCTAAACTATCTATTAAATAGAAATATTCAGGTCAAATTACTATAATCTTGTTAAATAACCTTTATTCTATATAAATATGATGAATTATAACTCCAGCCAAAAGACATGATGCACTTGAAATAAATAATACGAATGAGAGAACAAACAATCGTTGAATATGAATTGGAACCTTATCCCTCTTCTCTAACATTTTATATCGTTTCGCATGAAAAGTGCTCAGAAAAACAGTTCCATATTGTAGTACTCCGTGACCTGATAAGAATATATTCAGAGTGTAGTATCGAACTCCATTATCAAGAGCATCTTCAAGATACTTCAACCACTTGGATTTCAAATAAATAACAAACAAAAACCAAGCAAATATACCTAAAATTCCAACCGTAGTCAGATAAATCACTAAATCTGATGCTAAACTGATATCTTCCATCTTCGACTACTTATTAAGTTGAGTTTTATATAATTCTGTTCCCAAATACTCACCAGTCGAACTACCATATTTTGTTATTGAGTATCTAATTACACCCTTCACTACAAAAAATTCTTAAACACACTTTTTGTGAATAATAATGGCACTTTAACTTAATTTTACGCAACAAGGCTACTATGAAGTTGTTAGCTTTGAGCTGAGTTCAACAAAAACAGTAACTTTTATGCAATGTAACTCACTACGTTATATTGCTTTACAAACAAATCACCCAGTAAATATCCGTATCTAGTTTAGATAGCTGAAATAAAAAAAGCGTTGTATAAACAACGCTTTGTAGTTAGTGAAACGGATGGTTACACCGTTGGGACTGATGCTCGCCACGCTTGGTTCTGGCTATCTGAGATAGATCGGAACAAGTCACGTAGTTCTTTCAATAAGCCTTCTTGGAAACCAATGTTTTCATCGGCTTTCTGTTTGGCTGCTTGTGCGCGAGTCGCTTGTACTTCATCATCTTTGCTGCGCGCTTGCGCTTTGGTTTGCTCTACATTCGATGCTGAGTTTGCCATCTGGCCCAAAGCTTGAAGAATCGCGTTCTTCGCTTGGTTTGAGCTCATCAACTTATCGAACTTACGGCCACCACTTGTCAGCTGCGCTGTCGTGTCTGCGATATTGTCTTTCGCTAGTAAGTGCGCACGCTTAACCTGATCTTGCTGAGTTTTAGACAAGCTATTGTTATTTAATAACTCTTCTGCTTGATCGAAGCCAGCTTTTTGCGTCTTCAGTACATTATTGCTCGCCATTTCATTCTTGATTTCTTTCCCTGCTTTGAAAGAACCAAGGGCACCAATAATTGCGGTAGCACCCGCTAATACACCCGAAACGACTGCCATCGCGATCATTGCGCTTGCCGAGTTGTTTAGTTCTGCCGCTTGGCTTTCTAAACTCGCGACGTTTGCTTCAACAGCAATTTCACGTTGTAGCACTTGCTGCTCACGGCTCAGCTTTGATACTTGATACAACAATGTTAATAGCGTCAACGATTGTGATACCGCATCTGATGGTGACTTGATCACCTCCTCACCGTTAAGCGCTTTCATCGTTGTGCTCATTAATGAGCTCACCGTCGGCGCAAGAGCACTCATTAAGTTTGCAACAACTTGAGCTTGGTTACTCACTGTAGGAGCTTTAGGCGTCTCTAACTGGTAGCGTGCTGCACCAGAAACACCTGACTCACTTTGGCTTTTAACGGCACCCGCTTCAAGCTTTGTTTCCGGCGCTTTTTCTGCTTTGTTGGTTTTAATGGTATCGCCTAAACCGTATAGTTCACCACGACCCGTTCCGCCTACTTTATCTAGCATAATAAACTCCTTATACCGTTGCAGGACGGCTTAACACCGTTTGCATAGTTTCACTTTTCGCTTGAATCATTTGCATGATGAGGCTCATCAGCTCTTGGAAGTCTTCCATCAACTTACCAATCTCTTCTTTGAGCTTATCAATGACAGCCTGGCTTAACGTCATTTTGGCTCGAAGGTCTGTGATATCAGCCTGAATCTCTGTTACGTGAGCATTGTTAGCAGCATGGACACTGTCCGTTGCGCCTTTACCCACATTGACGGCAAGATCGACGGTTTCTGCGCCATAACGAATCGCTTTCGCTGTTGTTGTCGCAGCTTTTGTGCCCATATCCGCCACTTTCGCCATGTTTGCAGCGGCTTTCGTAGCGATTTCCGTGACCTTTTGAGCTACCTTACCAGCACCTTTTGCTGCAAGTTTCGCGATACCGCCAGCTGCTGCACCACCAAACGTCACAACAGCTCCAATAACCGCGACGGCGATTTCTAATGCCATTACGACTTTGTTTAGCACATCGACATTTACGCCCGCTTCTTTTAGCGCATCTTGAACGGCTGGCTCTTGCAACGCCATGCTCACTGCTCCCATGACGCCACCAGCGATCATAAGTGCACCGGCTGCTGCACCAACACCCGTTGCCACCATTACGGCACCAACAACAATAGAAACCACCGCACTGATCCAACCAAAGATCTTCGCTGCTAAGCCTGATTTTTGGGCTTCTTTTGCAGCGGCTTCCGATTCTTTGATTTTGTCTTGGTTTTCCACCATCTCTTTTTCGTGCTTAGCTTTTGCGACCTTCACTTCCTGAATTTTCAGCTCGTTTTGAGCACTTTTCAGTTTATCCGTGATAGCAGCAAGCTCTACTTCAAAATCATCAGCAGATCCTGCGATGATTTTGACGGCAATCGAACCTGTTTGGTCTGCAACTGCATGGAGAGATTTTGCAATGGTATCGACGATCTTTTGCAGCTGTGCCATGGCTTTTAGCGTCAAATCATTCACTTTGTCACTAACAGCTGCGTTAGGTGCATCTAACTGAACTTTTACTTTTCCGGTGTTCAGTACATCTGCATCTTTACTCTTCACGTTTTCTACCGTCACAGAAGGCGTCGCTGTAGACGCCGTTTTCTGCACGTTATCTAACGTGGCTTGGCCAGATTCAGGGCTATAAACCTGTGTCTGGATGCGGTCAAGTGCAATAGAACTCATAGTCTAATTACTCCTTTTTATTTCTCACCGCTTCTAACATGATGCCTGCACGCTCATGCAAATCTGCATATTGTGATTTTCCGGCAGACATCTCCTTCGCGCTGTAAAACCCACTCTCTGCTTCTGTCAGTTGTTCCAGTTTAAGGTGACATTCAGCAGAGTGAAAAGGTGGGCGTGGATCATTTACGTCCACTAGCGCTGCGTAGCTGTAGGCGTCTATTGCCTGCAGATACTCACCCAACTCCTGACGAGCCGCGCCAAGGCCAATGAAAAATCGCGCCTGATAATGATCAAGCATGCTGAGTAATTGAAATACTTTCGCTGCTTGCTCAATCTTTCCCGATTGGAAAAAGTTGTAACCTACGGCATAAATATGTTCGATGGTGTCCTGAGACACATCGTGCAACATTTTTAACGTGCCTCCCTCTTCCAAAAAAGACAGCAGTTCTTCTGCTTGCATTTGAGATGGATCGGTCGCGTTTGTTTTAGTCATGGTTGGTTATCCTTAAATGGCTCGTAGGATTTCTTGTAAAATACTGTGGTACTTCTGAACAAACTTGTTCATCGCTTCAACGGTCGAGTTGTATTGAGAACTGGTGTCGTTCAGCTCAGTGGTTTTGATTTGCACTTCATCGTTAAGCAACTTGGATTTAGCACTGACAGAACTAGAAAAATTAGACAGTTTTTTCGACTTCTCTTCGTCTTGGTACGACGCACCATCACCGATAGTAATACCTTGTGTTTGAAGGAAGTCTCGATGGTTTGTTATCTTATTATCCGTCAAATACTTGTACTCAGGTGAAGCTTCAAAATCCGTTTGATTGCTGTAGTTAAAGTCACTCGCTTTGAAGTTACTTTCTGGATATCCCGGTTTATAAACCCCATCAACACTTTGCGTAGAGTGAATTTTTGATTGCACAACACCAAAAACTTTAAGCTGTATTGTGAGATCCTCTAATGCCTCTTTCTGGTCATTACGTTTCTCTAAACGGTTAACACGACGCTCATTTAGTGCAAGCAGCACTTGCTCATCAAAACGGTCTCCAATGCTGGACTCAACAACGGCCAACAAATCACGAGCCGTTAGAGAGTGCTCTGCTCTCACCTCGCGATCCGCTTTCTCTTTATCGGTGATATTGAGTAGACGCTCTTTCAATGCCCCTAAGTTCTTGCGCAATGCCTCGTATCGCTCAGTAAATGAAGCCCCGGTAGATTCACCTTTTACTATTTTTTCAAACTGTAATCGGATATCTCGTTCGGTGTTTTCTTTGATCAAATTAACTTGAGCTGCCGTTATTTGTGTCTTTTGGACATCGGCTATCGCTCTGTCCTGGTAAAAGTCGTCGATTTCTATATTTGTTAAACTCACCGCGAAGTTGGCGAACAGACTAGAAAGGGTCAAAGGCTCAGTTCCACCAATGACAGTATTAAGTGCTGCTTTTAGATTGTTCGTTCCAGTCGCCTCACCATAAGCTGCACTATATTGGCCTTTCACTTGAGCGGCCATTTCATCTAACGCTTCTTTAAGCTGCTGTTTAGAAATACCAGGAGTCCAGGTAATTCTGCTAGCTAGCGCACTTGCGTCATCGGTGCTTAAAGTAATACCGATGCCTTGAAAACTACTTTTTAATTGAGCTGAGACTTGAAGAGCGAAACTCTCTTTAGTCAACAGAAAATCCGAGCTCTTCAGCTGCGCGAGATTAACGGAACCTAAACTACTAAAGGCATTGCGAAGAAAAGAAATAGAAGCATCTCTCACTTCACGGGAGCCCATTTGATTAGCAAGCTCTGCAACAAAAAGAGAAATTTCTTTGGTGGCATTAGCCAGACCTGTCTCGGAGAGGTTGGCGATCTGCTCCGCTTGGTTACTCTGAGTGCCCAGATTAAATTGACTAACAAACTCAGTAGACAACGAGCTATCTACGTTTTCCGTCAGTAACTTACTAAACCAAGCCTGAAACTGATTTGATAGCGTTTGGTTTGTTTGAGCATTAAACTCGGCTGCGGTTAATTCGCCATCTGAGTTAGAACTTTGTAGCGACTTTATCCAGACAGATGCGGTGTCGGTCAATGATATACCAGCAAACGCGTTATTTTTCGCTTTTAGGCTTTCAAGTGTATCAACATAAAGCGCGATGCTTTGTGATTCCGTTTGTCCCGAGATAGTTGGCAATGAAGAGATTAGAGAGGCAAGTTGTTGAGTCTCTGCTTCACCCAGTACAGGGGTAAATGCCTCTATCACGTTTTGTTGGAAAGTGGGTAATGGTGCACTACTCGCAGCTGTGTCTGTTGCTCCTGTCGTAGAGCCAGTCGTTTTCATATTCGTCATTTCCAAACCTCTAAATCATCATGCCGCGCATCACTGTGGGACGCTTTCTGCGTTTACCTGACGTACCTTGTAGCTGATTTTGTTGTTGCCGGCGGCGCTGGACTTCGTCTATTAGCTCTTGCTCTGCACGTTTCATGGTATCTACTGGTGCTTTTATGCCGCCAAGTAAAACATCACCCGCAACAGGACCAACACCTAAGCCTTCCAATAGCTCGTTAAAAATATCGGTTCTGTCTTCAGCTTTTCTAATGGCAAGCTCAGCGTTCTCAATCGCATCGGTAAACGGTTGCTTCATCTTGATTCCTATCTTAAAGCGGGTCATCTCATCGGTGCTGTCAGTAACAGTCGTGAGTTTTTACTTTTTCAACTTTTTCAAAGGTCTATAATCTGCTAGGCGTAAACAGTACCAGTCGTCTAGCTCATCATGGCTTGCACCGCATGCTTTTAGATAGAATTGTGCCAATCGCTGGCTGCTCATGTTGCTACCACGTAACACATCGACGTTGCCGCGAATGACCCAATCGGAGGGATAAAGTTGAATGGCATGTTCAGCCAAGAGAAATAAGCCGGCAAAGGGGTTACTCAACCCCAATTTTGGACGAACGCGTTTCAGAAGAACGATGATGATTTCACCGTCCTCCACCCGAAAAACGAGCTCTAAGCCCTCAACTTCAATTCGATAACCAAGTTGAATTTCACTTTGTTGCCAAAAGTATGGCGTCACTTCGATCCCCGCTTGCGCCAGCGAGAGTATTAGTTTTGTTTTCATTACATCCCCACCCTTCCAAGTGGCTGAATATTGATTTGCTGGGTTAGTTCTTGAAATGACAAAACGGGCAGATCGTAGTATTCCGATTCAATAAGCTTTCGCACATATCGGCGTACATCCATAGACACAACTAGCACAGGTTTATTCGGCATGCGGCTTAAGTCACCAATGGTCTGTTTCACATCACTGACAAATTGTTGCGTTACTGACGGGTCTAACGCCAAGTAACTCCCTGCTGAGGTTTGACGAATACCGCTGCGTATTGTGTCTTCGAGATTTTGATCCAATAAGTAAGCGGGCAACATGTTTTGTCCGCTTGCGTATTTGTAGCAAATGTAACGTTTTAAGCTGGAACGAATGTACTCCGTCAGCTGTACAACATCTTTCTCTTTTTGGCCCCACTCAACCATCGCTTCCAAGATCACGCGAAGGTTTCGGATAGAAATGTCTTCAGAAACCAAGCGTTGCAAGATTTCCGTCATTTTTTGCAACGGAACAATACGCTGGGCCTCTTTGACTAGCTCCGAATAACTGCCTTCCATCTGCTCCAACAGATAACGCGTCTCCTGAATACCAATAAAGTCTTGTGCGTACTCCTTGAGAACATGAGACAAGTGGTACGTTAAAATTCTGTCGGGTGTGAGAAAACCTACATGACTGGCTACGAGTTTTTGCTCATAACTCTGTGCCACCCAAATGCTAGAAATACCAGGTAGAAAATCTTCATCTTGCTCATAAGGCACGCCTAATAAATCGATCTGTTCATTCCCTTCTGTCACCAAGAGTTGATCTTTAACAATTCGTCCTCGTGCAACCGGGACTTCTTGTAACTGAATTAAGTACTCGCCATTTTGCATCCCCTCGTTAAAGCGCAGGTGGATGCCTGGGAAAGGCACGCCTAGGTCAAGATATAGTGCGCGTCTAACCCTTGCTAGCTCTTCATTTAATGCGACCGCTTCCAAGCTTTCCTGAAGGCTCGCGTCAAGATCAATCAACAGCGGGACCGTCATGGCGAACTCTTCTTGCTCACCTAACTTACCTTTACTGTTTCTAGAAGGCGTGGGTTTGCTTGGCTTCGCTGCTGGCGAACCGGCCCCTTGCGAAACAAAGCTTGATAAGTCGGTGCTATCTGATTCCGCTTGTTTTTTCTGTTGATAGAAAAGGAAGAAACCACCACCACCAACCACGGCGGCCAAGACCAGAAAAGTGATTTTTGGAAACCCAGGGATGAGTGCGAACAGCACCAAAAGCACACCACCAATAAGAAGCGCACGTGGCTGAGCAATCACCTGCCCACCAATATCCGATCCAAGATCAGAAGAGTCTTCATGAGAAACACGCGTCACGATAATACCGGCGGTAATCGCGATAAAGAGTGCCGGGATCTGCGACACCAAACCATCACCAACGGTCAAAATCGCAAATAACTCAAGTGCTTCAGAAGCACTCATGCCTTTTTGCGTTACCCCGATCGTGACGCCACCTAAGATGTTGACCACAATGATGACCAGACCCGCAATGGAGTCGCCTTTAACGAACTTCATCGCGCCATCCATCGAGCCATACATTTGGCTTTCTTTTTCAATCAGTGATCGTCGGTGCCTAGCTTCGTGTACGTCAATTACTCCAGCACGCATGTCACCGTCAATACTCATCTGCTTACCAGGCATCGCATCGAGTGAGAAGCGCGCACTAACTTCTGCTACCCTTTCTGAGCCTTTGGTGATCACCATAAACTGAACAATGGTAATGATCAGGAACACAACAATACCGACCACTAAGTTACCGCCCACAACGAAGTTACCGAATGTATAAACGATTTGACCAGCATCGCCTTGTAGCAAGATCAAGCGGGTTGTCGTGATAGACAAAGACAGACGAAACAATGTCGTGATCAATAGCACCGCAGGAAATGCAGAGAACTCAAGTGGCGTGGTGATGTAAATCGCTAACATAAGCAGCACCACCGCAATGCTCATGTTGGTGCCAATCAGCACATCCACCAGTGCGGTAGGAAGTGGCAATATCATCATAAAGACGATCGCGAGTAACATCACCGCAAGCATGATGTCTTTGCGTTGCCCTACTTTGTTTAGAATATCGATCAACTTATTCATGTGATTCACTATTTAAAGATTGCAGATAGCGTCGGTGCGCTTGGCGTGCCCCATCGACGTCATTTTGTTTCCAACGCGCTTGGCTTAAACAAAACCAGAGTCCTGCCGAGTCAGGATGAAGGTCGGATTTTAATAAGTGCTCGCACACCTCAATCGCCCGGGTATATCGACCACTTTGTAAACATGCCACAGCAAGTGTTTGCATCGCCTCTTTGTGCTGCGGTTCTATTTCTAGAACCGCATCGAGAATAGAAATGGCATGCTCTGGCTTTTGGTATTGAACTTGTAGCGCAGCGTGAACAAGTAAGAGTTCAATGTCTTTGGATCTCAACATGTTGGTTAGACCTGAATAAGGAGATTGAGCGCCATAGTGAGGTAACGCTGATCAAGTTGTGTACTTTGTAGCGTTTCGGATGCTTTGATAAAAGAAACGGAGCCTGAGTCATGTGCAAGAACTTGCAGCTGAGCTAACGTTTCATCGAACTGTTGGCGGTACTTTTCTGGACGCAACAATTCTGAGTGCAACAATTTTGGCTTGGTTAACGCGATTAGGTATTGGTCTGAAGGCCTGAGGTCATAGAGCTTCTCTAAATGCGTAGCGACCGCCTGTCCATCCGGAAGTAATTGAAACCGTTCAGGGAAATCGGCCTTAACCTCACTATGAGTAACATGCGTGAAGGCTTCTATGCCTACGTTTAAAGTGCTTACTCGAGTCATGAGCCTGCCACATCGTTATGCAGACGAGCCAAAAGCGTAAACGCTTGCTCTAAGGTCGGAAGTGTTACTTCCTCTCCTTTTAGCCTTGCTGAAAAAACCAGAGTTTGCTCATCTAACAAGCCGGTTTTAATTTCGAAAGGCCAGCCTTGATCGGCATGACACAAACACAGTGCACTTTGAATAATGTCACTGGTTTGATGCCAAGATAACGCTCGAGACAACATCAAGAATAACTGCTCACCCTGTCGCTCAATATGCAGCGTACCACTTTGCTCAAAATCCAGCTGCACCCGTCCAGCTGATGAGAAATCGACGGCATCGAGCCCCATTCCTCGGCAAAATTCATCGACGGATGCATCAATCCAACTCATCTTCCCACGCTTCCTCTTCTTCTATATCAATGGCTTCGTCTAGCGCCTTTTGTACCGCTTGGATTAAATTCTGTCGTTGTTCTTCATCGGCGAATACGTCAATTGGGATTGCGCGAACTAACTTATGGAACTCTCGAAAAAAATCGATTTTTTGTTCTACCGCCGTCAATTCCATTGCGTTGACGACTTTCCATATCTCATCACTGCTTACCCATCGCTGCTCTACCAACGCAATCACATCAGCCATCAAATTAGAAACTTGATAAGCCATAATTCGTCCTTTCCGGTTTAAACATTTGGAACAGCTGACTCACACGATCTTGCAACGTATTTAGAGTTTTGAGTTTTTGCATATCGGACATCAACCACTTCAACTTAACCGAATCGATACTGCTACCTTGAACACTAAGATCTGCACTCATGCCTTGCAGCATAAAGTCAACAGCGGTCGATACCTCCTGCTCACCAAAGCGCGCCACAACATCTTGATAAGCCGCGCCGAGCCCTTGATAACTATGAACGGTATCGCGGTAGAAGCCGCGCAGCTGATGCAAAGAGCTAAACTCTTGCTCTTGGCTGTATTCATCAGCAAAATTTGAGACGCGGATTTCCGTATCGATTTGAGACCATGTATCTGGGTTTTGCTCGATTCTTAGAAGTGCTTGGTCAATCAGCGCTAGTAGGTGTTTACTTTCTGGACTCGCACTCAAAAACTTTTTAACGGCTTTTAGCGCGAGGTATTGATGGCTTTTCTCCTCGGAAAACCCATTCAAGTAGGCTTGTAATTGCGCGATGGTCGAGATATTTCCTCCCGCCATTTTTGTAGCCAAATCTTTGATCTTTTGATTCTTTTCAAGATCAGGGACTTTTCTTAAATAGTCCGAAACGAGTTCATGTGCTTCATTAACTCGAACACCACTGTCTTTCACTTTGCGCTTGGTCAGATCTTTCTCTGCTTTTTCGGAACCGAGTGAAGTGAGTTCTTCCATCGCATCAAAAAGTGATTGTGTGGCATTGTGAACACGGACGGTTTCACCGCGATAATTGCCTTTTTGTGAAACGTCGGGGCGAGACGATTCCAACCCGTTTTGGATAGACGCATCAAACTTTGGATTTGTTGCGATATGATTGTTGATAATACTCATTCACTTGCACTCCTTCCGCACAATACAGGCGAATTATAGGAAGTGCGCTTTTTTGAAGCTGTCAAAATCAGACGTGTTTTTTTAGTGCGCTTTCAGTTTTCTAAAAACTCCCGACTGATATTCACTATAAATTGATTCTTATACTTTCTATCCTCTCAGCATCAATCATTGCGCATATTTTTACCTTGAACGATTTCTCATACATCACTGATATCCAACAATCTGCGATTAAACACACGCGTTTGATCCAAATTCGCGGGCGCGTTACACAAGTCACCGGCACCATTATCAAAGCTGTCGTCCCTGGCGTTCGTGTAGGTGAACTGTGTGAGTTGCGTAATCCCGATCAAACTCTGTCTTTGTTAGCGGAAGTGGTTGGCTTCCAGCAGCATCACGCTCTGCTCACCCCGTTAGGAAATATGTTTGGGATTTCCTCAAATACAGAAGTAAGCCCAATGGGCAAAATGCACGAAGTGGGTGTTGGCGACCACCTGTTAGGTACAACGCTTGACGGGCTTGGACGTCCTTTCGATGGTACGCAGAGTCAGGAACCAAGTGCTTGGTATCCTGTTTATCGCGATGCGCCACCACCAATGCAACGTAAACTAATTGAAAAGCCAATCTCTCTTGGCGTTCGATCCATTGATGGGCTACTGACCTGTGGTGAAGGTCAGCGCATGGGTATTTTTGCAGCGGCTGGTGGGGGTAAAAGTACCCTACTGGCAAAACTGATTCGCTCCGCAGAAGTTGACGTGACCGTTCTCGCCTTAATTGGTGAACGCGGACGCGAAGTACGCGAGTTTATTGAGCATGACCTAGGCGAAGAAGGAATGGCCAAATCGGTTTTAGTGGTCGCTACCTCTGATCGCCCAGCAATGGAGCGCGCCAAAGCCGCTTTTGTTGCCACTTCTATCGCAGAATATTTTCGTGACCAAGGTAAACGCGTGCTACTGCTGATGGATTCTGTAACGCGTTTCGCCCGCGCACAGAGGGAGATTGGACTAGCCGCAGGCGAGCCACCAACACGACGTGGCTATCCGCCTTCCGTTTTTGCCGCTTTGCCAAAGCTGATGGAACGAGCTGGACAATCAGACAAAGGATCAATTACAGCACTGTACACCGTGTTGGTGGAAGGTGACGACATGACAGAGCCTGTCGCGGATGAAACTCGCTCAATTCTAGACGGGCACATCATTCTCTCGCGTAAACTTGCGGCAATGAACCATTATCCCGCCATTGATGTACTTCGCTCAGCAAGCCGAGTGATGAATCAAATCGTTGAATCCGATCATCAGGCGTCTGCTGCTCATATTCGCGAAATGTTAGCTAAGTATGAAGAAGTTGAACTGCTAATCAAAATTGGCGAATACCAACATGGCGCAGATAGCCGAGCGGATATGGCCATTGCACAAAGTGATGATATACGCGCCTTTTTACGCCAAGGCACTCATGAACCAAGCGATCTTGATGGCGCTATCGCTCAACTTAAAGGGATGGCGAAACAATGATAGAACGCTTATTAGAAATCAAAAAAATTCGCTCTGACCGTGCGGATAAAGCCGTCAAGCGTCAAGAATACCGAGTGTCAAACGCCGCAGCACAGGTTCAAAAGGCCGAACGTTCTGTCGCGGACTATCACGTTTGGCGCCAGGAAGAAGAAGAGCGACGTTTTGCTAAAGCAAAACAACAAACGCTCGTTCTTAAAGAGCTGGAAACATTAAGACAAGAAATCGCGTTGTTAAGAGAGAGAGAAGCCGAACTTAAACAACGTGTGGCCGAGTCAAAAAAAGCGCTTGAAATCGAACGCTCGGCACTTAAAGAAAAGCAAAAAGAGGCGCGACAAGCCCATAAAACCAAAGAAAAATTCGTTCAGTTGCAGCAACAAGAAGTCGCGGAAAAATCGCGAGAAAGGCAATACCAAGAAGAACTCGAACAGGAAGAGTTTCGCACTGTCGACATTATCTAAAGGTTCACTATGCGCATTACCCCAACAACTGAAACATCGAATACGCTGCACAAATCAACGCCGGAACAAGTGCCTCTCGAGAAGGAGGCCGAGCTTCAATCACAATTCGAGCATGCAATGAGGAA
Source organism: Vibrio sp. 1641 (assembly GCF_033339995.1). Classification (NCBI taxonomy): domain Bacteria; kingdom Pseudomonadati; phylum Pseudomonadota; class Gammaproteobacteria; order Vibrionales; family Vibrionaceae; genus Vibrio; species Vibrio sp. 1641. The sequence continues at coordinate 75,074 of NZ_JAWOVP010000010.1, forward strand.
GAAGCCTAGCAAGGGAAAGGAGTCTATCGTTGCGAATCCCCAAAAAAATCATACTGGCGAAGAAGACATACCGCTAAGGCATAAGACATCTCAAGGTCTAGATAAGAAACCTAACTCATCGAACCAAGAAGCAAACGCTGACAAAAACACCTCCACTTTAAAAGGTAAAAGTGACGTCGTCACTAAGAGAGATATAGAGAAACCGCAAGACGACGCAGCAAATAGCGAAGAAATAATTAGCGAAAACAATAAATTGCTTAAAAATGATGGAAAAAGCGATGGCGACACAGTTCTAAGCTCCCCTTCTACCGAGCGTGTTGATCCTCACTTTCAAGCTCAAGCTCATTTGAAAGATGATAAACCGACGCCGATGGATAAACATACCTCGCCGGATTGTCTCTCTACGCTTGAATCTGGCTTGCTTCCCCAAAGTGCGACAGAGACAGAGCTCGCTCAATATGGGATTAACATTGTTGGCTTAACGAAAAAGCAAACTGAAAAAACGCACAATAAGCGTGCAACTCCGCCGCTACAGAATACAGGCAAACGACCAGACCAAACTGGTGGCCTGCCTGAAACCAAGCCTCTTGAAAAAATCGTGACGAAAAGCGCACTAGTCGCCGTTAAAACGGATGAAGAAAAAGTGCCTTCTCAACCCTTTGCAAGTGCGGTAACACAAGGCGATGTCATCCTAAAAAGTGTTGCTTCGCAGGCTCAACCAAGCCCAACGCGAGACGTAAACCAATTACTCCAGCAATTGGTGGACAAAATCTATGTTGCTCTACCAACCGCATCGGACAACAAAGAGGTTCGGCTGTTTCTAAGTGAAGGGCAATTAAAAGGTGGTGAAATCCACATAAAGTTGGACGCTCAAGGGTATAGCGTGACGATTCGACAAGAGCATGCCCTTTCCATTATTAGCCAGCAAGCTAGACAAGATCTTGCTGAACGGCTAAACCGATTCGGCGGTGAGCAGCCACTTCGCTTAGCGATCAGCGAACAAACTCAACAGCTCGATCAACAACAACATGAACAACAACACTCACGCCAACAACGCAGCGTGTATGAAGAATGGCAAGCGGAGAATGACCTATGACGCCGTTAATAATACCCAAAGTGGATGCAGAAAGTATCGCGCTCAGCAATCAACTTTGTGCAAAACAGTGCCACTTCCAAGGGACTGATGGTCAGAGCGTATCGATTACTGTTGCTCAAATCCCTTCATTTGAAGGGTTCCGTTTAACCACGTTGATTGGAGGGCAAACCCTACAAGTAGACTTTTCTCGTGCGCAGCTCCAACATTGGCTGAAATCGACCTTAAATGCTACTGCGTTTGAGTCCCTGCCTAACTCCCTCCAGTTAGCACTTTTGAGCTCACAGATAGAACCGCATAGTGAGGCAATCAAAGCGCTATTTGGTCAGTTACCCATTCTTAGTCAACTACAGCCGTTAGAGGCGAGCCAGGCCCAAGAGCATACTTTAATGTTAACCCTCAATAAGCCTAACGGCTCTCTTTGTTTGTGGGTTAGCGAAGGATCAGACGTGTTGTTGGATGCGCTACCAAACAGCGCTGCTCTACAAGCTCGACACCTCGCTTTACCTGTGTGGTTAAGTCTTGGAAGGACCCATTTGACGTTAAGCGAATTTAATTCGCTCGAGCTGGGAGATGTCATCTTTTTTGACGATGGTTACATCGCCAAGCAACAAGCCATTTTTCAAGTATCTAACCAGAATCTCTGGCGCTGCCAGCTAGATGACCAAACTCTTCACATTATTGAAAAAGAAACCAATATGAATGACGTAAACACTTCAGAAATGTTAACCGACCACCAGCAACTGCCTGTGGAACTCACGTTTGATATCGGCCATCAAACCATCACGCTAGAGCAGCTTAACCAGCTTCAGCCAGGGTACGTATTCGAGCTAAACCAGCCTGTATCTAAGCCGGTAACATTGCGTGCCAACGGCAAAATCATTGGTGAGTGTGAACTGGTTAATGTTAACGAACATTTAGGTGTGCGCGTACTGGAGCTGTTCGGTGGCACGCAGGAGCCAGCATGATCCAGTTACCCGACGAGCTCAATCTCATTGTCAGCTTAGCACTGCTGGCACTGATCCCATTTATCGCCATGATGGCGACGTCGTTTGTGAAACTCGCCGTTGTATTCTCACTGTTGCGTAACGCTCTCGGTGTACAGCAAATTCCGCCGAATATGGCGCTTTACGGATTGGCTATCATTCTGTCAATTTTCATCATGGCTCCCGTCGGGTTTGAAACCTACGACTACGTAAAGCAGCATGATATCTCCCTTGAAGATTCTGCAAGTGTAGAAGGCCTCATTGAAAGCGGTTTACAGCCTTATCGAGAATTTTTGAAAAAGCATATTCGGGAAACCGAAGCCATATTCTTCACTGATGCTGCACGCACATTGTGGCCACAGAAGTACGTAGACCGTTTAGAGTCGGACAGCTTATTGCTCTTACTGCCCGCATTTACCGTCAGCGAGCTTACTCGCGCTTTTGAAATTGGCTTTCTGTTGTACTTACCGTTCATCGCTATTGACCTAATTGTGTCGAATATCCTACTCGCGATGGGGATGATGATGGTATCGCCAATGACGATTTCCCTCCCCTTCAAATTGTTGCTTTTTGTCTTGCTTGACGGCTGGACAAAGCTCACCCACGGCTTAGTGTTGAGTTACGGTTAATCACGGAGAAAGTATGCATTCTGCTGAAATCATTCATTTCACGACTCAAGCATTAACCCTAGTGTTGTACTTGTCATTACCGCCGATTTTAGTCGCAGCATTGGTTGGTACATTGGTGTCGCTTATTCAGGCGTTAACTCAGGTCCAAGAACAAACGTTAGGCTTTGTGGTCAAGCTTATCGCGGTCATTATTACGCTGTTCGTCACAACGCAATGGCTAGGGGCAGAGCTCCACGCCTTCGCCTCGCTTGCTATGGATAAAATTCCTCAAATACGATGAGTTATCACGACTTACACCAGGCTTTATTTTTGTACAGCCTGACGTTACCTAGGTTAATGGCATGCTTCATCTTTTTGCCTATTTTGAGCAAGCAAATGTTAGGCGGCACCATGGTGAGAAATGGTGTGCTTTGCTCACTCGCACTGTTTATATTTCCGATGATTAATCAGCAAAGCTTGCCCGCAGAAACCGACGGCATTTGGCTGATAATGATTTTGGGTAAGGAGGTATTAATTGGGCTATTGATAGGGTTTGTTGCTGCTATCCCCTTTTGGGCGATAGAAGCGGCCGGCTTTCTGGTCGACAACCAACGTGGGGCTGCCATGGCGAGTATGTTTAACCCAACGCTAGGCTCACAATCCACACCAACAGCGGTATTACTGACCCAAACGTTGATTACCCTGTTCTTCTCTGGCGGGGGCTTTGTCACTTTTATCTATGCGTTATTCAAAAGCTATACATCTTGGCCGATCGTGGACTTTTTCCCAACCGTTAGCGACGCATGGGTGAGCTTCTTCTACGCGCAATTTGAACAGCTTATGTGGCTTGGTGTGTTGATGTCCGCTCCACTAGTGTTGGCAATGTTTCTTGCTGAGTTTGGTCTGGCGCTTATCAGTCGTTTTGCACCGCAATTGAATGTTTTTTTCCTTGCCATGCCAATAAAAAGTGCCATCGCGAGTGTTTTACTGATCGTGTATCTCGGAATAATGATGGATCACTTTGAAGTACAGTTTTACGGCATTACCCGATTCGCAGAACAACTCAATACCATTTGGCAATAACGCTTAGGATTCTTTATGAGTGCAGAAAAAACAGAGCAACCCACCGCAAAAAAGTTACGCGATGCTCGACAGAAAGGTCAGGTTGCCAAAAGCCAAGAAATCGTATCGTCTGCATTAATTTTGGCGCTCATAATTGTACTGTTTGCGTTCGCCGATTATTACATGTCGCACATCTCAGCGCTTATTCTCCTACCAAGTAAGCTTGCTTATCAGGGTTTCCAAGATGCGCTAGTCGATGTCGCTATCGCCATCGCAAAAGAAATTGCCTATCTACTCGCTCCGATTATTCTGGTTGCTGCACTCGTCGCCATCTTTTCCAATATGGGGCAGTTCGGATTCCTATTTAGTGGTGAGTCCGTTAAACCCGACATCAAAAAGATCAATCCCGTCGAAGGGGCCAAACGCATTTTTTCCCTCAAGAGTGTGATTGAGTTTATCAAGTCGATCCTTAAAGTCTCTCTTCTTTCCTGCATTATCTGGGTGACATTACGCGGTAACATCAACGCTTTAATGCAAATTCCAACTTGTGGGCTAGAATGTGTCCCGACCATTACTGGCGTCATGATTAAACAATTAATGATTATCTCTTCGGTAGGCTTCATCGTCATCGCTGCCGCAGATTTTGCGTACCAGAAATTTGATCACACGAAAAAGCTCAAAATGAGCAAGGACGAAGTGAAACGCGAATACAAAGAGATGGAAGGCAGTCCAGAAATAAAAAGCAAACGTCGTCAGTTGCACCAAGAGCTACAAGCCTCCAATCAACGCGAAAACGTTAAACGTTCTAATGTATTAGTTACAAACCCAACACATATCGCGGTTGGCCTTTATTACAAGAAAGGCGAAACGCCCCTGCCCGTCATCACTTTGATGGAAACCGATGCGGTAGCCAAACGTATGGTCGCAATCGCCAAAGAGGAAGGTGTGCCTGTGATGCAAAAAGTCCCTCTTGCTCGTGCACTATACGCGGACGGCAACGTCGACCAGTACATCCCAAGTGATCTTATTGAAGCAACCGCCGAAGTACTTCGTTGGTTGGCCTCGTTAGAATCCGAGGCGGACTAACAAACCACATCCCACTCAAGATCTGGGCTTACAACTGACCAGCTTTCAACCTCGATACTTTCCACGCTATAATGCGGTATCCTTTAACTGTATGTTGTTTTTATGAAATCTAGCTTAAGCATTCGCTCCTACACGAAACGTATGAGCCGACATACTCATAGTGATTATCATCAACTCGTGCTTCCTCTCCAGGGCAACATACAGATTGATATGGATAGTTATGTCGGAAAGGTGGCGGTTGGCGACTGCATAGTCATCCCCAAAAGTTGTGCTCACGGTTTTAATGCCGAAGAGTCATCACGCTTTATTGTTGCGGATATGACCACTTTGCCCACTCATTTGATGGATAGTAGTGTGGCTGTGTTTTCGATTAGCCCGCCTCTACTGAGCTTTATCCAGTTTGTCGAAAAGCAACTTGAGTATCAGGTTAATGATGAAATTGAAAACTCAATGGTTGCAACCTTCTATCTGTTGCTGGAGCAGCAAAAGCGGTCTCGCTCCGTGGATTCGCGTATTCGAGATGTACAGGCTGTGATCGCCGAGCAGCTTGATCAGCCACTCACCATTGCCTCATTAGCGAATGCCGCTTGCTTGAGTCCGACGCAGTTTAAAAAGCTTTTTAAAGAGCAGCTAAAAATGAGCGTCCATAAGTACATTACACTACAACGTATGGAAAAAGCCAAAGCACTATTGACTCATACAGACCTTCCAGTTCAGTTGATAGCTGAACGAGTTGGCTATAGTGACCTTTCCGCGTTTAGTCGACGGTTTTCAATGCATTTTGGCATGTCTCCTAGAGAGTTTTCCCGATAGTCACTAAAATAGTCTTCTGGAACAAGTATTCCGTCTTTTCAGCACAAAAACCTCTATCGCTTTCTTTTATTCTTTCTACCCTAAAACAGCCATTCACTAGGTAGAAATTACAGTGTTAAAAAAACATTTCACCGACTATCAATTAGGAACTTTATCCATACTTTTTGCTTCAACCCTGTGGGGAACGACGGGCACCGCTGCCAGCTTGGCACCGGATGTCAGTGCTCTCGCCATTGGCGCATTTTCTATGGGTATTGGTGGATTTATGCAAGCATGTCTGTCTGCGAAGTCACTGAAGAGAGATTTTCGAAAAGTCGTACATAAGAAGAAAACGTTACTGGTTAGTATTATCGCCTTAGCCACCTACCCACTGGCTTTTTATTCATCAATGCGATTCGCCGGTGTGGCTATTGGTACGGTTGTTTCTATCTCCACTGCACCTTTCTTTTCTGCTTTGTTAGAGTGTCTCTTTAGCCGAAATCAGACCATAACCAAGCGCTGGATGATGAGTTTCGCAATCGGGGTCATTGGCATTACCTTGTTGCTGGCTTCTGAGTCATCCGCAAATAGCTTATTTGATCAGGATATGAAGCATTGGGGTGTATTACTTGGCCTATTGGCAGGTCTGACGTACGCCATCTACTCATGGGGAGTAAAGGCTATGATTGACCACGGCATTGAATCGCAAACGGCCATGGGAAGTGTTTTTGGTATTGGTGGAGTTTTGCTTCTACCAACACTTTTCATCACGGGCGATAATCTATTTGCATCATCAACTAATACGACGGTCATGCTCTACATGGCCTTGATTCCAATAGGGTTAGGTTACGTCGCTTTTGGGTTTGGGCTACGGTTTGTTACAGCCAGTGGAGCTAGCATACTCACGCTATTTGAACCTGTTATCGCAGCAGCACTAGCAGTTGCGATTGTTGGGGAAGAAATTTCTTTCATTGGTTGGGTTGGTATAGCGTTGACACTTGTGTGTTTGTTTCTTCAGTCGAAAAGTTAAATTCAATGGACATGAGCCAGCCCCAAAAAGGAACGCTGACGGTAGATAAAGTAAGGAGCAGCACCTACTCCCTACTTTACCATTTGAAATTACACCCAGCCTTCTGCCAAGTACATCAATCGCAATTGACTTGGTGAGCCTAATTTTTCTAGCGCATCTAACTGGACGTCACTCAGGTTTGGGCATTTATCAAGATAAACTCGTCCGTTTGCTGCATCTAGGGGGAGCTTGTAGGTGAGCTTTTCGTTTATTTTACTTGCTTCCCCTTTGTCAATCGCTCGAACAGCTGGCATGAGCCAATCCCAATCTTCTCCTAACAGTTTTTTAAACGCCCCGTTAGCAATAGACTCGGTTTTACTTGGTGCATCCTCTGGGCTTAGCTTCAAGATAGAGTCTACGTCAGGAACCAAGTGCTCACTTGGCTCTGAACCCAACATCTTTTTCAGTGTTAATCGCGCGGCTTCCATCTCTTGTGCCTCTTTAGGCGCTTGAGGAGAAGTCATTGCAGTATTCTCCTTAGGACCAAGGTACGCCATTAATGCACGGACAGAAGCCGGATCTTGCATACTGAAGGTAAAGTCTCCTTTTGCATTGGAAACTTCAAGTCTAGGTAAAACACCAGACATTTCACCTTGCATAAGTTGCTCTTTTACTTCCGTATTTAACCCGTATGCCCCAGCTTGGTTCGCCACAAAACCACCGCCGCTCATGATAGCAGTCGTTGCCGCAGAACCGATTGCCTCTTTTGCTATCGGTGTGACGCCCACCGTTGCTACAGAGCTAACACCGAACGTGCCCAGGCTCCCCGTCGCCATACCTAACGTAGCTCCAATGCCACCTTCAGCCGACAGTATCGCATGACCTTGAGCCAAGGTTTGCTGCATCGGCATAGAAAGACGTTGATCTCGCCCTGGCAGCTGTGAAATTTGTTCTAACTGATGATGGTAAGCCTCAGCATCACCATTTACGGCCGCTTTGTGCAACTCTCGACCTGTAGAAATCAATAAGCCAACGCCAGGTAATGCCAAGTTAATAACGGCGTTAACACCAGAACCTTTTAGCTTTTCTTTGCCCATCTGTAGCAGTTCAGCAGCGAAGCCATCCATTTTTCCTGGATACTGGGCTTCTAAACTCACCTGCATACGCGGATCTTTGCTGATCGAATCAAACGTATTTTTAAGCTGCTGGTACGTATCGCTGCTCACTTTTATTTCATCCAATAGGCTGACAACTTCTAAGATTTTACGCTCAGTAAGTGGCTCACCGCGATAGCCTGAAGGACTCACTAGGGAGTAAGCCAACAGCGCAACCTCAGGTTTTTCTTGCTTAAGTAGCGCCTGCTTTAAATCAAGGTGAGTTTTGATGTTTTCTTGGAAAAACTTAGTGTATTTGCTTCTCAATACGCCTTCGTGAATAGAAGCAAACTTGTGACCTTTGTGGAATGTGGAAGGTTCTTTTACTTCACCTCTTTTACTGATCACTCGGTCATCTTTTTGCGCAGCAACTGCACGAAACTGCTCTAGATCAGGTACTGGGCTTTGGCTGATTTTTTGTGTTGTATTAACCATTTTTCTCTCCTACACACGAAGTGATTGAACATGAGCTTGTTCATGATTAGAGGTGGTTGGAATCGCTTGATCCAACATTGCGAAACGCGCTTGCCACAGCTCGGCCTGTTCAATAACTTCGTGAAACCAAGCGGTAAGGTTCGTCGTATTTAGATGCTCAACGGGTTTACGTCCTGCTAAGACAAGCTGTCGACCGTTTGGAGCCAAAGCAAGTGCGAGGCTGCCACTACCTATTCCTTGATAGTTAGCATGAGCAAGAAGCTCTAAACCTTTTAGTCGTTGTTCACCGGATTTTTCTAACCCTCCGAACGTTACAGACAACATCAAATCATCCGTATCTGTCGCGATGAAATACAACATGTAGCGATCATCGACCAGTAGCTGACAACGTTCATTTTCTTCAAAATTCAGTTCGGGCAACTCATTGAGTTGGCAAAACTCCAAGAGCAGTTGTTGAATCGTGTTCATAACTTTTTCCTTTTGTTTCAATAACTCTATTGAACAACGATTGCAGATTGAACGATGTCGGTAATGGCTTTATTTTTGTCACTTTTTCGCCTGCATTGTGAGGTTTTCCGCAGAAATCTCGCTCTAAAAACGAGTTTCCAGAGTAATAAAAAAGAGCAGCTCAGGGCTGCTCTTTCAATAAAGGTTAGATGCTTAGCATGGTGTATTTGCTCACTTCTTTTGCAGATTGACTAACCCAGTTTATGGCTATCAAAAATGACTTCTGTTGGCGGGAACATATTCGAAACAGGTGGTCGTTGTGCATCTCCAAACATTGGTGCACCGAATGCAGATGTCGCCCACGGGTCAACAATTTTCACATCCTTACTCCACGTTGATGGATCTTTTATGTCGCTCCCCTCTTGTCGACCAACCAGTACATAAAGGTGTGTACCTGAATGACCCTTTTTAAACGCAACCACTTCTACTTTGGGTTCACTTTCAGGTGTTCCTGACATGCCTTGAATCATCTCAGCGGCGGCAGCAAAGGCAAATGTAGTACAGCAGCCGGCTTTCGCGGTTTGTACTGCCTTAGCAATGTTCTGTAGAGTGCTTAATTGCGGTGCGGTTCCTCTTTGTGCTGCAGCTTGAACTCCGTTTGCGGACATCGTCGCTCTGTGATCTTGCATGATTCGCGCTTGATCCGCGTGAAGCTCTTTTAGTCGTGGCTTTCCTTTTGTTTCATAAAACTGTGACCCCTTAACACCGAACGTATTTAAGTCCGTACAGGCAAAATCACCAAGCTTTTGAAGGTTGGCTTTATGTTCGTTGATAAGCGCGACACTCGATGAGGCTTTATTGGTTTTGGAAGAAGAGGCTGCCGTTTGTGCAGTGGGCCAATTTGAGCTAGGACCAGACGACAATCTCTCAAGATTTTTCAGGCTCCCAAGCGTTAACTTGTTTTCACCGTTCAACACATTTTTCAGCATGAGCTTCGCAACATCTTTAGGAATACCCTGCTTAGTAAGCAGGTTCACTACAATATCTTTCGCTTTATTCTGGTGGCTAATACGCGCGCTGATACTTTTATTTTTTGGTGCACCCTCTTTAACAAAAATATCTTTGCCGTTGTGTGCTCGAACCTCTTTGTCGTCAGCCTGATTTTGTGTCGCCAAATGTGACGTTAACTGACTCAACGAGTGCATGTGCGATGTATTAATATTGACCATGTGTGATGCCTTAAACTTGAATAAATGCGTGTACGTCTGTTTGGCTAAAATCTACAACCGTGTTGTTTTGAAATAACTGTCCCCAAGTATCAACTAATTCATTCAACTGAATGATTAAGTTAGCAATGTTGGTGAGTTCACTTCCAGCCGCGATAGCAACTTGAAGAACAACGTCTTTGCGTGTTGGATTCACACAAAACTGCACACCACCTGTTTCTCGATACAAAAAGTTGTATTCAAGTAAAACTTGAAGTTTATCTAGCGTAATATCATCTTGTTCTATAAGCAGGTTTTTGGAAATCAATAACTCGCCTTTTTCCTCTACGAGCAGAACATCGACACTGTTGTTTTCAGCAAAATGCAGTGACCACATTTGATCGTCATACGCTGTCACGCGCTCAAGGTTCAGCACTTCTCCTAGCTCAGAGAGAAGCATATTAATCTTTCCTGTATCCATGTTGTGTCCTGTCTAATTTATTATAACTAAGTGACATCGATATATTTATTTCAGCGAAGCCACTTGGGTATAACGGCTCATTTAAATAAGCGAATAAGGATAAAAGAGATTTTATGGCGAGATAGAAACCGACACTTTATTTCAACGTCTCATTTTTATTGCTATTAGCCGTTTTATTGAGAAGAAAAATTAAGGTTAAGCTGGAAAATAAAAGAGCGGCAATCGCCGCTCCGAAAATTAAATAGAAGTAGAAAATCACTTAATACCGTGAAGGCTATTTTCTGCATCCATAGCTAAAGGATTGAACGAGTCGTTACGAAGTTCTGCTATCGCGTATAGCATGCGCCCCATGCGACCATTTCCATCGGTAAAGCCATGGTACCCGATAACTCCGGCGAACAAATGTTTACCTAAGTCTTTATCTTCTACAGGGTTCTCTTTCAAAAAGCCTTCAATGTGCTGCTTTAACATGCCCTCACCGCCAATACTTGACGGCAAAGTGCCACCCGAAATATTTGGCCCTCGGTAATCACGCTCAACATTAGGCACCAATCGAGCGTGTAGCTCTTTTAGGTTTTCCATATTCAATAAGTCTTTACCATTAGACGCGTATTCTTTCAGTAAAGACGTAATATTTTCGGCATCGTTTCCTTTAGAGTTAGAAGCATTAATGATCCACGCCGCAGCTCTTTCAACATTATTGGTTACGCCACTTTTGTTAAACGCGTCCTCTGCCAGTCCTTCAGCGTATACACCTTGGTTTAGATCGGTGCTTGCTAGACCTTCGATATGACGTTGCGCCGATTTAAGATGCATCACCTCCATATCAAACACCGCTTGCATTTGATTGATGCTACCTGCCGGATTTTTCTGCGCTGCAGATATACCACCGCCGTAGTCCTTTACTACACGTCCAGCAAGCGACTTCGCTGCACTTTCGCCAATCAGTGATGTGAGGTTTTTACCAGAATCGGTTTCTAACATTGCCTCTGTCATCGCTCGCTCTGCTAACTGGTTTAGCTCAGCAGAGTTCGACTGAACTGATTTACTGTCTAACTTCGCAAAGGCATTTAAGACATCTGATGCGGTTTTTATGTTTCCATCTTTGAAGAACATTTGTCCATGCTCAACAGAAGAAGCAGCTCGTAAACGCTGAGCTTGGCCTTGCTCATTATCAAATACGGCTTTTGTAAGGGCTTTCGCAACCGATTGTGAGCTGCCTTCGCGAAACAATTTTCCTGTCGCTTCAAAAAATCGCGCTACCGCACCATTAGTAGGATTGGTACGAGTAAATTCTTGGGTCGCTGCGTTGATTTGGTATTCTTTGCCACCAATACTCAGCTTACCTTCGTTAAGTATCTCGTTACGAGCTTGCGGCATGGCGGCCTGCAACGCGCTAACACTTCCAAAACTGATCATGTTTTAAACCCTTAATGTGGAAAAATGAGTGGTATTCGTTTCCGGTACTTCGGTTGTTTTGTTGGTTACTTCTTGTGTATTCGCACTTTTTAACCACTCGATGAAATTCGCAAATGACTCATCGAAAAAAGATGCAGTTAGCAGTTGCTGAGGCAGGTGTATGAAACCGATGTATCCGGTCTCTTCCTCCCAGCATACCGCTGGAGAACCTTGCGTTAAGGCATCTTTCATATGTTGATGCAAAATATCAGCACTCGGTTCATCACCTGAAATCAGCCCGATAAGCGTCGCACGATCTTCTTGTGCACGAATTGTGATTGCTGTGTTTTGCTCAACGAGTAGATGGCAACAATCATCTTCATCAAAAACCAACGGCTCCAATTGGCAGCGGCTGGCAAAATCTGTCAGTAAAGAAGTTATAAATCCATTAGCCATTCGACTAAATAATCCTATTTTTGTTGTTTTAGAGGCGCTGCTTGGTTGCAACACTTATCAACTAAGCAGCTTTCTTAGGTGTATTCTTAAGGATTTATGGCAGTGAATATTTTAGAAATGGTCGGATTTTTTTTGTTTAAAGGCATTAAAATGAAAAAACTCAGCAAGTGCTGAGTTTTTAAGGTTTATTCATGAATCGTAATTTTACGCTCGCTGAGCTGCTTCACCATAGCTTGCTTTAACGCATGCAGCTGTCCATCAATACTGGCGTCGATGATCCCAACTTCTGTTTCCAAAATGCAGCCTCCATTTTTCAAGCGCGCATCTGCTACCACGTCAACGTAACCGACTTCAGGGAAATCACTTAATACTCCAGCCACCTTTTCTCTCACCTCAACAACCTGCTCTGGGTGGACATGTAAAATGACCTGCTTTTGGTTACTCACCAGTTGCAACGCTTCTCGAACTACACTCACCGTGGTATCGACATCATCGAAGGTATCGATGATCTTGCGTACTGCTTCTAACACCACACCTGTCATTTTTTCTTCGACTTGCTGATAGTAGTCATTACAACGTGCTAAGGTTTCAACCATCGTTTGCGCATTTTCAATCTTGGCTTGTGCAAGGCCATCTTGATAACCACGTTGTTTTTCGGTTTCGTAGGCTTGCTGGGCATTAGCAATGATGCTTTCAGCTTTGGAGTTCGCGGCTTCAACTAAGTGTTGCGAATCCAGATAACTGGCATAATCTTTCGCTTTCAGCACCTTTAAGCCAGGTGCCAGCTGCAAATTGTCTGTTTTTATTTCAACAAATGAAACCATTGAGGAATAACCTGTTTTGCGATTTTTTTTGTGAGTCGATACGCCAGATCTCGTTGATCCGCTTCCAACCAGTTAGCTGTTTCCGCGTTTTCGCTAAGTTGCTTTTCTAATTTGAATTGCCAACGAAGAACAACATCTTCCGGTGAGTTAATCAAAATAAACCTCATCCAAAAATATCCCAGCGCCCTCATGCTTGCTTCAACAGACCTTTCATCCAGTAGTTCTGGTAACGAACGCTGCCAGCCTTGCGGCCAGCTGGATAACAGCATAGGCCCGTTTTGAATTAGGAACCGAGCGCCTTCCAAACCAAATACGTTGTTCAGAACCTGTTTAGGATGTTTTAAAACAACGCCTCGCATTGCCACACAATGTAAAGCTCCGCCCACCATCAATACGAGTTGGTTCAACGCATCCGCTGGGAGCAACGCCAAGCTATGGCAAGGTTTGTTAAAAGCCGTCTCAGGAACGGGAGATAACGCCCACTCATTTATGCACCATTGGTTAAACATGGGGTTATCTCTCCAGCCTTCGATATTTAGTAACCAAGGCTGCTTTTGCTCTATCCAACTTCTATGGATGTACTGGCAAGGCGCATAGTTAAACTGGTGTTGTACCTGCGCGAGTGGTGTTTCTGGTTTAACCACGCTTCGTGTTCCTACGACACCATGTAAAAGTAGCGATATTCGAGCCGATGAGTGCCGCTACCAAGAACACCAAAATGGCGATAAGATTATTCGCCGTCTCTTTGGTGACCTGAACCGACAAAATGCTTTTAAATTGATTGTTTTGAGTAGCAACTCGAACCTCTGATGAGGGTACCATCACTACGCTGATTCGATCGTAGTTCAGCCCCTCAATGCTATTGTTCACTAATAATTTGATCTGCGGAACATATGAATCAAGCGCAATATCTGCTGCGTGTTTAATAAATACGGAGGCAGAAGCTGGAGTTGGGCGCTCTCCTGGACGCAGATCTTGATCTTCCAAAACAACATGAACACGTGCCACTAGCACGCCATCAATCTGAGATAAGGTTGAGGAGAGCTCCTGAGATTTCGCGTATACCAAACGTGCTCGTTCTGCTAATGGTGACGAGATCAAATCGTCTTTGGGAAACACTTCTTTCAGTGTGGAAAACTGCTCTCTTGGATAACCTTTTCGCTTTAGCGCGTCTACCGCGAAGGCGATTTGAGAACTGTCTACCATTAACTTGACGGTGTTGTCTTTGTCAGGCTCTTTTGTTGCAACGACACCTTCGGATAGTAAGATCGACAACATCTCATTACCCTCTTTCTGAGTAACGTTGGTGTATAACTCGGTCTGACAACCTACCAGAAACAACGTGAGCATGATGAAAACTGCTCTCATTTTATTCATCATCACTATTGTGCCTTCAATAAGGTTTCTACGTTTTGTGTGGTTTTACCCACGGTTTTCGCGATCAGCTCTTCTTGAAAAGTAATGCGTGTCAGCGCCCACTGCATTTGCAGTAATTGCGCCGGATCATCACCCACCATCTTCATGTTGTCTTGCAGGTTACTTTTCGCGTTATCGATAGTGTTTTTCAACTCGCTGATGTTTTCTAGCAAACCTCCCTCCAGGCCATTACTTGCCTCGGGAACCGACATGGCTTGCTCAAAACGTTCGCTTAAACCGTCTTCGACTTGCGCATCCTGTAACTTATCAATGTTGGTTTGCATCACCTCGGTGTACTGCGTGTTTATCATATGTACTCCTAAGATAAATCTAACTTGTGACTGTGAGTCATGATGTTTTTCACCATCGCATTTTTTTGGATCATGAAGCTAAGTTCATCACGAACCATGTCCAGTGTTGATGCCATATCAGGTAACGACTTCAACTCTGCCCAGCAATGCCATAAGGCTTGTTCTTTCTGGGCACCCAGTGGAAAATGCTGCGCTAGCATTGCTTTTAGTGCTGTTTTATCAGCAGGTGGTTCGGCAATAAGCTGTCCCGAAAAACTCCCTAGTAACTCCTGCTTCAACACCTTTAACAAATCAGATTGTGGCTGTTCGTTGCCTTTTGCACTCTTCGCCTCATGAAAGGCGTACCACATTGCCTCTCGTTTAACTTGAGGGTCGGAAAACGCTTCATTTAACGACGATAAGACACTTTGTTTACTGACAACCTCTGCGTCTTTTAATGATTCATACCACGCTTTGATCTCCGCCAGTTTCGCTTCTGTTTTCTCTAGCGTCTCTTTTGGAGAAACATGTGAAACTTGCTCTTGCTTGTCACTTCGCTCCATGAGTGCTTTCATCTTGTCTTCATCGCTCCGCTCATAATGGCGCGACTCCGACTGGCGCAAAGATTGGTGTTGAAGACCTAGGTTACTCGAATCAATGATCATCCAAGATTCCTAATCTCCTGAGAAAAGCTCGCAGCAAATGCTTGGCTTTCTTCGCTTCCTTGTGACGCAAGTTCTACCCAGCTTTCCGCTTTGCTCAGTAAACCGGCTTTGGCAGAAGCAAGAGCCGCTAAGCTGATCAGATCTGGATAGGCGTTACAAAGTGGTTCGAGTAATTGATGAGCCTCTTCATACAAGCCTTTATTCATGAGGCTCATTGCACGAATCATCGCAACGGTCTCTTCAGAACCTGAGCTTGCTTCAAGGCCATCTGCAATCGTGTTGGCTTCTTGATGACGATGCATACCTGTTGCCATCAGCGCGATTTCAGCCAGCAGTTGGCGCGTTTCTCGTTCCATGCTTTACACCTTCTGGAGAATCGACTGCATCACATCTTTAATCGCACGAGTAGTGGTCGCATTGATATTGTAAACAACAGACCATTTGTTGATCGCGTGCTGAAGCTCGGCAAGCTTTGATGGATCATCGGCATTGGTTTCTAGATTCTTGATGGCTGCCGTCACTTCTGTGTTGGCATCTTTCGCTTGTTGTTCTAACTTAGCTTTAACATCATCAAGGTTTACACTGTTACTAGCATCGTAAAATGACATAAGACTTCCTCGTATTTTTTAGTTAGCTTCGTATGATTCAACGACCGCATGGGCGGCGGTGTAAGCTTCATACTGTTTGAGTAGCAATTGGTACTGCTGTGGTGAGCACCCTAAATCCAACTGACGTTTCACCACCGCTTGTGCTTCTAAGAGCTTGCTCTTAATCTTGTGCACTTCCGCACCGTTTGTGTCGTTATTTAAAATTTGTTCAAGATTTGTCATTGTTCGTCTCGCCTTCATATCCAAGTTCTATTGTTATCACCCGCCCGCCTTTAACCAACTCAATACCAGCAGGTGTAACACTGGATATTCGGTAGCCCTGAGGCGTTCTTGCACCGACCATATAGCGAACGTTATCGGTCAGAATCACATATGGAACCTGGCCAAAGTTAACGCTACGAAACGGGAAATCGATGTTGGTGCCTTTACTCACCTTAGGTATGGATTTCAAAACTAAGTACGGTTTCTCACCATATTGTTCCCGGAAGTCTCGGGTCACACCGTAAAATCGAGTCGTTTCGATATCATCAAGCTCACCACGAACTTCGATGCGATCACCGCTGGTGACCAACTGGACTTTTTTCAGTAACTCCGCATCCGTCAATAACGCTTTTAGCGTATCCATGTAGGCACCCGCTCGCTGCAGTTCAACCTTCCACGCAATAAGACCCGGCACGTCTCGCTCCAAGATTTGTTCAACTTGGTTCCAGCGGCTTGCATCATCGATATAGCCCGTCAGCAGCAGTGTTCCGGTCTCATCGCCATTTTCGACTTTCACTTGGTGATAGCCGAGGTTGCGCAAAATAAATCGAACCCCGCGACGGATTTCTTCCATCGTTCTTAAGTCACTTTTGTAATTGATGCCCAATACATCAATTCGACCAAGCAGATCGAGTTTCTGTGTTCGGTCTTCAACATAGCCCTCTAAGACTGCTTGGCGTGCGGCGGCATTCCATTCCACACGAACGTCGCTAAGTTTGAGCTCGCCTAAGATGTTACGTACCAAAACAATGGGTTCTGCTTCTGTAACAATTTCATTGTTGTTTCCGTTAGCTTGGCTGTACCACATACCGGCAAAAATGACACTCGGGACAAAACTACAGAGCAAAGCGATGAGCGTTGTTTTTTTCCAGCTAGAGCGTTGCACAGCAACCACAGGTGTATTCTGTTGGCTAGATTCGTCGCTGATGTTACTCACAATTAACGCATCTTCCGCGTATCCCAGAGCGAACTTCACAACGCCGACCGAGACAACAGCATGGCGTGACAACTCGATACCATCACCTGCAACAGCGATGTCTTCACTGTTAATATTTGCCTCTTCGCAGCCTCGTAAAATGACCGAGTCTTGCTGGCAAACGAGGTTGAAATGGTTCGCTTCGACCCCAGCATCAGACAGTACAAGATCAGCAATAAAGTCGTCACTGCCAAGCACGAGAGCACCTTCAGGTAAGGTGACTTCTACTCCGGTATGCACGCCTGATAAAATACGAATTTTCCATTGCTGCATCGCGGTTAAGACTCCTCTGAAGGGCGCACACACTCACTTTGTGAGTCATCACATTCCAATACTTTCACCCGCCAACCCTTTTGCCCTGTTGGTAATTGGCACTGCGTTAATTGAGACGACTTTTTCTGTGACAATAAGTCTTGTTGATAGCGCTCGGCCTGAACCCTCGATGTGCAGCTATATACTTCCACTACCGATTTAAATTCAGCGCTATTGTTGGAGATGTTGTTAAGCCTGCCTATACTTGGTCGCAAGTCATATTCGTTGCCAATCAACACACTATCGCCAATACCATCCACAACAATTCGAGGTTCTAAAATAAACATTCGTACTGTGCGGCGCTTAGTATTGGTATTACTTCTAAACAGCGCGCCTAAATATGGGATGTCTCCTAGCAATGGCACTTTACGTAACTGATGGCTCACTTCATCTCGGTACACACCACCGATAAGTAAGCTTTGCCCTTGTTTAACCGTCGCTAAGGTGCTGATTTCAGTTTTACGAACGGAAGGAAGATCATCGACGCCACCATCAGCGATCTTTGCACCGTCTTCGAGATGAAGGCTCAGGTTAATTTCAGGTCGTGCAGCAAATCTATCACCAACGATACGTGGGACAATTCTCAGTAACGTGCCATACGTGACCTCTTCCAGCGCTGCGGTTTCTTTACCAACCAGCTTGACGTAAAAAGTGCTGCTGTTGTTCAGTACCGCTTCGACATTTTCCTGAGTTAACAATGTTGGTCTTGAAACCACTTGAGCACTGCCTTTGGATTCCAATAAACGAATTTGAGCCAGCAAGTAATTTAGGTTGGTTGAATCAAGCAAGGACTTAAAGTTCTGTCCACTGCCGAGCGTCACATCCCCCGAATTCACATCACCTGTTGTTTTGATATCGACAATGCGGTTGTTTCCGACAGACACTCCCGCTCGCCAATCCACGCCTAACTGACTTAAATCGTTGGCACTGATATCGACAATCGATAGCGCGACTTCAATTCTTGATTGCGGCTGGTCTAATTGCGCGACCAGTTTACGATAGAGCGGTAATCGTGCTTGAGTATCACGAACGATAATCGCATTAAGACCCGGCTCTGCTTCAACTGTTGCGCCACCATGAACTGAGGCGGTTTTATTACTTTTTACAGGCTTATCTGGACTGGTAACTTCTTTGCTAGACGCACTCGCCACTTGCGTTTGAACACCAGACACGACCCGTTTTAACACCGATGCGATGCCCGGGACCGTAATTGTCTGATCTCGATATGCAATTTCTCTATCCGTTGCAGAAGCGTACTTCAAAGGAATTATCTCAACGAATAATTCGTCGGTTGAATTTGATTTCTGCAGCAAGCGCGTTTCCAATGCCTCCGCCGTTTGTACCACTAAGTCGACATAACGTGGAGGACCCGCAAGATAGACTAACCCTTTGCTCTCAGCAGCTCTCCAACCATAACGAGAATCCCAAACGCCGGTGGAAATTAACGTACTGCGTAGCTCTCTAGCCGTAAGTAATTCCAATTGAAGTAAACGTGAGCGAGTTTCTGTCGCCTTATAGACATGTAAGACGGCACCATCGAAATACCACATCAAGTTGTACACTTGCGATAAGTAATCGAGGAATTCCGCCGGATCTTCAGGGGTAAAACGCCCATTCACTCGATCGTTGACTTTGTCACTAACAGAAACCGAGACACGATAATTTGCACCGAAGTTATTCAACAACTCTTTTAATGAGTCGTTATCTGCATAGTAGCGGAACGGTTGTTCGGGCCAGTGTAAGTCTGTTGCTTGCGCGTATCCCAAAGGAACAACACTCACTGCGCATAACAATGCCTTTGTTGCAGCACGTCTAATGTTGGGAAAGATTTTTAGCATCATGGTAACCACACTGTATGGTTGATTGTGTGGTTCACGCGTTCTTGTTCCAATAATGCAATGTAACGCTCACATAGATTGACGTGCTTAGAAAGCAAAGCAGAGAACCGTTCCACGGAACAGTCCTCAACCCTTACTTTACTTTGCAAAATCAATTGCTGATCATCATTGGTTGTCAGTACGCCGCTATCCTCACGAATGGTTTTTAATGAGAGCTGCATGCAACGTTGTAACGCTTGTTCTTGTTGATAATCTAGATGCTCTTTAAACTGGAAGGGTAACGTCGCTTCCCATAAAATCCATGACGCATGTTGCTTGATGGTCAGTGATAACTGGTCAACCTCGATGTTGTAAGAACCATTTTCTGAGGCAATAAAATCCCCTACCTTTAGCGCTTCCGCTAAAGATTTCATCATCTTATCTAACATTTAACGCCCTATTTAGATCTGGCTGAGGTGATTGCAAGCCTGGCCGCACTGACCACTTTGAGTATCAAAATAGTAGTGATCGATATCACCAACAGTCTGCATGTTCTTGAACCATTGCCATACTTTCGCAACTGCATTTTGGTCGTTGTAAACCACATCGCATGCATCCCAAACTTCGTTCAGCTCAGGGGCTTCAAGTCGTACTTCCGAACACCAATTTTTCCACTCAGAAATAAATTGTTCGGTTGTCGAGGTGTACTCCGCGAACCCTTTCAGCTCGTCTAAAGACGGTTGCCACTTTTCAATTAACAAACGATGACATTCAATCACTTGCAACTGTTGTTCGCTTAACGTCCCAAGTTGCTTTTTAAGTTGATGCTGCTGGCTCTTAATAAGATCGAGTTGCTGTTGAACAAAGACGGCACTGGTGTCTTCCCCTGATAGCTTCGACCAATATTCCTTCTGAATATCGAGTTGATTGATAAGTTGTTCAACTTTAATCGAAGCATGAAGAGCACTTTGATCGACTTGTCGGTTAATCCACTCGTTGAGTGATAAATGGAAACAAAGCATCAACGTTTTTGGGACAGCCAAATTAAAGCGAAAGCCCAGACGAGAGTTGATGTAGTCCAGCCTTTGTTCGAACGTTGTGATTGTGCTGCTATCACTGAGCTGCGATCCAATTTCCAAAAATAAACGCATGGCAAACCGGTCTATCGAAGCACCAAGTTTTTGATACGTTTTAACTAACTGGCTAGCGCATAGGCTATCGACGACATTTCTATCCAACAAGCGTTGAAGTAAAGATAACTGCTCATAATTTATGACGCCTTCACTCAACAATTGTCGGTGATTGACGTGCACAACATTGAGATCCTGCGTAGGTTTCGAGGCGCTTTCATAACGAGCTCCTCTTTGTAAAACAGTCACTTTCCGCTGTGTCACTATGCTGTCTGGAAAAAGCGAACGGCGTCGCCAATGCTGCTTTTTCATTTATGTTCGTCTCCGCACCCCTTTCGAACAATCCAGAAAGAAAGAGATGTAATAATTTTTAATCGTTCGTTGTTACACGATACATAATAGAATTTACACTGGTGAGTGACTTTCAAAATTAGTCAGAAAATTTTAGTCCCAAGTCATTTCATTTCGCGATAGCCACTTGATCGTCTCCCGAACGTACGCGGCTTGGGGTCGTTCCAAAACGACGACGGTAACTCTGCGTAAAGTAAGACTGGCTGGAAAACCCTGCCTCCATCGCCACATCTACGATGCTCATCTTGCTCGTCAACAGCAGTTTATGAGCATGCAGTAGTCGACGCTCACTGATCCAGGCTCTTGGAGAAATGCCATAGTGCTCATTAAAAAGCTCTTTAAAAGTGGTTAAGCTGGCACCAAACTCCTGCGCGTAGTCTGTCAACTTCCATTCTTTTAAGTAATGCTGTTCCATAAATCGACGTAACCGTTCCGACGTACGGTTTGTTTGTTGTGACAGCAACGCATACAGTGATTCTCCTCCTTTGCTGTGTAGCAAGAGAATGAGTAGTTCTTCGTATTTTAGGCACATAATGGCATCAGGGTACGCTTGTTGCTCAAGCGTCTGCATGCTAGAAAGCACTTGTTCAACGAGTATGTTCAAACCAAAAGTAAACAAACCAGAACAAACTTTGTCTACCTTAGGCAGCATCATCAAGAGATCACTGTGTTTTTGCAGCAACTGACTAACGAGTTCATTGTCGTAGGCAATAATCGACGCTTTGTATGCCCCATCTAGCGGAGAGTACTCTAACAGGTAATCCCCTTGGGATAGAAATACCCCATTTTCTGCAGCAACATCGATTGTGCAATCACCTGTTTGAACTCGAAGCTGACCATTGTGAACGACAACAATGTGAGACTGGTCTGAGTGAAATACTTCGTCAGATTTTTCATAGCAGGAAAAACTACGAATTTTTCGTGAACTCGAGTCGACCCTTTCTGAGTTTAGTTGGCCTGACACATCCATTTTCTACCCTTCATTATTTTGAGTTTCTCAGTGCAAATGTTGAGAAACTTTCAAAGCACTACTTTGATTGTTGTTATTTCTAAGTACTGCTGTATGAATTAAAGAAGCAAAGAAAAGAGCATAGAAGTTCTATCACTTACCATACCCCCCGAATAATTAGCGAATAACCCAAGCATTACCTTTACCTAAAGGTAAAGGTTTGACTTAGTAAATTTCTGCTGTCCGTCTTTATTATTTTTATCAGATAGCGTTTATCATTAGCCAAAACTTAAATATCATTTGGTTATTTAAGTTTGGTTTTTTTGTTATACATTAGAATACAATTAATTAGATTTCGGCATCGTTTCGAGAACAAAATTAAATTTCCAAAATCATAAAAATGTATATTTTATAGCCTAAAACGCCAAGCCAACGTGTTCAAGGAGCGAGATATAATCATAAAAAATACTGTTTTTGCAACAAGTATGAGTCTAAAAAACAACTGACCCGATGACTTCAAAGTCATGTAATTAATGTTTATAAAAGACAACAAATCTTTCACAAAAGGAAAGATATAGTCTTTATTTTTATAAATTAGAAAATTCTAATAAAAATGTAGTGCTTAAAATTTTATCTGTTTATTTTTGGAACAAGAATCAAGTTTTCTTGTTTATTTCCCTCTAAAAATAAATAGCTCTTTTCTTTTTCCGCAACGAGCTCACCGTTTGAATAAAGCTTTCCAATAATCTTCATTTTTCCTTCACCAGCTTGAATTGGTGCAATTAAAAACGAATACTGCACAGGCAACTGAACGCCTTGGTAGCTCTGAGACGCCGATTTAAGACATTGATTATCAATAACTTTACATATTTCCACTTCAAGAGAAGTAATCGAAGGTGGAAAGTAGCCGTCGACAGAAACCCAACCATAGATTGATGCCTGACTCTGTGTATCAAAGCCATCCACCCCATTGACGGACACAGTCTGACTGCACCCACTCAGTATGAATAACCCAATAAAACCAGCCCATATAGAATTGTTCATTATGACCCCATAAACGTATTTTATATAATCTAGCTCATTTGAAATTCACACAATTCTTTATGTAAAAATATAAAAGATCAACTTATATTTATACTACAAGCGGACAATAAATCGCATTTTTCAACAACACGTAGTTAACATGGACTGTAATTTCAAAAGCAGTTTCTGTTCTCTTTCATTCCTTCCTTAATTGAAGTTCATTAGAGAAAAGTGATATTCATATATATCATTGCCATTAAGATATGCATCTGAACACATTTAATTTTTCCGTTCTATTTCTCTCAACACATTTAAAAGCCAAAATATAATAACAACCGACTAATATTGATAAACATGAAGAGATACATCTAATATTTTCCTTGATAAAATTTCAAAAGGGACTACTCCTATGTCAGCACGCCAAACTATCGATGAGATTTTGCTAAAGTTTGCTCATCAAATAGGCTTGCCTGCACTGCATCTAACGGAAAATGAAGTAAGCTTAGCCTTTGATGATAATCTAAGGGTGCATATCATCTTTCATCCTGAATCGACAACTCTGCAACTCGAAGCTGAGATTGTTGGCCTTCAAATTGTAAATTCCGATCTCTATCGCTCTTTCTTGGCCTTTAATTATCACTGGCCTGAGCACCAGTTATTTTTTAGTTTAGATAACCACCGACATGTCCTATGTTTAAACCGACTCATTAACATTAGGCGACTGGATTACGAATATTTTGAAACAGCTTTAGCAGAATTGCTGACGCACAGCGAGTCGTGGGAAGCGTTATTGTCTTCGCATGTAACCATTGATGAGGCACCACCGATGCCACAAACTTTAGACTTGAGAGTTTAGGTGTCTTTATGTCCAATGACATCCAATCCACATACACCAATTCATCGGTTCATGACGTTCAACAAGCGCAGCAAAGTGATGCAGTGCCGCAAGGAACGTTTCATGGCCGTAAAGTCACCCTACTCTCCTCATCAGAAAGCAGCATGACGCGAACAAGCTCTAAAAGAGAGCTTGGTGAATGTTTAAATCAATTTGCCAGTCTCGAATCTTGCAATCGCGTTTTGGACTTTGATCCGCAACTCAACATTGACAAGCAAAACGCCGCCGTAGAAAAGCTTATGGAACGAAAAGTGGCGATAATTCAACGTTCCTGATATCACAATATAAGCAGGTTAAACATCTAAGTTAACCTTCAGCCGACAAGCTCACGCTAATAAAAAACCCCGAAGATTCGGGGTTTTGATTCATACTGCTTTTTCTTTATTAATTACTTAGTTTCACTAGAAGAAGCCTAACGGGTCGATGCTGTAGCTAATCAGCAAGTTCTTAGTATTCTGGTAGTGATCCAGCATCATCTTGTGCGTTTCGCGCCCGATACCCGATTTTTTGTAACCACCGAACGCTGCGTGTGCAGGGTAAGCGTGGTAACAGTTAATCCAGATCCGGCCAGCTTCAATATTACGGCCCATACGATATGCAACGTTCGCATCACGTGTCCAAACACCTGCGCCTAAGCCATATTCAGTGTCGTTTGCGATTTCCAACGCTTCAGCCTCATCTTTGAATTTGGTGATAGCGATCACTGGGCCAAAGATTTCTTCTTGGAAGATTCGCATCTTGTTGTGGCCTTCCAACATGGTTGGCTGAATGTAGTACCCCTGGTTGATAGACTCTGGCTGTTCTGACACTCCACCACCAAAGACCACTTTTGCGCCTTCTTCACGGCCGATTTCCAGGTAACTTAAAATCTTATCAAACTGTTCTTGAGAAGCCTGAGCACCAACTTGAGTATCGGTATCGAGCGGATTACCTTGTTTAATCAGCTGTGCACGTTCCGTCAGTTTCTCTACAAACTTGTCATAAATCGCTTCATGAACCAGTACGCGAGATGGACAAGTACAAACTTCACCTTGGTTGAAGAAACCAAGTAACGTACCTTCGATACACTTATCAAGATACTCATCTTCGTAATCGAAGATATCTGAGAAGTAGATGTTTGGAGATTTACCACCTAACTCAACTGTCGATGGGATCAAGTTGTCTGCTGCACATTTCAGAATGTGGTTGCCAACTTGCGTAGACCCGGTAAAAGCGAGTTTCGCAATGCGGTTGCTGGTTGCTAATGCTTGACCCGCTTCAGAACCATATCCGTTTACAACGTTGATGACACCAGGAGGAAGAAGGTCACCGATTTTTTCCATCAGAACCAGAATGGATGTTGGGGTTTGCTCTGCTGGCTTCAATACCACACAGCAACCCGCCGCTAGTGCCGGTGCTAGTTTCCAAGCCGCCATCAACATTGGGAAGTTCCACGGAATAATTTGACCAACCACACCAATCGGTTCTGGGAAGTGGTAGCTTGCGGTGTGCTCATCCAGTTCTGCCGCACTGCCTTCTTGTGCGCGAATACAGCCAGCGAAGTAACGGAAGTGATCCACTACTAAAGGTAAATCTGCCGCCAAGGTTTCGCGAACTGGTTTGCCGTTTTCCCAAGTTTCTGCAACTGCAAGCTCTTCTAGATGCTGCTCAATACGGTCAGCAATTTTCAGCAAGATGTTCGAACGTTCTGTCACGCTGGTTTTGGCCCATTTTGCTCTGATGTTGTGCGCGGCATCCAGTGCTAAATTAATATCTTCCTCGCCAGAGCGAGCAACTTTACAATACGCTTGTCCGTTGATTGGTGAGATATTGTCAAAGTACTCACCACCCGTTGGTTTTACCCATTCCCCACCGATAAAGTTATCGTAATGCGATTTAAAGTTAACAATGGCATTTTCACTACCTGGCTGTGCATAGATCATAACTCTTCCTTTTGTTTCTCGTTCAATGTGTTATTGCAGTGTCGTATCGCACTGTTCACAAAGAGCATTACGCAAGTCACACGCCAACTACGCCACACTTGTTGTTAATTAAATGTAAAACTATGATTACCAAGCGATAACAAACCAAGTGAGCGATGTTTGAGCGGATGTATGGTGTGAACACCAATGTTCAAGTGTTCCAAAATGGCACACCCTCACTGTGACAAAATGGTACAGTCATGGAACTTCAACACATTAGCGATAACAATTGGCTTTCAACTTCATGGGTCAGAAGTGAACAAGCGGGTTTAAAACAGCGTCGACGCCCTGAAGATATTCGAGTAACGCCAGCAACGCTCCAAGATAGGCGTCACCAACTCAATTTTTTGCTAGAGGCAGTCACTCAATTTGCGCTCCCTCTGTTTAATCAGCTATTTGCTCATAGCGACAGTCGCTTAATTTTGACGGATTCAGATGGTGTCATCATCGGCAGTTGGGGACAGCCTAGATTTCGTGAGAAGTTGACGGAAATCTCGCTAAGCTCTGGAGCATGCTGGCAAGAAAAGGTCAAAGGCACCAACGCTATTGGTACAGCCTTGGTTGAAGCAAAGCCCGTTTCTGTTATTGGTGATCAGCACTTTATCCAACACCATCGTTTTATTAGCTGTTCGGCTAATCCTATTTTCGATCATCTTGGTAACCTCATTGGCGTATTAGATATTACGAGCGAGCAAAAGAGACATGACTTCTCAACGCAAGTACTAGTACAAAACATGGTCCAGCAAGTGGAGAATCAACTACTTAACTTGATTCCACAAGGGCATATTCGTGTGGATTTAGCGTGCGAAAAAGGTTTACTGAATAGTGGTTGGCAAGGAATTATCATTGCAAATGAAGACGGACAAGTTTTGGCTCACAATCAAGTAGCCTCTCAACTTTTTGCGCAAAAAAGTATCATTGGGCAATCCTTAGACGACATTCTATCCACTCGGGGAAATGAGCACCCTTTCGTTTTCAAAACAAAACCGCTTACCGATAAAGATAGCAAGGTCAAGTCTCGTGCTGTAGCGGCGTCCAATGATCTTCATTATGGCGACTCCGCTGTTGAGCACTGTTGGCAGCAAGCCAATCGCGTCATCGATAAAGACATCAGTTTGTTGATTCTCGGAGAGACTGGTGTTGGCAAAAACGAGTTTGTGAAAGCACTCCATAAAAACAGCCAGAGAAAAACGGGACCGTTAGTTTCCGTCAACTGCGGAGCGCTACCAAAAGATCTGGTTGAATCTGAATTATTTGGCTACGTAGCCGGTGCCTTTACTGGCGCAAACAGCAAAGGCTATCAGGGAAAAATTCGCCAAGCACACAAAGGGATTTTGTTTCTAGATGAAATCGCAGATTTACCCTTTGAAGCTCAAAGCCGATTGCTCCATGTATTGCAAGATAAAACCGTGCTTCCCGTGGGTTCCAACCAAAGCATTCAAGTCGATACGCAAATCATTGCAGCCACGCATAAAGATCTGGAACATTTGGTCAGCGAAGGATTGTTCCGACAAGATTTGTATTATCGCCTTAATGGCTTGATCATTGAGCTACCTCGCTTTGAGGAACGTGATGACAAACGACAACTGATTGAGAACATTCATCGGCGTCACGCCGAATCTGAACAACAGCTTTGCCCTCACCTCCTTTCTCTGATGCTGTCTTACTCATGGCCAGGAAATTTGCGTGAACTCGATAGTTTAATCAAAGTATCCGCCTTAATGGCGCAAGGTGAAGAAATATTGGAACTCACACACGTCCCAGCCCACCTAAGTAAGAAACTAAGCCAAGCTCAAGAAGGAGCAGCATCGGCTGAACCAACTTCAGAACTGCGTGCAACCGTCGAAGATAAGTTGCTCAAAACATATCAAGCCAACCAGGGGAACATTAGCAAAACGTCTCGTATGCTTGGTGTGAGCCGAAATACCATTTACAGAAAATTGAAAAGCCTTGGCATATTAAGTTAATTCTACGACCTCAGATATAAAAAGAGCACCGTTGCGGTGCTCTTTCTCTTTGAAACCTAGCTTACAGGCCGCCTTGTTGTTGTGCCTGTTTTACTAATGCCTGACGTTGAGTTTCCTTCTCAGAGATCACTTGATTGTCCTTGTGCATTTCCTGTTCCAATTCTGCTGGAATGAAAACAAAGTACTTGTTAAGAGTCATCTTAGAACCTCAATTTGCTGTGTTAATTACCTTCTTGGTCGACGTAAACAAAACCAGAAAAACATGTTTTACTGGATCCTTGTTGCTAGTTTCAAAAAATAAAGGATGTTCATATAATAAACATCCTCCATGTGGGCGCTAATTATAGGCGTAGTTTAAAGGCTTACCTAGCACTCTTTTTCACCTTTTGTGCAATCTGAGTTTCGATCGAAAAACGGGTTTAATTGCCCGTAGTTACTAAGGTATTGTTAAAAAGAGAAAAAAGCTTTTACTGTAACTGACGACAGGGATGAGCTTACGAGTGTAGGTTCACTTGCAATTGTGTATCGTAGAGTTCGAATACGATAATAATAACGCTACATGCCCTTAATCTGCGTAGTTAAAAACTTTGAAGTGATAGACAACCGAAGTCATATCTGTGCAACTCAGTTTAACGATTTGTCTACCAGTTCAATATTTCACCTTTTTTGAGAAATCTTTAGCCACTTTTTTGTGTGAAACGCCCCAAAAGAGCAGACAATTAAAAGTGTGGCATATGACCACAATTGTCTATCCCCACTTAGCATCGGGAGGCGTTTATGAAAAGTAACAAACTTGGCCATGTGATGTCTTTCAGCAGGATGTTTTCCTTCATTGCATTCTTGACGGCCACATTCGCATGGATTCTCAGCATGTACGCCCTATTTACTGTTTCTTTAGTGGCTCTTGTGGTCAGTGCAATTCTCTACCTAAAAGACAGGTTTTATCAAAACAAGAAAACGACCACTGAAAAGAGCGCCTAGGCGCTCTTTTCTATTGGATGTCATTTCCGTGTGACTTGATATAGTTATCAATCCGTTCGAGTTCGTGAAAATAACCATACATACCAATACGATTAATTTCTGGTTCTATACAGTATTTTTCTTCTTTTACCATAGCTTCTACAAACATTCCGCTTGATGCAATTGTGAAAGGTGGACACGCTGAGTAACCATTACTTTCTGCAATATATTTCAATCGCCCAAATTCAAAAATTTGACCTGGAATAGCAACGATAAGGGACAAGACAATTGTTATAGTTATCACTTTAATCGGCACTTTGACTAACTGAGTCATTCGATCAAATAAAATATAGACCAATAATGTAGGGCATAAGAGTAAGCTTGCGATACTTAAAACATATGACGCATCAATGTAGAGCACTTGAAAACCACTACTGAGCTGAAGCGGTAGAGATTCGAAAACGAAATGATGATAAAGGCGATAGATAGAGTAAGTAATCAGTAATATGAACATAAGCAACACGAAAGCTGTGTGAAATGGATGCTTCTGTTGTGTCATTTCTATTACCTTATAGTTGAGGAGACGACAGAGAGCTGCTTAGCTTCACTCTTCGAAGAGAAATATTAAACTGCTAGCAAATGCATGCTCTCCCATTTCTGAGAAGTGCGTGACGAATCAACGTTTAATGTAACTTTTAAATCTACCAATATCTTACAGACACAAAAAAGGGTGCCACTTGGGCATCCCTTTATATCTTTATATTTAGTCGGTTTACTTAAAACGATTACACGTCGTAAGTTGTAGACGCTGTGTCGCCGCCTGTACCAGTCCAGTTAGTGTGGAAGAATTCACCACGTGGACGGTCAATACGCTCATAAGTGTGAGCACCGAAGTAGTCACGTTGAGCTTGAAGCAGGTTCGCTGGTAGACGAGCTGTTGTGTAACCGTCTAGGAAAGATAGTGCAGAAATCGTACATGGCATTGGGATACCAGACTCTAGAGACTTCGCTGCTACTTTACGCCATGCTGCTAGGCTGCCTTGTAGGATGTTTTTGAAGTACTCATCAGAACCTAGGAATGCGATGTCTGGGTTCGCTTCGTACGCATCACGGATGTTGCCTAGGAACGCAGAGCGGATGATACAACCACCACGCCACATTAGGGCTACGTTACCGTAGTTTAGGTCCCAACCGTTCTCGTTCGATGCTTCGCGCATTAGCATGAAGCCTTGAGCGTAAGAGATGATCTTAGAAGCTAGTAGCGCTTGACGTAGTGCATCAACCCACTCTTGCTTGTCGCCTTCAACTGGAGTGATTGTCTTACCGAATAGAGATTCAGCTTCAACACGTTGGTCTTTCAGTGCAGATAGACAACGAGAGAATACAGACTCAGAGATAAGCGTTAGTGGAATACCTAGGTCTAGTGCGTTGATACCAGTCCATTTACCAGTACCTTTTTGGCCTGCTGTGTCTAGGATCTTTTCAACGAGAGGCTCACCGTCTTCATCTTTGTAGCCAAGAATGTCAGCCGTGATTTCAACAAGGTAGCTGTCTAGCTCAGTCTTGTTCCAATCAGCGAATACTGCTTGCATCTCGTCTGCAGACATACCAAGACCGTCTTTCATGAACTGGTAAGCTTCTGTGATAAGCTGCATGTCACCGTATTCGATGCCGTTGTGTACCATCTTAACGAAGTGACCTGCACCGTCGTTACCAACCCAGTCACAACATGGCTCACCAGCGTCAGTTTTCGCAGCGATACCTTGGAAGATAGGCTTAACCGCTTCCCATGCTTCAGCAGCACCGCCAGGCATGATAGATGGACCGAAGCGCGCACCTTCTTCACCACCAGATACACCAGTACCGATGAAGTGGATACCTTTTTCACGTAGTGCAGCAACACGACGGTTTGTATCTGGGTAGTTAGTGTTACCACCGTCAATAATGATGTCGCCTTTGTCTAGCAGAGGTACTAGCGCTTCGATGAACTTGTCTACAACGTCACCAGCGCGAACCATCAACATTACTTTACGCGGCGTTTCTAGCTTCTCTACTAGTTCTTCTAGAGAGTATGCTCCGATGATGTTCGTGCCTTTTGCTGGACCTTCCAGGAACTCGTCTACTTTAGCAGCAGTACGGTTGTGAGCAACCACTTTAAAGCCGTGATCGTTCATGTTTAGGATAAGGTTTTGACCCATTACTGCTAGGCCAATTACACCGATATCACCTTTCATTGTTTCTCTCCAATTTTATTTCATCGACGAGCAGCGTCTTAAGCAATTTTTGCCGCCGCGTCTAAATCTAAATACCATTCCGTTAGGCCCGATTTCGCTTGAATCTTAGCCGCTGGGTATGGCAGTGCGTGTGCTGGTGAACTGTTAATTTCTTCAACAATGTCCGCTTTTCCTGCACCAAGCACTAAGTAACTAATACGTTTCGCTGCTTCTAATACGCGTGCGGTTTTCGACACACGAAGTTGGCCCGATTCAGGATGCGACGCCACAAGAGATAGGTTCGCATCATCATAATTCGTTTGGCCAGGGAACAGAGAAGCTGTATGACCATCTGCACCAACGCCTAATAAGATCCAGTCAAACACAGGTGTGCCGTTTTCACTCGGGATCACCTCTGCCATCTCTTTTGCAAAACGCTCGGCTTCTGCTTTAGGCTCATCTTCGCCACGGATGCGGTGAATGTTTTCTGCAGGAATATTTACTTGGCTAAACAACAACGTGTTCGCTTCACCGTAGTTGCTTTCTGCATCGTCAGGGGCAACACAACGTTCGTCACCCCACCAAAAGTGGAGGTTTTCCCATTGAATGGAGGTTGCGTAAGCCTCTGAAGCCAGTAGTTTAAACAGCATTTTAGGAGTGCTGCCGCCAGAAAGAGAGATGTGAACAGGTCTGCCCATTTCGCTAAACGCTTTCATATCGTTAGCTAGGCTTTCAACTACCTGTTCTGCTGTTTGGTAGATCTTATGGTTGATCATAGTTCACAGTAATCCGTATCTGTTAAGTTTTTACATGGGAAACGCCAAGCGCGGCCATCACGCTGTAACAAGTCATCTGACTCTTTAGGTCCCCAAGTGCCGCATGCGTACCCGAAGAGGGATTGTGGATCTTGCTTAAAATCTAAGATTGGCTGTACGTATTGCCAGCACGCTTCCACCGCATCACTACGTGCAAATAGCGTAGCATCACCATTCAAAGCATCAAGTAGAAGACGCTCGTATGCCGTTAGCATTTGCGTTTCTTGCAGGTCAGCGTAATGGAAGTTCATTTTCACTTCCTTCGCTTCAAAGCCTGCGCCTGGCTCTTTCAAGCCAAAGCTCATTTGAATGCCTTCGTCTGGTTGAATACGAATGATCAGCTTGTTTTCTGGTGCGTTTTGACCAAACACAGGATGCGGTGTTTGTTTAAAGTGGATAACCACCTCAGTAACGCGTGTTGGAAGACGCTTACCAGTACGCACGTAAAATGGCACGCCATTCCAACGCCAGTTGTTGATGTACGCTTTCAAACCGATGTAAGTCTCTGTACGAGAATCGTCTGCAACTCCCGGCTCTTCACGGTAGCCGCGTAGGCTTTGCCCACGAACTTCAGACGCCGTGTATTGGCCTAATACTAGGTCATTGCGCAGAGCGTTTTCGTCTAATGGCTTTAAGCATTGAAGCACTTTTACCACTTCATCACGCATCGAGTCTGCATTGATTTGCGCTGGTGGTTCCATACCTACCATTGCTAATACTTGTAGCAAGTGGTTTTGGAACATGTCGCGCACAGCGCCAGAGTTGTCGTAGTAACCACCACGCTCCTCTACGCCAAGGAATTCTGCGCCTGTGATTTCAACGTAATCAATGAAGTTACGGTTCCAAAGCGGCTCAAACATCGCATTAGAGAAACGAAGCACAAGTAGGTTTTGTACCGTTTCTTTACCTAAGTAATGGTCAATTCGGTAGATTTGATGCTCTTGGAAGTGCTCGTGAATTTCTTTGTCCAGAATACGCGCCGATTCAAGATCATAGCCGAATGGTTTCTCAATGATCAGGCGTTTCCAGCCATCCTCTTCACTGTTAAGACCATGTGCTGCAAGACTTGCAGGGATCACACTGTATAAACTTGGTGGGGTTGCTAAGTAAAAAAGCGTATTGCGTTGCTCGAATTGATATTCGTCCGCAAGTTGGTCTAAGCGAGAAGATAGCTTACCGTAATCTTGTGTGTCAGAAGTATTAATTGCTTGGTAGTGCAGATGGTTAATAAATGCATCAAGCGTTTCTGGCTCAGTCTTTTCCATTTCCTGAAGCGATTTTTTCAGCTTCGCGCGGTAAGACTCATCACTGTATTCAGTGCGACTTACACCCAGAATGGCAAAATTCTCTGGAAGCTGCTTGTTCGCGTAGAGGTGGTATAAAGCAGGAATGAGCTTACGGTACGTAAGGTCACCTGAAGCACCAAAAATAACGATGCTGCTGTTTTCTGGTATTACCATCATCTTTCCCTTAAAAACGAGGTACTTATTGTGTGCCCGGATACGGCTAGAGAATGAGCCAACCCTATCAATGGCACCTCAAAATAGAAAATTGGTCTTACCTATTACGTTGATAGGTAAAGTCTATGGGCCCAAAGAACCTCAAGAAGTTGCATTTCCGATTCTTGGAAACACGACGTATTGAGGTCATTTAAGTCACTTATGTCTCAAAAGTACACACTGTACTCGCTGGAGGAGAGTCCGACACGGGGCAATATTGTCTACGACTATTTGATTTACATCAACACTTGCCAGTGCAAACGTTTAAATAAGTTGCACAAAACGTCATAAGCGATTGTATTTTATTGATAAAAAAAGTTTCATCTGAACGCTCCAAAATTTAAG
Organism: Vibrio sp. 1641; assembly: GCF_033339995.1. Taxonomy (NCBI): domain Bacteria; kingdom Pseudomonadati; phylum Pseudomonadota; class Gammaproteobacteria; order Vibrionales; family Vibrionaceae; genus Vibrio; species Vibrio sp. 1641. The sequence continues at coordinate 108,563 of NZ_JAWOVP010000010.1, forward strand.
CAAAAACTCTAATATGGACAATAATTACTCATCCTTGCAATCCATTACAGTTTTATCGTGATCTGTGTTACTTACTTTTTATTTCATCATCCTATTGATAATGATACTCAATTAAAGATAATGAAATCACTATTAATGTGAAAGTAGAACGCCATGAAATCAAGCGCCATTAACCCACATCCCATAAACCGAATACAATCGGTGCTTGACTACATTCACACCAACTTAGACAGCACTCTGAGCGTAGATGAAATATCGAAAGCAAGTTGTTGGTCGCGCTGGCAACTGCAACGCGTATTTCAACAACACACTGGCGTATCCGTCGCTCACTACATCAGAGAGCTTAAACTTAGCCTTGCGGCTGAGCGCTTAATCCATACTTCTGACCGCTCGTTAGATATAGCGATAGAAATGGGATTTACATCTGAACACGCATTTAGCCGTGCGTTCAGGAATATGTTTTCAAAAAGCCCCCGCGAATATCGAAAAACGCAACAACTCTCCGGGTTGAGGCAACCTTTGACGCTGCGTAAGACACCAGAAGAAGAGAAAAAACATCAGCGCTTTATTGAAGTTCGAATAGAAACAAAACCGGCTTTTGAACTTGCTGGTTATCATGAACCTATTCACGGATTGTTTTCCGCTACGCCCGATTTCCAATCCAAAGTACCGTCACTTTGGTCACGTCTTTATTCATCTGAAAACCTTAACAATTCGGAAAGTAGTTACTTTGGCGTGATTGATGTGACTCAAGCGTATTCAAACAACCAACAACTTGAGTATTGGGCAGGTTATGAGTGCAGTCCAACAGCAAACGCACCAAGATCAACGAACTCTTCCAACTCGGGGTTAGACCTCTTGGCTGTTCCTGAGCAAACCTACGCCGTCATTACACACATAGGCAAAGCATCAGAGCTCGCCTCAACGCTAGAATGGTTTATTTTACATTGGCTACCCTACTCTAATTATCATGCTATCGATGGTTATGAGTTAGAGCTTTATCCAGAAGGTTATGATGTTGATAGCGAACAAGCACAAATGCAGTATTGGATTCCTGTCGAGCCAAACGACGCGCTATCTTTAAAACCTAAGAACAGAAGAATAAGTTCCAAAGATTAGTGTTTTGCACCAAATTGTTAACTTTTCCTATTTCTTTGAATATAGAATACAAATAACAATCATTATCAATAAATAGAAAAAGTAGTGGAATTTATAAATATGGAAAGTCCGATTCGATTTCATCGTTCAGCGGTTGCTATCGTCGTATCCGCATTGCTCGCTGGCCACGCCAATGCAACTGAGAGCATATCCCAACACGAAACGATTACGGTGCTAGGAGAAACATACCGAAACACCGCAACTAAAACCGTTTTAGAACCGGAGGAAACACCGCAAGCGATCACGGTAATCACTAAAGATGACATGGACCTACGCGGCGTAAACTCGGTGAGCGAAGCATTGCGTTATGCGCCTGGCGTAAATACAGAATTGCGTGGTGGTGCCGTTTCCCGACTTGACCTATTCAATATTCGTGGTTTTATTAACTACACCAACTTTTATGATGGTCTTCCTTTGCTGTACAACGGTTGGAACCTTCAACCGCAGGTCGATTCCGTTGCTCTTGAGCAAATCGAGGTTTTTAAAGGGCCAACGTCTGTTCTTTACGGCAATATTCCACCAGGAGGTATGGTCAACATTATCGCCAAGGCGCCTCAGTCAACACCCTCGCACTCTGTCTCGATTAGTACAGGGACTAACAGCCTAAAAGAACTGACGTTCGACACCACAGGACAAATTGGTGATTCTAATGTTGATTACCGTATCGTCGGCCTGGCAAAACAGCGAGATGGTCAAGCCGATACGTCTGAAGACGAACGTTATGTACTCGCCCCATCTTTCAATTGGCAAGCGACAGAAAGCACATTAGTGAACGTGAATGTTTACTATCAAAATGATCCATCAGCAGGTATCTACACGACTGTGCCTGCATCTGGCTCAGTGATTAAAAACCCACTTGGCTCGATGTCACCAAGCACCTATTTGGGGGATGAGGACTGGAACACTTACGAACGCGAAGTTCTGATGATGGGTTACAAAGTCCAACACGACTTTAACAACAATTGGCAATTTCTACAGAATGCCCGCTACATGACCGCCGATGCCTATCAGGAAAACACATATAACGGTGCACTTGAAGCGGATAACCGTACCGTTGGTCGAAATGCCTATTTAACCGATGAAAAGTCCAAATCCTTTGTGATTGACAACCAACTATCGGGCTACGTTAAAACAGGAAATTTTGAACATAACTTATTGTTCGGGCTTGATTATCAGTATCTAGATTCAGATGTAAAATACAAAGACACGCTTGGGTATTCGCTAACTCAGGACATTTTTAATCCTGACCACAACAGCATTGATCGTAATGCACTGAATTTCCAATACAAACAAAACTTGGATATCAAAACGAAGCAGATTGGCGTTTATTTCCAAGATCAAGTTCGTTACGACCAACTTGTAATGATTGCAGGTCTTCGTTGGGATAAATACGATTCAAATACAGACGCCGTTAGCGATTATCTAGGAACAGTATCCAAGAGCAAGGAAGAGTTAGACGATACCAACGTATCTTTCCGAGTCGGTGGTTTGTATGAGCTAGACTTTGGTCTCTCGCCATACCTTACTTACTCGGAAAGTTTTGAGCCAATTGCGGGTGCCGACTCTTCTGGTAAAGCATTTGAGCCATCAACCGGTCATCAATGGGAGTTAGGCTTTAAATACGCCCCATTATCTGGTGATATCTCAGGTAACTTAGCACTCTTCCATATTACGAAGAAAAACGCGATCTTGACCGATCCGAATAATCCTTATGCACCGAACTATCAAGCGGGCGAAGTGGTATCACAAGGTATTGAACTTGAGGCAAAATGGCAAGTTACAGCACAAGCTGATTTCACTCTAGGCTATACATATACCGATATGGAGATTACCGAGGACAGTTATTACAACCAAGAAGGTAAAACGCCGGTTTGGGTACCTGAGCAAACGGCTTCTCTATGGGCAAATTACTTCTTTGAAGGAAATCTTTCAGGCCTTCGTACCAGTGCTGGCGTTCGCTATGTCGGGGAAGCACAAATTGATGCACAGAATAGTCAAAAAGTACCGGACTACACCTTGTTTGATTTAGCAGCAAGTTACGATTTCTCAACGGTATCTGAATCAATGAAAGGGGCTAGCGTCACGCTTTCTGCAAGCAATCTATTCGATAAAGAATACTATTCTTGTTACGACAAAAATAACTGTTGGTTTGGCGCTGAGCGCTCTATCGAAGCGATGTTAGAATACAACTTCTAGCCTCTTAGAACGGAACAGCAGTAATTTGTAAAGCGATGGTTTCTAAAACAAGCCATCGCTTTTTATTTTGCATAGAGCATCAATATAAACGCTACCGTGTCACTTTTTTATAGCACCTTTCTGGCCTACCTACCGACCCATAGTTTAAATCAGCCTCTAGTTCACCAGTACTGATAAGAAACTCAAGATAACGTCTAGCGGTTGTTCGGCTCACTCCGATTTTTTCACCTGCCTCATCAGCGGTCAGCACACTGCCATTTGGGAACAACTCTCTGATCTTGTCTAGGGTTACACCATCAATCCCTTTTGGTAATCGGTTCGGCAAGTTGTCTTGATTGGCGTGAGACTGCAGCATTTTATCAACGAGGTTCTGATCCAAACTCTCTACGATGTCTAGTTGTTGGCGTTGGGACACATACTTTTTCAGTGCGGCATCTAAACGTGGAAACATCACTGGTTTTAACAGGTAATCGACAACGCCACCCCTCATCGCCTGTTGTAACGTATCGACATCCCTTGCGGCTGTAATCAAAATGACATCACACGTTTGGTTACTTGCACGCAGTGTATTTAGTATCTCAAGCCCTGTGCCATCGGGAAGATAGACATCCATCAATAGTAAATCTGGCTTAAGAATGTCGAGTTGCATTTCTGCTTCCATTCTCGTGGTCGCAATTCCAACCACTTCCAAACCTGTCAGTTGGCTTAAGTATTTGTGGTGCAGCTCAGCAATAGCCAGATCATCTTCAATGATCATTACGCGAGTCGCCATACTCATATTTGTTCTTCCTTGGGTAAGTACACCGTTATTCTTGTCCCATAATTTGTATTGGGTATCATCTCAACATGGCCGTGATATCGAGTAGCAAGCTGATTGACAAGGTGTAACCCAACACCTCGATTTTGACGAGATTTCGTCGAAACGCCTTTTGTAAATAATGTTTGTGGATCCACTGTTTTTGGGAGGCCACAGCCATGATCTATCACCTCAAGTATCACTTCATTTCCGTAATCGCTAACGGACACATCAATGTTTCTGCGTTCTGACGCAACATTTGATTCATCGCGAATTGAAGTTAACGTGGCATCGAAAGCGTTATCAATCAAATTACCCAAAATTGTGACAAGGTCTTCCGAATTTAGCCACTCAGGTAGGGGCTCCAGACGACTGCCTTCCTCAACCACCAGTTGTAAGCCTAACTCGCGAGCACGTTCAGTTTTTCCAAGCAACATACCTGCAATTAGCGGGTCCTTAACGGTATCTCTTAAAAACTCAATCATTGCTTGATAGTGTGCGGTTTCTTGTCCAATTAACTTTTGCACCGCATCAAGCTCACCCATTTGTACTAGCCCACTAATGGTGTTGAGCTTATTTCGATGCTCATGGGTTTGCGAACGTAACAAATCTGCATATTCCTTGGTTTGTGATAGCTGCTCGGTTAGATCATTAATTTCATCCCTTAAACGGAAACTCGATACCGCCCCCACGATTTTTCCATCAACATAAATTGGAGAGCGATTTGCAATCAGGCGCTTATGATTAAGGAATATTTCAATATCATGATCTTCCTGCCCGCTTTCTAATACTGTATATAGATCGCTATCACGCAGCGTGTCAGTCAAAGGTTTATTGAGCGCTGATTCTCTATCAATACCGAGAATCTGGCAGGCACTACGATTTATCGAGCGAAGTATCCCTTGGGCATCAATGCTTAACACGCCCTCTTTGATGGTGCTCATCGTCACTTCTAATTCGCCGTACAACCGCCCTATCTCTTCAGGCTCAAAGCCTAAAATGGCGCGCTGAAACTTTCTCGACGCATAATTGGATACAATGGCATTAGCGACGACAACTACGATGACCATTAAAATCAAAAAGGCCAAAAATGGTTCGATGCGGTCTTGCAGTCGGTCGAGCAAATAGCCAACCGAAACCACACCAATGATGTTCCCTTGCTCGTCAAAAATCGCAGCTTTACCACGAACTGAATAACCTAACGAGCCCTGTGCCGTCGAAACATAAGACAATCCCCGTTCTAGCGCTCGACGATTGTCGCCACCTCTCATTGGCTTGCCCAACCGCTCATCAACAGGGTGGATTAAGCGTACTCCCTTATGGTCGCCAATAACGATGAATGCAGCACCTATGGCTTCGGTTAATTCTCGAAAGCGAAGTTGGTATGGCTGGGGGTTTTGGGTTTCGATCATTTCACGAACAACCGCTGAGTCCGCTAAAAAACGGGCAACACCCAGTGCTTTTTCTCCCATTTCTTGCTCTTGATTGATTTTGAGATAAGTGAACCCCGCGGCGACAAGCAATAACAGCTCTATCAACCCCGATAGCGTCATAATAATGAGCATCCGCTTACGAAAGCTGATGGTTTTCCAACTCATTGATACATCCTTGTGATTCACTCTTGAGCGTAACGTTAACACTCAGTTAACAGCATGACGTTGTCGCGGTGATAAATCTGTGAGGAAGGCAAACAAACCGCAGAGTTTACGGTTAATTAATCGACGAGCTGAAACATAAAATTACAACCATTCACCAAATTTAGCATTCCTCTCTGATACTCAATTCCATACATAAATTGCCCTTAAAATCATGATCGCGATCACATCGATTTTAGCGGTTTTTGAGGCGTTTTTAGACTTTACAACGTATAATTTTTAATCAACGAAACCAATGAGAGTTTCGGTTTGAAAGCAGTGAAGCTGGAAGTCTATTAAAAGCTCAACATTGACGTCAGTGGTTTGGACACAAATAAAACAAAATACAAATACTGACTATATGACAAACACTTAGACACCATCTGAAAACTGGAAAACTATAAACAGAGGTGCATTTATAGTTAGAAGGAACACCAAACATGGAACGCGATACCTTTGGAATATGCCTGAATAAGGCGATGCTGTCAGAGAATATGTATTCAACATTTACACACGTCAGGGCTTATGAAAAAAACGGAGGCGGTACTTCTGATCTCAAAGTCCTGTTATCGTTCCCTCAAATGAGTGGAAAAGATCTATTGAATACGATGCGAGGTTCTCGTCAGCTAGAGTGGAGAGCGGAGTTTCACTGTCCATATACGAAATAAATTTGTAACATCTCCCGCGCCCAGCACAAATATAACTGGGCGCATACTACTGCCCAATTTTCCCTCCTACTTAACACGCAGTTACGAATCCTTTATATTAGAGCTAATACTCTACGACAAAGCAGCCATTATGAAAAAAACAGGAAAGGTTTGGATACTGGGCTTACTTAGCAGCTCGATTTCCCTTGCCTGTCATGCGGCACCGATCACTTTTGATACCGCATGGCAGCTATTGCTAGAAAACAACTATTCTCTCAAAGCTCAACGCTCAAACGTCGAGAACTACCAATACCAAGAGAGTGCCACCAGCAATCTCAACTTACCTCAGGTTACTATTGGCGCGAATTACACGCGTTTAGATACCGATATCACGCTTTCGGGAAAACAGATCCTAGACAGCACAGGAGCACACATTAACGTACCTCCTGCTTTTCAGCCTATTTTTGGTGCCTTAGCTAATACCACTTCGACCATAACCGAGCGCGATATTTTCTCTTCGTCTATTCGTGCGATTTGGCCAATTTTTACTGGTGGTCGAATTTCTGCGGCTCAATCAGCAGCAGAAGGCAAAACGGATGAGGCGAAAAGTCAGCTTCTAATGGAACAACAAGCGCGTTTTGAAGATTTATCGAAGTACTACTTTTCTGTCGTACTGGCAAAGGAAGTACTCGCAACGCGGCAAGCGGTTGAAGCAGGGCTAAAAAAGCATCGAGATTTTGCCATTAAGCTTGAAGAGCAAGGACAAATCGCGCACGTTGAGCGCCTGCAAGCCGAGGCTTCTTTAGATAAAGCATCTGTAGAAACACGTAAAGCAGCCAGCGATTTGAGTATCGCTCAGGCTGCATTAGGTAAATTACTCGCACAAGATGATGCCGTAGAGCCCGCTGAATCTTTGTTTATCAACGACAGTCTTCCCCCTCTTACTGCTTTTGTCGATCAAACGTTGCTTACCTATCCGGGGTTAGAACTTCTGAGCGCTAAACACAAACAAGCCTCTAGCTTAATCAAAGCAGAAAAAGGGAAATACTACCCTGAAGTTTATCTTTACGGCGACTACAGCTTGTATGAAGACGATTCTCTCGCAAGCCAAATGAAGCCTGACTGGTTAGTTGGTGTTGGTGTCAGCATTCCACTGATTGAATCATCAGGGCGAAGCGAAAAAGTCAAAGCCGCTCAAAGCGTCGTCTCGCAGGTCGACTCATTAAAGTCCCAAGCCAAACAAGACTTATCGCTGTTAGTCCAAAAGACATACTTGGAGGCTCAGCAAGCCATTGATGAAGTACAAGGGCTCGCATCTAGCATTGAACTCGCTAACGAAAATCTGCGCTTGCGTGAAAAAGCATTTACTCAGGGTCTGTCGTCTTCTCTGGATGTTGTGGATGCACAACTTTATGTCGCGAGTATAGAAACACAACGTTCAGCGGCGCGTTTCCGCTATTTAATATCTTTAACCAAGCTACTCGCATTGAGCAGTGAAATGAACAGCTTCGAACAATATCAAAATACCGCTTATATCCCTGCTTCAACATCCAAAGAGGTGAAATAAATCATGGCAGCTAAATCACTAAAACCCGTTTTACTCTCACTTTGTGCTTTGGGTGTTGCCTCTTGGGTTGGGTATCAATTTTACCAAGCCTATCAACCAGAACCGATCCGCTTACAGGGATTAATTGAAGCCCAGCAATACAGCATTTCCTCAAAAGTCCCAGGGCGTATTGATGAGGTCATGGTACGTAAAGGCGACGATGTAGAGAAAGGTCAGCTTATTTTTACCCTTCATAGTCCTGAAATTGAAGCGAAGTTAGAACAAGCAAAAGCAGGTGAAAAAGCGGCGGACGCCTTAGCTCAAGAAGCTGAGAAAGGCGCACGTGAGCAACAAATCCAAGCAGCAAAAGATCAGTGGATGAAAGCCAAAGCCGCTGCGAATTTAATGGAAAAAACCTACAATCGTGTGAATAACCTTTATAACGATGGCGTGGTTGCAGAACAAAAACGCGATGAAGCTTTAACTCAGTGGCAAGCAGCGAAATACACAGAAAGTGCTGCGTTTCAAATGTACGAAATGGCAAAAGAAGGCGCTAGAAGTGAAACCAAAGTGGCTGCGGCGGAAAAAGCGCGCATGGCATCAGGTGCCGTAGCCGAAGTAGAAGCGTACGCGAAAGATACTCAGATCTACAGCTGGTTTGACGGCGAAGTCTCTCAAGTTCTACTTCAAAGTGGTGAATTAGCACCTCAGGGCTTCCCGGTTGTTACTGTGATAGATACAGAAGATGCCTGGGCGACACTTAATGTGCGTGAAGATTACCTTCAACACTTTAAAAAAGGAGCAACCTTTGATGCCTATTTGCCTGCCTTAAATAAAAATGTTGAGTTCAAAGTAACGCATGTTGCCGTTATGGGTAACTTTGCAACGTGGAGAGCAACCGATGCTTCTCAAGGTTTTGATCTTCGTACCTTTGAAGTAGAAGCTCGTCCAGCTCAACCCGAACCTGAACTGCGTATGGGAATGAGTGTTGTCGTTGAACTTTAATCACAACCACTAGGTTAATGCTATGACGATTAAGATTTCACAGCGGCATATCTTACGACGAGACAAGTGGTTGCTTTCGTGCCTTACTTGGATACCGATTTTGCTCGCGATGATGATTTGGGGAGTGTTCTCTGCGGGCATTGCCCGGGATCTGCCAATCGGTGTGGTTGATCTACAACATTCCCAACTTTCTCGAAAGCTCATTCAATCTTTGGATGCGTCGTCGAGTCTGGCTGTTAACTATCACTACACCAGTGCAAGCGAAGCAAAAAATGCGATGATTGAAGGCGATATCTACGCTTACGCGGTCATCCCATCTAAGTTCGACCAAGACATTCTCCAGCACCGCCAACCTCAACTTTCTGTCTTTTACAACAGTCAGTACATTTTGGTAGCGAAACTGATCAACTCTGCTGTTGCGCAAGCACAAGGCTATTTCGACGCTCAGGTTGAAGTAATGGGCAACTTGGCTAAGGGTAACACCACAACGTTAGCAGCGGCTGGACAGGCTGTACCCGTGTCAACACAAATAACCGCATTATTTAACCGTAACAATAACTACGCACAATTTTTGGTAACGGCTATCGTGCCAGCCATTTGGCAAATATGTATTGTAGTAAGCACTATTTTGATTCTTGCCGCGCACTTTCGCATTTATGGTGGAAAGAATGGCTTTGCATTTTTGGGCGAAAAGCCATACGCCAGGCTCACTACCTTATTAAGTCGGTACATTCCGGTCTTTATGGCGCAAGGTGCGTTGTTCTTGTACTGGTTTTATTCCGTGCTTGATTGGCCAATGGAAGGCAGTTTTGTGGTTATGCTATTAGCACAATTGGCGACGGTTATCGCCTGTATCATTATGGGAGCGTTGTTCTTCTTCTTGTCGATGGATCCTGCACGTGCGATGAGTTTTGCTGGCGCATTTACGGCTCCAAGCTTCGCGTTCATGGGAATTACATTCCCAGTTTCTGACATGAACACGCTCGCTTATGCATGGCGTTCATTATTGCCGATTACCCATTACATTGAAGTACAAGTGAGTCAAGCAAGCTATGGAGCATCGACCGCGCAATCTTTAAGCTCGCTATGGCCTATGATTGGTTACGTTATGCCTCTGCTCATTACCGCAGCCTTGATGGGTAAACATCGAACAGCTTCATCAACACGCCAAGCGAAGGAGGCGGTATGACATTGTGGCAACTGATTAAAGCGGAACTTAAGGCCGTTCTAACCAATCCAGTCGTTACGTTGACCGTGTTTGGTGGTGTCGTATTTTACTCGTTTTTATACCCTTTGCCTTATGCACAACAAACGCCTCGTGAACAAACAATCGCGATTGTTAATCTAGATGGTAGTCAGACGAGTTTAAAGCTGGAACGTATGGTTGATGCCACCCCACAAGTCAACGTAGTCACTCGACTTCATACGATTGCCGATGCAAAGCAAGCATTTTTACAACGAGAGATCACCGGTTTTTTAGTCATACCAGAACACTTTTACAAAGACCTAATGCTAGGTAAAAGCCCGACTCTGGCCTACGCTGCGGACGCCTCGTATTTTCTCGTGTACGGAACCGTGGTAGAAGGATTGGCCCAAGCGGGAGGCACATTAGGGGCCCAAGTGAAAGTCAGTAAAATGGTGATAGATGGTGTGCCCATGAGTATGGCTAGCCATAATTACTCTGCTATTAAGCTTAATATGAAACCGACGTTCAACCCAACCATGGGTTACATCGAATACGTAGTGCCGGCAGTATTTGTTCTGATTTTACAACAAACGTTGATCATGGCGGTTGGATTGCAAACGGGAACACAGCGTCATGGTCGTGGCTATTGGTCACAAGTATCAACGGGATCGCTGCTGCTTGCGAGAACGTTAGTATTTGTGGCAATTTATTATTTACTCGGCGCCTATTATTTTGGTTTTAGCTTCGAACGCTTAAACGTAAACCATATCGCCAATGCGGGCGAATTGCTGGCTATGTTGTTCCCGTTCTTTTTAGGTTGTTGCGGACTAGGCTTCTGGCTAGGTTACTTATTACCTCGGCGTGAACTTGTCACCTTAGTCGTCTTAGTGAGCTCTATGCCGCTCATTTTCTTGGCTGGTTTTATTTGGCCGATTGAAGCCATACCTACTCCCTTACTATGGATTGCTGATTTAAGCCCAAGCACTTGGGCGATAAAAGCTTTCTTAGCGCTAAACCAAATGGGGGCAACCTGGCAACAAGTCGCTCTACATTGGACGGCACTTTGGGCACTCACTGTGCTTTGGGGTAGCGTTGCGTACTGGATTGCTAAGCGAAGTAACAAGCCAGTTGTAACAGAGAGCTTGGGGTGACAGCTGACATTTTCTATTACTATAAAAAAAGCCGGGTAACTAAACCCGGCTGAAAATCTGCGTCCTTGCAGCGGACATATGGTAAAAACACTTTTTGCTCTGGGCTTACCCATTGAGCGAGATTAGATTAAGCCAAAAAGTATGGATTCCATACTCTCATATAGAGGGTCATATCCTTCCAATAGACATTAGTCTTCGCTAGAAAGATAACGTTTTTCAGACACAAAAAAACAAGACTCACATTGAGTCTTGTTGTTGATAGGGATGAGCAGGATACATGTCGCCGCTAAGTCATATCACGGATTATTTTCTCTCGGTATTCTGTAACGACCTTCATGATTGAATTTTTTACATCACCGACTTGCTTAGAGGGTTGGCACCATAGGCCAAAACCAAACTTAAAACCTTCCAATAATTCAGAAGCTTCCACTGGCTCTATATGATTATTAGAAAACTCCGAATGGGCAAACGTTCTGGGGAGAATCGCCCATCCTAAACCTGCTTCAACCATTTTCACTACAAGGGCCAATTGGTCGACCTCTTCATGGTTCGAACTTACGATGACTTTTTCGCCCATTCCCTCTTCAATAAGAGACCGCAGTACAAATTGTTTACTATTCCTCAAGGCTGTCAATACTCGATCTGGTGCCATAGAAGCGAGTTCACCACCTTTCTGGACGAAAGGAACAAATTCAAAATGACCTAAAAACGTCGCATCCAGACTATGTATTGCTCGACTATCATGCACATTGACAATACCGAATTGATAATCACCATTCTGTAAACCCTCTTTAATTTCGTTGCGATTACGAACAAGAAAGTTAACTCGCATCATCGGAAAATCTGCTGCTAATTGAATACGAAGCAATACAAGAAAACGGTGTGGTATAGCGCTTGAATAGGCGATACTAACATTCTCTAACCCACCGTAAGCTAGACTTAATGCGACTTTATCGAAAGTACGTGCTTGTTCGATGGTTTGCTTAGCATAGTGGTAAAGAAGATGACCATCTTCTGTCGGTTCTACCGAGCGCCCCACTCGCTCAAACAGGTTGACCGCCAGTTGGTCTTCAAGATTGGTAATCACCTGCCCTATTGTGGTTCGGTGCTTATTGAGTTTGACCGCCGCCTTACTAAACGAAAGCTGTTCATAAACGGTTACGAACGCGAGAAGTTGTTCAAAACTAAAATTCATAGGTTGTGCTTACTTTTTAGAGTTATCTAATTAAATTACCACAAGATCGTAGAATTGCTACTTGGTAACGGAAACAATCTGCGTTTGAATTCCTTCTCGACGACACAAAAAAACCTACTAGCTTCAGTAGGTTTTCTCTAACTTAGTTGTACTCAACGACACGAGCTAAATAGTTGAATTCTCCTGAGTCACCATGGTAATCGCGGTAGACATCGACACTGAAATATTTAGGTTGATCAGCGTAAATGTGGTCAACGACTTTTTGCTCAAGTGACTCCAACGTTTCACCGACCTGAGAGTACACGAACTGCTTGTTCACTTTTTCCAATTTACGTTTTTTCGCTTCTTTGTGTGACACATAGTTGTTGATCTCTTCCCACTTTCCCACGAACTCGACCGCCACGTAACTCGAGTTCTCGTCAATCATGATAAAGGCTGCACCTTCTTCTTTGATTGCAGACAGTTGCTGCATATCACTATCCACTTTTTGCTGGTCAAGATGGGCTCCACTTTGGGCGAATGCAGTCGCGGAAGCGGTAAGTATCATGAGTGTAAGAACGGCTTTTTTCATTGTATCGTTTTCCTGTATTAAGGGAGTTCAGTTACCCAAAGTTGCCCTTGGGTGGCTTTTTTGAATCCATATTCGTAAATCGTCAGCAAGTAGCGGTGATCGAACATATCTTTCGTTACTTTGGCGTACCTGAAATCTTGATCAATGTAGGTAAACTGCATCTCGATATCGTTGATTTCACTGATGTATTTCATTCGATAGAGATCACCACGAGTTTGCGCTAGCGTAAGGCTTGAGACACTTTTCGATACCAAGTCCAAACCTTTGTCTTTTAGTGGACGATACGGCGCTTTTAACGCACCATTGCGAATCACATCCAACTGAGGCGCTTTTTCTAACCCCAAAGCATCTGAGATTTGTTGATAGTTGAAGTTAGACGGATTAAAGAACACCTGCGCTGCGAGACCGCCATCTACGTGTAACTCCTCAAGTGTTTCTCCATCATGTTCAACATCGATAAATTGTGGAGGGAAAACACCAGGGATCGATGCGCTCGCAGCAAGCACCTTGTAAATAAGTTCAGATTTGTCCGCTAAATCACTGTTCGCAATCGCACCAATATTCCAAATCACCAGTTCGCCTGAATCAAAATGGGTACTGCCAATAAAGAGGCGTTTACCATTGCGGTGTTGCTGCGCCATCGCCTCGATCATGGGCTCAGGGTAAGCGTCTGCGATGAAATCATAGAGGTTCTCACCATCGGTAAACGCGTCCTTAAACAGGGTATTTAAGAAGTTCTTCTTACCCAAAATATTCTTATCATTGATGTTGAGCATGACTTCTTTCATCTTTGGCATCGCATCACCGCCAATGAAAACAAAAGGAGCGATTAGGGCACCCGCACTGACTCCAGTAATGATGGCATAATCTTTTAGCTCCCCCTTTTCCTGTAGCCCCATCAAAACGCCGGCCCCGTATGCACCGTTTACGCCACCACCCGATAAGGCCAAAATATTGAGCTGTTCACCCTCTACTTTGATCGGTGTGGTTTGATTGTGCGCTGAGTAGAGAAAATCCGGCGCTTCATTGGCCCACATTCGAAGTGGCTCATTTGGTGTCGAACTCGCGATCTCGACATCTTTATAGTTGCTTTGAGAAACACGAACATCCAGCGTATGAGGTGAACTACAAGCTACTATCAGCAGCGAAAGTGCAACCGTCACACCAGAGGAAATTAAACGATTCATAATCAGTCTCATTTAATGTTCTCTGGCGTATGACCAGAGACTCAGTTTGAAGTTAATTGGGTCAAAATGAAGTCCGTTTCGTTGTTTGGAGTTACTATAGCTAGGCACGGCTAAACCCCATAATCGCGATTGTAGGATGCTATCCATCAAAGCAATTATGCCAAGTTTCTATATGCTAACTTTACGCTTCTCCGTTAATTAGGTACTGCGCTAAGCAATTTTCACGACGTTGAACTCATGCGTCGGTTCGACAAATTCGTATTGGGCATTGATCGTCTGTAGCTCCCATGTGCCATAGCCTTTTGTGATCTCCAATACACCGTAAACGGCGTTATGTGTATGACGAAAGGCTGCGACAGGAGACATCTTCTTCACCAAACAAGAGGTGAAAATCGCAGAAATTAAATCACCGACTCCGACTGGCTGCATAGCAAATTCAACACTAGGTCGTTGGGCCAAATAGCTTGCTTTCGGCGTCGCTAAAATCATACTGAAGGCGTCATCTGTTAGTGCATGCAGGTGTTTCACCAATACCATTTTCGGTCCTAACTCTAAGGCTTTTTTACATGCAGTGACCGCATCATAAAGAGAGTTAATTTTCACACCTGTTAACTCGCTCAGTTCAAACTGGTTAGGAACAATCACATCAGCGATGGGCAACAAGCTATGGCTTATCGCTTCTTTGACACCGTCTGCCACAATGCAACCTTTGTCTGGATCACCCATAACTGGGTCACACACATACAGTGCACTATGGTTACGCGATTTGACTAAACTTACCGCTTCGGCCACCGCTCGACATTGCTCTGCGCTGCCTTGATAACCGGACAGTATCGCGCCACATTCGCCTAACTTCTCAATGTTATCTAAGCCTCTCATTAGAGAATGAATTTCATCTGCCCCAAACTTCTGTCCAGTCCAACCTTGCTGGTACTGAGTGTGATTTGAAAACTGAACCGTGTGAATTGGCCAGACTTCGAGGCCCATTCTCTGCATCGGGAAGACGGCAGAACTGTTTCCTGCGTGGCCATAAACCACATGAGATTGAATAGAAATAATGCTTTTCATAAGTCACTCTTAATTGAGAAGTTTGTTAGCTTGGCGACTAAATAAACACAATATCGCGCACTGTGCTTATTTGGTCGGAATAGCCTCGACAACGCCGAGGCTTATTCTTAATCAGGTTGGATTCATTAGCCTTGGAACTCAGCGAAGTACTCATCCAACACTTTGCGCGTTGCACGACCGATAAGCTCGTATTCGTGATGAGTAAGGTTTGCTAACGAAACTCGAACTGATGCGTGTACTACATCGAAGCCTTGGCCTGGAAGTAGGATAACGCCGGTTTCATGTGCAAGACGGAACAGGAAGTCTTTGCCCTTCTCGCTCGCTTTGAACCATTCAACGAAGGCTGGTCCGTACAATTTGCCGCCCAAAGTGTCGAGCTCAAGCAGTGTGTAGTAGTCCACACGATCTTTGTTTTCTTCAATTTCTACACCCATGTTTTTGTACAGAGTTTTGTAACGCTCGCGAATGATGCGTTTACATGCTTCTTTGTAGTTTTTCTCTGAGTCCATCAGACAATTCAATGAGAACAGCGCCATTTGAACTTGTTGAGGAAGCGACAAACCTGCTGTGTGGTTAAGCGCTACGCTACGGCTGTCGGCAACGATACGGTCAATAAACTTGATCTCACGAGGTTCCGGAGTCAGCGTTTTGTAACGATCGTCCAACTCAAGTTGACGCACTTCAGGAAGGCTACGCATTGCATCGTCAAACACGTTGTTGTGTTGAATCGCAATCGAGCCTAAACGCCAGCCTGTTGCACCGAAGTACTTAGAGAACGAATACACACAAAGCGTGTTGTATGGCAGTTTTGCAAACAGTGAGACAAAGTCGTCCGCAAATGTGCCGTATACATCGTCAGTCACAATGAACAGGTCGCTACGTTCGTTGTTCACAAAATTTGATAGGTTATCCAGAGTCTCATCCGAGAACTTCACAGACGCTGGGTTTGCCGGGTTAACAACACAAAGCAGTTTGATGCCTGTATCTGCAAGCTTTTCGATTTCAGACATCGGCAGTTGCCATGTTGTCTCATCCAGACGTAGTTCAACGATTTCCAGTTCGTATTCACTCAGTTCTGGAATCTCTAGGTAAGGCGTAAAGATTGGAGTGATTAGCGCAACCTTGTCACCTTTCTTCAATAGACCGTTGTTGAACATAGTTTGGAAGGTGTACGTCATAGACGCCGTGCCGCCTTCCGTTGCAAACAGATCGAAGTCTGTTGTCATTGGCATTGGGCCATACATCTCTTCTGCAATGTATTGCTTCACAACGGTTTCGATGTTCGTCAACATACGTGGTGGCACTGGGTAGTTACATGCAAGGTATGCGTTAACCAGTTCATTCAAGAATGCTTGTTTCTCTAGACCCAAACGGTCTTTTGCGTAGCTCAGCGACTTTTCCAAGAACTGTACGCCTTGGTCTTGTTTATTCTTGCTTGCAAACGTATCGAAGCGTTCAACAATGCCCACACCATCTGGAATGCCACCGAAACCACCATCTAGGTATGAATAAGTGCGCTCGGCTTCCAATATTGCGAACTCACCCAAACGAATGAACGCTTTACGTGGTAGTGTCGCAAGAAAATTAGGATTACCACGACCTGCATCTAATAACGCGCGGTCAGGAACAGTTTGTGCCACTTCAATTAGTTTATCTTTTAATTCAAATGGGCTTAAATCTGCAAATTTTGAAAAATCAATTGTTGTGTTTTGCGTAGTCATAATATTTACCTGAATCTATTATTTAGTAAAATTTGGATAATACTTCCCCTACCGCCTATTTAATTAGGCGATAAGCGTGTTCGAATTTATTTAAATTACATGCCTGCGTTTAAAGTAATAATGCCGACAATAATTGGACCCCATAGGGTAAGCAGTACATTGGCGACTGCATAAGTCACAGTGAATGAGAATACTGGCGTTGCGTTACCTGTTTTTTCCATTAAAGCCGCGAATGCTGGGTTCGCACTTCGTCCACCTGTCACACAGCCAAGTGCTTCAACCGGGTTCTTAATCTTCAATACAAAATATGAGAAGAAGAACGAAATAATCTGAGGGATAATCGTTACACCCATGCCAAGGAACAACAGAGACATACCGTGTTCTTTGATGGTGTCGACCGCTTGAGGGCCAGCCTCAAGGCCAACAATGCCTACAAATGCTGCCAAACCGAAATCTCGAATAAAGTTCGCGGCACCCACAGGAAACTGAGCAACATGCGGATTGTGGCTACGCAACCAACCCACAATCAAACCTGAGATCAAACAACCTGCACCAGAACCGATAGTGACGGGAATACCAGCAATCTTAAAACTGATTAGACCAATTAATAGGCCCACCACCATGCCCATACCAAGCACGATTAAGTCAGTCACGTTTGCTGAGCCCATTCGCTGACCAATGTTTTTCTCAACGCGATTGATATCTTTTGCGGTACCTGTAAGCTGGATGACGTCGTTTTTCTTCACCACAAGATCCGGCGTCATTTCAATTGAGTTGCCTTCACGAATATAGTCTGTCACATAAATACCGCGCATAGAGCCTTGGTTCGAAGCCTCTTTAATCTCTTGCAGCGACTTACCAATCAGTTTGCGGTTGTCTGCGATCAGTTGACGGTTTTCTTCAATAACTTCATAGCCTTCTGGAAGTGCAATCTCGTTGTCAGCCAAACCATCTTGCAGCTGATGTACTGCATTACGGCGACCTGTTACAACAATGACATCCCCTTCTTTCAGTGCTGTGAATTTGTCCACGTCTAGCACTTTGCCATCGCGTTGAATCAATTCAATACAAGCAGCCAGAGCGTGTTGGTTTAACTGAGCTAAGGTTTTGCCTGCTAGCCCACCATCTTTGCTCACTTTAAATGCTCGTGTAACCAGCGCTGTGATAGCGTTGAACTCACCCGGCGCTAAATCACGCTTACCATTTGAATTTTTCTCTTCTAGCGCAATCGCTTCTGCTCGGATATCCCACTTCATCAGTGTTGGGAATACCCATGTCACCATCAGAATTGGACCAAGCGAACCAAAGATGTACGTAACCGCGTAGCCTACTGCGACGTTGGTCTGCATTAGGTGCTTCGCTTCTTCTGTCACACCACCAAGACGTGCGATCGCATCACCCGCTGTACCGATGATTGCCGATTGAGTCAAACCACCAGCTGCAAGGCCTGCTGCCGTACCTCTGTCTAGATCAAACATCCAAGCTGCTGCTAGTACACAAAGCAGGCCAGAAACCGTCATCACTACAGCAGAAAGTAGAATGTTGATGGTTCTAAAGTTCAATGCTTTAAAGAACTGCGCACCACCTTGATACCCTACTGCGTAAATAAAGAGCGCAAAGAAAATGCTTTTTACGCCGGGATCAATATGAACACCAAATTGCCCAATAATTACACCCATTAATAATGTTCCCGCAACACCGCCAAGAACAAATCGACCAATGGTAATTTTACCTACCATATAACCGAGAGAGAGCGTAATAAAGAGAGCAACAAATGGTGCCATGTCAAAAAGGTTAGAAATAATTTCCATGACAATTTTACTCTTACTAATAAATATAAAACTCAAATAATCTAACGAATAATCTGTCACTCATATTTGTTGGATTATTTAATTTAAAAAGCATCTCGTTTGCTTCGAAGCGAATATTAGAAACAAAACCTCACAACTCGTAATCCCATTTGAAGGATGAAACCATCACTTCGCATATTCAAACGCAAACATTGAACAATAATTGTCGAAAATTTAATAACTTAGTGGTCTGAAATGAACATCAAATAAATTGGAAAATAAATTTATTTTTATTTTCACTGTCCAAAAAGCTACTTTGTTGCGCTATTCCCTCTATATAGCGCATGACACCTTTCTCTTGATGGATTAGATCCTACAAAAGCGATTATCACTGATGCCATCACTTGCCTTATCTTTACATTCATCAAGTTAATAGAGAAAAACACCATGAACTCAATGCCACATGAACTTGTGTGGGGCGAAGTTTACTTCCCTCCCTTGTTGCTGGTTATTGCATTGGCTTACATGCTCACCATTTTGGTTGGAACCGTTGCAACAAAACTGGGACTCCACAAATACGTTGCATTTCCTGCGCTCGCTGAGCTAAGCCTAATTGTGATTTTTACTGGCGTTATTGGTCGATTCATTACCATATTTTGAGGCAAATTCCGTGATAAAACGTTATCTCATCACACTGCTATTACTGTGTTCCGCTGGCACCGTGATTTTCAGTTACTACCAATCATACTCTGACAACCCTTGGACTAGGGATGGCCAAGTTAGCGCGCACATCGTTTCTATAACCCCCCGCGTAACAGGACAAATCATCCAAGTCTACGTTGAAGACAATTCGCAAGTGAAACAAGGCGATTTGCTGTTTGAGATTGACCCAAGCATCTATAAAGCGGCGTACCACAAAGCGCTAGCAGCTCAAAAGCAAGCCATTGCATTACTAGCAAAGGCCAAAAATGAAGAGCAGCGAGCACTTAAGTTAGAAAAGCGCACACCTGGCGCCGTACCTGTACTGACATTGAATAACCTAGACAATGCAGTGGAGACAGCCGTTGCCAACGTAGAACTCGCGAAAGCCAATGTTGAAGAAGCCAAGCTAAACCTTGATTACACAAAAGTTTATGCGCCAACGAATGGTTATATCACTAATTTGAACTTACGCGTCGGCTCTCAAGTCGTCGCTAACTCCCCAGTCGTGGCTTTAATTGATGAAGACAGCTTTTGGATCGAAGGATATTTCAAAGAAACGGATTTAGTTGGCGTTGATCCACAAGATAAAGCTTACGTGACCTTAATGATGCACAATGAAGCTGTGTTGGAAGGAAAAATCAAAAGCATTGGCTACGGCATTGCGAAACAAGATGGTAGTACTGGTAACGATCTTTTGCCCAATGTGAACCCTAACTTTCAGTGGATACGCTTAGCTCAACGCATTCCAATTAAAGTTAAATTAGATCACTTACCGAAAGATTTTCAACTACGTGTTGGTATGACGGCCTCTATCAAAATCATCAAACAATAATGCGGTGGAATGTATGTTTAATGCCTCAACCAAAGAAGCAATCAAAGCTGCGCTGTCTATCGTTATCGCGATCTGCCTTGCCTTATGGTTTCAATGGGAGAAACCGTATTGGGCAGCGATCGCAGTCGCGGTAATGGCATTAAATGAAAGCTTCGCTCACTCGATAAACAAAGGTCATAATCGCTTATTAGGAACCCTCCTTGGCATCGGTTATGCCTTTTTCCTCATCACGACGTTTTCTCAAGATCGCTTTTTGTTTCTCACCTTCTTCACCTTGTTTTTAGGTGCGTGCATTTTTATGTCGAGCGACGAAAAGTATGGTTATGTGTTCTCTATCGGTTTTGCTGTGTGCTCCATCATCGCATGTATGGGAGGATTTGATAGTCAAGCAACGTTCCACTTCGCTGTTCTTCGCATACAAGAGACGATTCTTGGTGTGATCACGTTTTCTGTTGTGTACCGATTAGTCTGGCCAGTCAGTACAGAACAAAACTTCATTCAACGTTTTGAGGCCAGCAGAGAGGCGATGCTTAACGCTATGAAATCGCCCAATGATATAGATATTGAAGCTCTTGAGACCAACACCGCCAACATAGAAAAGTTATTCCAACTGGTCGGCTTACCACTTACTGGCAGCTACCACTTGAAAGAACATCGTCAGCTATGGCGTGCGCGTTTAAATGAGATGGCACAAATCCAAGACCGATTGCTAGAACAAGCAGATAAATCGCAAAGTCGTGAGATCGATTGGCCAACGCTAACGCAGCAACTTCAAAGCTTTGATATTAAAAATCCAAGTACGTCGCTCATTGGTCACGTTGCTTATGTTATGCAAAGAGAGAAAAACACGGTTTGGCATCACGAGCATCGGACCTTCATCCAGCATTTGAATGAAGACGGCAGAAAGGTACTGCAAGGTGTCTCCATGTTCGTGACGTCGCTGTTGATCTGGATTTATCTTCCTGTGCCCGGAGGTTTCATTTTTCCGATGCTAGCAGGCGTGTTCTCTTCAATCGTTCCTACTATGCCACCAAGCATTATTAAAGATGCATTTTTTGGTGTGATAGGCACTGGCACGGTGATTCTATTGCAATACATTTTCCTAATGCCAATGATGACCGAGCTTTGGCAGCTTGGGCTATTCTACTTCATCAACATCATCGTGATTTGGAAGGTATTTTCCACACCAAAACTGATGGTACACAGAATTCTAGGTATTAACTTATTGGTTGTCTTGACATCAGGAGCGCTCAATTTAACCCCAGCGTATCGAATTGAAACGCCCTTGCTGATGCTGGTAAACATTATGATTATTTTGATGATTGCCAAGTTGTTTACTGATCTGTTTCGTGTTCGCGTTACGGTCTAAGCGTCACCTCCGTTCTTGAAACTAAAGCCCTGCATTGCTTCTGCTCTGCGGGGCTGTTTGTTTGTGAGCTAGCCATTATTCCTCCGTAACCCATAAAGCGAGGATAGTATCCATCAAAAGCGATTAACGGTATTTCTCTTCACCTCATAAAATCCTCTCATTGATTCACGAAATGCAATCGAAAACTCTGCATTCACAACGTCAATCACAGCAAACACATCTATTTAACTGAACAAGAAGTTCAGTGACACATTAACTGTCTGAGTCTCGAAGGTTTGAGACTATTCAGAGTGGAAACTGTCATGAGTTTTTTTGAATTACGCGCCGGCAAGACGTCTTCTCTTACTGTGCTCGCGAGCGCACTAATGCTTACTACCCCCACTTTTGGCTTCGCCGCTGAAGAGACGACGACCTACAACGAAGTAATCGAGCAAGGCCGAGCACTGTTCGACAAATACGGTATCAGTCATGATTTACCAAAACTGGCCATCAGCTCTCTAGTTCAAGGCGAGCATTTGGTCGAGCATGCCCACCGAAGTGTTAAAATCGGTGATAGCGTTCGCGATTCGTCCGTCTACTTGGTCAAGAACACCGATAACAAAGGCAACATTGATCTGCGTATCAAGTACAACCCTGAACAACTCGATGAAAATGAAAAAGTACTTGATGAGATCGAAGCTTTCACACGAACAGAATACCGCCTTCGAAACTACGCGGAGAGTTTTGATCCGTCATCAGTAAGAGCCAAAGAGGATCAGAATGGTAATGTGATCATCAGTTTTAATTACTCAAAATACGGTCTTCCTCAAGATATCGCCTACTTTCGCTTTTTAAGCGTTGATATTGAGTTGGTTAATGGTGAACCGAAACGTATGGTCATTACCAACGATAAACCGTTCACACATCACAACTACCAAGTGGATTCTTACGATCAAGAGATCCTCTTCCAGAAGTTAACATCAGGCAAAATTGCGATTGCCAGTAAAAACACCAAGATAGTTGGTTCAAAGAAAAATAAACCCCTCGAAATGATGAGCAGCGTAAAACCGGTAGCGATTTATGAAGATAAGCTTGGCGTGCAAGTACTAGACGAAAAACGCTTGAATGAGGTCTCTGATCCACGCATGCAAGAAGCCAGTGTTAAGCTAGACCGCGTTTTTCCTTTAATGGGTGATATGATTCGTCGTCAAGGTATCGATTTGCCTCTGCCGTTTGGTGTATCGCTAGCGTATCGAAATCAAGATATGAATATTCCATTTAATGATTTCACGATTGAAGGCATCGGCCTTAATGAATTGTTTGATCCAGAAGACAGTGTCGGCATCGTGAGTGCTGAGAGCATGACGCTTCGTGGCGATGTAAACATCCTGCCATTTTGGAATGTATTTGGTTACATCGGAAAAGTTAATGTCGATGCCAATGTTGATGCCGCCTACACGGGTGAAGGTGGCCAGTACATAAAAGATAAGCTGAACGATAAACTGCCAGGATTAGGTGATAAGTTTTGCGATGGTTTATCTGCACTTTGTAGTCGCGGACGCCTAGACGTGCCGCTGCATTTGGAATATGACCTTCGTGGTATAGGTACAACCCTTTCGGTTGGCTATAAAGAATTCTTTGCTTCTGTCACTGGTACCTATTCGCAAACTCGCTTAAAGGGCTTAGATGATTGGGGCGATGGTATTGTTACTGTACAGCCGATGTTGGGTTATCAACTTGTCGATTATCGCACGCAGTTCTTTGTCGGAGCAGAATATCAAGGACTGGACGCTCGAATGGACGGGCATGTAAAAAGTGGTGATATCGAATTCGATTACGACATTGGTGTAGATCTTAATCAATGGGCGTTTTTGACTGGTTTCAATAAGCAAATCGGCAAAAACTACAACCTGACCTTTCTCTATAACAAAGGGGAAACTCGAGAGTCAGTAACCTTAAATCTTGGTTACCGTTTCTAGCTCTCATAAAGAGCCCGCCCCTAGACGATGGTAGGACTGCATCCTACAAAGGCGATTACTGAAACTGTCGCCGATGTCCTACCATTTGAGCCATCAATTCAACAAGCCATCCAACCATTCACGGATTAATGCCAAAGCGTCAGGACGTCGCTTGTTAGATGCCGTTTAACATTTTCGGTGTACGCACCAAATGACTTTTGGACATAACAATGACTTTACTCAATCGCTCAACTTTAGCCATTACCATCACTCTTGCCTTAGCAGCTTGCAGTGATGACTCTGGTAAACCTAGCGTTCCTAACGGCCCGAAGCCACTACAACCGTTACCGCCAGAGCAAATCGCTTTGGAAATTGGTGATGCGACCATTCAAGCGACCAAAGAGTCCCTTGTCATCACGCCTCTTGATGCGGATGAAAAACTGGCAGCGGTAGAGGCGTTCAAAGGTATCCAGTTTGCGCAAGCAGACCGCTTTCAGCACAGCATTGCGGTCCCACTTGAAGGCGATATTGATGCGACTCAGTTCGGTGATGCGTGTCCGCAATTAAAAACCACGACACAAACGCAATCAGAAAATTGTTTGAACCTAAACATTTGGCGACCTGCCGGGACAGAAGCGTACGCAGATTTGCCAGTTTATGTCTTTATTCACGGTGGAGACTTTGAATACGGCGCGGGCTCAGAACCGCTGATTCATGGTGATATGGTGGTTGCACAAGGTGCTGCCGATGGTAACCCGTTTATTGCAGTTACTTTTAACTATCGTTTGGGCTTGCTAGGCAGTGTTTGGATCGATGGTTTGGACAACCCTGAAGGCGGTAACTTTGGTCTAGGCGATCAAAAACACGCGCTTGAATGGGTTCAACAAAACATAGAGGCATTCGGCGGCAATCCGCAAAACGTGACACTCATGGGTCAAGGTGCGGGTGCCATGTCGGTGGGAATTTTACAGCAATCAAAAGGCGATGCTGCAATCGCAGGTGAGCACTTTCAACGTGCCATCATGCAAAGCAACCCTTACGGCTTTGAATATAAAAGTTACGATGTTGCCAAGAGCCAAAGACCAGAGCAAAGCGTTGAAGATCTTGCGTTACTACCACTTGAAGAGATCATGAAGGTACAAAGCGAGATGCTTGATCCTATTCAACGTCTTAAGAACTGGGTACTGACCGCCGTGAATATTCCGGTTATAAGCCCAACACGCGACAACAGCCCATTAGCTACATTGATGCCATTTGCGCCTTACATCGAGCATCGCCCACCAGCGTTTCTAGTGAAAGAAGTACCAGGCTATCACTTTACTGAGCAAGCCATTGAGAGTGAATGGATCGTACCAACGGTAATTGGCTCTAACAGCGCAGAAATCAATACTCTGGGCATGCTGCCGAGCCTGACATTTTTGATCCCAACTATCATTGAAATCTTGAGCCAAGAAGCACCAGAAATCATTGAAAGTGGTGACGAAACCTTAATCGTCGAATACATGGTTGAGTGGCTAGAATCGGAAACGAACTTAAACCGTTTACGCACCGAATATCGTTCATTACTCAGCGATTCAGCTTCAATTGAACTCGATCTTTCTGACTTATTGGAACTGCTGCCTAGCACCGCTTATGAGGCGATGACTAAGTTGTTCTTCGGTTTGGGGAACTCCGATTCAACCACGGAGTTACTTGCTCTGGCTGACTTCTTCCCTAACCATGAAAGCGAACTGAATGGCGCGGCCAAAAACATGCAGCAATTCAAAACCACGTTGCATGATTTGCTCTTCACGGGTCCAAACCGTCATAAAGTTTCAACTGAAGAAGCAACAGGAGCAACGCCAAGCTTCTACTACTTTGACTACAAACCTGGATTCAACGTATGGACTTACAACACCAAAGGTGAAAATGGCGATCTCGACGTTGGCGATTTACTCAAAAGCATCAGTTGTATTGTGGGCGCTTGCAATGCATCGGAATTACCATTTGTGTTTAATAAAGCATTAAAACTCGATGGTTCAAGTGTTCGTCCAGGTAGCAAAGACAAAGCAATGATGAACGAACTCTCTCGTATGTGGTTTAGCGAACGTTTATTTGAGGACTTCCAATACAGCAGTGCGACTGACCGAGTATTGCTGATCGATAACGATGGCGGCATTCAATCCACGCAAGACTGGGACAATGCTCATCACTCAGGCATCGATCCAAAACTGCGCCAAGGTCGCCTCAACGGTCTCGAGGAACTCGGGCTGATTCTTAGCCACATGTAACGTCATCTTCAGTCACTAAAAACTCGTTACCGAATACCTAAAAGCCAGTTCGCTGGCTTTTTTCATCCTTATTCCTTGAACATAATTGGGAAGGTTTACTCATGTTTCCTAACGCCCTTCGTGCTCTGCTAATCTTTATCTTCGGCGCGCTGTTGGTTGGCTGTGCCCAACCCTACCCTCAAGTTGAACCGGATTTTGAAGCCAATTGGCAAACTACTCAACATCAAGCCGAAGTTTACTTAATTCCTACCGCTCCAGAAGCCTTTGCTCGTCGCGTAGAACTGGTTAGAAACGCTCAGAAAAGCATCGATATGACTTACTTTTCTTGGGAGAGTGACACGCTTGGTTTGATGCTACTCAATGAACTCAAGCAAGCAGCAGATCGAGGCGTGCAAATTCGACTCACTCTCGATGATCTATTGGTTTTTAACGAGAAATGGCTTGCTGATCTCAGCGCTCACGACAACATTCAAATCCGTTTATTCAATCCGTTTGATTCACGTAAGTCAGGTTGGATTGGTCGCGCCGTCAACTTCTCTACTCATCAACAACGTTTGGACAATCGTCTACACGAGAAGTACTTCAACGTCGACCATCAATGGATGATTCTAGGTGGACGTAACATTGGCGACGACTATTTTGGTTACAGCCGTAAAGCCAACTTCTTTGATATGGACGTCTTGTTCAAAGGCAGCATTATTCGAGCGTTCGACCAGAACTACCAACAGCTTTGGGACAGCGAGCATGTTACCCCAATAGAAAACATCGTTAACGTTACCCCAAACTATTCCGCGTTTACTAAAGCGCTTAATAAAGGTGAGAAAGACAAAAGCATCATTCTGGCGGAAGTTGAAAAACAGGTTAAACACCTGACCAGTCCCGACTTCATCACTGCGCAAGTCACCCCCGTTTTCGACTCATTAAACAAGTTAGAAAACAACAAACCCTACTTTAGAAAACGTGCAGAACACCAAGTTTGGCAACAAATAGCCACTGCGTCTAAAGCCGTGATATCAACGCCTTACGTGGTACCAAATGATGGTGAATTTGCCTTTATTGATACCTTGATGGAGCAAAAAGCGGACATCACGTTAATGACGAACTCGTCTGCATCTAATGATTCTGGCTTTATTCCGGCTTATTACGAGAAGCACCGCCAAACCCTGTTGGATAAGGGCGTTTATATACTTGAGTACAAAAACCAAGCGAAAAATGACGACCATTACTTCCACGCGGATACTTATTATCACAACAAGACGGTGATACTCGATGATCGGCTGACTTATATCGGCTCATCAAACTTCGACCCAAGATCGGATTTCCTCAATGTGGAATTTGGTGTGTTGGTCCAAAGCGAAGCCTTTGCAGAACATGTCATGCACTACTTAACTCGACAACAAGATGAACTGTTTTGGCGAGTATCTCGAGATGGACAAGGCCAAACTCAGTGGCAATCAATGAATGAGATCCATACTAAGAATCCAAACTATGGTGGATGGCATAAGGCACCTAACTGGATATTCAAGAAACTGAATGGTGAGTTCGAACTCTAAACAATCAAGGCTTAAAAAGGCTCTCTATCTGCAAGGATGAGAGCCTTTTTAATGCCCGCTAAAACTGCGTGCCTAGCGAAAAGTGAACGCGGAATTGGTCTCCTTGAGGAGCATCTAAACCATAAGCAAAGTCCACTTTGACGGGCGCGTATTTTGAATTCCATATCAAACTCAACCCTGTACCGCTTTTCCAATCCACCCTATCGTTGAAGGCATCACCAACATCATAAAATGCCCCAAGCCACAGTTGGCGGTAGACCTGATATTGATATTCCAACCCAGCAGTAAACATGTAACGAGCACCGGTTAAATCGCCATTTTCGTCTCTCGGAGAGATGGATTCATAACCATAACCCCGAAGATTGCCATCACCTCCCGCAAAGAAACGTAATGATGATGGAATATCGCTCAAAGTGTCAGCGACATTAATGCCAACATTAGAACGAAAGTGAAACTTGTGTTTTTCACTAATGTCCCAAGACAGAACACTATTGCCCTCAATACGCAGCAAACGAGAATCGGAGAAAAAATTGGGATCCGAATATTCCAATGAGTAAACGTGACGGTGCTTTACTTCTAATTGATCGTTCTTGCGATCAAGCAGTGAAAATGTCACCCCCGGTAATAACAACTGTGATTCGTTATTCTCCGACGCTTGTTGATAACTTTCTTGCAAATAACGAACGTGCATGGTGCTTTGCCAATCACTGTCTAACTGCCAGTGTTTTTCAAACGATAAATCATTAGAAAAACTCGATGTGTCTCGATAGTCGACATGCTTAGATTCAAACTGAATCCCGTAGTAATCCGTTAGAACATTTTGGGTGGGAATTTTATAACCTAGTAATAGCGATTGTTCCGGTTTGGAAGCGTACGCTTGTGCCTCAAAACTGTGTCCACGTGCGTTATACCAAGGCTTGGTCCAGTTCAGCGAAGCGCGTAATCCCAAGTCTGTCGAATATCCTCCACCGACTTGCACAATATTGCGTGAATTCGGCTCTGCGAGCACTTCTATCGGCACCTTATAGCCATCGGATGTCTCCTCGAAATCCGCTTTCACAATCACACTGCGAAACCAATCAGTATTGGAGAGGTCGGCCTGATATTGACTCAATTTCAAAGTGTCAAAATCGTCGCCCCTTTCAAATGTTCTCATCGCTTCTATTCGTGCCGTTTCGATACCCGACGTAAGGACAGACAGCTCTCCAAATTGGTAACGAGAACCACTAGAGAAATGCAGATTCACATGGGCTTGATTCACACTTGGAATGACTTCCAAAGACGATTCGATAAAACGTCCATCCAAGTAACCTTTTTGCTGAGCCAATGAAATCAAGTTTCGCTTTAGCGTATCGTACTCAGAATGAAGCAACGGCTGCCCTTGTTTAAGTTGAGCTTGATTAATTAGTTCGATGAAATCCTGATCATTACTGGCCTCTCCCGACACAGCAATATTAGATTTTTTGACCAACATCACCTCCCCAGCGTCAACCTCAAGCGTGATGAGATCATTCTCTGATCTCTGAACATTGAGCTCGGAATGATAGTAGCCATAAGGGTTTAACGCATTATTAACCATCTGCGTTAGTCGATTTGAGGTAATGTTTGAAACAGAGAGTTTCGTTAGTGGTGTAAGGTGACTTTCAAGATTTTTCTCTAATATTGGTGTTAGCCCTTTGATTTTAAATTGCGCTCCGAGTGCATGATGTAAAGGCATAGAAGCTAAAACTGATATACCTATTATTTGTTTAATGAGAGGAGACACACCGCTACCTAGTTTAGCAATACACTCGACAAGGTTAATGATGGAATGGCATATCTGTTAATCGCGTTTGTAGGATTGCTCCCTACGAAATCCTCTCGAAAATTCACGTTTCACAAGTAGATTCTTTGAACAATAAGTGGGCTCAAGCTAGGAGGTGGCAAATCATGCGGTCTGAAATAGGTATACTGTTTGCCAAAAATACAAAACCCAACGCTGAATGGATCTCATCAAGCGTTGGGTTACATTGATAATGTGTTTTTTAATCTAAAAAGCGGTCTGTTTGTAAAACTAGATCGAAGAACAGTTTCCTTTTTCTGCCATGTCGACTTTTAGTACTTCGGCTTTACCTTTGCTTTCGTCCACGAGTTCTACGCCCGCACCACCAACAAATACACCCATTTTAATGTATTGATTAACGAAATAATTACGGCCCTCTTCCGTTAAGATAGTTAAGTGATTTTCAGAAAACTCAGACTCTGTACTTACTTGATGTTCTTTATTGCCTTCGACCTCATGGTAGAAGAATACACCAGGAGCGGTTTCACCAATACATTCCCCATCGACGTAAACATACTTTTTAAGCGCTGCTCCGACAAAAGCATCTTCTCGGTAAATGTAAATCCCTGCGTTCCCCTTTTGAGGTGCTTCAAATGATTTCATTTGATTTGATACTGTCGAATCAACAGTAGGAACAGAAGCACAACCTGACAAACCCAAAAGGAATGCGGAACACAGAATTACTTTATTTTTCATGTTATTAACCTAGCTACGATAAAATCGCGCCAACCATACTATAAATAAATACGTTCACTTATTGGTATTTTTGAAATTTGTGATTCAACCTATGCAATAGCACTCATTTAACGTATAGATTGAGCAAACATTAGCCATATAATAATCACGAGAATAAAATGCCCTGTATCTAACGATCACTAAATGCCACTTTACTCGCTAGACTGATAAGTAGAATACCTGAAACACCTTCAAGAGTTCTTGAATAACGCTGAGAGTGTGGACGACTAAATACCCAATTACCCACAGAGGCGTACAAAACGTTACATGTCGTCGCAAGTACGCTGAACAGCAAGCCAAGTACTAATAATTGCATTGATGTTGAGCTTGCAGACGTATCAATAAATTGAGGCAGAAACGAGAGAAAGAATAGCGCTACTTTTGGATTCAAGACGCTGACGATAACCCCCTGAACAAACACATTTTTATTATTATCAACATTTTTGTTTTCAACGATTTTACTTTCTCCACGCCACATGGACAGTAATGACTGAACACCTAAATAAACTAGGTAAGCGGCCCCTAACCATTTAACAACGCTAAAAGCCAAAGATGAACTCAGAATAATTGCTGACAAACCTAAACATGCCGCTAGTGTATGAAAAAAGTAACCAACACCAAGCCCCAGAGCCGCTTTCAGCCCAGCAGATAATTCACCTTTCATTGTATTGGAAACAATATAAATTACATCAGGTCCAGGAATCATGTTGATAGCAAGACAAGCGACAACAAATAATAATAGTGAGTTTGAATCCATTCTTTTCTCCAAATTAACGTCTTGCGGGATAACATTTCATCGAACTACAAATAATGCAACGTCCATGTTTCAATTGGTTATATTTAGTATTAACAACACGTTACTAATACTACAGCACTGCGCGAAGAGCACAATCATGAACATTGATACGAATTAAATTATGGGCCTTTGTTAGCCCTTTGAATGATAATATTTAGCATCATTTGGTTGTAAGCTTTTTCTAGCCAGCAGCTCTTATGGAAGTTAACAAATCGGCTACTTAGTATACTTAATAGACCGTCAAATCAGATAGATTATCTATTCTTATTTCTTCAAGCCTTTTGTGCTTCATTTTCCTGCCTCACTAAGCAGCAACTTAATACTTGCCACACCAAAAAATAACGCGAACACGCCTTCAAAAACTGCTTTGGATCTGAGATAGGTTTGCCTGACCTTTTTATACGCGAAAAGAAAAGCATAGCCAAAGAAAACCAAAGCACTAACCAGCCCTACAACAAAAATGACCGACAACAATTCCAACGGACTGGCCGTAGGAGGAACCCCTATCGAATAAAGCGCACCAAAAAACAGAATAGCCTTTGGGTTAGTTAAGTGAATTAACACTCCGGTTAAGTAGTTACCCTTCTCTGTCGTTACGTATGTTTTGGGTAACTTTAGTTGCTCGATGTTGCAGGCAGAATGTACGGACTTTAAAGCCAAATATAAAAGATAAAATGCCCCACAATATCTAAGAATTTCAAAAAGCCAAACATTGCTATAGAGTATGGTTGCGAGACCAAAAGCGGCTGAGGTTGACCAAAATAAAGACCCCGTTAAAACACCTGCAGCCAAATACCCACCAAAGCGCCGACCGTGGTTCATTGACGTGCCTGCTATCGCAAGAGTTGCAGGTCCGGGGCTAGCGATGGCAGCGATAGCTGATACGACAATCAGTGAATAATTTATCTCTTCCATTTTTACTCTAAGCCTCCAAATGGAGTTTTATCAAAACTTATCGCAGAATAGTCTATTGAACGTACATCAGAAGCGTAATACTGATTAAAACACCAAGTGTCACGAATCGAGTTGAGATTATTTGGTATTTTACTGCTCCAAAATAACATCAAATCCGCCATAAATGAGACGCTTTCCATCAAAGGGCATTGGGTTATTGTCTGGACTCATTCGAGGATCACCCATGATCCGCTGCCACCCTGAGTCTCGAACTTCTTTTGAAGGCCAGACTACCCACGAAAACACAACGGTTTCGTTGCTTTCAGCGTTAACTGCCATGGGAAATGATGTGATCTCACCATCTGGTACTTCACTCCCCCACGTCTCAACAACCTTTAAGGCCCCAAACTCCCTGAACATTTCTGCTGCTATTTTTGCGTGTGCGATATACTTTTCTTTATTCGCTGTCGGCACTGCAGCGACAAACCCATCAATGTATGACATAAGTAAACTCCTTTCATTGGAGTTATAACCATAGCTCAATAAAAAGAATGCACATGATGCCAAACCATAGAAGCAGGTACGTAATACAACTTGAGAGCTACATTCCTAGCTTGAACTTTATATGCATATTTGAAAGGTATGTGTTTGGATCAAGCTTGGTTAGCATATTTATAATCTCCAAAACACTCGAATACTCAATACGTTCCTCTTCAGCATGCCCGATCCCACCTATTGTAAAGTGAGTAAAGCGGTAATCACGATAAACGTTTTGCAGCTGGCTAGAAATATCTTTGAGTAATCTTTTACTGAGGGCGAATGCAGGGTATTCACTACTTTCTGAAAGCTCTGCTGTAGAGCCAATAGATACAATATTGCATTTATCGTTAAGTGAACCTAAAGCGTTAAGCTCATTGACTAAATTAAGATACCCAATCGGACCAACATTCATAAACTCAATCAGTTCGTTTGTTGTCAATTCTGAAGACTCTCCCCACATCGACGCCAAATAAACTATGATGTCAAACTCTACACCTTTGAAGCACGTATAATCTGGTTTTTTACCGGGATCAACGTCAATACAAACAGAGGCGACTCCCCCCTCAACTAGCTTTGCTCTAGAAATCGCATAAATTTCTGTACCCTGTAAGTTCGTAGCCAAGAACCTTCCTAGCCCTTTACTACCTCCAACGATTAAAATCTGCATAACCCTATTCCTTGATTAAGGTTGTCGTTCATATTGTCCGTCAAACTGTTCATTAGGCATCACTTTAACGTTTCTATTGCCCTACTTAGTTCTATCTTCAATTTCATCGAATGGTTCAACTGAAATACGCTCTGCAATTTCACTCATCTTCTTCATTTTTTCTGGGTTACTAGTTCCCCAAAACCGCTCCCAGTCTTCACGTGTTCGCCACTTGGCAATAGTTAAAACCTTTTCCGGTACATCGTAAGAACGAAGCATAAAACTACCAAGCGCCCCATCTACTGACTCATGAATTGAATCTGTCGTCGAACGCCATATATTTTGAAACTCATCCATTTTTTCACTTGGCACACGCCATTCATACACAACTCTAAACATAACACTTCCATTAAAATTTCTAGATTTAATACGGCAAAGTATCAAGAACACTAAGCCAGGTTAATAGATGAATAAAGCAACATAGTAGAGCGTAGAGCAATCTAAAAAACAAAGCGTAAACGCTCTAAATCACTCCGATTCGATTAGTCATGCACACATTCAAAGATTTCGTATTGCCGTTTAACATTGGCTGTTACTTTTCCCCAATGTGAGGCTTGAACTCTTTCCTGATGTTGTTTAAAAGAGGCTTTGTCGACGAACTCCTCATAGACATCAAAACGAAACGGATTAGTCGAGCTTTGAGTCACAAGAAAAGTAAGGCAGCCCGACTCTTCTAACGTGAGCCTTTTGTGAATTATTAACTCATGTTTTACTAATTCTAAATCCTTTTCCGGAACTAAAATAAAGCCTTTCAATGTTACTTTCGACATATCATCCTCTCACCCCTGTAACCTTTCGTTCAGAAGTAGCCAACACGCCCTCAATCTCAACCTTCATATCGCAAATGTGAATCTCACCATGAATTAAATGCCACGTGTTAGGAATCTATTTCTAATGCCCTATCGACTTACGAGCATAAGGTTATCTCTACCCTTTCTTTGCCTTTACCGATGTTCTTGCGTTTTAATTGAATTTGGCCGACTTCTGATGTGCGCTTTAAGTGAGTGCCACCGCAAGGCACTTGCGCAAACCCATCCACTCTCCAATACCTTCTTTCACTCTCTTGATCGGAAAAGTCACTAAAAATAACTGAATCAGAGTTAATCAAATCTTGCACATCAGTTTCAATTTCTTTCAATAGCGGGCCAATACTTTCAGACCACTCGAAATCTATGCGACTCTTATTTTCAGAAATATGCGCGCCTATCTTAACAATGCCTTCCCGACGCTGATAAAACATCTCGAGCACCACTTCAGCCGCAAAGTGTAGCTTCATTAAGGCGTATCTACGCTTCCAATCAATACTCGTAGTTACAATGTCACCAAGAGTAAAATTTGGAGAGGATTCCAATGTGTAAATAAGTCGAACACCTAACTTTTGAGCAATCAAAACCGGAATACCATTAATCGTTCCTTTATCACTCTCTTGGCCTCCAGACTCTGCAAAGAAGATAGTCTGGTCCAATTCAACCTTATTTCCGTCTACATTGGTCACTCTTGAGTTAAGTTCTGTTTGGTAGGGATTAACCCAAAATAATTTCTCGCTCATGCTGCTATCCTTGCAGTAAGTCCTATCCTTGATAGTACATTCAGTGACCACCAAGTCAATTCAAGAAACCTCACCGTCAAATGTAAGGCTGTGTATAGAGCACGAGCAGGCTAGACCTATTAGATGCGTTTAAGGCCGGATACTAAACGCTGTCTAGGGGTTTAGCTAACAACCCGTAAATTGCGGAATCTGAGACTACTCCATTCACTTCCCAACGCTGCCTTAGGAAACCTTCCTTTATAAAACCTAACCGTTCCAAGACTTTACCTGAAGAAGTATTGTCTGGATCTATCTCAGCCTCGATTCGACGTAGATTCAGTGTTTTGAATGCGTGTTCGATTAATGCAGTTCCCGCCTCTAATACCATGCCTTTACCCCAGAAATGACGACTCACGCCAAAGCCAATTTCTGCGCGCCTAGACTCTTTCACGTGATTAAACAGCATTATCTTACCCAGAAGTTGGCCATTGCTCTTTAGGAAGATGCCTAGTGTCACTTCTGTATTGCTATTCATGGCCTGTGTACTCTTGGCTATAAATGTCCGCGCTTCTTCAATTGAAACCCAAGGGCCAGAATTCCAATATTTCATGACCTCATGGTCTGAGAAGATGTCAAACAATTCGCTTGCATCATCTTCAACTAGCTCTCTTAGAATTAATCGTTCCGTTTCAATCTTTGTTACTAACATTTTGGAGCCAGCCTTTTGGTTTGTTATTGGTGACGAAAATACAATAAAAGTGTGAGACACGTAATACAAATGATTTCGTATGAGACTTTTAAACAAGCTCAACGCACGGTAAAAGCGCCACGTGTCACGATTCTATATTGAAGCAAATTTTAGACATTCAAGTGCGTCAACAAGTAACCGCTGAACGCATCAAAGCTTGGAGTGAGTTGATCATAAGTCCTAAACTCAGGCTCAAAATAGTCCATATACTTTATTATCGCTTAGTGACGATTTCCTTCAGTACTCTGGCTGGGTTGCCACCAACAACGACATTGTCTCCAAAACTCTTTGTAACGACTGCGCCAGAGGCTACCACCACGTTGTTCCCAAGTGTTACGCCAGGGTTGATTACGGCATGGCCACCTATCCAACAATTGTCACCAATGTTTATGGGCTTTGCTAGCTCTAAACCACTGTTCCTCTCGATAGGATCTAAGGGATGAGTCGCAGTATAAATTCCAACTTGAGGCCCAAGTAAACAGTTATCACCAAACTTAACTTCCGCAACATCCAAAATCACACAACCAAAATTAGCGTAAAAATTATCTCCAACGTGAATGTTGGATCCGTAGTCGCAATTGAAAGAAGATTCAACATGAATATCGTCACCTGTTGTGCCGAACAAGCGCTTAGTTATTTGAACTCGCTTTTGTTTATGCTCAACAGACGTGGCATTCAATTTTTCAGTTAGTAACCTAGCGCTCAACCTTAACTTTAATAACTCTTCATCACTTGGGTCATAAAGCTCACCTGCTAACATTTTCTCTTTTTCTGACATAAAACTTGGACTCCAATACCAATTTTCTTACAACGCTACATTAAGTATGTGAGTAACGCTACCTCCTAAGCGAGGCTGTTCCACCACGAAAACAAAGCCCGACTTGAACCCTAGTCCTCAGCGCTATCAATTTAGTGCACTACCACCACCGTTCTCACTAACTTATCACCGAGACGTTGCCTCTTTTTACCAAGAATGAAAATTGAGTCAATAAAACCGAAGAATGGAGTAATAACATTTCGAAAGAGCGACTGAAAAATATTGCACTTTTTACCCGTTCTTGCACTTATAACTGCAATGCCCAAAAGTTTTTTACCCACACTTTGACCATTTGGTAAACAATCAGAAAAAAGGTAATACGATACAGTCGCAGTTACTGCTGTAGCGCGCACAAGCTCTTTTTCAATACCGATTTCTAAGCCGACCCATAAAACGAGAGTAAAAATGCTAAAACTGACAAAAAGATCAATCATTTGTCCAACACACCTAACTCCCGGACTAGCCAAAACGTAATGTTCTAGAGTAAATTTTCCTGCATTTTTCATTTTAAAATTTGGACTAACAATTGTTTATTTGTGAACTAACGCTATTAAGACAGTAACATCCCCACTAAACCTAATCCATACTTCCGCAGAGTACGGTCGAACCTGATTTTTCTATCTTTTCAATATATTACCACGCTCGTTCTAAAGGCTAGATTGGTAATATTTCAACATCTCTTCTTGATTAAGCGCTTTACTTTCTAACTTTTGTTGATCTTTAAAGATTTGAGCTAATGAGGGGAGAATTGAGCGATTTACTTTATAGTCATCAGACCAAAGTTTCCCTCTCATCACCGCTTTCGCACAATGAAAATACATACTCTCTATGACTATTTTGATAACAACCTTAGGATCTTTACTTCCATCGGGGCAAGCAGATATCAAGTTGGCGTCGGTGTGAATACTTGCGATTCCTTTAATACGGAGCACTTCATCAATACCATTTACCATCAATAACAACCCTACCTTGGGGTTACTAATGATATTTTTTAGACTATCGATACGATTGTTCCCCGAGCTATCAGGGAGCAACAATGTTGATTCATCTAAAACTTTTACGAAGCCAGGCTCCCCTCCTTTAGGAGAAAGATCGATATACCCTTGTGAATCAGCGGTACTTAGAACTGCAAAATGGCAGTTATTAATTAATGTAATCGCATGAACATCCAGCACAGGCAGAGCTTTATTTTTAGCTCTCGCACTTGGCTCTGCGTAAATTTCTTTTAACTGCTCTATTGTTTTAATTTCACTCATTCAATGTTATTCCTTCACTATCGTATAATGCTTTGCTTGTAAGCAAGCAGTAACTCTGACTTCTTGTATAGGCACTCGACATAACTCATCGTAAAAATACTACGAGTACAAATTATCTCTTTAATACCTTGTTATCTAAAGATTTAAAGTTTTTCACTAAACTCCCCACACTGCTTACACTTATAACCATGCTTGTAAAAAAACAGTGGAAAACCCAGTAAAATAAAAACTAAGAAAGCTGGGCGTTTACCTTTTGTAAATGCAAATAGATCTTTACTACCACATTTAGGGCAAACGTCTTTTTCTTCATCAACGTCAACTTCATTTCCCAATGATTCTGAGAAATCGCTACTAAGTATTTGTTTCGCATCTTCTGCATCACTTTCGTCCACCATCAGACGGACGCCGCCTATTGCATTTGAATAAAGCCACTGAGTATTTACCGTGTACTCGTCAGCGATGTAACTTTCTATTCCGACACTATCTAGGCTTGCTCTCGCAATATGAGCTTCATGAGGAAAAGAAAACCTTGCTACTACAATCACATATTACTCCTTGTGGGAAAACGCGCTCGTAAGGTATAAGAAACGCTAATTGGAAATGCCATGTGTAGTATTTCTTTTTGAACAATTTATTAGCCCACTACAGACTAATACATATACCCTAACCAATCTATATGACCAACAGCCCAAGTTTTACCGCTGATAGGTTTAACATATAAATCATCTAGTTGCTCTACAGCGACACCATAATTTTTATGTTCGTGAACTCGCAACCAAGAACTTAGAGAGTTAAGACGCATATAACCATTAGCCACATAAAAACGCTCCAAATCGGAGACTAAAATGATGAAGTCGACATCTTTAGTGGACGCATACTCGCTGAGTTGAGACAACATTTTTGTGCCAATACCTTGTCTTTGAACTGTGCTCTCGACACAAAAGTCACTCACACCTAATACTTTATAAATTTCATCACCAACGCGAACAGCTCTGTAGTCTAATCCCATGTAACCAACTAACTGATCACCTTCGTAATTCAGAACTCTCATATGCGGGAGTTGCTTATAGTAAGAGCGAGTAACTTGGTGTTCAGGAAACGACTTGTTTCTAAGAGCTTCAATTGCATTATGCTGCGCTTTAGATAACTCGATTTCTGGGTAAATATCCATATTTGACCTTTGAGTATTAATGACCTTTTGGAGTTGAGCAACGCAATACAAAAGCTGCCGCATACCGCCTTAAACACTAAAACCAACGCACAGTTAAAATGCCACGCGTTGCGAATCACTCTTAAACAGTTTGTTAGCAATTTAACTAAACGAAGCCCCAAAACCATCAAAGGTACATTAAAACTCCCAAACTTTTGTAACCATAAAGTCTAACCATTGAGCAAGGATGTCTTTGGTTACCGTTGTCGGGTGAGAATATCCTTCAACAAACCATGAACGGTTAATAAATCCCTCACTTCTGATCAATGACTCATAGTTTTCGAGAGCATCGTTTAGTTGAATGGCTGATGCTTTATTTGGACATAAGTAACTAAATTCTAGAACTAACTCTGTTTCGTTGGTGATTCCGTTACTTATTAATGAATCCCAAGTCTCGCTGAGCATGTTCAGTTGACTTTCTAAATTCTATTGATAACCACTCAACTCCAATTTCTCCCTGATTGCTAACGCCCTGTTAAGGTGTGAGCAACGCATTACCGAAGCGAACGCCTACCACCTTAAACACTAAAGTCAACGCATAGCAAAAATGCCACGCGTTGCGAATCCCTCTTGAACAGTTTGTTAGGCAAATTTTACCTTCGCTACTTTCAATATGTACACAATAATAGCGCCCAATAGTGCCCAAGGCGTTGCAAACCACCAATAGTATGGTTCCTGACTATCAGCAAGGTAGTAATTAAAAACTATAATTACACTCACAATTGTCGAAATGACATATGCTCCACCTAAAGCCATACAGATATCTGAGTGATGTTTAGAAAGTTCAAATTCACGCAGTTGAAATACGACAATGAAAAACACAAAAGGGCTAAAAAGACAAACTGCAATGTGTAGAAATGAAAGAAGAATTAACCACCCAAGTGTCATATGTTTTCCTTTTATTTGTCTAACGCTCTGTTAAGGGGTGAGGCACGCA
The DNA here is from genome assembly GCF_033339995.1 of Vibrio sp. 1641. NCBI lineage: Bacteria > Pseudomonadati > Pseudomonadota > Gammaproteobacteria > Vibrionales > Vibrionaceae > Vibrio > Vibrio sp. 1641. Next base: position 148,066 of record NZ_JAWOVP010000010.1, read on the forward strand.
ATACCGAAGACTCCGCATACCACCTTAAACACTAAAACCAACGCATGGTAAAAATGCCACGCGTGCCGAATCACTCTTGAACAATTTGTTATACGAATTTCTTCAGTGCCAACACTTGCTGTTCAAATAACTCACAATCTGACTTTGAGTATGACTTGGCGACATTTACCCATTGAACGCCCGTTTCATCTATGTGGCGAAACTCGACTTGAAGTGCATATTTAGAGCAACGAAGAAGAGCAAAGACCAAACCTACAACCGTCAGACTAAGAACTAAAACTAGTAGCCATTGTGGTACCTCTTCCAACCTTGGAATAACTAACCAAACAGCCCCTGAAAAAACACACACCCAGAATAAAACTTGACCTAAGTTATCAAGAAAACTTAACTTTTTAACCCTAACATTGTTTATCTTAGACAAAGGATATGAGTCTTTCTTAAACCTTAACTCTTTTGAATCCAAGCTAAAATCAGTACTTTTGTACATAATTTCCCTCTATTCGTATAACGCCCAATTAAGGTGTGAGGCACACAATACGATGCTCCCGCATACCACCTTAATCACTAAAACCAACGCATAGTAAAAATGCCACGCGTGCCGAATCACTCTTAAATTGTTTGTTAGTTGCCCATCTCAAAGCCTAGTGCTAACATTTGTACACACACCAACAAAGGAATACATCATGGACACTAGAATTCAATTTCGTGTTGATGAAGAAACAAAACGCCTAGCTCAACAAATGGCTGAGAGCCAAGGTCGAACTCTAAGTGATGCTTGCCGTGAACTTACTGAGCAACTCGCTGAACAACAAAGAAAAACATTATCTCACGATGCATGGCTAACTGAACAAGTAAACCTAGCATTTGAGAAGTTTGACTCAGGAAAATCCGTTTTCGTTGAACACCAAACGGCTAAGTCTCGAATGGAAGAGCGCAAAGCCAGAATCCGTAATCGAGGTAAGCAATGATTTTATGGGAAGAAGAGTCACTTAATGATCGTGAAAAGATCTTCGAGTTTCTCTATGACTTCAACCCTGAGGCGGCAGAAAAAACTGACAACCTCATTGAAGCAAAAGTAGAAAACTTGCTTGAACAACCTTTAATGGGTGTGCAACGAGATGGTATCCGCGGACGATTACTCATCATTCCTGAGATTTCGATGATTGTCTCTTACTGGGTCGAGGGCGATATCATCAGAGTTATGCGTGTACTCCACCAGAAACAAAAATTCCCTACGGATTGATTGCTTCCTCTGGGGAACTAACGCCTTGCTAAGGTGTGAGCAACGCAATACCTTAGCCTCCGCATAATACCTTAAACACATAAGCCGACACATAGTAAAAATGCCACGAGTTGCGAATCACTCTTAAGCAACTTGTTATGCCGCTTGGTTGAGGCTAAAATGACCAACATAAAGACCACTTAAGAGACCGATTATATGACCACTAGAATTTTAGCCGAGGTTGCTGCAAGCATTACTGAGTTGAAAGCTAACCCTATGAAAGTTGCAACTAGTGCTTACGGCGAACCTGTTGCTGTATTAAACCGAAATGAACCAGCATTTTATTGCGTGCCTGCCGAAGCGTACGAAATGATGATGGACAGACTCGAAGATCTGGAACTACTAGCTATCGCTAAAGAGCGTGAATCTGAAGAGAGCATTTCGGTAAATATTGATGACCTATAAACTCGACTTTAAAAAGAGTGCACTCAAAGAGTGGAAAAAGCTTGGCTCTACTCTGCAACAACAATTTAAGAAAAAGCTAATCGAGCGCTTAGATAACCCACATGTTCCCGCTTCAAAGCTTTCTGGAGCTGACAACATGTATAAAATTAAGTTGCGTCAATCGGGCTACCGTCTCGTCTACAAAGTTGAAGACGATGTCATCATTGTAACCGTCTTAGCAGTTGGAAAACGCGAACGTAGCGATGTTTACCGTAAAGCCATGAAAAGGTTAGATGATTGATTGCGGTATAACGCCCAGTTAAGGGGTGAGCAACGCAATACAAAAGCCGCTGCATACCACCTTAAACACTAAAAACAACGCATAGTGAAAATGCCACGCGTTGCGAATCCCTCTTGAACAGTTTGTTAGGCTTCTGACACGCTACCGACAAATATGGTAAACCAAATCCGACTTGCTGGAACCATTTACCAACGACGTCCATTTAGAGTTTTTAGACCAGTCTTTTAATGGCTTAGAAGGGCTTGACTGCGCACCATCTTCACTACTTCCCGCTAACGTAAGGTACTGTCTTTTATTACAATTAATTTTGATCTCCGTAAAGTCTGTATATGCCTTTCCCTTGCCAATACGACTAGTTAGAACCTTTATCGTACCGTCACTTTGCTTTGACTTTTTCAAAACATAATAGGCACCACTATCACCAGCTGAAGGCGCTCGATAGAGCTCTTTTGCCTGAAGGCTGAAGCTCAAATTGAACAGTAGACATATAATGATTACATTTTTCATAGACCCCGCCTTAGAGTACGCTCTTTCCACTTAGAAAAGTATAGTGCTAATGAGTGCAGATTTTTCTGTACTAATCGTACCATTGAAGACTAACGCCGCATTAAGGTGCGAACTACGCTAAAACACCTAACCTAAACCACTGCACCTTAAACACTAAACCCAATTTTAAACTGAGGTCGCCAAGCGTTGTGAGTCACTCTTAAATGCTTTGTTATAACCACATATTCTCACGGACTTCATAGTGGCTAACATGACGATCTGGATTCAATTTGTACTTTTCGTCCTCTGGATACAATTTGGCGACACTGATGTCTTCACCAGAAAATGCTTTGATACACTCAAGATCTTCCCAGTAAGTCAACAACGTGATTTCAGCAATATCGCCTAAATCTCGATTTAGAATTTGAGCACCGAGGAAACCTTTTGTACTAGATGTATCTTTGATTCCTGTCTCATACAGGTATGCAATAAACCCTTCTTCATACTCTTTAGGGCAAGTAGCTTTCCATTCCCTTGCTATCATAAATACTCCATTTTATGCCGTGGTTATAACGCCCTGTTAAGGGGTGAGCAACGCAATACTGAAGCTGCCGCATACCACCTTAATCACTTAAACCAACGCACAGTGAAAATGCCACGCGTTGCGAATCACTCTTAAATGCTTTATTAGGCAATTTGTACTTATGGTTCAAGGTAAGTTATTGTGGTTTTGACCTTTTTATTACCGTCACCATCGAATGTCATTACATTATTACACTGATTGCAAGCAAATTTATGTAGTGCCCCTTCAACAGTAAACTCTAAATCGTTGGAGTGGCAAATGTTGCAGATTTTTTCACTTGGATTTAGACCTTCATACTGGCGTAAATGAACACTCAATAGCTCCAATGAAATATGAATCGTTTCAGTAAATAATTTTGACCAATTTGAGAACTCTTCAACTTTAAAAACCTTACCTTGCCACTCTCCAGACTGTGTCCCTTTATTGTTAATTAAACTGGCACTTCCATGTATATAACCATTGAACTTATTATAGAGATTGGACACTATTCGGTTCTGTCTTGAGTCTATCAATGATTGATTTTCCAACTCCTGCAACAAACCTTTTTTGCCCCTTAAAGGTGGTGTTCTATAGTCATCGATTTTCCATTTTTTGTAGTTTTCAGGGTGCAAACAAAAATGTAATTACAAGACCATTCCTTCTAAGAAACTTCTCAAATTCTAGCAAGCTTGTTTGTAAAAAAGTCCTGCACACATATGAATTGAGCATTCTAGATCTGTTCTAGATTCAAGTATGTGAGGTAAGGAAAAAAAAGCACTTTCTGAAAGCATGTTGCTAACTACAGCATCCCAAGCGATTGCATACTTAGCAGCTAGCGAAAACTCGATGGTGTTAGCAAAATCCGGAACCAGATAGGTTGGCTCTTCAGGGTTCGATTCAGGATCGATAACTGCAGCACCATCTTGAAATAACTCCAAGATACAGTTGAACTCTTTGATCTTCGTTAAATACGTATAGTCACCATATTCGCCATACCCTCCTTCGGCAAATAAGATGTTTAAAAAGGTTCTCAAATCACAATTTTCATCCCACTCAGAAAAGTAATCTTGTACAAATGGGAGGCATGACAATGCTTTAGTTGGTAAGACAACTTCAGCGCTACTAGTTTGATCAAAAAACTGTTCCATACTCAAATCTCAATAAAATTGCCTAACGCTCTGTTAAAGGGTGAGCAACGCAATACTGAAGCCGCCGCATACCACCCTAAACACTTAAACCAACGCATAGTAAAAATGCCACGCGTTGCGAATCCCTCTTGAACAGTTTGTTAACTGAGCGCCTTTCAATTTTCGCCGATCTTTCAGCCACTTTCGCCAAAGCTCGTTTTGCTAATTAATGATTAGCAAAGCTAACTCAAATATGTATTTAACCCAAAAATTACCGTTTATCTTTAGTTTGAAATACGTCTCACAACACCATACTTCGGCGATGTAAGTTCGCCGAACTAATCGCGAATGCCTTATATTATTAGAAGGCTTTGTGCCGCCTTTCACATCAGTAAACTTAAGTATCAAAATGAAACCAGTTGCATTATCTCAGCTAAAGAAACCGACCGAACACGCTAAATCTCTGAACCTAGAAACTGTATCATTGTGCTTTCGTATTTTCTGCGCCAGTTAACGCCGCGTTAAGTGGTGAGCAACGCCAACCACTAAACCTAACCCATTGTACCTTAAACACTAAATTAAACTTATACTGAGATCGCCAAGCGTTGTGAATCCGCCTTAAACGCCTTGTTATGTGCCAGAGACCTACCTAGATTGAAGAAACAGACCATACTCGTGACGAGTATATAGGAATAAAGCCAATACCAAGATCCAGAATAAAAGCCTTTTCCCATACTGAAGTATTTGCCTTCGATAGAGTTCTGCTGCATCAGACGACTTACAAGGGATAAAAATTAAGATAGGAGCTATTGCTAGACCTGCGACACCATACCCATTTAGTGCAGAAGCCATTTTGTAAAACAAATCATTCATTGAAATAAAACTGGATATAATCATACCTAGGCAGCCAAACACTAATATGAGTTGAAAAAAGCTAAAATATCCAATTAAATCCTCCATATTCGAATCAGGCTCATAACGCCGCATTAAGGTGTGAGCGACGCTTGGCTATACTTGAGCGAAGCGAAACCGCCAAGCGTTGCGAATCACTCT
>NZ_JAWOVP010000011.1:0-119840 GCF_033339995.1 Vibrio sp. 1641
AGTTGGTTAGAATACCGGCCTGTCACGCCGGGGGTCGCGGGTTCGAGTCCCGTCCACTCCGCCACTTATATTAAGCCTCAGTCGAAAGACTGAGGCTTTTTTCGTTTTGGTTACCTGACTTACCTTAAACCCACTTTCATATTGAAACCTTGCATCGAGAGGCAGGCTTCCCTCTGGCGATGCTTTCTAAGCCCTGTCATGAGTGAAGTGGAACGCAGTTTTGTGTGGTTTCTGCAGTCTCGAGCGCTAGTTTTGAGCCTCTTCATTCACCAAAGCTCCTTTTATTCGATATTAGAAAATCTAGTTATGTGACAGAGTTTAATTGTTTGAAGTGTCGCTTGTTTCTAATTTGAAAATAGGATGACTTTGAATACAAGTTTAGTCTCACTGAGATCAAGAGGGAGGGGGCTAAATTTCTGTTAAGGCTTTGATCTACTGAATGCTAGCTCAGTTTTATCTTGGTGAGGTTGCTAACCTGTTTGGGTTCTGAACGCAATCACCCTAAATGTCTCTTTCTCATAAAAATACAAACTCGCTCATTGCTAAGTATTGTGGAAGTTTAGCTTTGATGTTTGCGAGGAGCCTATATTGCCAAGGGAAGAGAAGTGATACAGATGAAAATGGGTAAATTAAAAGGCTCGTCTATGAATACTATCTATCGGCAATAGTTAGTATCTATGAAAATGTAGCGTAGCGATTCTTAGTATATTTGAGGGTATATCAAAGAATAAGGAGCATTCGTCCTTGAAGGGGAGTCTGAAAATTAGTTATGAAAAAAGCAGCTAGGTAGCTGCTTTTTATTTATTAAGTTACGTGTCTTTAAGAGTCCAATGGCTCCGTATGTTCCGGAGTGGTTATTGCTTGGTTATTCTCTTCCATCTTCTTCTCTTCTGCTTTTGCTTTTTCAATCATTGGAGTGATTGTTGAGCCTTGAATGAGGATAGAGAAAACAACGACGGAGTAGGTCATTACAAGAATAATCTCTTTTACATCGATTAACTTATCTTGAATCACCCAAATACCAGATGGAATGGAAAGTGCCATTGCCAATGCAAGGCCCCCGCGTAAGCCGCCCCACGTCAAAATACGCACTGACCATGGATTATATTTTCTGTAACGTTTAAAGCCTATGTAAGAAAGAAATACACTTAGATAGCGAGCTGCTAGTACAAGAGGGACCGAAATAGCCATCATGATCCAGTCTTCTTTGTGGAATTCAAATAGCAGCATCGACATACCGATCAGTAGGAATAACACACCATTCAAGAACTCATCAACAAGCTCCCAAAAATGGTCAAGGTGATCTTCACTCTCTTTTGAAAAGCCAATAAAGCGTGTCCAGTTGCCAATCATAATACCGGATACAACCATCGCGAGTGGGCCTGATACATGGATGTATTCAGCAAATGCGTAACCTGCTGTTGGGACACCAATGGTAAGTAACAATTCCATTGAGTGATCATCGGTGGCACTGATCAAGTAGTGGAATAGCAAACCGAGGACGAAACCATATGTGATACCACCGATAGCTTCTTGGATGAAGAGCAAGGTGACACTACCTACAGTTGGTGCCTCAGTGCCAAATGCAATCGTAAATAGAGTGACGAAGATAACCAAACCGAAGCCATCATTGAAGAGCGATTCTCCTTCAATCTGAGTGGAGATACGTTTAGGAGCATCTAGTTTTTTCACAATAGCCAATACAGCGATTGGGTCAGTTGGCGATATTAGAGCACCAAATAGTAAGCAGTAGACCAAATCAAATTGGATGCCAATTAACTGACAAAACCCATACAGTGCAAATCCAATAAAGAACGTGGAAAACAGTGTGGCTCCAAGGGCTAAAACAGTGATCTCCCACTTTTGATCTTTAAGGTTCGGGAGTTTGATGCCTAGTCCACCAGCAAATAGTAAGAAGCCAAGAATGCCTTTGAGCAAGAAATCTTCGAAGTTAATCCTTGTGACCGTCTCCGTCGCAATTTCGGTGAGATGGAACCAGTTGTTTTGACCCGCAATTAAGATTAGAAGTGAAAGCACCATTGAACCTGCAGTAATCGCAATGGTGGTTTGCATCTTTCCTATCTTGCTGTTTACAAAAGCAATTAGCATCGCAGCTGCGGATAGAAAACATAAAGTATGATAGACCGACATAGAGCTCTCTATTTGTAACATTTTATGAATGGAATTCTCGGCTGATGCTGCTTAAATAGCAAACATTTTTTCGTGATTATTTTGTAAGTTAAGAAGGATATAAAATAATCATTAATTCTACGTTTAGACGTCTAGACTCCTGAAGTTTGTGTGATAGGATGGAAAGATAACTAAAGGAATGAGGCTGTACTGTGGGAAGTAACGTAAGACAACAGATTGAAGCTCAATTGAAGCAACGTATTCTTTTGATTGATGGTGGTATGGGAACCATGATTCAAGGGTACAAACTTGAAGAGCAAGACTATCGAGGAACGCGCTTTGCGGATTGGCATTGTGATCTAAAAGGTAACAACGACCTGTTGGTTCTAAGTCAGCCTCAACTTATCAAGGAAATTCACGCTGCATATTTAGAAGCGGGTGCAGATATTCTTGAGACCAATACTTTTAACGCAACAACCATTGCGATGGCTGACTACGAGATGGAAAGCCTAAGTGAAGAAATTAACTTTGCAGCTGCCAAGCTTGCACGTGAAGTTGCAGACGAATGGACCGCAAAAACACCCGATAAACCACGTTATGTCGCAGGGGTTTTAGGGCCGACAAACCGAACTTGTTCTATTTCTCCTGATGTAAATGACCCCGGATATCGAAATGTTTCTTTCGACGAGTTAGTTGAGGCTTACTCTGAATCGACTCGAGCGCTTATTAAAGGTGGTTCAGACCTTATTCTTATCGAGACCATCTTCGATACGCTTAACGCTAAGGCTTGTTCATTTGCTGTTGAAAGTGTGTTTGAAGAGATGGGGATTGAGTTACCTGTGATGATCTCGGGGACTATTACTGATGCTTCCGGTCGGACATTATCCGGTCAAACCACAGAAGCGTTTTACAACTCATTACGTCATGTTAAACCTATTTCGTTTGGTTTGAACTGTGCACTTGGTCCAGATGAGCTGCGTCCTTATGTTGAAGAGCTCTCTCGTATATCAGAATCTTTTGTTTCCGCTCACCCAAATGCTGGGCTTCCGAATGCATTCGGCGAATACGATTTGTCGCCAGAAGATATGGCTAAGCATGTTAAAGAGTGGGCTCAAAGTGGCTTTTTAAACTTGATTGGTGGGTGTTGTGGTACAACTCCTGAGCACATTCGCCAAATGGCACTCGCGGTTGAAAATATCGCCCCTCGTCAATTACCTGAACTTCCCGTTGCTTGTCGCTTGTCTGGCCTAGAGCCACTCGCTATTGATAAAGACTCTTTATTTATCAATGTCGGTGAGCGTACGAATGTAACCGGTTCTGCGCGTTTTAAGCGCTTAATTAAAGAAGAGCTGTACGATGAAGCGCTCGATGTGGCTCGTCAACAAGTTGAAAATGGCGCTCAAATTATCGATATCAACATGGATGAAGGCATGTTGGATGCACAAGCTTGTATGGTTCGCTTTTTAAACCTTTGTGCGTCAGAACCTGAAATCTCAAAAGTACCAATCATGGTTGACTCTTCCAAGTGGGAGGTTATTGAAGCCGGTCTTAAGTGCATCCAAGGCAAAGGCATTGTTAACTCGATCTCTCTCAAAGAAGGCAAAGAGAAATTCGTTGAACAAGCTAAGTTGATCCGCCGTTACGGTGCGGCTGTGATTGTGATGGCGTTTGATGAGATTGGGCAAGCAGATACACGTGAGCGCAAAGTAGAAATTTGTACCAACGCTTACCGAATTCTTGTTGATGAAGTGGGCTTTCCACCAGAAGACATCATTTTTGACCCAAACATTTTTGCCATTGCTACGGGGATCGAGGAGCATAATAACTACGCGGTGGATTTCATTGAAGCCGTTGGCGATATCAAACGTGATTTACCACATGCGATGATCTCGGGTGGTGTTTCTAACGTCTCATTCTCTTTCCGTGGCAATAACTATGTACGTGAAGCGATTCACGCGGTGTTCCTCTACCACTGTTTTAAAAATGGTATGGATATGGGGATTGTGAATGCGGGTCAGTTAGAAATCTACGATAACGTGCCTGAAAAATTGCGTGAGGCTGTGGAAGATGTCGTTCTTAACCGTCGTGATGACGCCACTGAGAGATTGTTAGATATCGCGGCGGAATATGCAGGCAAAGGGGTAGGTAAAGAGGAGGATGCCTCTGCACTTGAGTGGAGAACTTGGCCTGTTGAAAAGCGCTTAGAGCACGCGTTAGTGAAAGGAATAACTGAGTTCATCGTTGATGATACCGAAGAGGCTCGTGTCAAAGCTTCAAAGCCATTAGAGGTGATTGAAGGCCCACTAATGGATGGGATGAACGTCGTCGGAGACTTGTTTGGTGAAGGTAAAATGTTCCTTCCTCAGGTCGTAAAATCTGCCCGAGTGATGAAGCAAGCAGTCGCGCATCTCGAGCCCTACATCAATGCAGAAAAGCAGGTGGGACAAACAAACGGTAAGATTTTGCTAGCGACGGTCAAAGGTGATGTACATGATATCGGGAAAAATATCGTTGGCGTTGTATTGCAGTGCAATAACTACGAAATTATCGATCTTGGTGTCATGGTTCCTTGCGAAAAGATCTTAAAAGTAGCGCAAGAAGAAAACGTCGATATTATTGGTTTATCAGGGTTGATCACGCCTTCATTAGACGAAATGGTGCATGTTGCAAAAGAGATGGAGCGTCTCGACTTTAACTTACCTCTTCTCATCGGTGGCGCAACAACGTCAAAAGCCCATACAGCAGTTAAGATTGAGCAAAATTACAAGCATCCAGTGGTTTACGTGAACAACGCCTCACGTGCAGTGGGCGTATGTACTTCTCTTTTGTCAGATGAACGTCGCCCTGAATTTGTTGAAAAACTTGAAGCTGATTACGAACGAGTACGTGATCAACATAATCGAAAGAAACCGAGAACCAAACCAGTGACATTAGAAGCTGCTCGAGCGAATAAAGTTGCTATCGATTGGGAAGCTTACACCCCTCCAGTGCCTGTTAAGCCTGGCATTCATATCTTCGATGATTTTGATGTGGCTATATTACGTCAATACATCGATTGGACACCATTCTTTATGACTTGGTCACTTGTGGGTAAGTATCCAACAATTTTCCAACATGAAGAAGTTGGTGAAGAAGCAAAACGTTTATTCGAAGATGCCAACGAGTTACTTGATCGAGTTGAGCGAGAAGGCCTGTTAAAAGCGCGTGGAATGTGTGGCTTATTCCCTGCTGCGAGCGTGGGGGACGACATTGAAGTTTATGCTGATGAAACTCGTACCGACGTTGTGAAAGTATTACGTAACTTGCGACAACAGACCGAGAAACCAAAAGGATTCAACTATTGTTTATCCGACTACATCGCATCTAAAGAGTCGGGTAAACATGATTGGATAGGGGCATTTGCTGTCACTGGTGGTATTGGTGAACGAGAGCTTGCTGATGAATACAAAGCACAGGGAGATGATTACAACGCAATTATGATTCAAGCGGTGGCGGATCGCCTAGCCGAAGCGTTTGCTGAGTATTTGCATGAGCGTGTCCGTAAAGAAATTTGGGGTTATGCTGCGGATGAAGATTTATCTAACGATGATCTCATTCGTGAAAAATACCAAGGTATTCGCCCTGCACCAGGTTATCCAGCGTGCCCTGAGCATACTGAAAAAGGACCGCTTTGGGAGCTACTTAATGTGGAAGAGAATATTGGCATGACTCTAACCTCCAGCTATGCAATGTATCCGGGCGCGTCAGTCTCTGGTTGGTATTTCTCTCATCCTGACTCACGTTACTTTGCGATCGCACAGATCCAAGAAGATCAGCTAGAGAGTTACGCCGATCGTAAGGGGTGGGATAGGATCGAGGCTGAAAAATGGTTAGGGCCAAACATTAACGGTTAAATTGATGTTTACCTCGTCCAAATGTAACAACTAATGAAACGACAAAGGGCTGCAGATACGCAGCCCTTTGTTTTATTGAGTTGAACTTACTTCTCAAACAACTCAGTGTGGAGTTTTTGTATGGCTTGTTTCGATACTGATTCATGGAGCAAGAAGCATAAGTTGTGAGGGCTAGCGCCATAACAAATCATGCGTAGGTTAAAATCTTCTAGCGTGCCAAAAACCTGTTTCGCGTAGCCTTTACTCTCACTCATGTTGTTACCAATTAGGGCAACGAGGCATAGGTCACGTTCAACTTCTACCTTACATAACTCTTCTAACTCTTCTCGTACAGCTTGCGGCAGCTGCGGCGCGCCGCCGGATGTATCGGTTTGATCAAGTGTTAACGATACACTGATTTCAGATGTTGTGATCAAATCGACAGATATCTTATGCTTTGCAAGGATCTCAAAGACCTTTGCTAAGAAGCCGTATGCGTGGAACATATTGGCGCTGCGTAGCGTTACCATGGTTTGGTTACAACGCAAAGCTAGCGCACGGAATAACGGTGAGCTTTCGACTTGGTGGCGAATCCAAGTTCCCCCTTTTTCAGGCTCTTTCGATGACCCCACAAATACCGGAATGTCGTGGCGCAATGCAGGTACTAGCGTAGAAGGGTGAAGGATTTTAGCGCCAAAGTTAGCCATTTCTGAAGCTTCACTAAAGCTGATCTCGGGAATTGGTGAGGCTTTTGGTGCAATTCGCGGGTCTGTTGTGTAGATACCCGGAACATCAGTCCAGATTTCTAGCCCTGCCGCTTTAACGCTCTCAGCAATTAAGGCGGCGCTGTAATCGCTGCCCCCTCGACCTAATGTTGTTGTATTACCGGCTTCGTCAGATCCTATGAAGCCTTGAGTAACAACAACGGATTGTTGGCAAAGTGGTACGAGTTTATCTTGCGCAAGCGTCGAAATTGCTTCAATGTTTGGCTCCGCGCGACCAAAGTTGTCATCAGTACGCAGCACATCGCGGATATCAAAGCGCACTGCTTGAATGCCTCGCTCACACATTAACTGAGTTAGAATGTGCGTCGACATGAGTTCACCACATGCGACTAAATGATCGGTTAACTTCGCACTAGCTTGGATAGATGCAGCCTCGGCCAGGCTGGTTACGGTATCTAATATGCCATACACCTCGGCAGCAGTTTTCGTGCTGTCTTCGAGCTGAGTTAAAATGGCGTCATGAATGTTGGCCAGATTTTGCAGCAGCTCAGTACGGTGCGTTTGATCCTGAACGCCGTTGGCGAGTTCTACCAATAGGTTGGTGACGCCAGAGCAAGCGCTGCTCACGACCAGGCGAGTATTTGGATTGTTTTCGATAATGGTGGCGCAACGACTCATTGCCTCAAAGTTGGCAACACTGGTTCCACCGAATTTAGCTACGTTAAATGCGCTCACTGCGTTCTCCCACGACTTCCTAAAAAATTGTACATCCAATGTTTAGTGAGAAAAGGAACAGAGCAAAAAGAGAGGTATTTAGAATGCTATTTGAAAAATTTACCCTCAGAAGCCCTTCATCAGACTGCGCTGATGACAGTTGATGGGATTCAGCCCAATTCAACCGACAAGTCAAATCCTGCAACTTTGACTTACCTCGGCACTACTCCCCCTCAATGATTGGTGTTGGAATTGCGGTTCCACAAATCATCTACCTGGGTAGCGCTCCTCTTCTACATAAAGCTCAAACATTGAACGGTTTTGAGGCCTTAATGTCAATCAATATTTCAACCTTTATGGTGTTTTTTATTAACGATTTTGTGACACTGGTTTGACCTCCATACTTACGGCTAATTGCTGATAGAGGAAAAATCTATTAGGGTGAAGAACCCTACACCTGAGCCATGTTATTGAATAGAACTTTTAGAATGCTCAGGATAAAAGATAATCAAGGAGCTGACATGTCGATCCAAAGCTTTATTCCGCCTCACCGTATTTTAATGGGACCTGGTCCTTCTGATATTTATCCTCAAGTGTTACAAGCACTAAGCCGTCCTACTGTAGGTCACCTTGATCCTCTGTTTATCGGTATGATGGATGAGCTCAAGCAGCTATTGAAGTATGCCTTTCAAACTGACAATGAATTCACTATTGCGGTTTCAGCGCCAGGTAGTGCAGGGATGGAAACCTGCTTTGTAAACTTGATCGAGAAAGGCGATAAAGTGATCGTCTGTCGTAATGGTGTATTTGGTGAACGCATGCGCGAAAATGTCGTCCGTGCTGGTGGCGAAGTTGTTATCGTCGATGATGAATGGGGGACACCTGTTTCCATTGATAAAGTCGAGCAAGCACTCGAACAGCACCCAGATACAAAAATTCTTGCTTTTGTGCATGCGGAAACCTCAACTGGTGCAGTCAGTGATGCTCAAGCATTGGGTAAGCTGGCGAAACAGCATAATGCATTATCTATTGTTGATGCGGTGACATCGCTTGGTGGTGTGCCGTTAAAAGTGGATGAATGGCAACTGGATGCGGTTTACTCTGGTAGTCAAAAATGTTTGTCATGTGTACCTGGGCTCTCACCAGTGACGTTTTCTCCTGCCGCGATTGAAAAGATTCAAGCAAGAACAACACCAGTACAGAGTTGGTTCCTCGATCAGAGTTTAGTTTTGGGGTATTGGAGTGGAGAAGGCAAGCGTAGTTACCATCATACGGCGCCAGTTAATAGCTTGTATGCGCTTCATGAAGCTTTATTGATACTGAAAAATGAAGGATTAGAAAACGCTTGGGCTCGTCACCAACTGATGCATGAAAAACTCAAAAATGGCTTACAAAAGTTAGGCTTTGAATTTGTTGTGGACGAAGCCCATCGGTTGCCACAATTAAATGCGATTTACGTGCCTGAAGGAATTGATGAAGCAAAAGTTCGTGCTCACTTGCTAGAAACCTATAACCTAGAAATTGGTGCAGGCCTTGGGGCATTAGCTGGTAAAGCGTGGCGTATTGGCTTAATGGGTTACGGCGCTCGATCTGAAAACGTTGCGCTGTGCTTAAAAGCGTTAGAAGAGTCACTCACTGAATAAAATCATACAGCAATGAGATAAAGAAAAGCGAAGGTCATCCCTTCGCTTTTTGGTATTTATTACTCAGCTCCTGAAGTGGGGGCTGGTGAGGCAGAGATTGCTTGAGAAGGTGGTTGGTAATTGACGTCACTGAAATCAATCTTCGGGAACAAAAACTGCGCTTCAGCTCTAATTTGCTCCGCTTTACTTGAGTCATCTAAGCCTTGGTAGGCCAAAATCAAATTATTATAAAATGCAGGGCGAGGCTTATCTTTGATGATTTTTAGCGACCAATTGATATAAGGCTGAATCAAGGTTGCGTCTTGTTGGTACAGCCCAAGGTTTAAAAACGTGCTATAGACATCCCAATCAAACCTGTCTTTCCAAACCACAGGGTTACTGACTTGATTCAGAATATCAGGGTTAGTTGGTCTAGTGGTCTCAAACTTCGTCAATACATAGTTCGTATGTAATGCGCTTACCATGTAAAACGTAAACGCAACGGGAAGTACCAAACTAAAAACACGCAGCAAGCTTTTGGTCACATTACTAAAGCCGACTTGTCGATAACGAGAGACGCGCTGATCGACCCAGTACAGTAGGATAACGAAGATCAACCAATGCACGAGAGAGTGGTAGAAAGGGTATTCCAGTTGTGAGTGCAATATGATAGGTATAAACAAGGCCAGCAACGCAAGACGAGTTCCGCGTTTGGCTTGATAGATTCGATACAGTACCAGTGCCATCGCTAAGAAGATGCCGAGTATTGGCAGCAAGCCACCTTCTACTCCCCAGTAAAGTAGCTCATTATGCGGATGATCCATTGCTGGCAAACCAGCTGGGTAATTCTCATTTAGGGCATGTTGACGAGCCGTATACAGCATGTACTCAGATTCAAACTTACCATATCCATAACCAGTAAAAGGCTTTTCAATCACCATGTCTAATGTTTGCGGAAAAGTATACGCTCGAGGAGACTCCATATTTACTTTTTCTGCGGCTAACCCACCCCCATCAGGAAAGGCAAGATGCATGACAACGACTGAGAATAAGAGCCCACTTACAAGTGACACAACCCAGCGGATAAAGCGCCCTTTGGTTGCAAAACGGTACATGTATGGAATGACCAACAACACGGCGATGACCGAGGCTAACCAACCAGTGCGTGAAGCCAACGCCACAATTAGTGGTAAAGTTAAAACTGGCACGGCATAGAGAAGGTAAACATCGCTTAACTTACGGTCGTATTTGTAGGGCTGACGTGCAAGTAAATAGCTGGCAATCACCAACCCTGTCGCAAGAAAGCTGGCCATTACATTGGGCTGTTGGAAAATACCATAAGGACGATTGGCCACCGTGTCGTAACCAAACGGATTGCCTGGTTTGAGATGCAGATATTGTGTCAAACCAAAAATGGCTTCGATAACAACCGCAAGGACAATGAACCATAATAGGCGTTGGCGATGTTTATTACTGAAATGAAATTGTTGTAAAACAATAAAGAACAGGACACCACACCACAGGCCTATGAGCTTATTGGCTGCCAAGCTGCTATTCGCATTTGGGTACAGAATGGGCACTGTCATGATAAGGGCACTAATGAACAAGCCGATGGTTAGTTTTGAGTAACGTAGCACTCGATTATTCGCGAGTTGGTAACACCCAATGCCTAATGCAAAGCTAAAAGCAATCCAAGTTGTCGCATTGAACGAAAGCGAAAGCCCCGAACCGCCGGGGTTGGGCATGAAAAAGTGCATTGCCAACACAAATAGTGTTGCCAAGGCAATGAGAAACTTGCGATTGAGGGGAACCTGTACTTTTTCGGGAGAAAGCTTTGTTCCACTTACATGTATAGTAGCCATAGTTATTGCGTTGTTTTGAATGAAAAAAGACCAGCACTTGCTGGTCTCGATACTTTACCTGTTTTTTCTACTTCAACATAGGCTTGAGGAAGTGAGCTGTGTGCGAACCCTCGATTTGCGACACATCTTCCGGAGTGCCTTGAGCGATTATCTCGCCGCCACCCTGACCCCCTTCAGGACCAAGATCGATAATCCAGTCCGCAGTCTTAATGACGTCCAGGTTATGCTCGATCACCACGACAGTATTTCCGTGGTCGCGAAGTCTGTGCAGTACAGTGAGCAACTGCTGGATATCATGGAAGTGAAGGCCGGTTGTTGGTTCATCCAAAATGTACAAGGTTTTTCCTGTATCACGTTTGGATAGCTCTCGCGCCAGTTTCACACGCTGTGCTTCACCACCGGAGAGTGTTGTTGCCGCTTGACCCAATCGTATGTACGACAAACCGACATCCATCAGTGTTTGTAGTTTGCGAGCGATGGCAGGAACTGGATCGAAGAAGGTGCGTGCATCTTCGACCGTCATTTCTAGCACTTCATCAATAGTTTTACCTTTGTAACGTACTTCGAGCGTTTCACGGTTGTAGCGTTTACCTTTACACACATCACATGGCACATAAACATCTGGTAGGAAATGCATTTCTACTTTGATAACACCGTCACCCTGACAGGCCTCACAACGACCACCGCGTACGTTAAAACTAAAACGGCCCGGTTTGTAACCGCGAGAACGCGACTCCTGTGTGCCTGCAAACAGTTCACGGATTGGTGTAAAGATCCCCGTATAGGTTGCAGGGTTAGAGCGAGGTGTACGGCCAATTGGGCTTTGATCGATATCGATGACTTTATCGAAGTGCTCTAGACCTTTAATCGATTTATAAGGTGAAGGCTGAGCCGTTGTCGCTCCGTTAAGTTGGGTATGCGCAATTTTAAAGAAAGTATCATTAATCAGCGTTGATTTACCTGAGCCAGATACTCCTGTAATACAGCTGAATAACCCAACAGGAATTGAAAGATTAACGTTTTTAAGGTTATTACCTGTAGCGCCTAATAGCTCAACCGTTTTTTTCGGATCTCGCGGCGTGCGATCTTTCGGTACTGCGATTTCTTTAACACCACTTAAGTACTGACCTGTCAGAGAATTCGGATTCGCGACTATCTCTTCCATGGTGCCTTCCGCAACAACATTACCACCATGTATGCCAGCACCAGGACCAATATCTATGACATGATCTGCACAGCGAATCGCATCTTCATCGTGTTCTACCACAAGTACGGTATTACCTAAATCGCGCAAATGAGTCAGTGTTTTTAGGAGTCGTTCGTTATCACGCTGGTGGAGGCCAATCGACGGTTCATCTAAGACGTACATGACACCAACAAGACCTGCACCAATTTGGCTTGCTAAACGAATACGTTGAGCTTCACCGCCTGATAAGGTTTCTGCACTGCGTGATAAGTTTAGGTAGTTCAAACCGACGTTAACTAAGAATTGCAGGCGGTCGTTGATTTCCTTCATCACTTTTTCAGCGATTTGGGCGCGTTGACCTTCCAGTTTCAAGGAATGGAAGAATTCCAATGCATCAGCAATGCTGAGTTCAACAATCTCAGGTAGTGTCGTATCAGCAATAAACACGTTACGTGCTTCAAGGCGTAGACGAGTACCGCCACAGCTTGAACAAGATTTAGTGGAGATGTATTTCGCGAGCTCTTCACGGACAGAGTTGGATTCTGTATCACGATAGCGACGTTCTAGGGTATTCAGAATACCTTCGAATGGATGGCGCTTAACGCGAATATCGCCACGATCGTTGATGTATTTAAACTCAATCTCAGTACGACCAGAGCCCTTTAGAATGACATCTTGCGTTTTCTTTGGCAGAGAATTAAAAGGGGCATGGAGGTCAAAACCATAATGATCGGCCAATGAGGTGAGCATTTGGAAGTAGTAGTAGTTCTTTTGATCCCAACCGCGAATCGCACCTTGTGCCAAGCTTAATGAATCATCTTGAATGACTCGGCTTGGATCGAAGTATTGTTGAACACCCAAGCCATCACAAGTGCCACATGCTCCAGCAGGGTTGTTGAATGAGAAAAGTCGCGGCTCTAACTCTTGCATGCTGTAACCACATTGTGGACAAGCGAAGTTGGCGGAGAAAATAATCTCTTCACCGTCGCCATCCATTGGCGCGACAACTGCAATTCCGCCTGATAATTCGAGTGTTGTCTCGAAAGATTCGGCCAAGCGCTGTTGTAAGTCTGGACGAACTTTAAAGCGGTCTACCACAACTTCAATGGTGTGCTTTTTATGTAGTTCAAGGGTTGGAGGATCGGAAAGATCGCAAGTTTCTCCATCAATACGCGCACGAATAAAGCCTTGAGCCGCTAAGTTCTCAAGCGTTTTAACATGCTCACCTTTACGTTCTTTGACAATAGGTGCCAATAGCATCATTTTGCTGCCTTCCGGCATCTCTAGGACTTTGTCCACCATTTGGCTGATGGTTTGCGCAGCAAGAGGAGCATGATGCGTTGGACAGCGGGGTTCGCCCACACGAGCATACAATAGACGTAAGTAGTCGTAGACTTCGGTAATTGTACCGACGGTTGAACGCGGGTTATGAGAAGTAGACTTCTGTTCAATAGAAATCGCGGGTGATAACCCTTCAATGTGGTCGACATCGGGTTTTTCCATCAGAGACAAAAACTGACGAGCGTAGGCAGAGAGAGACTCTACGTAGCGTCGTTGGCCTTCTGCATACAATGTATCGAAAGCGAGAGAGGATTTACCGGAGCCACTTAGTCCAGTAATGACAATCAGTTTATCGCGAGGGATTGTAAGATTAATGTCTTTAAGGTTATGGGTTCGGGCACCGCGAACTTCTATTTTATCCATCGTTTTTGCTCTATGTATAACCAAGTGGGGCAAGTATTACATAGTGTGAGAAATGTGCAAAGAAAATTACTGGATAAAAAAACAGTAAAGTAAAAAGCCCAGCTTTGTGCTGGGCTTTCGATACAGTAATTTCGTACTACGACGATGCTTTATACAGCTTTTTGTGTTGCGTGCTTACCTAGCTCAGAGGTTTTTTCATCTTTTAGATACAGGTTTTCAAAACAATAGTTAGTTGCTTCGATGTAACCTTCAACGCTACCACAGTCAAAGCGTTTGCCCTTGAATTTGTAAGCCAACACACAGCCCGCTTTTGCTTGCTTCAGCAGCGCGTCAGTGATTTGAATTTCACCACCTTTACCAGGTTCGGTGTTTTCGATCAGTTCAAAAATATCGGGAGTCAGGATGTAGCGGCCAATGATAGCAAGGTTGCTAGGCGCCGTGCCTTTCTCTGGTTTTTCTACCATGTCGTCTACGCGATAGATGTCGTCTTTGATCATTTCACCAGAGATAACGCCGTATTTGTGCGTTTCTTCGGCTGGTACTTCTTGTACTGCAACGATAGAACAGCGGAACTGCTTAAATAGTGCCACCATCTGAGCCAGTACGCCCTCTTGCTCGTTCACACAAAGGTCATCAGCAAGAACAACAGCAAATGGCTCATCGCCTACCAATTCTCGTCCAGTTAGAATCGCGTGGCCCAAGCCTTTCATTTCGCGTTGACGTATATAAGTGAAGTTTGCAGATTCAATGATTTCACGGATATCTACCAACAGCTCTTCTTTGTTGGTACCGCTAATCTGATGTTCCAGTTCGTAGTTCTTATCAAAGTGGTCCATGATCGAGTGCTTGCCACGACCTGTCACAATACACATGCCGTTCATACCAGCTTGGATTGCTTCTTCGACACCGTATTCAATAAGCGGTTTGTTAACGACTGGCATCATCTCTTTTGGCATAGATTTCGTTGCCGGTAGGAAGCGTGTGCCATAGCCTGCAGCAGGGAACAGACATTTTTTTATCATTGGGGGAATATCCTATCTCGTTTTTATCAAGAATCTGCGCATAACTTTAACACGAGAGGTATCAATGAATCATGAATAAAGTAGGAAAAAATGTGAGACTCGGTGCGGAAAAAAGATGAGCGACTCGTCATTTCAGTTATCAGAGCCGCTAACATTGCATCACGACATTAAGTTTTGGTCTGCCCAGGCGATTGCCTGTACTCGGTTCTTTACGGATAGCTTTTTGAATATCTGATACAAGTGCGATTTGATGGTGAATTCACTGACGAATAACTCTTCGGCCATCTGACTGTTCGAGGCGCCAGCTTGTAGGCAACGCAGTACTTGTAGCTCACGAATGGTTAGGTCTACCGTAGCTGGTGCAGTATGAGTATTAATGACATTGCGGTAATAGTGTAAAAGTTGACTGGTTACATTACGCGGCAGCCAGTTTTGACCGTTAACAATGCCTTTTAACCCTTCTCCAATTTGCTCTAGCGTATCTTCAGAATAAAACACACCTTTTAATTGACCAAATGAAAGAAGTTCATCTGTGGTTAGTCTTTTAGGCACGTTGAAGACAACGGTTTCAAAGTTTTTCCATACAAGAGGCAAATTTTTGATCGATTGAACAAGTGATTTATGTTCACTGAAGTCGATCAGTAGAATTTTATTACGGTGTTGTGGCTTGGCTTCCATGAGTGCTGCGGTTGAAATCACCGGGATGCTCATATCAACGTACTTTTCGAGTGCCGCCACTTTTTTTTGCGCATTATCTTCCATACTGATCAGAAATAGCTTTCTTGCGTAAGCCGACTTTCTCACGTGTTCCAATCTCCCTGGGTTCAATAGAAGCCATAAACTGGCATTAAAGAGAGGCCATAACCATCGCTTTACTGAATAAATGCGTTCGAATTCAAAGCTTCACGAAACGATGTCTGCAATGCGAATCAAAAATGCTACACACGTAAGTTGAAATACGATTTGGGTTCTAGAGGATGACTCAATAGATCACAATGGTATTAGACTTTAATCAAAACATTAAAGCGTGCTATTCTAATGCGCTAAAATTTTATATATCCAGAGTGAAACGGAGCACATCATGGCCAGCCGTGGAATTAACAAAGTTATTTTGGTGGGGAATCTAGGTAACGACCCTGAAATTCGTTACATGCCGAATGGCGGTGCAGTAGCAAACATTACTATTGCGACTTCTGATTCATGGCGTGATAAAGCGACTGGCGAACAGCGCGAAAAAACGGAATGGCACCGTGTTGTGTTGTTCGGCAAACTTGCGGAAGTAGCAGGTGAGTACTTGCGTAAAGGCTCTCAAGTTTACATTGAAGGGCAACTGCAAACTCGCAAATGGCAAGATCAAAGTGGCCAAGATCGCTACTCAACTGAGGTAGTTGTTCAAGGCTTCAATGGTGTTATGCAAATGCTTGGCGGTCGTGCTCAAGGTGGCGGCGCACCAATGGGCGGTCAACAGCAGCAACAAGGTGGATGGGGTCAGCCTCAACAGCCAGCTCAGCAGCAGTACAATGCGCCTCAGCAACAGCAACCACAACAACAGGCTCCGCAGCAACCACAGCAGCAGTACAATGAGCCACCAATGGATTTTGACGACGATATCCCGTTCTAAATTCTGCTTATGCTTGAATCGAAAAGGCCGCGAATATCGCGGCCTTTTTTATTGTCGCAATCTAATGATTTCACAGGCTTCTCTTGGCAAGGTTAGGCGTAACAATAAAACTTATCAATGAGTGTGATTTTCTTTATGCTCCAGCCTCTCACTATCAGACTAATCCGATTGTTTGATGAACTCTTATCAAGTATAAATATTTCAATAAGGTATATGATGAATAAAAAAGGAATTTGGTATTCATGAGGTATACCCCAACTCTTAAGTTAAGCACACGGCTGGTGGCCTTTGTCACCATGATCGTTATCTGCGCCATGTTTATCTTGTTTGTCGGTGGCACCCTCTCTTTTAAACGTCTTGGGCAGGAATATCTCACCCATTATTTAGAAGGGATCGTAGAGGTGGTCGACAAGGAGATGGAAGATCCTGACGCCGCTTATTCTATGCAGCGCTGGATGCCGAAAATGCTGCAGGCTTCCAATATTGTCGAAATGACGTTGTCGACCAACAACGCCGTTGTTTATCGCTTCAAAGATACTTCTCATCAAATGGAAGCGTCAGTCTTGTTTGAGGCTGAGTACCAGTTGACTCACAATCAAGATTACACGATTCACTTTAAAGCAATTCCCCCTTACTTAGGTTACAGCTACTCAATGCAGGCGCTTTGGTCGATCACGCTTGCCGTTATATTGATCATCTTCTGCTTAATGCGCGGCGTGGCATGGCTTAAAGAGCAATTAGAAGGCTCTGAAATGCTCGAAGAGCGAGGCAGAATGATCCTGGCTGGTAGGGTGGAGCAGTATGCCAAAGGTGACAAAAAAGAATGGCCTTACACCGCCAGTGAAGCGCTCGATGTATTAATCGAAGAGTTACAAGATGCGCGTCAAGAGCGAAGCCGATTTGATACCTTTATTCGAACTCAAACCTTCCTTGATAAGCTAACCGGTACCGCTAACCGAGTGTTATTTGATAGCAAGTTGGAATCGGCGTTACTAGAAAGTGGGGCTCGCGGCGCCGTGTTGCTAGTGCGTATTCAAGACTGGAAACTGGTTGAAGAAGAGCAAGATAAGCAAATTACGGATGAGTTTATTGTTGAAGTTGGGAGTTTATTGTCCAATTTAGTTCAACGATACCCAGATGTTGTATTTTCCCGTTATTACGATGCTGATTTTGCGCTTTTTCTACCGCACCAAAGTGCGAAAGATGTGGCTAACCTTGCCTCGCAATGCATTCGCCAGTTAGAAAAGTTAATGCCGCCAGAGCCACTTGATCCAGACAACTGGTGCCATATTGGCATCACCACTTATAAAGAAGGTGAGCGACACAGCCAAATCATTGATGAAGCCGAGACTGCTTTGCGTAGTGCGCAACTACAAAATAACAATAATTGGAGTCGCTTCAAAAAATGGAACCACGATGAAGAAGCTCGCGGAAGTGTGAGGTGGAGAACGTTATTTGACACAGCACTTACACCTGAAAGTGTGATACTCTACGCACAATCTGTGCACCCAATAAGTGACGCGACGCATAAAAAATCATTATATGAAGAGTTAACATGTCGGATTCGCGATCCTGAGAATGGGATTGTTAAAGCGTCTCGGTTCATTTCTGCGATCAGACAGGTTGGTTATGAAGCGCAAATGGATAAGTCGGTTATTAATAAATTCTTAAGAGAGTTTAAGGATAATTTTGATAACTCAAGATCGTATGCGCTCAATTTGAATGTAACGCCATTTTCTAACCGAGAGTACTTTAAATGGTTTCGTGATGAACTCTTACAGTTGTCACGTGAGCAGAGAAAGTGTCTCAGTTTTGAGTTTGTTGAAGCACAATTTGTAAGACACTTAGACTTTATGCGACCAGTCGCTAAAATGCTGGCCGGTTTGGGGTGCCACTTAATGGTTGGGCAGGCTGGGCGTACCATCGTCAGCACTCACTATTTAAAAGAAGTGGATATTCGTTACCTTAAACTTCATCGCAGTTTAGTAGCAAAAATCGACCAACGACATGAAAACCAGCTATTTGTCCGCAGTATGCTAGGTGCGGCGGCAAACAGTAAAACTAAAATTATAGCAGTGGGAATTGAGAATCAGAACGAGCTCAACACATTAATTGAGCTCGGGGTTTATGGTGGGCAAGGGCGTTACTTTTCTGCGGAGCAGCAGTTTCTTCCTCGTCCCCAAGCGTTGCCGAATTCTCAATCAGAATCCCAAGTTAAATTGGGAAGACGAAATCGCTGGCGGAAAAAATAAAGATAATAATCATGGATTTCAAAGCACTATTCGACAAGCTTAAGCGATCATCTAGTGGTGATCGCTCCTGCTTTTTGGTTATTCAGCCAGACGCCGTTTATTTATCATCTTCAATCAAAAGTAGTCGTCCATACCAATTTGATATTTCTGAGTCCAATTGGGAAAAAGCCGTTGAGCAAGCATTGAGCGTTGCAGCGAGTACGTATGATTCATTAACGGTTATTCTTTCTCATAACTATTACCAGATGTACCAAATCGACAAACCGGTCATGCCGCGTCAAGAATGGCCAGCCGCATTACCGTTTTTGTTGAAAGAACTGATCTCTGAGCGTGCTATCGACATTATTGCCGATGCGGTCGAGTTACCGAATTCAACCAAAGTGCAAGCATACGTCTTATCGCGAAAAATATTGGATAAGATTGTGTTACTGGCCAGTCGAGCCCAGTTACCATTAGAAGCCATTCTTCCTGAAGACGATATTTGGGGAGAGACTGCTGGTGAACTAGGAAACTTCCTATTATTACAACGCAGTGTGCGTGGTCATTTCCGTATAAGCGCTTTTGTCGAAAATACTATTGCGTTCCACCGCTCTATTCGCAGTGTGACGCCACCGTTAACGGGGGTTCCGTCTAGCGATTTACAGATGGACAGTCTGTCGTTAGAACTGCAACGTTCGATTGACTATCTTTCATCTCAGTTACGCCACGTGCAATTACATCAATTGAAAGTGTGCTGTGATGAAGAGGATGAGAGCGAGCTTGTTCAGGCTCTGAACTACCGTTTAAGTACTAAGGTTTCACCGTTATTACCACCAGAACATGAGCTATCAGGACATGTTTTGGCTGACACTGCGGCTACTTCAAATACTCGACGCGTCAACTTATATCCCGATTACTTAAAGCCGAAAAAAGAGCTCCTGACGCTAAAAAATATCGCGTTATCTTGGGGCGTTGCGGCGGCTGCAATTCTATTTTCTTACGGTTATGTCACTTGGCAGAGCAGCGGTTTGGAAGATGAGATTGCTATTGTAAAAAGTAAAGGCGATATCATGAAGTCAGAGCTTGAACGTTATCAAGTCAAGCTACGTAAACATCAACCTGACAATAATAAGCTGGCAGCTAAAGCCCGCTTAGAGCGTGAAGTCAAGGCGAAGCGAGACTCGCTTAAAGCTGTCGGGAAATACGATGACTCGCAACGCACGGGTTACTCTGGCGTGATGCAATCATTAGCGAAGCTAGGAAACCAAGAAATTTCTTTGTCCGAAATTCGAATCAATACCCATACCTTAGACCTGAAGGGGCTAGCGAAAAAACCGAGCTCAGTGCCAAATTGGGTCAGCCAATTTAAAAACGAAATTAGCTTGGTTGGTCGAACGTTTGACGGCGTCAAAATAGGTCGAAATGATAAGGATATTGTGACGTTTGAACTAAAAACGCGCGAGGATAAAGAGAAATGAACGAATTCTGGCTCTCATTAGAAGGGCGCTTTGGCGAAATGAGTACGCGTGAAAAAGTGCTCACCGCATTGTGCGGTTTAGTTGTTGTGATCATGTTGCTCTTTACGCTGGTATTGGAGCCAAAGCTTAACGAGATCATCAGTAATGAGAGGCAACTAAGTAATTTAAAGCAAGCCAATCAAAAGATTGAAATCGATACGCTACGTATTCAGGCGCAACTTAAGAAAGATCCAAATGCTGAGATTGATCGCGCGATATCTAATCTGTTAGCTGAGAGTCAGCATCTTTCGATGCAATTAGCGGAGATCATCGAGCATCTTATTACACCTTCGCAAATGGCTGAGCTGCTTGAAAATGTGTTGGAGCAGCAAAGTGGCATTCACCTTTTGTCTCTGCAAACCTTGCCATCTGAGCCAATAACGGAAGATAAAGAAGCATCGCAATACTCTGGTTACTACGTGCATCCTGTTCGTATGGAACTGACTGGTGACTATTTTTCTATTGCTAATTATCTGAATAAATTGGAGAGCCTTCCTGCGAGTTATTACTGGCGCAGCTTTAGTTATAAAGTCGAAGAGTACCCGAAAGCGAAGCTTGTGTTAGAAGTCTACACACTAGGATCTAGAGAGGAGTTTATTGGTGGTTAACAAACTCATCATCTCATTGCTTGTTATGGCAGCGGCAGGAACCGCTTGGGCAAACCAGGACCCAACGGCCCCACTTGGTTGGGAAAAGCCAGCGGTTGAAACGTCAGCGAAACCAAAAGTTAAACGGTATCGACTGCCTAAGCTCAACAGTATTGTGTGTAAGCCAAGTACTGATTGTATCGCGATTATGGATAACAAACTTGTCGAAAAAGGCGAGCTATTTAAGGGTTATCGCGTCGCGAGCATTAATAGTGAATTTGTAACTTTAAAGCGTGGTAACCGTCAGTGGGACCTAGAGCTTTTTGATTTAAACGTAAAACAATAATAACCAGAGCCCGATCAGATATGCGCAAATTAGTTGTAGGAATAACGATTGCTTCTTTAATGGGATGTTCAATGGGTCATCGGAATCCAGTGGAAGTTAAAGAAGCGCTCAATGAATCGATCAATCAAGCGAACAGCCGCACATTGGAAGAAATCCCTTCTTCTGTTGAGGCAGACTTGATGCCAAATTTAGACTCGAACGTTGCATCAGAGCAAGGCACCTCGAAGCGTTTTCGTATTCAAGCGAATGCGGTCGATGCAAGAAGCTTTTTCGCCTCATTAGTGAAAGGCACTGAGTACAGCGTGGCGATTCACCCATCGGTACAAGGTAATATCACCGTCAACTTGTCAGATGTGACATTGGATGAAGTTCTGAATGTCGTACAGAATATGTATGGCTATGACGTGGTGAAGTCTGGCAAAGTTATTCAAATCTACCCAGCAGGTATGCGTACTGTGACCATTCCAGTCGATTACCTGCAGTTCAAGCGTTCTGGTCGCTCATTAACCAGCATTGTTACGGGCTCTGTAACCTCGGCTGGTACGTCTAATTCTGGTGGTAGCTCAGACAGTTCTGACTCGTCAGACTCTAACAATGGAAACAACAACGATAGCTCGACCACATCTACGGGTGGTACACGCATTGAAACCATCACTGAGAGTGACTTCTGGCCTATGCTGCAGCAAGCTGTTGCGAATCTAATTGGTTCAGGCAAAGGGCAAAGTGTGGTTGTAACGCCACAAGCGGGAGTTATTACGGTTCGAGCATTTCCAGATGATATTCGCGAAGTACGCGAGTTCTTAGGTGTATCGCAGGAGCGCATGCAGCGCCAGGTCATTCTTGAAGCTAAAATCCTAGAAGTGACGTTGAATGATGGCTACCAACAAGGCATCAACTGGTCAAACTTATCGGCGTCAATTGGTAACTCGGGTAGTATCGTAGTCAACCGCCCTGCATCGGCATTACCACCATTGGATGCGATTGGCACGCTCTTGGGCGGTCAAACCAACGTGACTATTTCGGATGGTAACTTCAATGCAGTGTTGAGCTTTATGTCTACGCAAGGTGACTTGAACGTCCTTTCGAGCCCTCGTATTACCGCTGCCAACAACCAAAAATCTGTCATCAAAGTCGGTACCGATGAGTACTTTGTTACCGAGCTATCGAGTAATGCAGGCAACGGTGAAAACTCAAATGCAGTTCCTGAAGTGGAACTGACGCCATTCTTCTCGGGTATTTCCCTCGATGTGACTCCGCAAATTGATAACAAAGGCAATGTGTTCCTGCATGTTCACCCCGCAGTTATTGAAGTTACAGAAGAAGTGAAGCAATTGAACTTGGGCGGAGATTTCCAAAACATCCAACTGCCATTAGCGAAAAGCTCTATTCGTGAATCAGACTCGGTTATTCGTGCTAAAGATGGCGATGTTGTGGTTATCGGCGGGTTGATGAAACAGCAAAATCGTGAGCTTGTTTCTAAAGTCCCATTTTTGGGCGATGTACCAGCATTGGGGCATTTGTTCCGCAACGTGAATAACGTAACTGAGAAAACAGAATTGGTCATCTTGCTAAAACCGACCGTAGTTGGCGTGAACTCTTGGCAGAAAGAGCTAGAGCGCTCTCGTGATCTGCTGCAAGAGTGGTTCCCAGATGCGCAATAAGCGCTGGGAAAGGTTCTGTTTTTCAATAGGTTTGTGATTCGAGTATGTACTTGTCACACTTTGGATTCCGAGTTCAGCCTTTTTCGTTAACCCCAAATACAGAAATGTTCTTGGGGTTAGTCCCTCACTATGAGGCGATCCAAACCATCCTAGCCGCCGTGCAAATGGGAGAAGGGGTGATTAAGGTGACGGGAGAAGTAGGCACTGGAAAAACCATGGTATGCCGTAAGCTGATCGAGCAGATTGAATCTGAAGTTGAGCTTATTTACTTACCCAATCCAGTGTTGAATGGGGAACAGTTGCAGTTTGCTGTCGCCAGAGAGTTGGGTATCGAGAACGATGATCCGCTGCGTATCGTTTCCCTCATTCAAGAGCACTTGATTCAAGTACATGCCTTGGGAAAGAAAACCGTCTTGATCGTTGATGAAGCGCAAGCTCTTTCCCCACAAGCTTTAGAAACATTGCGTCTATTTGGCAATCTAGAAACGGAACAAGATAAGCTCATTCAATTGGTGTTATTCGGACAACCTGAGTTGGATGAAAGATTAGCTAACCATGAGCTAAGGCAATTTCGTCAACGCATTACGTTTAGTTGCCAGTTACGTCCTCTCTCTATCGATGAAGGCGTGGCTTACATCAATAATCGTTTAGATAAAGCAGGCAATGGGGCGCACATTTTTTCTATTGAACAGAAAAAAGCGATTTGGCGTTCATCCATGGGGATTCCGCGCTTGATAAACCAAATTAGCCACAAGTCGTTGCTTGCTGCATTTAATGATCGTTGCACACTATTAAAAAATCATCACGTTTACGCCGCTATGCACGATACGTTTGATGCCCGTAAACCTAAGTTTAAAACACCCGTATTTTGGGGATGGAGTCAACCTTGAGTGCCATCAATAAAGCATTATCAGAACTTGCTGAAAAAACATCGCCGTCAGAGCTTACTCGTGCGGAGATTCCAAGTGTCTCACGCAGTAAACCTTGGCTTTGGCTTGTCGCCGGTTTTTCGTTAAGCCTTGCGGTTGGTAGCTGGGCGGTCTCTCGCGGTCCTGTCCCTTCAGGCGAGCTATCACAGTTTCAAACCGACGCTATGCCACTGTCGTCTGTGAATGTCTCACCAATTGTTTCATCGGAGCGCACTCACTCGCCAACGAGTAAAATGACGCCCGATACAACTCATGTGGTTTACACCAAACCAGCCACGCAGCCAGTAGCGCAACAGCCTCACATGCAAGAGACTGATAGGTTCACGCCAAGATCTGAGATAAATACCGCCTCTGAAGAGGCAGTTTTACTCGCGCAGTTAGCAACGATGCCGAGCGAGGAACAATACGATCCCGTAACCCACACGACATCAGAAAACAGCTCAATGCGTATTGAGCAGGTTGAGCTTACACATCGTCAGCTTTCTCTTAAGGCAGTTAGTCGAGCGGAAAAAGCACTCGATGCTAACGATATGCAAACGGCGTTATCGGCTTATGCCGAGGCGTTGCGTTATGAGCCAATGAATGCAGACACGCGTCAAAAGCTATCAGCGTTGTACTTTGGTAAAGGTGACACGCGTAAAGCATATGAGATTATTCAAGAAGGTATCAACCTAGATACGAACAACCAAGTACTTCGCTTGGCCTTGTCTAAGTTGTTAGTGAAAGCTAATCAACCTGAAGCGGCGCTGAGCCCGCTTGTTCATTTGCCTCCAGTACCAAGTCGAGATTACTTGGCGATGCGTGCGGCATTGGCACAAAAACACAAGCAAAATGACATTGCGCTTGAGAGCTATCAACTCCTAACTCAGCGTGAGCCGGAAAACGCGCGCTGGTGGTTAGGTTTGGCTATTCAACAAGAGCGCGCCCTGGCTTTTACTGCCGCGATCAACTCTTACAACCAAGCTCTGGGTAAAGTTGGCATTTCGAATCAATCGCAAGCATTTATCCGTGACCGTTTGAGCATCTTGAAAGAGTTGGAGAGCGCACAATGAAAATTCAGTTGAGAAAACGCTTGGGCGATCTTCTGGTTGAGGAAGGTATCGTCTCTGAAGAACAAATCCAGCAAGCACTAAACGCACAACGCAGTACCGGGCAGAAGCTAGGGGATGCGTTAATTGACCTTGGCTTTATTACCGAAAAGCAAATGTTGGACTTCTTGTCTCAGCAGCTTGGTTTGCCACTGATCGATCTTGGTCGTGCACCTGTGGATGCCGAAGCCGTGCAGATTTTACCTGAGGTACACGCACGTCGCTTACGTGCGATGGTCGTTGCTCGAAATGGGGACACACTGCGCGTTGCTATGAGTGACCCTGCGGACTTGTTCATCCAAGAATCATTGATGAACTTGTTAGGTCAATACAACCTTGAGTTCATTGTTGCTTCAGAGCGTCAGCTTATTTCAAGCTTTGACCGTTATTACCGCCGTACTAAAGAGATAGCCTCCTTTGCTGAACAGCTGCATGAAGAGCATAAAGATGTACAAAGCTTTGATTACGGTATTGATGAGGCCGACAGTGAAGAGGTTACCGTTGTAAAGCTGGTTAATTCCATGTTTGAAGATGCGGTACAGGTTGGAGCTTCGGATATTCATATTGAGCCAGACGATCAAGTATTGCGTTTACGCCAGCGTATTGATGGCGTATTGCATGAAACGCTCTTAAATGAAGTGAATATTGCATCGGCTTTGGTTCTTCGACTGAAGTTGATGGCACACCTAGATATTTCTGAAAAGCGCTTGCCGCAAGATGGCCGATTCAATATCAAAGTTCGTGGCCAATCAATTGATATTCGTATGTCGACGTTACCAACGCAGTACGGAGAATCCGTAGTAATGCGTCTGCTTAACCAGTCCGCTGGTTTGCGTCCGTTAGAAGAGTCGGGCTTGCCGCCAGACTTGCTTGCTCGCTTACGTCGACAGTTGGCGCGTCCGCATGGCATGATTTTGGTTACCGGGCCGACAGGTTCCGGTAAAACCACCACGCTTTACGGCGCATTGAGTGAGCTCAACGAACCTGGGAAAAAGATCATTACAGCAGAGGACCCGGTTGAATATCGTCTGCCTCGCATCACTCAGGTACAGGTTAACAGTAAGATCGATCTAACTTTCTCGCGTGTTCTGAGAACCTTTTTACGTCAAGACCCAGACATCATTCTTGTTGGTGAGATGCGTGATCAAGAGACGGTAGAAATTGGTCTGCGAGCTGCACTAACGGGTCACTTAGTATTGAGTACTCTCCACACCAACGATGCTGTCGACAGTGCGTTACGTATGATCGATATGGGTGCGCCGGGTTACTTGGTTGCTAGTGCAGTCAGAGCCGTGGTGGCGCAGCGTCTTGTGCGCCGAGTTTGCCCAGATTGTAAAACAGAAGACCACTTAGATGAGTCTCGCCAGCAGTGGTTAGCTGGGCGTTTCCCAAATCAAGTTAGCACCATTTTTTATAAAGGCGCAGGTTGCCAAAACTGTAACTTGACTGGTTATCGAGGCCGAATCGGTGTGTTTGAAATGCTCGAACTTGAGCAAGAGATGATGGATAAATTGCGCGCCAATGATGCGGTTGGCTTTGCGCAAGCCGCGCGCCGCTCAGAAAACTATAAGCCACTGCTTGCTTCTGCAATGGAACTGGCGCTACAAGGCACCGTCAGTTTGGATGAAGTGATGACCCTAGGTGAGGGTGATGCTTCTGGTAAGACTGATCCCATTTTCATATAGGTAAGTGAATGCCAACTTTTCGTTATCAAGGCCGCACGCTAGACGGCTCATCCACTAACGGCAAAATCGAAGCAGTGAACTCAGAAGCTGCGGCGGAAGCATTGATGAATAAAGGGGTCATCCCGCTCAATGTACGTTTAGAGAAAGAGTCGGCAAAAAGCCAAGTGAGCTTATCTAAGCTGTTTGTGCCTGCTATTCCGTTGGAAGTAATTATTCTTTTCTCTCGCCAGTTGTTTAGTTTGACTAAAGCTGGCGTACCTTTGCTGCGCTCTATGCGTGGCTTGTTGCAAAATTGCGAAAACAAACAGCTTAAAGAGGCGCTAGAAGATGTCGTTTCTGAACTGAGTAATGGCCGAGGTTTGTCTTCTGCGATGCAGCAACACAGTAAAGTATTCAGCCCACTGTTCGTTTCTATGATCAACGTCGGTGAGAATACGGGTCGGCTTGACCAAGCGCTATTGCAACTGGCGAATTACTACGAACAGGAACTTGAGACTCGTAAACGCATTAAAGCGGCGATGCGTTATCCGACGTTTGTCATTATCTTTATCACCATTGCCATGTTTGTATTGAATATCTTGGTGATCCCTGAGTTTGCATCGATGTTCATGCGCTTTGGGGTGGAGCTACCATTGCCGACGCGTATTTTGATCGCGACTTCTAATTTCTTTGTTAATTATTGGGTGTTGCTGGTTGTGGCAATGATTGGCGCGTTTACGGTGTTCAGAGCGTGGGTGGCGACGGCTGATGGTCGGGAGAAGTTCGATAAGTTTCGGCTTCGGCTGCCAATTGTAGGCGATATCGTTAATCGTGCGCAGCTTTCTCGTTTTGCCAGAACCTTTTCGTTGATGCTGAAATCAGGGGTGCCACTTAACCAGTCTTTGGCTTTGGCCGGGGAAGCCTTAGGGAACCGTTTTTTAGAAAACCGAATTCTTGAGATGAAGTCCGCGATTGAAGCGGGTAGCACCATTTCAGTGACGGCCATCAACAGTAAAATATTCACCCCATTGGTGATTCAGATGATTGCAGTAGGTGAAGAAACTGGTCGTATTGATGAGCTGCTGCTGGAAGTGTCGGATTTTTACGATCGAGAAGTCGATTACGATCTAAAAACACTGACCGCAAGAATAGAACCATTACTTTTGGTGATTGTCGCAGGCATGGTCATGGTGCTGGCATTGGGTATCTTCCTACCAATGTGGGGAATGCTCGACATCATCAAAGGCGGCTAATGCGTGGTTGAAAATCAAAGCCGAGCAACGCTTATTGTGTTTGGGGTTATTGCTACGATTATGGCGGTGGGTTTGGCGGTCAAATTACGTCCTGTGACCGAGCAAGCACAAGTAACTGGAGCGAAGTTAGCGAGAGTTTGGATGCAAGATAGTGTTCAGCGTTATCGTCAAGCTTGGCTAGTACAAGGCGAGCCAGAACATATGCTGATGGATGGCTTAAACCTTACTATGACTGAGGACGGGTTAGTGTCTCCCTTTACTCAGCAAGGTGTATTAGATTGTGGTTATTGGCTAGCGGTGCATTACCCCCAACGTAAAATAATGACCAACAAGTTAATAGATATCAGTGGAGTCATCAAAACTGATCGTTATGTCTGTCAATACACTTATGAAAATGGTCAGTCGATTGTAGTTATTTCAACAGCTAATCAACTGAAAATAGACGTCGAAATGTCGGCGGAGTGAATTTTTTGACACCTAATCACTATAATTGGTATTGAAAGTCGGTATAATGCAATCATTACCATAAGTAAGAAGCTGTAATAGAGGGTAAACAATAATGTGTTTTTCTCATTGCAGCATGAACTGAATAATGGCGAATCGTCATTCTGCTCAAGCGGTAGATACAGTATCCACTTCACGGTCAGTTTTAGTGAACGTTGCTGCCCCAAACCGTTTTGACAATATCCAAAATGGTCGCGTGACCTAAACGAAACTTTGCAGTTGTACTGCATGCTTACATAGAGAGAGTAAACAATGAAAAGACAAGGTGGTTTCACCCTTATCGAATTAGTAGTGGTAATTGTAATCCTAGGTATTCTAGCGGTCACTGCAGCACCACGTTTCCTTAACCTGCAAGATGATGCCCGTAATGCAACTCTAGAAGGTCTTTCTGGTGCAATCAAAGGTGCTGCGGGTATTGTATATGGTAAGGCTGCAATTGAAGGGGTAGAGGCTCAAGCGAAATCTGCAATTTCAGTTGGTAGTAATAGCATCAGCCTTGTATATGGTTATCCGTCAGCAACTAGTGCATCGATTAACCCGCTTGTTGATGGGCTGCAAGATGGTGGTGACTTTATTGCAATCAGCGGTGACGGTGATGATGCTTATTTTGGTATCAGTGGATACACCAAAAGCTGTGTTCATTACCAAAAGGCAGCAGAAGATGATGTGCCAGCAATTAAAGTAGTAGATAATGACGACAGTAACGTGTGTGATCCTACTAAGTAAGTCAATTTTGCTTTCAAAGGCCAGCTAGTCTGGCCTTTATCTCCTTATTTTGATGAATCTCGGAATAGCTCATATGCGTAAATCATCGGGTCTTAGTGCAATAGAGTTTGTGGTTGTGCTGATTATCTTGGGGGTGATCGGTTATGTGGTATTACCAAGATTTATCAGCTTCGAGCCAGAAACTTACGAAGCGAAGTGGGAGCAAACCAAGCAGACCGCTGAGCACGTTTCTGAAACGCTGAGCAATAAAGAAACTTACGATCGAATTGAAGAAGAGATTGGTCGTTCAAAAGGGCAAAATAACTAGACATTGGTTATTTGTTCGTCTGTTCACACTTCGAATCGAAAAATTATAAACCTATCATTAATCTCATAATTTCATCGTATACTTATCTCGCTTGTTCTAAGCCTAAGGTTGGGTTATGAAAATTCGCAGCTCTGCATTAGGGTTCACGTTAATGGAGTTAATCCTCGTGATTGTTCTCCTCTCTATCCTTTCACTTTTTGTAGCCAGCCGTTTTATGGGATCTGGCAATTTCTCTGCATATGCATTACAAGAACGCGTGATTTCTGTGATTCGCCAAGTGCAGGTGAATCGTATGCAGTCGAATATCAGCATCCCAAACAAGTCTTATCCTGAAAGGTGCCTACCTAGTAGCTACGAAGCTGGAGAGGACTCTAGCTACACTAATTTTTGTTTGTCGATTACAAGCTCTTGCATAGGGTCTAGTGCTGCATGCGGCCTGGCTAGCAAGGTAAAAGACACTCGTAGTGACATGGTTGTTGATAAATCCGCAAAGTTTTCACTGACCAACGCTGTAACTAATCCAATCGAGTTTGATTTATTGGGTAATCCAATAAACTCAGCGAGTGGTGGGGTTTCAATCCTGATTGAAGATAAGCATGGTCGAAGCCGCTGCCAAGTTGAAATTAATACTCAAGGTTATGTTTCAAAAGGTACATGCTCATGAAGAAATCTAGTGGCATGACTTTGATAGAAATGATCATCGCGATTGTTTTAATGGGCATTGCGATGGTGGCGTTTACTTCTTTTCTTGTCCCTCAAATTCGAGATTCCGCCATGCCTCATTATCAAACCCGCGCGGCCGCATTAGGCCAAGGTTTCATGTCTCAGATATTGGCGCGAGGCTTCGATGAAAACAGCGACTTTGATGGTGGCACCGTTCGGTGTGGTGAGAATGGAGTGAGCTGCACTGACGTAAATAAATTAGGTGCGGATAAAAAACTAGACGGTTCCTTGGAAACAACGCCTAGTGATTTCAATGATGTCGATGACTATATCGGGTGTTGGAGCACATCTACAACGGCTTCTCAGTGTGATGGTATCCCTAGAGGGAATATTAGTGATGTACTTGGTGCGGACAGTACTGAGCAGTACAAAAACTTTAGATTAGAAATTAGCGTTGCCTATGATGATCTGACGGATAAAGCTCCCGATGAAATAACCGAATACAAAAAAGTAACATTAAGGATTTTTGCGGGGAACACGCAGCCCCTTACTTTAACAGCTATTAAGGGGAACTACTGATGAAAGATCGTGGTTTCACCTTAATGGAAATGATAGTTACGATTGTGGTCGGCAGCTTCATCATGTTGGGGATAGCTGGGTATGTCCAGTTAGGAATGAAAGGTTACGCTGATACTATCGATCGCCAACGAATACAAACACAGGCTCAGTTTGTTTTAGAAAAGATGACGCGTGAAATCCGCCATGCTGTACCTAATAGTTTTCATGTGCCAAAAGGAACAACTAATTGTCTAGAGTTTGTGCCGATTGAATATTCTGGTTTTTACACGTTTAAGAATAACGACTTAGAGTTTTTGCTAGGTAATGACTCAACGCTTAATCCTATTCCTGCGAATCGCAGGATGGTGATAAATCCGAGCCGATATGAAGATTTACAATCAACTTCTTCGCGAAATATAGCCATTGGTGGTTTAGCTAAAACAGGTAAGGTTTTTGTTGTTAGTGGGGGGGCAAGTACGATTACGGGATCCTCTGTTTCTAGCCGTCTTTATATTTATCAAGAGAAGTCGGAGGTTCGCTACTGTTTTGATACCAAGCGAGTTACGCGAAATGGTATTACGGTTGCGGATAGTGTCGATACGTCCGTAAGTGGTATGCGTTATCTAGAGCCAACTCTGCAACGAGGTGGTTTAGTTCATATCAATTTAGAGTTTGAGCAGGATGGTGAATGTAGTGTGTATCAACAAGATGTGCAGGTGCTCAATGTCCCATAGAAGAAACTCCAGCGGAAATGTACTAATCATCGTGTTGTTCGTCATTATTGTAATGGGATATTTGGCTTCCTCTTTAATGAAAGTGACATGGTCGAATCAAAGCGGATTAACAAGAGAGTTTTTGGGAACAAAAGCTTGGTTTGTTGCTCAGTCTGCAAATGAGTGGGCATTGACCAAGATGTATCCGTTAAATGCCAGTACAACAGATATCGCGACCGTATGTAGTGGGGAGGTCAGCGGTGCCGTTCCGCTGGTAGCTGTGGGAAGTGGGTGCAAGGTTAATGCGATGGCATGTACAAATATAGGTACTTTCAATGAGGGTACCCCTGATGCTGAATCTCTTTTTAAGGTGCAGGCCACGGCAACGTGTGGTTCTGGGGCTACACAGGTACAGCGTCAGCAAGAGGTTTGGGTAAAGGATTAGAATAATGAAAAAGACCATACTATTTTTAATTTCGCTATCACTATCTGCCTTTTCATACGCGGATACTTGGCAAGCTACGGAGTCTTGTTCGGTCCATCTAAAAGAGTCATTTTCGGTCGAAGCTAATTACCAGGTGGCAGTGAGTAATGGTGCTATTTACTTGAAAAAGCAGGGAAAGGGCAACGTCACTCTCTATCCGCTCTGGTCCGTTGAAAACTACTACCGCAGCTCTTACCGAGGAATATTCCATGAGCAGGATCTGGAGCCCGGCCAGAAGTACGTAGTTCGTATTGAATATGATAACGTTGCGAAGCATGGACATACGTATACGGCGGATTTGGCTTATTTGCTTTATAAAGAAGGCTTGCTTGTAAAAGAAGTTACCGCTAAAGGCCAATCTTTTTCACAAGTTTCAGATAGCGCTGACGTTTTGTTTGAAATCGGTAATGGGTTATCTGATTTAGATTGTGAGCCTGGGGCAAGGCCTACTCCTCCCATCCCTCCAGCATCAAGCTTTGCTGTACCGGATCACGTGTGTCAACTTTTCCCTGAACCTATCCAAGGCTGGCAGCAGGAAGAAAGCAAACTGATTGTGACTAATTCAACTGTCAGGACGTTGGGCTGGTCTGACGAGTATCTTGCCGACAACCGTAACTATTATACCTATAAACAAAACTGGAACAGCGGCAGCGAGTGGCCAAACCTGCGTGTGGGTTTTGATAAGGGGGAGCAAGCCTCTAACTTATATCAGTATGGAACACCCCAGATATGTAACGGTATGGGCTGTTTCCCGGGTGACGGTCTGGGTGGAAAAGATGAACAATCTGGTCATGATGGCCTAGTTGAGGTGCGTAAGGCGCTCAAACCTACGGCGTTGAATGTTAAATTTAGTGCCAGTAAGAAACTGACCATTCGTATGCAGCCAGAGGATAGTAACTATTACGGTAAGGTTTGTTCCCCATCATCAGATTTATGTGGTTATCAGCAGAGTGGCAACGACGTCACTATTTATCTTAAGCGCGATGTGCGACGGTTAGATATCAACGGCTACAACACCGATAAAACAGTGGAGTTAAAAATCGACGGTGAGCGGAAGATCAAAAATCTGGTGTATGAGTCAGGGGATCATTTGTCGCTTTACTTAACTGATAACGCAGTGTTGACGGTGAAGCGGTTTAAAAATAAGGGCGCTAAGCCTAAGCTAATTTTTGGCAGTGATGTTACCTGGAACGTGGTCGGTACAGACCAAGCGCCAGGCTCGTATACCGGAAATGATGCGGACTTCAAACTCGAAGATGCCTATTTTGACTACCGCACTACGCAAAATGATTTGGTATTACCGGTGATCTATGGGCCGCAAGCCAGCGCGCACTTCAAAACTGCTGCCTCGCAACAGTTTAAAGGCTTCATTATTGCTAAGAGCTTGGTGCTGGACACCAGCGAGCAAATTTATGGTGCAGTCACAAGCCGTTGGCTTGATATGCGAGGTTCAACTCAAGTTGTCAAACCGGACTATCCGCAGCCGTGCTGGACGCCGCCGCAGCCTAAGCAGTGTAAGCCATTACCACCCGAAAACTTCGATAACGGCAGCCTGGCCAACTGGTCAGTGATGGGTTTTGAAAGCAGTACCCAGCCGCAGACGAACAATGGGCGTTTCAGGCTGAATGAAAGTATACGTCGTCAGGCAACGGCGTCGGCCTACAATTATGTCTTTCCATCGGCACAAAACTATTTGCAGATTGAGTTTGATCATTACGCCTTTGGTGGTGATGGTGCTGATGGTATAGCTCTGGTGCTGTCGGATGCCAATGTGCTGCCGAAAACCGGTGCCTTTGGCGGCCCGCTGGGCTACGGGATGAAGCTGCAGAAAAACCACAGCGAAGAAGTGACTAAAGACATTGAAGGCTTTGCTGGAGGTTGGCTAGGAATCGGTCTTGATGAATACGGTAACTATTACCGTACTGGTGGAGAGGTTGTTGATAAATATTCACCACGAAAACAGAACTTGATAGGTGTTCGTGGTCCCGGCTCCACGGACTCAAATGGTCAGTGGCTTAAGGGCTATAAATACATTAAGGGCTATGAACCTAGTCGAAAAGATCTGCCAGTTGAAGATATTGATGGTCCCCGCAGTGGCTTACATAAATACAGAATCGTGCTCAACTCACGTGAGTCAGGTAAATATTATCTCACGGTCGAAAGAAAAATAGATACAGGAGAATGGAAAACACTAATCGAGAAGTTTGATGTACTTCAGCAGGGCAGCTTTAATACGGTGCCAGAGAACTTCCGCCTTTCTGTCACCGCATCAACCGGTTGGTCGACCAATACTCATGAGATTGATAACTTCCAGGTTTGTGCCGATGAGGCCATCCCACTGACCGAAGGCATCCACCACTTTGAGTTTGATTATTCGGGCTCAGGCAGCACTTGTCAGGCCTCTCAAGTGGAGCTGCGAGCGTGCATGAATGCGGACTGTAGCAAGCGCTATCCGCGCGACGCATACAATAACGGGATGCTTAAGCCACTCAATGTGACGCTGACGCCTTCGGCGGGGCATGACATTGCTAACTGGGTCGGTGGTACACAGGTAACTGTTCAAAACCAGAAGGAATTAGCGCTACAGGCTTCGGAATCTGGCACTATTACCATGGGCGTGGCCAGCAGCTCGGTACCGCAGTTTGGTTTTGAAGGTGCACGCTGTCGTATTAATGGCGGCGAGCTCTTGGCAGAGAACTGTGAGGTGACTTTCGTTAAGAATGTTTTAGCGGTCAACGTGGCCGATGTGGTGGCCAACCGCCAGAGCCAGGGTGAGGATCACTTGTCGTTCTGTTCTGCTCAGGCAGATGCGGACGGTGAGTCGCGCAACGTGAGAATGTCGATGGCGTATGAAGTTGCACCGGTTGATAAAACTCAGCCGGTGTCGATCTGGTACAAGAGAAAGGTCGGCAACAACACGGTCGACTGGACAAGTGAGCCAACTTTACTTAAGACACAAAGTACAGTGTTGAAAAATGTGTATTTTGACTCGCAGGGCAAGGCGTACTTTAAAATTAAGTATCCGGAAGCAGGTAAAGTGAAGCTCAATGCGAGCGTCGATGGTGTGGGCGATTCTGCTGGCTTTGCCAGCTTTGTCAGCTTCCCTGAGTATCTGAAGCTAACAGCAACCAAAGCGGATAAAAACGGTACCTGCACCAAGGCCATTTCTGGCTGTAGCAACAGTTTTGTTGCCGCTGGTGAGTTGTTTGACCTGACCGTGACCGCCTATCAGGCGGCGGATGAAAATACAGAAAAGGTCGCCAAAAACTACCAGGAGCCGGCCATTACCATCGCCAACAGCGTGAAATACCCGGCTGAGGGGGCGTCAGCCACGCTGTTGAATACCTCATTGCCGGAGGGGAGCAAATGGGCCAATGGTAAGGTGATGCTGCCGCAGTCGGTCTCGGAAGTCGGCGCATTTGAATTTAGCGTAGCTGCACCAGTTGCGAGTGATGAAAACGGCAAACCGCTGGGTACCTCAAGCTATTTAGGTAGTAGCGCGTTCAAAATTAAGGATGCAATAGCGACAATAGGTCGCTTCTATCCGGCTTACTTTAACGTTACGGAAACCAACTGGGACTATCCGGATAACCAGGGAGAGTCGGCCTACATGGGGCAGGCTTTCGATTCGGTAAGCTTTGCTGTGACCGCCTATAATGCCAGTGGCGGCGCGACACAAAACTACGGTTTGTTTGCTAGTGGATTAAAAGCCGATTTCTATCTGTCCGGTGAACATTCGGATCGCTTGAATATCGCGAATGCGGATCTCGGCGATAAAAACTGGAGCGGCGCGGTGTGGCGTAAGCAGTGGGATAATTCGGTTCAATGGAGCAAACCAATTTTGCCCGATGGGCCGTTTAACTCGAAAGTGGTGGCGGACAAATCTACCAGTACCACGATTAGCCTATCACTGAGCAATTCTGGTGGTAAAACCAGTAGCTATGTTGACCCGACATTATTCAGGTTTAAAAGTAGCGTTAACGGCAATGAACAATTGACTACCAGCGTGGCACAAGTGTTGCTGGCACAACCGGATGTTCGCTTTGGTCGCGTTGATCTAGATGATGTAGGTGGTAATCAAGGTTCGACATTACATGTGCCACTTCGAGTTGAGTACTGGAATGGTAGCCGCTTTATTGCTAACTCTGATGACAGCCAGACAAAAGTTATGGGATTGATGGAAAAGGATT
This sequence comes from Vibrio sp. 1641, assembly GCF_033339995.1. Lineage (NCBI taxonomy): Bacteria > Pseudomonadati > Pseudomonadota > Gammaproteobacteria > Vibrionales > Vibrionaceae > Vibrio > Vibrio sp. 1641. The sequence continues at coordinate 35,880 of NZ_JAWOVP010000011.1, forward strand.
CCTTGAGTCACATTTGGCCGACAGATAACAGTGCAAAAGAGGTAACTCTAGGCGATGGCGGGACTGTTTCTTCAGGTTCTTCTCGCTCTATTACTGCAACTCAAGCTGAACCATACCGTCAGCAAACACGCGTTTGGTTAGATCTTGATGATTCAAAAAATGGCTTACCTTGGCTCAAGTACAACTGGGACAATAAGAAAGCTGGTGAAGAAAACCCATCCTCCGTCGTCACCTTTGGTATTCATCGTGGTAACGATCGCGTGATTTACCGTGGTGAGCCAGGGTTAACCGGACAGTAACAACTTAGGTTTTTGCCCTTAAGTTAGGAAACTGCAAGAAATTGAGGCTTTCTGCTCATGTTTGTGTACCAATACCTTGCTGTGACAGCGAGGCATTGGTACATTTAGAGCAATTTTTGTCTTCTATATTTTTGCAGGATGAGCGAAGAGTATGTTTAAGAAACTTCGTGGCATGTTTTCTAACGATCTATCTATCGATTTAGGTACAGCCAACACTCTAATTTACGTAAAAGGGCAAGGAATTGTCCTTGATGAACCTTCTGTAGTTGCTATTCGTCAAGATCGTGTAGGTTCTGCAAAAAGCGTTGCTGCAGTCGGTCACGCAGCAAAACAGATGCTTGGTCGTACACCTGGCAACATTTCCGCTATTCGCCCAATGAAAGACGGCGTAATCGCTGACTTCTACGTAACCGAAAAAATGCTTCAGCACTTTATCAAGCAAGTGCACGATAACAGCATCCTAAAGCCAAGCCCACGTGTTCTTGTTTGTGTTCCTTGTGGTTCTACCCAAGTTGAGCGTCGCGCAATTCGTGAATCAGCACTTGGTGCTGGTGCGCGTGAAGTTTACCTAATCGACGAGCCAATGGCGGCGGCAATTGGTGCTGGTTTACGCGTATCTGAGCCGACAGGTTCAATGGTGGTCGATATCGGTGGTGGTACAACTGAAGTTGCCGTTATCTCTCTAAACGGTGTGGTTTACTCATCGTCTGTACGTATCGGTGGTGACCGCTTTGATGAAGCTGTGATCAACTACGTACGTCGTAACTACGGCAGCTTGATTGGTGAAGCAACGGCTGAAAAGATCAAACACGAAATCGGTTCTGCTTACCCTGGTGATGAAGTTCAAGAGATTGAAGTTCGCGGTCGTAACCTTGCAGAGGGTGTGCCACGCAGCTTTAGCTTGAACTCAAACGAGATCCTAGAAGCGCTTCAAGAGCCGCTATCTGGCATCGTATCAGCAGTCATGGTTGCACTAGAACAGTGTCCACCAGAGCTTGCTTCAGACATTTCTGAAAACGGTATGGTACTAACCGGTGGTGGTGCACTACTTAAAGACCTAGACCGTCTACTAATGGAAGAAACTGGTATTCCTGTGGTTATCGCGGAAGATCCACTAACGTGTGTTGCGCGTGGTGGCGGTAAAGCTCTAGAAATGATCGACATGCACGGTGGCGATCTGTTCTCTGAAGAATAAAGGTTTAGGTGAAGCTCATGTCGGGCTTCACCTTCATTTCTGCTCTCTCTGTAATTCAAACATGCTCCATACCTAAAAGTATTTAGTTAAGTATTTTTAGGTTGCCAAGTAAGGCTCAATAATCATGGAAGCAATCAGGTCAAAAACAAGATGAAACCGATTTTCGGCAGAGGTCCGTCTCTGCAATTACGTCTGTTTTTTGCTGTCATCGTGTCGGCGAGCTTAATGCTGGCCGATAGTCGTCTAGATACGTTTTCCAACGTTCGATACCTACTAAACAGTATGGTTGCACCGATTCAGTACGCAGCGAATTTGCCTCGTAGTATGTTCGATGGCGTATTTGAACGTTTTAATTCTCATCAGGCATTGGTTGAAGGCAATCGCAGCTTAAAGCGAGAAGTGTTGCGCCTGAAAAGCGAGCTTATCTTGCTCGACCAATATAAAGAAGAAAACCAACGCCTACGTAAGTTGTTAGGATCTTCATTTGTCCGTGATGAAAAGAAAGTCGTGACAGAAGTAATGGCGGTTGATACTTCACCTTATCGTCATCAAGTGGTGATCGATAAAGGCCGTATTGATGGTGTTTACGTTGGTCAGCCTGTTATCAACGAGAAAGGCATTGTTGGTCAGGTCACGTTTGTCGCAGCGCACAACGCACGTGTTCTTCTGCTAACGGACGCGAAAAATGCAATTCCTGTCCAGGTGATCCGCAATGATATCCGAGTGATCGCATCGGGCAATGGGGAAATGGATGAAATCCAACTAGAGCACATTCCAACCAGCACAGATATTCAGGTTGGTGATTTATTGGTGACATCCGGTTTAGGTGGCATTTACCCTGAGGGATATCCAGTCGCGACGGTTACCAATGTGGATCACGATACGCGTCAAGAGTTCGCTTCAATCAAGGCTGAGCCGGTTGTGGAGTTTGATCGCTTACGCTACCTACTGCTGATTTGGCCGAATGAAGACCGTCAACACAAAGTACTGCGGTCCAATGTAGATGAAGGGTTAGAGCAAGAACAAGAGGTAACCGATGGCCAATAATGTATTGAGTAGCCGAATGGTGATTGGCGTCAGTTTCTTCGTTGCGCTGGTACTGCAAACCATTCCATGGCCAGGTGTGTTAGATGTGTTACGTCCGTCATGGTTGTTCCTTGTCACGTGTTATTGGGTGTTGGCACTACCGCACCGAGTGAACGTCGGAACTGCGCTAGTGTTGGGCTTATTGTGGGATATCTTGATCGGCTCAACGCTTGGAATTCGTGGCATGATGATGTCGATCGTTATCTACCTTGTGGCGCTGAATTTCCTGTTGATTCGCAACATGGCATTGTGGCAACAGTCGATTTTAATTGCCTTTTTTACTGCGTTATTGGAAGTTTTGATATTCTGTGGGGAATATTTGAACCAGGACGTAGTATTTAATCCATTATCTCTGTGGACGGCGGCAATAAACTGTATACTTTGGCCATGGATGTTTTTATTAATGCGACGAGTTCGTCGTGCATGGCACGTAAGGTAAAGCGGTGAAGAAAAGCTTATCTCTCGTTCTCGCATCGGGTTCTCCGAGAAGAAAAGAGCTGCTTGCTCAACTGGGTTATGATTTTGAGATCGTATTGCCTGATATTGAGGAAGCCAAACAGGCTCATGAGCAAGCACGAGATTACGTGTTGCGTCTTTCTTTGGAAAAAGCTCAGGCAGGCTTAGCGTTGGCTAAGCCTGATTCCGTTGTATTGGGCTCTGATACGGTCGTAGTATGCGATGACCGTGTGCTAGAAAAACCAAAAAGTTTTGAAGATTCAAAGCGTATGCTTACTGACTTATCCGGTCGTCGTCATCAAGTGATGACTGCGGTGAGCGTTGTATCATCGGAACAACAACATTCAGTGGTCGTTACCACTGACGTGTGGTTCAAACCACTGACTCACGAAGAAATCGAACAATATTGGCAGTCAGGAGAGCCATGCGATAAAGCTGGAAGTTATGGTATTCAGGGACTCGGAGGGCGATTTGTCACCCGAATCGAAGGCAGTTATCACGCTGTAGTAGGCTTACCTTTGTTCGAAACCGATCAGCTAATTCAAGAATTTTTATAATTGTTTTGAGGTGTGCACATGAGTGCAGAATTGCTGCTTAACGTGACCCCGAGTGAAACTCGTGTGGCCATGATTGAAGGTGGAGTACTACAAGAAATACATATCGAGCGCGAATCGCGTCGCGGTATTGTGGGCAATATATACAAAGGCAAAGTAAGCCGAGTGTTACCAGGTATGCAGGCGGCTTTCGTCGACATTGGTTTAGATAAAGCGGCGTTTTTACATGCGTCAGATATTGTTCCTCATACCGAATGTGTGGCAGAAAACGAAAAACAGCAGTTTCAAGTCCGTGATATCTCTGAACTGGTACGCCAGGGACAAGACATTGTTGTGCAAGTGGTCAAAGATCCGCTCGGCACGAAAGGTGCGCGTTTAACGACGGATATCACCTTACCTTCGCGTTATCTTGTTTTTATGCCGGGGGCCAGCCATGTCGGTGTTTCGCAGCGTATTGAAAGTGAGAAAGAGCGTGAGCGTTTGAAAAAGGTGGTGAACCATTACTGCGATGAGCACGGTGGTTTTATCATTCGTACCGCGGCAGAAGGCGCTGATGAAAAAGAGCTATCTCAAGATGCGGCATTTCTAAAGCGTTTGTGGCTAAAAGTCATGGAGCGTCGCTCAAAATACAAAACGCGTTCAACACTTTACGGTGAACTCGGCTTAGCTCAACGCATTCTGCGTGACTTTGTTGGCACAGAGCTCGATAAGATCATGGTCGACTCCCGCCTTGAATACGAGAACCTGAAAGAATTCACTTCTGAGTATGTACCGGAGTTAACAGATAAGCTTGAGCTTTACGAAGGTGACAAGCCAATCTTTGACATGTACGACACCGAAAACGAAATTCAGCGTTCTTTAGAGCGCAAGGTCGAGCTAAAATCGGGCGGCTATTTGATCATCGATCAAACCGAAGCCATGACCACCATCGACATCAACACGGGTGCATTTGTTGGTCGTCGTAATCTCGAAGAGACTATCTTCAATACCAATATAGAGGCAACGCAAGCTATTGCGCGTCAGCTACGTTTACGTAACCTCGGCGGTATCATCATTATTGATTTTATCGATATGGCATCCGAAGAGCATCGTCAGCGAGTACTTACCTCACTGGAAACGGCGCTGGCGAAAGACCGAGTAAAAACCAACATCAACGGCTTTACCCAGCTTGGCTTAGTTGAAATGACGCGCAAGCGCACACGAGAAAGTATTGAACATATCTTGTGTTCTGGCTGTCCTACTTGTGAAGGCCGTGGCAGCGTGAAAACGGTCGAAACCGTATGCTTTGAGATATTACGCGAGATTACTCGTGTGAACCGTGCTTACGACGCCGATAATTTTGTCGTGTACGCATCGCCGTTTGTTGCTGAAGCGCTATTGGGCGATGAGTCTCATGCGTTGGCTGAGCTCGAAGTATTTATTGGCAAGCAAGTGCGAGTTCAGGCTGAACCCCTGTACATTCAGGAACAGTTTGACGTCGTAATGATGTAATTTGGAACATTTGTGAATTCTGGTGTTAACCGTTTTGGGCGTTTTTGTGCGTGGAGTTTAGTTACTGTATTGGTGTTATTAGCCATATTAGTAACCACGCTTCGCGTCACACTGCCGCAACTTAACCATTTCCAAGATGAGATCAAAACCTGGGTCAAACAAGGCACAGGTTTTGACGTTTCTATTGCCAATGTCGCAGGGACGTGGCGCAATAATCATCCCTCAATTGCGTTACTGGGTTTAGAGGCAAATCTACCAAACGTGCAAGATGCACGCTTCGCTGTTGAAGAAGTCCAAATTGAGTTCGACCTTATTCAATCTCTTTTTCAACTTAAACCTGTAGTTGCAGACCTTACCATTCATAACCTCGCTTTAGACATTCACACGGTAGACATTCTGCCGACTTCTCATCGTCAAGAACCGAAGCCTGAAGTGGATAAGAGCGAAGTGAAACTCATTGACGAACTCGACTCACTTCTTTTACGTCAGTTCGAAGACTTCACTATTAGCGATTCACGGATTTGGTATAAGTCTGTGTCAGGTGAAACTCGCCGTTTAGATATTGAGCAGCTTCGTTGGAGCAATCAAGGGAAACGTCACGTAGCCGAAGGCACGGTTAGCATTGCCGATGTTCGCCTGAACTCATTATTAGTAAGCGCTAACTTTAAAGATCATGGCTCGTTGCGCGATGTATCTGGTGAGTTTTACGTGAGTGCTCAAGATGTCTCGGTCACACCTTGGCTGACCACTTACATGCAAGAAGAGTCAGGAGCAGAATCGGGTAAAGTCAGCTTAAATACTTGGCTGACGCTCAAACATAGCCAACCGCATGATGCTTATGTTGAATTGCTGCCTTCCGAGTTGGTGTGGAATGAAGATGGACATCATGAGCTGTTTATTGAGTCTGGAATTTTCAATCTTCGACCAGATAAACAAGGCTGGAAAGTAAATGGCCACTCACTTCAGATCAGAACCGATAATACCCCTTGGCCAGAGCTAGACGTCGCGTTTGATTGGCAACCAAACGGCTGGATGCTTAATCTCTCTCAACTCGACATCGAAGCACTCATTCCGCTCATCAAGCTGGCTCCGGAGTCAGAGTCGACCAGTGACCTTATTAACAAACTAGCACCGAAAGGTCGGGTCGAAGATGTCCGATTGTCAATGAACGGTGGTTTAGACACCTTACGCTACTCGGCTGAACTGGATGAACTCGCGATGACACAATGGGAGCTCCTACCCGGGTTTCATCACCTACAGGGCTGCGTATCGGGGGATGTGAATCAAGCTAAAGCAAAAGTCACCGTCATTGATGATGTCTTTCCGTACGGCGATGTATTCCAAGCTCCGCTGAATATCAAACAAGGTGAAGTCGATATTATCTGGCAGCAAGATGATGCGGGTTGGCGTTTGTGGTCGGATAAAGTGACGGCAGCAACGCCTGATCTTCAAGTCTTGGGGGCATTCCGTCTTGATTTTCCAAAAGAACAAAGCCCATTTTTATCGTTCTATGCCGAAGCGGATCTCTACAACGCGGGTGAAACATGGCGCTATCTACCGACTCTGGCACTTGGACAAGACTTGACAGACTATCTTTCGACCGCGATTCAGGGCGGAAAAGTGAATACAGCGAAATTGTTGTGGTATGGCGAGTTAGGTGATTTTCCTTACAAAGAACATAATGGCATGTTCCAAGCTTGGGTTGGATTAAAAGACGCGAAATTTAGCTTTGATACGGCATGGCCAACCATCACGGATTTGCAGCTAGACTTGCTGTTTGAAAATGATGCCATGTATTTGGATTCAAAATCAGCCACACTAAATGGCGTTCATGCCAAGCGTATCACTGGGCGAATCCCTGAGTTGGCAGAAGGTGGACACATCGAGATTGAAGCGAAAGCAAGCGCGCCGGGTAATGAAGTCCGTGACTACATGATGGCGACGCCATTAGTGGATTCAGTCGGTGCCGCATTGACAGCGCTGCAAGTGAGTGGTCCCGTTTACTCTGAGTTTCAACTCAATATACCGTTTGATTTTGAGAAAGAGTCTCGCGCTTGGGGTTATGCCGATTTAACAGAAAATCGTGTTGATGTTGAAGCGCCGCCAATGACGCTTGAAAACGCCACAGGGCGTATCACCTTCGACAATGATGTGGTTACCACATCGGGTTTGTCGGCCGAATTATTACAACAGCCTATCTCTCTTGATTTCCATGGAGAGAGTGCGGAGCAAGGCTACAACGTGACAATTAATACACTAGGAGATTGGGATGTCGAGCCTCTCAAACCCTATGTCGGTGAGCGTTGGTTAAACCTTGTTTCTGGCCATGCGCCGTGGCAAATGGATATTGACTTGCAACTCAATGATGTTGGTTTCACTTATCAGCTTGAAGTGCTGGCGCAGCTAAATCGTCTGGCTAGTCAATATCCTTATCCTTTAGCGAAAAAAATTGGTGAGTCTGGGCAAGCGAAACTGCAAGCATCCGGCAACCAAGAGAGTATTTCAGCACGACTACAGATCCCAAATGTTAAGTATCAAACTGAGATAGATATCGCTGGCGATGTCCCGGTTCTGACTGCGACTCATTTAATGGTTGGCAAAGGTGGCTTCCGGATTAGTCCTATTGTCGGGCACGATGCTTCGGTGCGTGTCGAAGAACTGAATTTAGACCAATGGGCGGAGCTTGCGCAGGTCTCTGAGAGCAAGCCTTCATCGTCTGTTTTGGCAAGCATGAAAACGCCGACCATTCCATTGCCGACACGCATTGAAGTTGAAACGCCAAACTTACAGCTCGGTGGGATTGAGTTTCATGATGTGGATTTTTCAGCAAGCAAGAAAAATTTGAGTTGGCAACTCGATGTGGACAGTCAAGAGGTTAAAGGGAAAGCTAACTATCTGAAACCCTATGATCTATCGGTCTCTCTAGAGCACTTGCATCTGTACATCCCAGGGTTTGAAGAGATGACCAAAGAGCGCAGTTCAATCTTTGCGAGTGAAGATCAAAACGCACCTTTGATTACCAATTTTGACCGCAAGTTTCACGCAGAGATGCCAAACTTAACTTTGAACATCGATGATTTTTGGCTGCAAGGTTACAAAGTGGGCAAAGTTAATGTTGATTTGCAGCGTCGCGAGAACCGCTTGGAGTGGAAAAATATCACCTTTAGTAGCGGCAAAAACCGCATTGATATGAGTGGTTGGTGGGACCTGACGAAAGAGAGTAGTCATTCCAACTTAACCATGAAAATGAAAGGTGATAACAACACCGATCTTATGGAGCGCTTTGGTATTACATCAGGCATTCAACAAGCACCATTTGAGATCAATGCCAATATGGAATGGGACGGCGCACCTTGGTCAATGAAGACACAAACCTTGCAAGGAAACGTCTCAACGGAATTTGGTAAAGGCGTGATCAGTGAAGTTAGTGGTGCGGCACGCTTGTTAGGCTTGTTTAGCTTGGATTCTATCATCCGTAAGATGCAGCTCGACTTTACCGACGTATTCGATAAAGGCATGGCATTCAACTCGATCACGGGAACGGGCAAAATCCAAGACGGTGTGTTTATCACCAATGATATTGTAATGGATGCGTTAGCAGGGGAAATGCAAATCCGCGGCATCGCTAATATGAACAGCAGAATGGTTGATGCGGAAGTGAAATTCACACCAGACATCACATCAGGCCTACCAATGCTGACCGCGTTTGCCGTTGCGCCTCAAACTGCTTTGTATGTCTTGGCCATCTCTACGGTGATATCTCCGGTGGTTGAGGTCTTCACTCAAGTCAATTATGAAGTGAAAGGCCCACTAGATTCACCAACGGTGAAAGAAATTTCGCGAAGTAAAGGTGAATACAAGCTGCCAGAAAAACTGCGTGAACAGGCCAAATAACTCACCGAATATAATGGAATAGGGAGGAAACACATGGAGCGTGTTGGCATTATTCAAATGACTTCGGGTCCGGATATTAACGCGAATTTGGACTTCATTGAAAAACAGTGTGCTTTAGCGAGCAAGCAAGGTGCCAAACTTGTTCTTACTCCTGAAAATACAGTGCTATTTTCCAGTCGCGAAGCTTATCATCAACATGCAGAGCCACTTGGCAGTGGCATGATTCAACAGCGGCTCTGTGAAATCGCCAGAAAGAACCAGTTAACGCTGATTGTCGGAAGCATGCCCATTCAAACCGCAAAAGGTGTCACCACCACAACACTTGTATTGCCGCCGCACGGTAAATGCATTGCTCACTATGACAAACTGCATATGTTTGATGTCGACGTAGCCGATGGTTATGGTAGTTATCGTGAGTCGGATACGTTTATGGCGGGTAATCAAATAGTCGTTGCGGAAACTGATATCGGCAGTGTTGGATTGAGCATTTGTTATGATTTACGTTTCCCAGAACTTTATAAAGTATTGCGTCAAGAAGGGGCGGATATCATTGTGGTGCCCGCTGCGTTTACCGCTGTGACGGGGCAAGCTCACTGGGAAGTATTATTGCGAGCTAGAGCGATTGAGACACAATGTTGGATTTTGGCAAGCGGACAAACTGGAACGCATCCATGTGGACGAAAAACATGGGGACACTCAATGGTCGTTGACCCTTGGGGACGTATCCATAAACAGCTTCAGGATGAAGTAGGTTTATTGGTGACTGAGATAGATTTGTCACAAAGCCAACAAGTAAGGCAGAATATGCCGCTGACTCAACACAGTCGCTTTCAAAATGAATTGAGACGGAAATAAAAGAGCTAACTATGAGCACAAACCAAATAGAACAGGCACTCCTTGCCCCAAATGGTCTGACAGAACAAGACATTGCTGACACGCTTGCCAGCATTGCGACGCGCCAGATCGATTATGCGGACATTTACTTTCAGTCCAGCTGGCATGAGTCTCTGGTTCTAGAAGACAGCATCATCAAAGATGGCTCTTTTAACATTGATTGTGGTGTTGGTGTCCGTGCAGTAACTGGCGAGAAAACCGGCTTTGCCTACTCTGATCAAATCCAGCCTGAAGGCCTGAAGCAGAGTGCAATGGCGGCGCGCGGTATTGCTCAGCAAGGGCAAAATGGCAAAGTCCAAGCGTTTAAACGCACCGAAAACCAAGCGTACTACGCGGCTGTGAATCCACTAGCTGAATGGGAAAAGCAGCAAAAAACAGAATTGCTCAAATCTCTAGATGCTTACATCCGCACTAAAGAACCATTGATTAAAGAAGTTTCGATCAGCATCAGCGGTGTGCATGAGCAGATGCTTGTTGCGGCAACAGACGGTACTTATGCAGGCGATATTCGTCCTTTGGTGCGTTTGTCTATTAGCGTGCTTGCACAAAAAGGTGAACGACGTGAACGCGGTAGTGCTGGTGGCGGCGGCCGTTTCGGTTACGATTTCTTTTTAACGGAAAGCAATGGAGTGAAACAAGCTTTCCATTATGCAGACGAAGCGATTCGCATGGCGTTAATCAACCTTGAAGCAGAAGCAGCACCAGCAGGCATGATGCCAGTGGTATTGGGCTCTGGCTGGCCTGGCGTGTTGCTACACGAAGCGGTAGGTCATGGACTAGAAGGTGACTTTAACCGCAAAGAGTCGTCAGTGTTCTCTGGAAAAATGGGTCAACAAGTGACGTCTTCACTGTGTACCATCGTCGATGACGGCACGTTAAAAGACCTTCGTGGTTCACTGAATGTGGATGATGAAGGGGTAAACGGTCAGTACAACACGCTTATCGAAAATGGTGTGCTGAAAGGTTACATGCAAGACAAGCTAAATGCGCGGCTAATGGGTGTAAATCCAACGGGTAATGGTCGCCGTGAATCGTATGCACACTTGCCAATGCCTCGTATGACCAACACCTACATGCTTCCAGGTGAACATACGCCAGAAGAAATTATCTCGACGGTCGAGAAAGGATTGTATGCGCCAAACTTTGGTGGCGGCCAGGTGGACATTACTTCGGGTAAGTTTGTGTTCTCTGCATCGGAAGCGTACTTGATTGAAAACGGTAAAATTACGCGCCCTGTTAAAGGTGCGACGTTGATTGGCTCAGGTATCGAAGCAATGCAGCAAGTGTCTATGGTCGGTAACGACCTAAGTATCGACAAGGGCGTTGGCGTATGTGGTAAAGCAGGTCAAAGTGTGCCAGTTGGTGTTGGTCAGCCGACCTTGAAGCTGGACTCACTGACAGTGGGTGGCACTGAGTAACTCAGTCGAATCGTTATAAAAAGAGCGCTCATTAGAGCGCTCTTTTGCTTTGTGAATCGGTGTCAATTACAGGTTTTCTTCAGCAAATTCCGCCAAGCGGCTACGAACCACGCCGTTGAGGTGAATATTTGCGCTGCCTTCAAAGTTCTTGAAGCGCTCAACCATGTACGTCAATCCTGATGTTACTGGGGTGAGGTAATGAGAGTCAATCTGCGCCAAGTTACCGGAGCAGACGATTTTGGTTCCTTCACCACAGCGGGTAATGATGGTTTTGATTTGTGATGCAGTGAGGTTTTGACACTCATCAAGCAGTACAAACGCATTTTGAATCGAACGGCCACGCATAAAGTTGATCGATTTAAATTGAATGTTGGCTTTATCGCAGATGTACTTCAATGAGCCTTCAGTGCAGTGATCGTGTTTATGTAGTGCTTCCAAGGTATCGGTCACCGCCGCTAACCACGGCATCATTTTCTCCTCTTCGGAGCCGGGTAAGAAGCCGATGGATTCACCGATATCTGGCGTGTTACGTGTTACGATAATTTTATCGAACATGCTTTTTTCAATGGTTTGCTCCAATGCTGCTGCCATTGCCAGTAATGTCTTACCACTACCCGCCGCACCCGTTAGAATCACCAAGTCAATTTCTGGATCGAGTAAGGCATCTAACGCCATTCCCTGGTAGATATTTTTAGGTGTGATGTCCCAAGCCTTACGATGCATTAGACGTTCGCGGCTCAGGTCGAGAAGCGTTAGCTTGTCTTCATTGATGGTTTCTACGCGACCAGCAAAGTCACTGTCTTCATCAATAACGTATTGGTTGATAAAGGTTGGGTCGAAGGGTTCGCGACTGAGTTTGTGGTAAGTTTTTCCGCCCAGTGCATAGCTTTCTACTTCCTCAATACCGCTCCAGAAATCACCTTCACGTAATTGAAAGCCTTTGGTTAGGTATTGAATGTCGTCAATCAGTTGGTCGGTTCTATAGTCCTCAACAAAGCGTACACCAGCCCCTTTGGCTCGCAGACGCATGTTGATGTCTTTCGTGATCAGTACCACTTCACGTGGTGCACGTTTATTTTGCAGATAAAGCACCGCGTTGAGAATACGGTTGTCACCGGCTTTGTCGGCGAAGGCTTTGACGGTTTCCTGCAGTTCAAAATCCGCCAAAATGGAAATAGTACCCTGGTCGGGGTTGTCTTTAGAAACAGGAATGCCTTCAGAGATTTCATCTGGCGTTGCTTCTTTAAACAAATCTTCCAAGGTGCGAATAGCCACGCGCGCATCTCTTGCAACGTCGCGCTTACTGTCTTTGATTCGGTCGAGTTCTTCCAACACGGTCATGGGGATAACGACATCGTGTTCTTGGAAAGAGAAGATGGCAAAGGGTTCATGAAGAAGAATGTTGGTATCGAGTACAAACAGTTTCCGATCGGTATCGCCCATAGCGTCTCCTTGCCGTAGTACGGCTCTGCATGCGAGTTGTTAGGTCGTTTCCAAATAGGTGTGAAGTGACCTAACTCTGATTGCTTGCAATAGAGGTTGTCGGGCTGATGTCGGCTAGTGTGCAACCGAGTAGCAAGACAACTTACTGCAAACCCGTGTTGATCCTAATCGTGTACTAACGCGCTTAAATCATATGCAATGGTTTTAAACGCCCCTCATTAGAAGTATACGTAATATTTACGTTCTACAACTTAATAATTGGCATGAGTATTTTACAATTTGATTGCATTTAGAGTTTGGGAAAAAAAGTTTCTGCTTGGTGCGGTTTCGGCGTGACCTAAATCACAGCTTCAAGTAAGATTAGCGACCTTTTTCTGCGTATAGGCTACGTCCGATTTATCATGTTGAGCTGGCTTAAAAAATACTCAGTTCATACTGAAATGACGAATGCTATCGGCATAGCAGAAGCCAGAATCAGATCTAAACTATTATCCATGCCCACGGGCATGAGTAGACCAACAAGAAATACGAATCAAGAACTAATAACGAGGTAGTCAATTCATGACATTTGCTTTGGGGCAGCGCTGGATTAGCGATACGGAAAGCGATTTAGGTTTAGGTACCGTTGTAGCAATGGATGCTCGTACTGTGACATTGATGTTTGCAGCGTCAGAGGAAAACCGAGTTTACGCACGTAACGATGCACCTGTTACCCGAGTCACCTTTAATGTTGGGGATGTCATCGATTGCCAAGAAGGTTGGTCTCTAAAAGTAGAAGAAGTACTGGAAGATGAAGGTCTTTACACCTATTTCGGTACTCGTGAAGACACGCAAGAAACCGCTGTTGTTCTGCGTGAGATTTTCCTTAGCAACCAAATTCGTTTTAACAAACCTCAAGATAAGTTGTACGCCGGTCAAATCGACCGTATGGACAACTTTGTTCTGCGTTACCGTGCGCTAACCAACCAGTTTGAGCAGCATAAGAGCCCAATGCGTGGCCTATGTGGTATGCGTGCAGGTTTGATCCCTCATCAGCTTTACATCGCGCACGAAGTTGGCCGTCGTCACGCGCCACGTGTCTTGTTGGCGGATGAGGTAGGTTTGGGTAAAACCATCGAAGCGGGCATGATCATCCACCAACAAGTTCTGTCTGGTCGTGCCGAACGCATTTTGATTGTGGTGCCTGAAACACTGCAGCATCAATGGCTGGTTGAGATGATGCGTCGTTTCAATCTGCATTTCTCTATCTTTGACGAAGAGCGCTGTATCGAAGCTTTTGCGGATGCAGAAAACCCATTTGATACTCAGCAATATGTGCTGTGTTCTTTGGATTTCCTACGCAAGAGCCGCAAGCGTTTTGAACAAGCACTGGAAGGTGAATGGGACCTACTAGTTGTCGATGAAGCGCATCACCTTGAATGGAGCCAAGATAAACCGAGCCGTGAATACCAAGTGGTAGAAGGCTTGGCTGAACGTACTCCAGGTGTGTTGCTACTGACTGCAACGCCAGAGCAGCTTGGTCGTGAGAGTCACTTTGCTCGTCTGCGTTTATTGGACCCAGACCGCTTCTATGATTACGAAGCATTCGTTGAGGAAGAAGAGCAATACGCGCCCGTAGCAGATGCGATTACTTCACTCTTTTCCGGTGAAAAGCTACCTAATGAAGCAAAAAACCAGATCACTGAGTTATTGTCTGAACAAGACGTAGAACCACTTTTCCGCATTATCGAAAGTGAAGCGGACGAAGAAGCTAAAGCGTCGGCACGCCAAGAGCTGATCGATAACTTGATGGATCGTCATGGTACAGGGCGTGTTCTGTTCCGTAACACGCGCGCGGCCATCAAAGGCTTCCCTAAGCGTAACGTGCATCTGATGCCAATGGATATTCCACCGCAATACACTACATCAATGCGTGTTGCTGGGATGATTGGCGGTAAGATGAGTTCTGAAGCACGTGCGATGAAGAACCTTTACCCGGAAGAAATTTTCCAAGAATTTGAAGGCGATGACGCGAGCTGGTGGCAGTTTGACTCGCGTGTGAATTGGTTGCTTGAAAAAGTAAAAGAGAAGCGCAGCGAGAAAATCCTCGTGATTGCTTCTCGTGCGAGTACCGCACTGCAATTGGAACAAGCACTGCGTGAGCGTGAAGGTATCCGCGCCACCGTTTTCCACGAAGGTATGTCGATTCTTGAACGTGACAAAGCGGCGGCTTACTTTGCGCAAGAAGAAGGTGGAGCACAAGTTCTTATCTGTAGCGAAATCGGCTCTGAAGGTCGTAACTTCCAGTTTGCCAACCAACTTGTCATGTTCGACTTGCCATTCAACCCAGACTTGCTTGAGCAACGTATTGGTCGTTTGGACCGTATCGGTCAAAATCGCGATATCGACATTCATGTTCCTTACCTGAAAGGCACATCGCAAGCGATCCTAGCACGTTGGTTCGATGAAGGCCTGAACGCTTTTGCGGAAACCTGCCCAACAGGCCGTGCTGTTTACGATAAGTACTCCGATGATCTGATTGAAATTCTTGCCTCTGGTGATACCAGCACGCTAGATGAGATCATTGAAGCGTCAGCAAAAATGAATAAAGAGCTGAAATCCCAATTGGAGCAAGGCCGTGATCGCCTATTAGAAATGCATTCAAATGGCGGGGAAAAAGCACAACAAATCGTTGAGAAAATTGAATCAACCGACGGCGATACCAATCTGGTCACCTTCGCACTTTCTCTTTTTGACACGATTGGCTTGAATCAAGACGATAAAGGTGAAAACGCCCTGATTGTGACCCCATCTGAGCACATGATGGTGCCAAGCTACCCAGGTCTGCCATACGAAGGAGCGACGATCACGTTTGATCGTGATACAGCGTTATCTCGTGAAGATATGCACTTTATCAGTTGGGAACACCCAATGATCCAGGGTGGTATCGATCTTCTTATGAGTGAAGGGGTGGGGACGTCTGCGGTATCTCTATTGAAAAACAAAGCGTTACCAGTCGGGACTATTCTTCTTGAGTTGATTTACGCGGTAGATGCGCAAGCGCCAAAACGCAGTGGTATCGCGCGCTTCTTACCGAAAACGCCAATCCGTTTAATGATGGACTCGCGTGGTAATGATTTGTCTGCTCAAGTGGAGTTTGAAAGCTTTAACCGCCAGCTCAGCCCTGTAAACCGTCACTTAGGTAGCAAGTTGGTTACGTCGGTACAGAAAGATGTACACCGCTTAATTGAAGCCGGTGATGTTCTTATTGAAGAGAAGGTTGAAGAAGTACGCAAACAAGCTCATCAAGATATGCAGCACAGTTTGAATGCAGAACTTGAGCGTTTGCAAGCACTGAAAGCGGTGAACCCAAATATTCGTGACGAAGAAATTGAAGCTATCGACGCACAAATTAAAGAGCTCACTGGTTACATCAACCAAGCTCAGGTTCAGCTCGACTCGCTGCGTTTGATTGTGGTGAGCCACAACTAAGTAAGTATTTATTGCTCATTAAAAAGGTCTTCAGTTGAAGACCTTTTTCTTTATTTACGGTTTAGTTTCTTTATGCGGAATGCATTAATCACTGATAGCTACCTCATTTACATCAACCACTTCCACCAGATAAATACAGCCAAGAAGCCAAACAAGTAAATCAGGCCTGCAATCGACAACCACTTTAGTTTAGGTCCAACAGCCAAAGGCTCAGGTAACTCAGTTTTGCTCACTAAGGTGTAATTTAGCAGAGCAAAGAATGGCGTGGTCATAAAGGCGAGGATCATCGCAAAGTTCAGCATAGGCAATAACGCAGAAGCCCAGAAAACCACAATACCCAATGCAAGTAAGGAGACTACCAGCATGATCGCTGAAGTGGTTTTAGGGTTAGTGTCTGGTTGCGAGCGCAGTAAGCGTTGAGAATCCGAAATAACGCGCGAATAGCCATCAATAACGGTAATCGTGCTGCCAAAGATACAGAAAAACGCAATTACCGCGATCAAGTAACGAGACCATTCGCCAATCGTTGCCGCATATAAGCCAACCAATTGGTGGGAGAAGCCAACGCCAGAGCTTTCAAGCGCAACGCCAGAACCATAAAGCATCAAAGAGCCTAGCGATACAAAGATAATGGCAAGAAACGCCGTGCCAATATAACCGACATTAAAGTCAAATAGAGCAGAGCGGTATGTTACTTCTTGCTGGCTTGATTGGCGTTTTAGCCACGCTGAGGTTAAACAGGAGATCTCTATCGGTGCAGGCATCCACCCCATTGTCACGACGATAAAACCAATAGCCGCAATAGACCAAGGTGACGGCGGCTCGAAGTTGGCTACTTGCTCAACAGGGTTACCAAAGGCGATAGAAACAGCGAGTAAAGTCGCGATGGTTAACACCGACATGATCACCTTAGATAGCGTATCGAGCGCTTTGTAATGGCCAGCAAATAATATGATCAGGCAGGTGACAATCACAATGATGCTGAGTGATGCCATTGATAGTGAAAACGGAATGAAGTAGCCCAGCAAGCTAGCGCTAAACATCAACAAAGCGGCGGTATTGATGACGGCCGATACCACGCTCAGAAATAGAAATAGCCATAGATAAGGCCGACCTAATTTCGCGTAGCCCTCAACCAAGGTCAGCCCTGTCCCCATGGTGTACTGTACGCCCGCTCGGAAAAAAGGGTATTTAAACAGGTTTACGAGCAGAATCAGTGCAGCCAATTGCCAACCATAAATCGCACCAGCCTTGGTTGATGCCACGAGGTGAGAGCCACCGACCGCAGCAGATGCCATTAATATGCCGGGGCCTAGCGAACGAAAAAATAAGGAAAGTTTGGATTGGGGTTTATCTATAACGGCGGAGTCCATTGCTTATTGTCCTTTTTATCTTATGTATCTTTCTAAAGAGATACATACCGCAGTACATGACAAGCTGAGCGAACGCCCTATACTGCGCAACGGTAATGTCTTTTAAATGCTGTGTTTTGGTGTATTTATTTTAAGTATTCTTTGCGAATATCATGCTGTGTGCATCTAGCACTCTATTCAGTTATGCGTCTTGTTGTCAAACTAAATTTACAACGTGCTATTTTTAGTTTTTATGCTAAAGGATTGACTTTGTTTTATTGGGTTGAACTTTTCTTCAGAATCCTGCATCTGGGTGCTATTTGGGTATATAATCGTGGCGTTTTTATTTTGTAGAGATCTCCCATGGCAATGCTTGAATATACCCCTCCCACCGACCCTTGGGTTGATATCGTTTTTGAGGATGACGACATTCTGGCAGTGAATAAGCCATCAGGGCTGCTGTCTGTCCCTGGTCGCCTTGCAGAGCATTACGACAGCATGTGGAGCCGCCTCAAAGAGTTGCATCCAGAAATTCAAGTTGTGCATCGCTTGGATATGTCGACATCAGGGTTGATGTTGCTGGCGAAAAACAAACCCGCGGAGCGAGCATTAAAAAAGCAGTTCCAATATCGCCTCACTCACAAGGTGTATTACGCACGTGTTTGGGGGCATGTTGAGCCGCAAGAAGGGAATATTGATCTTCCATTAATTTGTGATTGGCCAAATCGTCCACGACAAAAAGTATGTTTTGACGACGGCAAACCATCTCAAACTTTATTCCAAGTAGTGAAGCGTGAAGTGCACCCTGATGGCACCCATACAACCGTTGTGCGGTTACTCCCCATTACTGGTCGATCGCATCAGTTACGCGTGCATTTGATGGCGATTGGTCATGCGATTGTGGGTGATGAGTTTTATGCAAGCGAAGAGGCGTATCAGTTTTCAGAACGTTTAGAGTTGCACGCTGCGGAGCTAAGTTTTTATCATCCAGCTACGGATCAGCTGAGCAGTATTTTTGTACCCTGTGACTTTTATTCTGAAGCCGAGGCGATGATCTTTAACTATTTTTCGCCAGAGCGTACATTGCCTGATTATAAAACGTTGCCACACCCTTAATGCCAATTGCACTCAACAGCGGTTCTTTCTAGTTCGCTATTTTTGGCTATTTCGTTACTGTGGTTGATGTATCCTGTCTTTCAGCCGTGAACAAGGAGTTGTTATGTCTTTGCCAAGCATCGTATTTTTAGACCGAGCGACCATCCCAGAACATATTGAGGTCCCACGACCTGGCTTTCCGCACCACTGGCGTGAGTACGACCTAACTGCGCCTGAGCAGGTAATAGAAAGGTTAGCAGATGCCGATATCGTGATTAGCAATAAAGTCCTGCTTGACCAACATGTATTAGAGCAACTACCAAAATTACGGATGATCGCGGTTGCCGCAACTGGTTTTAACAACGTCGATGTGAACTACTGTGCTAATCATGATATTGCGGTTGCTAATGTACGTGGTTACGCGACGCGTTCGGTGCCCGAGCACGTGATGGCAATGTTATTCGCTTTAAGACGGAATTTATTTGGGTACCACCAAGATATTGCCGCAGGTGAGTGGCAGCGTAACCAGCAGTTTTGTTTTTTTACTCACCCAATCGGGGATATTGGTGGTAGCACGTTAGGTGTTGTTGGTAGTGGGGCACTAGGGCAAGCGACGGCGAATCTGGCTCAAGCGTTAGGAATGACCGTCTTGTTTTCTGAGCGTAAAGGGGCGGCAGAATGTAGACCAGGTTATGTGCCGTTTGAGGAAGTATTAAAACGCTCCGATGCGCTGACTTTGCATTGCCCGCTCAACGATCGTACTCAGAATTTAATTGGTCAAGCTGAGTTGCAACAAATGAAGTCCAACGCCATTTTGATTAATACAGGGCGTGGAGGTTTGGTGGATGAGAGCGCGCTGGTGGATGCCTTAAAACAGCAAGAAATTGCAGCGGCTGGTTTTGATGTTTTTACACAAGAACCGGCTGATGAGAGCAATCCGCTGATTGCCAATATGAGTTTACCTAATTTGTTACTTACACCGCATGTTGCATGGGGCAGCGACTCATCTATCCAACGTTTAGCGGAAATCTTGATTGAGAACATTAACGCTTTCGAGCGCGGAGACCGCGTGAATCGCTTAGTGTAACGCTGACAGTAAAACCAAAGATAAAAAAAGCAGACATTGACGTCTGCTTTTTGCGTTTAAATCGAATGCTCATTGCTTGAGCCGTCGAATTAAAACTCTTCTTCGTTTAGACCTTTAAGGATCTGAAAGATTTCGCGGTACGCTTTTGCTGGTTTCCCAGCTTTTTTCTCTTTCGCTGCTTGGCGAGCAAGTTGGCGTAGACGCTGACGATCCGCTTCTGGGTACATTTCCATTACGTCATCAATGGCTTTGTCACCTTCTTCCACTACGCGATCACGCAACGCTTCAAGTTTGTGGAATACCGCCGTTAATTGAGAGTGCTTATTACGAATTTTATCCAGTGCGGCTTGGATTGGCTCTGGATCTTCGTAACGCATCAATTTACCGATACGTTGTAATTGGCGACGACGCGCTTCATTTTTAAAGCGTTGCGCGTCAGCAATTGCTTCTCGCAAATCTTCACTCAATGGAAACTTTTCTAGAACTGAAGGTTTGAGGCCGACAAGCTCCTCACCTAGCTTTTGCAGTTCTTCCATGTCTCGCTTCATCTCGGATTTACTTACCCAGATGATCTCTTCTTCTGGTTCCCATGGCGCTTTTTGATTCTTACGTGCCATTTCAGTTGCCTGTGTTTTGATTAATATTATGACTATTTTAACAAGAATCATGGGGAGAAAGCGAAATTCTTGTTATCCTATTGTTCATCAAAGACAAGATGTGAAAGACAATGGATATTAAACAGCAGGTTGCTGAGCAACGTACCGAGCTAGAGCAAGCCGTCGCAAGAGCCTTAAAGCTTGCATCGGCAAAATCTGACGCCGCCGAAGTCGCAATTACTAAAAGCACTGGTTTAAGTGTTTCAACTCGTATGGGTGAAGTAGAAAATGTCGAGTTCAACAGCGATGGTGCGCTGGGCATTACCGTTTACCGAGGTCAACGCAAAGGCAGTGCTTCCACGTCTGATTTAAGTGAAGCGGCAATCGAGCAAACCGTTATAGCGGCGCTAGATATTGCACATTACACATCTGAAGACCCATTTGCAGGCCCTGCAGCAAAAGAATACATGGTGCAAGAGATCCCGGAGCTTGATCTTTTCCACCCTGACGCACCCGATCCAGACTATGCTGCCGATGTGGCGATTGCCGCTGAGAAAGAAGCGCTAAGTTATGACAGAG
The DNA here is from genome assembly GCF_033339995.1 of Vibrio sp. 1641. NCBI lineage: Bacteria > Pseudomonadati > Pseudomonadota > Gammaproteobacteria > Vibrionales > Vibrionaceae > Vibrio > Vibrio sp. 1641. The sequence goes on from NZ_JAWOVP010000011.1 coordinate 56,790, forward strand.
CAATCAAGCAAAGTGATGGCGCGAGTTATGATAGTCATTATGGCGTGAAAGTGTATGGCAATAGCCATGGCTTATTAGCTAGTTATGCGTCTAGCCGCCATAGTACTAGCTGTTGTGTAATTGGCGTTGGTCAAAACGGCGAGATGGAACGTGATTACAGCTACACCGTGGCACGTCATCGTGATGACTTATGGACCCCAGAAACGGTGGGTCGTAAGGCGGCAGAGAATACGGTTAACCGCTTAGATGCGCAGCGTCTAAAAACAGGTCAATACCCAATCATGTTTGCGGCTGATGTTGCGACAGGCTTGATTGGCCATCTCGTTATGGCGATCAGCGGTGGTAACCTGTACCGAAAATCTTCTTTCTTACTTGACCATCTAGGCAAACAAGTGCTTCCTGAATGGTTCAATATCTCAGAACGTCCGCATGTATTGCGTGGTTTGGCATCAAGTCCATTCGATAGTGAAGGTGTGTACACTCAAGACCGTGAGATCATTACCGACGGTGTGCTAGCAACTTATCTGTTAACCAGTTATGCCGCACGTAAAATGAAGATGACGCCGACAGGTCACGCTGGTGGGATTCATAACTGGTACGTGAAGTCGACAGGCCAAAACTTCGAGCAAATGCTTAAAGAGCTCGGTACTGGTCTTCTAGTGACAGAAGTCATGGGACAAGGTGTGAACGTGGTAACGGGTGATTACTCTCGCGGTGCCGCAGGCTTCTGGGTTGAGAATGGCGAAATCCAATACCCAGTATCAGAAATTACCATCGCAGGTAATCTAAAAGACATGTTCACCAAGATTGTGGCGGTTGGTAGTGATATTGAAACGCGCTCACAAATCCAAACGGGCTCTATCCTACTGGATAGCATGAAAGTGGCGGGTGAATAAGCTTTTCTAGCAATTCAGAATCAAAAAAGCCTGATGTGTTCATCAGGCTTTTTCGTTTTTTCTGTTAGGTAATCAGTATTGTGGCAAGCCCTAAGAAGACAGATAAACCAATCACATCCGTCACCGTTGTTAATGCCATACCACCAGCTAAAGCGGGATCGATGTTCATTTTTTTCAATAGGATTGGAATCGTTACTCCGGCAATACCTGCGACCAATAAGTTGGTCAGCATGGCGGCGGAAATGATTCCTCCGAGCATCCAGTTACCTTTCCAAGCAACAACAATACCACCAATAATCAGCGCCCACATGATACCGTTGAGTAAGCCGATCGAGGCTTCTTTCATTAACAGTTCGCGTTTGTTTGAGTCACCGATATGACCAAGAGCAAGACCACGAATCACTAGTGCGACGGTTTGGTTACCAGCGACACCACCCATGGACGGAACAATCGTCATCAATACCGCAATGGCCGCCATTTGATCTAATGTGGCCTCAAACATGTTAGAAACGGAAGCAGCAGCAAGGGCGGCTAATACGTTAGCGCCAAGCCAGATACTGCGTTTGCGAGCTGATTTTACAACAGGCGCGAAAGTATCTTCGTCATCGTCCATACCCGCCATACTCATCATCGAGTGTTCCGCGTCTTCACGAATAACGTCAACCACGTCATCGATGGTGATACGGCCGACCAAATGCAAGTTTTCATCAACAACAGGTGCAGATACCCAATTACGGCGTTCGAACAGACTCGCAACATCTGAGTCGCTAGTATCGACGGTGATGGCCTCGTCCGCGTCTTCCATTACATCAATGATTTTTACGTCTGGCTGAGTGGTAATAAGCGTCGTGATCGGCAGTTCACCGATGAGCTTACTCTCTTCATCGATCACATACAGGGCATCCGTAGCTTCTGGAAGCTCGCCTTTCATACGTAGATAACGCAAAACTACGTCCACATCGACGTCACCACGAATTGTGATGACGTCGGTGTTCATCAGTCCACCCGCGGTGTCTTCTGGGTAGGATAGGGCGGTTTCGACCCGTAGACGGTCAGAGGAGTCCATTTGCGACAGGACTTCGCGTGACAGGTTGTCAGGCAAGCTACGCAGTACGTATGCCACGTCATCGGTATCCATGCCTTCTGTCGCTTCTGCAAGCGCTTCTGGTGCCATTTTGGATACGAGGCTGTCTTTGACGTCTTCGTTCAGCTCGTCAAGGATTTCACCATAATCTTCAGGGTCGGTGAGTTGCCAAAGAACTTCACGGCTCTTCCGTGGGGAGGCTTCTAAAAGGTGAGCGATATCCTCAGGTTCCATGTCCTGTAATTGACGACGAACATGGACGAAGCGGCCATTTTCTAGCGCTTCTGTGACTTCTTGGAGGGCTTGGTGAGCTTGGTCGAATTCAATTTGCTCTGCCATTCATTCCTCCCAATTCCTGATATTTACAATGCGTTGAATAATAACTTAATTCTAGGCGCCTTTTAATAACAACTTATGATACTAAGCAAATTTATTTATTAGGTCAGGGAAGAGAAAGATAATGGGAGGTAAGAAAAAAGCGAGTAAACTACTCGCCTTCATCAAATTTATCTTCGATCAAGTGGCAAACGGCATCCAGTGCTTCTTCCGCTTGCCCACCCGTTGCGTGGATCGTGACGTATTGTCCTTGAGCGGACTCTAGCATTAACAGGCCCATTACGCTGTCTGCTGTGGCGGTTTTGTCTTCTTCATTGTCGATGGTGATGACCGCTTCAAAGCTCTGTGCCAGTTCGACCAGTTTGACTGCTGCACGAGCATGTAAGCCAAGGCGGTTTTGAATCAATACTTTACGACTTAACTCCACGGCTATTCCTTAGCGTTTTTCTCTAGTGAGGTATGGCGAATTTGTACTTGGTGTCCTTTGTTGGCGAAGTATTCACCGATTTGCTGAGTTAAGTACACCGAGCGGTGCTTACCACCAGTACAACCGATTGCAACGGTCAGGTAGCTGCGGTTGTTTTTCTCAAGCAGAGGTAACCAATTCTCTATAAAGCTTTCAATTTGATATTTCAAACTTAACACCGATTGGTGTTGCTCTAAAAATGCGGCGATAGGAGCATCCAGACCTGTAAGCGGGCGTAGTGCTGGTTCCCAATGTGGGTTAGGTAAGAAGCGAACGTCGAATACGTAATCGGCATCGGAAGGCAGGCCGTATTTAAAACCAAAAGACTCAAATACCATAACGAGCCCTTTGCGATCTCTGCCTTCAACGCGCATACGCACGGTTTCACTCAATTCATGCAAAGACTGCCCACTACTATTTAGGACCAGATCTGCATGCGCTTTGAGTGGCGTCAAAATTTGCTTCTCACGCTCGATGGCTTGATCGAGCGAGAGGGAGGTGCCACCTAAAGATAACGGGTGAATTCGGCGTGTTTCGCTGTAGCGTTTGAGTAGCGTTTCTTTATTGGCGTCCAAGAAAAGCACGGTCACATCAAGCTCAGTTTTTAACTGTTCTAGTGTACTCGTCAGTTCTTTTAGCTTTTTAGGAATATTACGAATATCAATGCTGACTGCAACATTCTGTTTGCTGTCAGCAACAGAATGAACAAATGCGTCCAGCAAGTTAACTGGCAGGTTATCAACACAGTAGTAACCTAAGTCTTCCAGTACACGAAGCGCAATACTTTTACCGGCACCTGAGTGCCCGCTAACAACGATTAGTCGCATGGAGTTAGTCCTGCTTATTGGTGAATCATGATGTCGTAAAGTTCTTCATCACTCTGAGCATTACGCAGTAGTTTTAATACTTGCTTATCGCTCAGACGTTCTGCCATAGAGGATAGAGTCTTGAGGTGCTCTTTGCACTGTTCTTCTGGTACAAGGAGCGCAAAAAGAAGATCGACAGGTCGATTGTCAATCGCATCAAATTCGATTGCTTCATCACATTGCAGTAAGACAGCAATGGCCTTGTCGCTTGATTGCATTCTCGCGTGAGGGATCGCAATACCGTTTCCGATACCGGTACTGCCCATTTTTTCTCTATTGAGCATGCATTCGAACAGCTCGGTAGAATCTTGGCCCGTTTGATCAGCCACGATACGGCTGATCATTTCAAGGGCGCGTTTTTTACTCGTGCAGTGGACCGCACTTTTGGTGCAGTCCAATGACAGTATTTCGCTCAGTTGCATGATTAATGACTGTTTAGTTTTTCTTTGTGCTTATTAAGTTGGCGAACCAATTTATCTACCAGCGAATCGATCGCGGCATACATATTTTCGTCATCGGCTGATGCGTGGATTTCGCCTTGATTTATGTGAAGCGTAGCTTCCGCGATTTGAGTGATTTTTTCAACTTTTAGTACAACATGCACTTGATTGATATGGTCGAAGAACCTTTCGAGCTTCTGAAACTTAGAATTTACATAGTCTTGCATTGAATCGGTAAGATCAACGTGATGGCCTTGAATATTGATTTGCATAGACTTTCCTTTTCAGTTAGTGCCTTATAATAGGCGTTTACGCTGACTTGAAGGGGCAATTCCCAAGGATTCGCGATATTTGGCTATCGTACGTCTTGCGACCTGAATCCCTTGGTCAGCCAGAAGAGCAGCAATCTTGCTATCACTCAGTGGTTTGGCAGTATTCTCTGCTGCGACCAGTTTTTTAATGAGTGCACGAATTGCTGTTGACGAACATTCTCCGCCGTTGTCAGTACTAACATGGCTAGAGAAGAAGTACTTCAATTCAAAAATACCACGTGGTGTATGCATAAACTTTTGCGTTGTTACACGAGAAATCGTGGATTCATGCATGTCCACAGCCAAAGCGACATCATTGAGTACCATTGGCTTCATGGCTTCCTCACCATACTCGAAGAAATCTTGTTGATGTTCAACAATACATCTTGCAACTTTGAGTAGCGTCTCGTTTCTACTCTCTAAGCTCTTAATTAACCATTTTGCCTCTTGCAAATTGCTGCGGATGTACTGGCTATCCGCGCTATTACCTTTGCCTAATTGAGCATATTGTTGATTTACTTTTAATTTTGGCACGCTATCCGGGTTTATAGAAACGGTCCATTTGCCATTGTCTTTAAAAACGGATACGTCTGGAATTACGTACTCGGTATCATCAGGAGTGATGCGACTACCTGGACGAGGATCTAACTGTTGGATAAGCTTTAAGACTTCACGAAGATCGGCTTCTTTCAGCTTAGTCTCTTTGATGACGAGCTTGTAGTCTCGGTTGCCTAGGTGATCAATATGATCCGCAAGTATCATTTTGGCTTCAGCAAGCCACGGCGTGTCTTCTGGGAAGGTCGTCAGTTGCAGTAACAAACATTCTTGTAAGTTACGCGATGCAACGCCAAGAGGATCGAATTGTTGAATGCGTTTACGAACAGCTTCTACTTCGTCTAACTCTATCTCTTCATTATCGAAGCTCTCATGAATCTCTTCAGGCGACAAAGTTAAATAGCCGTAGTCGTCAACAGCGTCAATAATCGCTAATGCAATCGTGCGGTCGGTTTCACTGAATGGTGTTAGGTCAAGCTGCCACATGAGGTAATCATGTAATGATTCAGTGGTTTCGCCCTGGTAGACGGGCATATCATCATCAAGAGCTAAGCCAGTGCTACCAGTATTCGCGCTGTAGACGTCATCCCAAGTCGTGTCGATTTCAAGTTCAGAGCTAATTTCTGATTTCTCTATCACATCGGAGCTATCTGGAACGTCAATTTCTGTTGGTTCGCTAGCACTGTTGCTATCAGCAGCCTCGACCGCTGACTTATCTTCACCGTTTGCTAGAGGCTCGTCTTGGCCTTCTTCAACTTCCAATAATGGGTTGGAGTCCAACGCTTCTTGGATTTCTTGTTGAAGATCGAGTGTCGACAATTGCAATAAGCGAATCGCTTGCTGCAACTGTGGCGTCATGGCTAACTGCTGACCTAGCTTGAGTTGTAATGAAGGTTTCATTCAGTGTTACTTACCTTGTAATGCTCAGAATCTTACCGTTCCTAATATAATCATAGACGGAATTGTTCGCCGAGATAAACTTGTTTCACCTGTTCATTATTGAGAACTTCTGCCGGAGTTCCCGATGCAATTAGGTGCCCTTGGCTCACGATATAGGCTTTTTCACATACGTCCAGTGTTTCACGTACATTATGGTCAGTGATTAACACTCCGAGACCACGATCGCGCAGATGCTCAATGATTTTCTTGATGTCATTAACCGAAATTGGGTCAACACCAGCGAAAGGTTCATCCAATAAAATGAACTGAGGGTTGGCCGCTAAAGCTCGAGCGATTTCCACCCTGCGTCGCTCACCCCCTGATAGTGCCATACCAGCACTGGTTCTGATGTGCTGGATGTGGAATTCTTCCAACAAATCTTCCAGTTTATCTTGGCGCTCTTCCCTCGTCATTTCTTGACGAGTTTCAAGTACGGCCATGATGTTATCTTCTACTGAAAGCTTACGGAAAATCGACGCTTCTTGCGGAAGATAGCCAATGCCAAGTCGTGAACGGCTATGCATCGGCAAAATACTGATGTCATTGTCGTCAATGGTAATGGTGCCTTCATCGCGAGGTACTAAGCCGACAATCATGTAAAACGAGGTGGTTTTACCCGCACCGTTTGGACCGAGCAGCCCAACAATCTGACCAGATTCAACTTCTAAGCTAACATCAGTGACGACTTTGCGTTTTTTGTAGCTTTTCGCCAAGTTTTTCGCACTCAGTACTGCCATATTAGTTCTCTATCTGATTGGGTTGCAAAATGGTCGTAACGCGCTCTTCCTTAGAGCTATCTGCGACTAGCTTTTGTTTACCAATTTGGTAACGAATCGAAGAACCTTTAATGGTGTTGTTGTCTTGCGCCAGCTGCGCTTGACCTTTCATGGTCAGTTCGTCTGTAGAAATACGGTAATCCAACTCCGTAGCTTGACCGCTAAGTGTTTTACCATCGTCCATCAGCTGAGAAAACTTCGCAGGTTTACCAAATGCTTGAATCTGTTTAATTGCTTCGGTTTTAGGATCGCGAGTTACCACGATTCTATCAGCATCGATATTGATGCTCCCTTGCTTAAGAGATACATCGCCTTCAAAAACAACCTGGTTACTCTTCATGTCCACCTGTTGGGTGTCAGAGTTTATGTAAACCGGCTGTTGAGTATCCGACTTGAGTGCCAGCGCTTGAGGCGCCGCCAATACCAGTGCCAGTAGGCTAAGGTGTAACGGTTTCATATCGACCTTGAACTTCATCTGTCAGAGTCGCAGTATGCTGTTTTAAGTTGCCTTGCATTGCGCCTCCAGTAGTTTCAAATTGTGGTCCAACCAACATCACTTGTTGGTCAGCTTTAAAATCACGATTGGTTAGATTAATGACCAATTTGTCTGTTGCCATGGTATCAAAACTCGCACCAGGCAGAAGATTTTGCATTAAGACTTTGTCATATAAAGTCAAAACTTGGTCTTCATCTAACACTGCTCTTGTGGCAGTCACCTTCCATTCAATGACGCTACCTTCACGGTAAACCATCAAAGTCGGGTTATTAAAAATAGTATCTCCACTCTTAGCATAATGGTCTAAGTTAGTGGAGCGAATGATGTAACTGCGGACACCATCTTCACCGTAGGTGATGTTTTCTAATCCAGAACCACTGAACATGGGCAGTTCAGAATCTGGTGCTACTTGAATTGCGTCGTTGCCTTTAGGGGTTAGTAGGTAATAACCGCACCACGCTACAACGAAGATCAAGAGCAAATAAATAAGGCGAGTAAAACTCATATAATGAAGGCCTATCGTTTAGCTCAGTACTTCCCTGACCATTGCCTTTATTCGTCTAATAAATGATTTAAATGTTTGTGCTGATATTACATCACGCCAGCTTTTAGTAAATCGTGCATGTTCAGTGCACCCACAATTTTTTCGTCTTTACATAAAATCAGAGCGTTAATGTTTTTATTCTGCATCAAGTTCAAACCTTCAACCGCCAGCATATCAGGGTGTGCTGTGGTTGGGTTTGTCGTCATGACCTCGCCAATTGCCGTCGTATGAATATCGATACGCTTGTCTAAGGTACGACGTAAATCACCATCGGTGAATATACCAAGCATAGCATCGTGCTCATCGACGATGGCTGTCATGCCTAACCCCTTTTCTGAAATTTCAAGCAGGGCATCGCGAATTAATGCGTCAGGAGAAACTTTAGGTAACGCTTCTCCAAAGTGCATAATATCAGACAACTTAAGTAGCAGTTTTCTCCCCAGTGCACCACCTGGGTGAGATAGGGCAAAATCTTCGGCAGAAAAACCACGAGCTTGAAGCAGAGCTACGGCTAATGCATCTCCCATCACTAATGTGGCAGTCGTACTGCTAGTTGGCGCCAGGCCTAACGGACAAGCTTCTTGAGGTACCGTAATTTGCAGGTGTAAGTCAGACAGCTTGGCCATATTTGATTCTGGCTTACCTGTCATGCTGATGATCTTAATATTCAGGCGCTTTAATACTGGAAATAGAGACAGAATTTCGTTTGATTCACCAGAGTTAGAAATTGCCAGCACAATGTCACCAGGGCTAATCATACCCAAGTCACCATGTGCGGCTTCGCCTGGATGAACGAAAAACGCCGAAGTCCCAGTGCTTGCCAGAGTGGCGGCAATCTTGTTACCAATATGGCCTGACTTGCCAATACCCATAACGACAACTTTGCCGTTGTTGGAAAGGATAAGTTCACACGCTTTTTCAAATTGATCATCAAAGTAGGTATCTAGCTCTTGCAGAGCAGCAACTTCGATATCAAGAACTTGTTTAGCAGCAGCGCGAAAATCAAATTGATTGGACATATCAGATCTCTACTTATTGATCGTGGTAATTAAGCGGTCATGTTTGCGAATAAGTACACTTGGTAACCTAAGAAGCACACAAACAAGATGGCACCTTCAATACGGTTAATACTGCGTGATTTACCCAAACACATCGCGACAAGTAACAATGAAACGCCTAACATGACCCAGAAGTCACGTCCCATCGCGTACTCACTGAGCACCGATGGATTAATGATGCCAGGAATCCCCATTACCGCCAGAATGTTAAACACATTCGAACCGATAATGTTACCGACAGCCATGTCGTCTTCACCCTTTAAAACTCCCGCAAGTGATGCGGCTAGTTCTGGCAGGCTAGTGCCAATGGCGATAATAGTTAGACCGATAACAAGGTCGCTCATACCAAAGTGTTTAGCAATAATTACCGCGTTATCAACCAGCATGCTGGCTGCCAAAGGAAGCAGTATCAAGCCAATAACCACCCACATGATTGCTTTAGGGTTACTGACGCCTTCTGGGATCTCTGACTCTTGGTCATCAAGAAAAACATCACCTGATTTTTGCTCTTTGCGGCTGATTTGCAACATAGCAAATAAAAATGCCCCAAAGAGTACAAACAATAAGACACCCTCATAAAAACCGAGATGGCTATTCCAAAGCAGAATACCAGCGAGTACGGTTACGGCTATCATGAGTGGAAGTTCTCGGCGGATGACGGCGGAGCTAATCGACAAAGGCTTGATCAGCGCTGTAATACCTAGGATTAACGCAATGTTCGCTATGTTTGAGCCTAATACGTTACCCACCGCTGTATCTGTTTTGCCATCCCAAGCAGCGGTTGCAGATACCATCATCTCAGGGGCGGATGAGCCCATCGCGAGGATTGTCATGCCGATGACAAGCGGGGAAATACCGACGTTGCGGGCTATCGCTGAGAGCCAAAAACAAGTTTATCTGCACTCCAAACAAGCAAAACAAGACCGACTATAAGCAACGCAACGGCTTCGAGCATGAGAATTCCTAAGTATTAAATAAGTAAAATGAATAACCGCTAATTTTGACCTTTTGCGGCCTAAAATGGAAGATAAACGAAGAATAAATTAAAGGTTAGTAACGAAAATGTATGTAAATCTCACTCATTTAAATGAGCAATTCTGGTCTAGGATTTAAACACTTCGTGCTAATTCGGTCATAAACCATGAGAAATTGCAGGGATATACTCGACTTTATTTAATTGAACAGTGCTTTAAATTCAACGCCAATGTGCTTATGATTGCAGCCTAATAAATGTACCGACGTTACTTTATTAAACGTAGAATTCAACTCCGATGAGTATCTGCTTGATGATTCCGTGAGTTGCAACGCTCCTACAGTAGAAGAGATGATATGTCGAACAACGATTTAGTCACCGTGAACAACCTCACTTTTTCACGGGGAGAACGCATGATCTTTGATGATATTGATCTGCATGTTCCTGAGGGCAAAGTGACGGCCATTATGGGACCATCGGGAATTGGTAAAACAACACTGCTGCGTTTGATTGGTGGTCAGTTGTATCCCGAGCAAGGAGAGATCTGGTTTGATGGCGACAATATTCCCTCTCTCTCGCGTAAAAAACTCTACCATGCTCGAAAGAAAATGAGCATGTTGTTCCAGTCAGGGGCTTTATTCACTGATTTGAATGTTTTTGATAATGTCGCCTTTCCATTGAGAGAGCATACCGATTTATCGGAAGATTTGATTCGCACCATGGTGTTACTCAAGCTCGAAGCTGTCGGTCTGCGCGGCGCGGCGCAATTAATGCCGAGTGAGCTTTCAGGTGGTATGGCAAGACGCGCTGCTTTGGCTCGTGCAATCGCACTTGATCCTGACCTGATCATGTACGATGAGCCGTTTGTGGGGCAAGACCCAATCACTATGGGCGTTTTGGTTGAGCTAATTAGCAATCTAAACCAAGCGTTAGGTTTGACCTCTATTGTGGTTTCTCACGACGTACCTGAAGTCATGAGTATTGCTGACTGGGTATACCTGATGGCCGATGGAAAAATCATCGCCTATGGTACGCCAGAAGAGCTGACTCAAAACTCTGATCCTCGTGTCCAGCAGTTCTTACAAGGTGATGCCGACGGTCCTGTACCGTTTCGTTTCCCTTCTCAAAGTATCGAAAAGGACTTATTTGATGGTCGATAACTTCATTCACTTTGTCGCCTCGCTGGGTCGACGCACGCTTTCTATTTGCGGAGCATTTGGTCGTGCGACTTTCATGTTGATTGGGGCGCTATTTTCTAAGCCACAACCGATCAGAAGTTTTCCTCTACTTGTTAAGCAACTTTATTCTGTTGGTGTTCAGTCGCTGGCGATCATCGTCGTATCTGGTCTGTTCATTGGAATGGTTTTGAGTCTACAAGGCTATGTTGTGTTGGTGGATTACGGCGCAGAAGGCAGTTTAGGGCAAATGGTAGCGCTTTCGTTACTCCGTGAATTAGGACCTGTTGTTACTGCACTTTTGTTTGCTGGTCGTGCCGGTTCTGCGTTAACCGCAGAGATAGGTCTAATGAAAGCAACGGAACAACTGTCTAGCCTTGAAATGATGGCGGTAGACCCATTGAAACGAGTGATTGCCCCACGGTTTTGGGCTGGGGTTATCTCAATGCCTTTACTGGCTATGATTTTCATGGCTGTGGGAATTTGGGGCGCTCAGCTTGTTGGTGTTGACTGGAAAGGCGTTGATCACGGCAGTTTTTGGTCAGCGATGCAGTCCTCTGTTGAGCTAGGACAAGACATTGGTAACAGTATGATCAAATGTTTTGCGTTTGCAATTACGGTTACTTGGGTCGCTCTATTTAACGGTTATGATGCTATTCCAACATCGGAAGGGATCAGCCGAGCAACTACGCGCACTGTTGTGCATTCTTCTTTAGCAGTACTAGGATTAGACTTTGTACTGACCGCATTGATGTTTGGGAATTAATCATGCAACAAACACGTAAAACTGAATTATGGGTTGGCAGCTTTGTATTAGCGGGAATTTGCGCGATTCTTGTGATGATTTTTCAAGTTGCTGACGTAAAAAGCATTGGCTCTGGTGATACTTATACCCTCAAAGCCGAGTTCGATAATATTGGCAGTTTAAAAGTTCGGTCTCCCGTAAAAGTGGGGGGCGTTGTGATTGGTCGAGTAAGTAGTATTTCGCTTAACCCAGACAACTTATTGCCAGTTGTAACACTATCTATCAATAGCAAATACAATCAGTTCCCAGAAACGTCGAGCGTACAAATTTTGACATCTGGCCTGATTGGTGAGCAATACATTGGTTTAGTACCTGGCTTCGTTTTTGATGATGAAGTCATGCTGGTGGATGGTGATACCATCGAAGACACCAAATCGGCGCTTGTGCTTGAAGACTTAATTGGTCAAGTACTCTACAGCGTAGGTGGTTCAGACGACTCAAGTAAGGAATAACTATGTTAGCGAGATTACTACTTTCAGTTTGTGCTGTGTTTAGCGTCTTTGGAGCAACAGCAGCAGAGGTGGATAAAACTGAACCTTATAAAATGATGAAGCAGGTAGCTGAAGTCACGTTCGAAAGATTGAAAGCCGAACAGCCGAAAATCAAACAAGATCCAAATTTACTTAAAGTGATCGTTGAAGAAGAGCTAATGCCTTACGTCAACTACCGCTATGCAGGGTTAAAACTTCTTGGTCCAAACTTAAAAGGTGCTAAGCGTGAAGATGTACTTGAGTTTATCGATGCATTTCGTGCGTACCTGATTGCGTCTTATGCACAAGTGTTGACGCAATACTCTGACCAAAAAATTGAGTTTGGTCCTGAGCCTAGCATTGATGACTCTAAGCGTATTACAAGCATTAAAGTTGATATCATCGATACTCCGCGTCCAAACATCAAACTTGAGTTTAAACTGCGTAAAGACAACCAGTCTGGTGAGTGGGAAGCATTCGATATGATTGCAGAGGGCATTAGTTTGCTTTCTAGTAAACAATCCGAATGGAACAGTAAAATTCGTCAAGAAGGTATTCTATCTGTTGCTAAAGACCTAGAAAAATTGGCCGCAGAACCGATCCGCTTCGAGGCGAAGAAATAATGGCCCAGACTCCCGCTCAGTGGCAATTGGATCAAAACATTCTTAAGCTAACAGGGGCACTTGATAGAGATACAGTGCCTTCATTGTGGGCGTATGCACAGCAATGGCAACCTGCTCAATCGGAGCTGGAATGCTCGCTAAAAGAGATAGAGCGCGTCGACTCTGCAGGAATGGTGATGTTAATCCACTTATTAGAGCATGCAAAAAAGCAAAACTGTCATATAATGCTCAGTTTCGTGCCGGCGCAACTGCGCACTTTGTTTCAACTGAGCAATGTTGAATCTTTAGTGGCCAAACACATACAGAATTATCAGGGGTAAATTGTGGATAGCGCAAAAGTACAACAGTTATTAGAAGAAGCACTAAACCTTCAAGAAGTGCATGTGAAAGGTGAAGGTAGCCACTATGAAGTGGTTGCTGTTGATGCTTGTTTCGATGGAATGAGCCGCGTTAAGAAGCAGCAGCTAATTTATGCTCCTCTGATGGAATACATCCAGCGTAACGACATTCACGCATTATCAATCAAAGCGTTCACACCAGAAGAGTGGGCTCGTGATAAGAAATTGATGTCGCTTTAAGGTTTATTGATGGAAAAGTTTCGAGTTATTGGGTCAGATAAACCACTAGTTGGTGAAGTGACCATTTCAGGTGCAAAAAACGCAGCACTGCCGATTTTATTTGCGTCTATCTTGGCGGAAGAGCCAGTAGAAGTGGCAAACGTACCACACCTTCGTGATATCGACACAACGATGGAATTGCTTAAGCGTTTAGGCGCGAAAGTAAGCCGCAATGGCTCTGTTCATGTTGATCCAAGCAGTATTACAGAATACTGTGCGCCTTATGACTTGGTGAAAACCATGCGTGCTTCTATTTGGGCTTTGGGTCCTTTGGTGGCGCGCTTTGGTCAAGGTCAGGTTTCTTTACCAGGCGGTTGTGCTATTGGCGCTCGTCCTGTGGATCTACATATTTCTGGTTTAGAGCAGCTTGGCGCAACCATTACATTAGAAGATGGTTATGTGAAAGCAGAAGTGGATGGTCGTCTAAAAGGCGCGCACATCGTGATGGATAAAGTCAGCGTAGGCGCGACGATCACCATCATGTGTGCTGCAGCGCTGGCGGAAGGCACAACAACACTAGATAACGCTGCGCGTGAGCCTGAAATCGTCGATACCGCTGATTTCCTAAATAAGCTTGGCGCAAAAATCTCTGGCGCTGGCACAGATACCATTACGATTGAAGGTGTTGAGCGCCTAGGCGGTTGTAAACACAACGTGGTTGCTGACCGTATTGAGACGGGAACATTCCTTGTCGCAGCAGCAGTATCTGGCGGTAAAGTGGTATGTCGCAACACTAATGCTCATTTGCTTGAAGCGGTTCTCGCCAAGCTGGAAGAAGCTGGCGCGCTTGTCGAAACGGGTGAAGATTGGATCTCCGTTGATATGACCGACCGCGAGCTAAAAGCGGTAAGTGTACGTACTGCGCCACATCCTGGTTTCCCGACGGATATGCAAGCTCAATTTACGCTACTGAACATGATGGCGAAAGGTGGCGGCGTAATCACTGAGACTATCTTTGAAAACCGCTTTATGCACGTACCAGAACTCATGCGTATGGGCGCTAAAGCTGAGATCGAAGGCAATACGGTTATCTGTGGTGATGTTGAGTCACTTAGCGGTGCGCAAGTGATGGCAACCGATCTACGAGCTTCGGCTAGTTTGGTTATTGCAGGTTGCATTGCTAAAGGCGAAACCGTCGTTGATCGTATTTACCATATCGACCGTGGTTACGACAAAATCGAAAATAAACTGGCTGCACTTGGCGCAAATATTGAGCGAGTGAGCTAGGCAAGTTAAACTGCACCGCAGGTAACTTGGATATCAAGAGAGCCGAAACCTGAGTTTCGGCTTTTTTATATCACTCTCATGACCATATTTTCCCTTTATGGAAAGAGAGATATTAATAGCTGTATCTGGCAAAAGCCGGTTCCTGGAGAACAAGAATGATTGCACTGTTACGTGTATTTGCTGTCGCTATCTTTGCGATTGTTATGTTTATTGGTGGTTGTGGTTACTGCCTATTAAGCCCTAGAAACCCTAAGCACGTTTTCACTTTTGGCCGTTTGTTTGCCAAGATGTCTCGTGTGTTTGGGATTAAGTTAGAGTTGCGTATCCCTGAAGATGCGTATTCACGCGGCCAACATGTTTACATTGCTAACCACCAGAACAACTGGGACATGTTTACTGTTTCTGCGGCTGTGACTCCGAAAGTTGTGACAGTAGGTAAAAAGAGCTTGGCTTGGATGCCACTGTTTGGTCAGCTTTACTGGCTTACGGGTAACATTCTGATTGACCGAGCGAATCGTTCTAAAGCAAAAGGTACTATCGATCAGGTCGTGAGCAGCATGAAAGAAAGTGATGTTTCGGTGTGGATGTTCCCAGAAGGCACGCGTTCTCGTGGACGTGGTTTGCTGCCATTCAAAACAGGTGCTTTTCATGCGGCAATTGGTGCAGGTGTGCCAATCATTCCTATCGTATGTAGCTCGACGAATAAAATTAAGCTGAACCGTTGGAACAATGGTCATGTGATTGTTGAAATGCTACCTCCAATCAGCACTGAAGGCTATGGTAAAGAGGGCATTCGCGAGTTAGCGAATATCTGTCGTGAACAGATGAAAGAGAAGCTTGAATCGTTAGATGAAGAAGTCAAACAGCGCAACGCTGCTTAAGTTTTACTGCGATATCATCACGAAAAGACAATAAAAAACGGGTAGCCTGAGCTACCCGTTTTTTATTGTTTGTCAGCAAGTGCAATTATTTGCGAACAGCGATTGCTTCAATCTCGATGCCAACATCTTTTGGTAGGCGAGCCACTTCTACACAAGAGCGTGCAGGGTAGTTTGCTACGCCGTGCTCATCAAAGAACTTGCCGTAAACTTCGTTCACCGTGCCAAAGTCATTTAGGTCTTTAACAAAAACCGTTAGCTTTACAATATCAGATACTTTAAGACCTGAAGATTCAACTACAGCCTTTACGTTTTCTAGAGACTGACGAGCTTGTTCTGCGATATCAGCAGACACTTCACCTGTCGCTGGGTTTACTGGGATTTGGCCTGAAGTAAGAACCATGTTACCTAGATCTACGCCTTGAACGTAAGGACCGATTGCTGCTGGTGCAGACTCAGTGTGAAGTACTTTCGTCATTTGATTTTTTCCATCAGTTGTAGGGAATAAAGATTCTCAGTTTGCCTCTAAACCCTCGGTAGGTAAAGAGCAAAATACCCTGACATTGCAGGGTATTTTAAACGTATCACAGCCTAGTCGTGCGGCGTGTTTATCGCTCGGTTACGATCTCGCGTGAGAACACTTTCTCGCAGTATTTACACTTTAGGCGGATTTCTTGTTTTTTCTCGAACACGCTAAAGCTGCTTTCTACTGGTTCATTATGAGAAATACAGTTTGAATTCGGGCATTCAAATACATCATTGATGCGCTCAGGAAGCTCTAACGCGAGCTTTTTCACCACTTCATAATTCTCGATTTGATTCACGGTCGCGTGAGGAGCATACAACGCTAGCTTGCTCGCTTGCTCTTCATTGATAAACACATTTTCGATTTTGAGTAGATCTTTATGACCGAGTGCTGATGATGGCAAGTTCAGTCCAATCGTTACGCGTTGTGATGAATTGTGCATATCGAACAGTCTTAATACTTTGATGCCGATTTGCGCAGGGATGTGGTCGATGACCGTACCATTTTTGATTGCTTCTACCTGCAATTGAGTTTCTTTAGCCATGATTTTTCCCCTCGATTACAGTGTTTCGTTTAGAACAAGCGCCAGCAGTGCTTGGCGAGCATACACGCCATTTTGAGCTTGCTGGAAGAAGTAAGCATGAGGCGTTTTATCAACATCAGTTGTGATTTCATCCACACGTGGTAGTGGGTGCAGTACTTTCAAGTTCTCGCGCGCGCCTTCTAGTAGTGCTGCCGTTAGGATGTAAGCCGACTTAATATGTGCGTATTCCGATTCGTCAAAACGTTCTTTCTGTACGCGTGTCATGTACAGAATATCCAGTTCAGGAATCACACTTTCCATGTCTGTGTGTAGGCTATATTGAATGCCAGCTTCATCTAGTTCTTCGCAGATGTAATCTGGCATTGCCAGCGCATCTGGTGCAACAAAGAAGAAGCGGATGTTGTTAAACTTTGCTAAGGCTTGAGTCAGTGAGTGCACTGTGCGGCCATATTTTAGATCACCTACGAATGCGACGTTCAGGTTGTCTAGACGCCCTTGTGTTTCCGCGATGGTGTATAGGTCGAGTAGCGTTTGAGTTGGGTGTTGGTTTGCACCGTCGCCCGCGTTGATCACTGGCACGCCATTTGAAAATTCAGAGGCCAAGCGAGCGGCGCCTTCTTGTGGATGACGCATCACAAAGGCATCGACGTAAGAAGAGATGACTTGTACTGAATCTGCGAGTGTTTCGCCTTTTTTCGCCAGAGAGGTATTACCATCATTATCAAAGCCAATCACGTCACCACCAATGCGCTGAATCGCTGTTTCAAACGATAAACGTGTACGTGTTGATGGTTCAAAGAAACAACTTGCAACGACTTTGTTTTTAATCAGTTCTGGTCGAGGTGCTTTTTTAAGGCTACCTGCTGTTTCTACGATAAGTTCCAGTTCTTCGCGTGAAAGCTCTGGAATAGAGATGATGTGCTTCTGGTAAAGCGAGTTCGCCATGATCTTCTTCCCTATAACATTGATGACTACATCCAAATAACCGAAAGGAATTTTGGACATAAAAAAACCTCCCCAATGGGGAGGTTTTAAAATTCAATAGAATTAACGAAAATAACACCACGTAAGCGTAGTCGCTTAGCGAGAGCAAATCGCGTTTTTACGTCAGCAATCAGCGTGGTCATTTCTTAATCCTCAGACAAATTGTCGAGCATTATACGCTTAACTTTCGTGAGCGCAAGCGATTACATCATGGTTTTTATCGGCTGTTTTTGCGCGCTGGTTTAGCTTCCTAGCGTCGCAACCATTACGGCTTTGATGGTATGCATACGGTTTTCAGCTTCGTCGAATACGATGGAGTATTCCGATTCAAATACCTCTTCTGTTACTTCAAGGCCTTTCATACCGTATTTTTCAGCGACTTCTTTGCCGACGGTGGTTTCATCATTGTGGAAAGCTGGAAGGCAGTGCATGAATTTCACATGTGGATTACCCGTTTGCTCAATCACGTTCATATTGATTTGATAAGGTGTCATTAACGCTACACGCTCATCCCATGCCTCGGCAGACTCACCCATAGACACCCAAACGTCGGTGTATAGGAAGTCACAACCTTTCACACCTTCCTCAACGCTTTCTGTTAACGTGATTTTTGCACCGGTTTGTTGCGCGATAGTTTGACAAGTTGCCACGAGCTCTTCTTCAGGCCAGAACGCTTTTGGCGCGACAAGGCGAATATCCATGCCCATTTTCGCTGCGCCCACCATAAGTGAGTTACCCATGTTGTTGCGCGCATCACCTAGGTAAGCGAAGGTTATTTCATGCAGCTGTTTACCACGGCCGTGCTCTTGCATGGTCAGGAAGTCAGCAAGGATCTGGGTTGGGTGGAACTCATCCGTTAAACCATTCCACACTGGAACATCAGCATAAGTACCAAGCTCTTCAACAATTGATTGGCCAAAGCCTCGGTATTCAATCCCGTCGTACATACGACCAAGAACACGAGCGGTGTCTTTCATCGATTCCTTATGACCGATCTGCGAGCCAGAAGGGCCGATGTAAGAGACTTGAGCACCTTGGTCAAAGGCAGCGACTTCAAACGCACATCGGGTACGAGTCGAAGATTTCTCAAAGATTAGTGCGATGTTTTTACCTTGAAGTGTCTTCTGCTCTGTTCCTGCATATTTAGCTTTTTTCAGCTCTGCAGACAGTTCGAGCAAAAACTGGATTTCTTTGGTTGAGAAGTCCAATAGCTTCAAAAAGTTGCGGTTACGTAAATTGAAAGCCATAGCTCGTCCCTTAGTACATGTGATTAGATTAATAGAATTCATTAAAACATATAAATGCTTTTATTGTGAATAATTATTTTTAATTAAAGCTAAAAAAGGTTGATGTATTCACATCAACCTTAGTTTTGATTCACCTAATGTAAAGGGACGAGTAAGTTATATATCGTCTCGTTCTATTGGACAGCTCATACAGCGAGCGCCACCGCGACCACGACCAAGCTCGTTACCAGGTACTGTCAGTACTTTGATGCCAGCTTTATCGTATTTTTCGTTGGTGTATACGTTACGTTCGTAACCAATTACTACGCCCGGTTTTACAGTTAGAACGTTATTGGCATCATTCCATTGTTCGCGTTCCGCTTCATAGCTGTCGCCACCAGTGGTGATGATTTTCAGCTGATCTAAGCCAAGAGCGGACTCAATCGCGTGCAGATAGTTATGTGAGGCTTCAACATGCATTTCACCGTTGCCTTTTGGTGTTAAGCGCCATGTGTCGAGATCTTTGCGCATGATCTCAGGGTAGACAGAGAAAGTATCTACATCCATATGGGTCATCACGGTGTCTAAATGCATACATGAGCGGTGTTTAGGCAGATCAATTGCAATCACTTCGGTCGCTTGGCCTGCTTTAAATAGGCTTGCTGCAAGGTTCTCTACACCTTGTGCAGTCGTACGCTCAGACATACCGATAAGAACTGCACCTTTACCAATAACCAACACATCACCGCCTTCGACATTCGCATTATCATAATGCAGATCATCGTCACCGAAGTATTTGATAAAATCTTGGCCAGCAAAAATTGGGTGCCAACGATAAATCGCACGTAAGTGGTTTGTTTCACGTTGGCGTGCAGGCATCATCATCGGGTTAAGAGAAACGCCGCCATAAACCCAGCATGAGGTATCACGAGTAAAGAGGTGATTAGGCAGTGGCTCAATAACAAAGTCGAGAGGACGCTTCATTTTTGGCAGCATAGAAGATGAGGAGATCGGTAGCTCTGAGTAAGCTAAGCCACCTAAAAAGATGCAGGCAAGGTGTTCATCATCCATTTCTGAAAAGTATTGGCGTAGGTCTCGCGCAAAGGTTGGCCCGTAACGAAAGTCAGAAATCTGAGTGTTCAGCAGCCATTGTTTTGCTTCTGGAACGGCGAGGGTTTCGACCAGTAAATCGTGGAGGAGAAGCACTTCAACGTCTTGCTCGCGCAGCGTACGTGCGAATGCATCGTGCTCTTCACCTGCCGCTTCTACAGCAAGAACGTCATCAAATAGCAACTCATGACAGTTTGACGGAGTTAAGTGGGTTAGGGCGCGTTCAGGGCGATTTAATAGAACTCGTCGAAGTTGACCAACTTCTGATCCAACGTACAGCTTGCTCATTTTGTATCCTTACAAATTTTCCAGCCATTAGTTATGACAAGCTTCCTAGAAAGATGCAAGTTATCAAGCTTTGTTTATATTCTGGTGTTTCTGGTTTTGTGAGTTTTTTATTTTTATTTTGATTCTTATTAAATTTATTATTAGATATAAATGCTATTTTGCTAAAATTAGAGTGCGTGCGTTTTTATTCTAATTTTCCCGTTGAGAAAGAATACACGCACAGTGCATAAAACGTGCATTTTTATTCTAAATTATGCATTATTAAAGTGAATTTATTCGTTATGCTTCTTCGTTTTACACGTGAGTGTATTCAAGAAAGCATCATAAACACGCATAGAAAGAGAAAATAACCACATTAAGTGTCAATTAGGATGTTCTGAATATTAAAAAATGCCATTCTTTGTTAATTTTTTGTTTCTTTGTGTGGTCGGTTTAATATTTAGATTCAAATAACCGATAAGAATCGCAGTGGTATGATGTTTGTTTGTGGCTTTTCATCGCAATCCATGCCATATTTCACCGGATCAGCATACTCAGTATCGGGTATTGTGTTTCCATCAAGTAACTAATCTGGAGCCAAAACATGTCTCACGAAGATGAATATCTATCAGTAGAAGAATTAATTGAGATTCAAAAGGAAGAGACTCGCGATATCATTGCAGCATTGCTAGAAGATGGCAGCGATCCAGATTCGCTATACGAAATTGAGCACCACCTGTTTGCCGAAGATTTTGACACGCTAGAAAAAGCGGTAGTTGAAGCATTCAAGATGGGCTTTGAAGTTCTTGAAGCAGAAGAAACTGAAGATGAAGATGGTAACAAGTTGCTTTGCTGTGATGCGACTATGGAGTCCGCACTAGACGCAGAAGCGATTGATGCGCAAGTTGAAAAATTGATTCACTTGGCAGAAAAATACGACATCATCTATGACGGTTGGGGTACGTACTACGAAGGCGAAGATGCGCTTTACCCTGAAGAAGATGAAGACGACGAGTAATCAAAGCTCACTACTTTTGGAAAAACCAGCGTTTAACGCTGGTTTTTTTATACCTTGAAAAACTGACGAATGTGGAGGCGATAAATAATTCACATTGAGTTTATAGGGGATTTCTCCCTATAATGCGTGAAAATTGATCTAGCTCAAGGTGTATATGCAACTCTCACTCGCCGGTTTATGGCAAGTCTCTCCACTGACGGACCTTTCTATCCCACAGGATGACATTACTTTCCCTGCTCCTTTGAGTCAGGTATTGCCAGCTGAACTGACAGAAGAAGCAATTCGTCAGCAAGAGTGGCACCTGATGCATGACATTGAAGTGGACGAATCCATGATGGCATTCCCAGCGGTAGAAATGGTGTTGGGTGGTGTGGATTACCATGCAGAAGTGCGTTTGAACGGAGTAGCATTGTTCGACTGTGACGGTTCTCAAAATGTCTACAAGAAAGACATTCGTCCGTTCATGCAAATGGGGCGTAACCGCTTTGAAATCTTGTTCTTAGAGGAAGAAGAGGATCTTCTGTTTGATGAAGATAAACCTGAGCTGTGCTCTCTGTCCGATCATGAATATAAAAAAAGTGATGAGCGCTTAGGGGTATGGCAAGAACCGTATCTGCAGTTCATTCGCAATGTACGTTTAGACCGCGTGGCAACCGAGCAGATTTGGCACCACGGTGGTGGTTGCGAGTTTAAGGTGGATTTGTACTACCAAACTTTTGCGCCGGGTTTAGTATCGGCATCGGTTAAGTTCAATGGCATGACTTACCATATTCCTATTGATGTCCGAGCGGAGCATGCGAGCGCTTTATTCCAGATCGAAGCGCCAAAGTATGCCGATCTTACTGATCCTGATCCAAGTGATCTCTACCAGTTGTCTGTTGAGTTGGATGGGCAGCACCAAAACTTCACTGTTGCCTTGAGCCAGGAGCTTTGTGTTACCCATGTTGTGCTTTAACTCTTAGTAATGCTCTTTATTACAGTGTTTTAAGCATCACTACTTCACATGCATCATGCCCTGTTTGTCCAAGCGGGGTATCGAGATGCTCAAAGCCTAGCTTTTCATACAAGCTTACCGCTTCTCTCAGACATTCAGTTGTCTCTAAATAGCACTGCTGATACCCAAATTGTTTCGCCAATTGTAAGCTCAATGCGACGATGCGTTTGGCTAAACCGTGCCCTCGTGTTTGAGGTAAGAAGTACATCTTTTGTAGTTCACACACATTTGGCTCGCCAGCTAAAGGGGCAAAGCCACCGCCACCAACGATCTCTCCGCGATGTTCAATGACCCAGTAGGCGGCCCCGCATTGATTGTAAACCGAATACATATCATCAAGCGTTGGATCGGCCACACCATAACCTTTGTCTGCGGTTAAGCCGTATTCTGCAGAGACTTTACGAATCACATCTGCGACTTGCGGGTTGTCTGCTTTAGTAAGAGGTCGAAGAACGTATTCCTCAGACTGACACACTTTTGTTAGCCCTTTTAGGTAAGTCTCTAGACCAAGTTTGAGTTGCTCTTGCTCGCTGTCATCGAGTTGGGTAAGCAGTTGTTCAAAGAAGTGGTTTTGCTGTTGGTCCAGTTGTGATAACGCCTGCTGGCCTTGCTCTGTAATCGCTACGAGTTGACTACGTTTGTCTTTTGGGTTTTCGATGCTCTCGACCAAACCTAATTTAATCAAACCAGTAACGGTTCGGCTCGCGTTGGACTTGTCGACATTAAGCTGCTGTGCCAGCTGATTGATGGTCAATGGCTGCAATTGGATTTCACCCAATGCGTGCGCTTGCACTGGAGTGAGAGCGACATCGCCGCATTGTTTATCAAGTATACCAAGCAATCGGACGGCTTGACGGGAGTAGTGTCGAAGTTGACGAGCGTTCATTATCACTTACCTCTAAAAATAAAGTTGCGCACCGCAATTAAATTAATTGCGGTGCGCAACCTTGTCAATGGTAAATGTCATTTTTCTCGTTAGGAGACGTAGTGAGCCTCCATGTTTAAGCGTGGTGATGTAAACAAAACTGCGGTGCTGGAGCTTTTTCTGATGATTTACGCATCCATACTTTCTCGTGGAAGTAGTAAGCCACCGTGTTCAAACTCGGCTCTAGCATCGCCATTACGCCGCCGACGAATGCATCACCTGTTAGTAAGTAAACCACTGTAAAAGCGACGCTGAAGTGCACGGTCGCAAAGCTTGCGGTTTTTAATTTGGTCATCCACTGACGAGCTTTAAGTGCTGGGACTTTTGCCCATGCCTTTTCATGAAAGTAGAAGGCTACGGTGTTCACTGAAGGCTCAATCATGGCAATTAAACTACCAATTAGAATGTCGCCTGTGAGTACGTAAGCGACACTAAATGCGATAGTAAAATGCAGTGCTGCGAAAGTTAGTGTCTTTTTCATGATAATTACTCAATCGTGTTTGTTTCGATGAGTTTATTATCGATAATAATTCTCATTAATGCTAATGGGTAATGAGTATTGTTGTGATAGGGGGAAGCTATTGATGATGGTTTTGGTGAAATGTATACAAAAAAGGTTGGCCATGATGACCAACCTTTTGAACCAAAAGTGAGAAGTGTTAGTTCTTCTCTTTCACTGAGGCTTAAAGTGCAGCGATCGTTGTCTTCTGCTCTTCTAGCTTAGCTAGTGTCTCTTTGTAGCCTTCAAGCTTCTCACGCTCTTTAGCAACAACTGCTTCAGGTGCTTTCGCTACGAAGCCTTCGTTACCTAGTTTGCCTTCGATACGCTTGATTTCGCCGTGAGTCTTCTTGATTTCGCCATCTAGACGAGCAAGCTCAGCATCTTTGTCGATCAGACCTGCCATTGGGATCATCAACTCAGACTTACCAACCAGTGCTGTCGCACATGCAGGAGTTTGTTCGCCAGTTTCAAGCACGCGTACTGCTTCTAGCTTCGCTAGTGACATCAGTACTTGCTTGCTTGCTTCTAGACGAGAGGCATCTTCTGCATTTGCTGCTTTCAGCATAACGTCAAGCGGCTTACCAGGGTTGATGTCGTATTCAGCACGTAGGTTACGGATGCTGGTAATGAACGCCTTCACCCATTCGATATCATCTAGCGCTTCTTGGTTGAAGTTTGCTTCGTCGAATTGAGGAAGTGTTTGTAGCATGATTGTCTCGCCTTCTACACCTTCAACTAATGGCTTGATGCTTTGCCAGATAGTTTCAGTGATGTAAGGAATCACTGGGTGAGCTAGACGTAGAGTCTTCTCAAGAACCGTGATTAATGTACGACGAGTACCACGCTGTTGTGCTTCAGTACCTTTCCATAGAACTGGCTTAGTAAGCTCTAGGTACCAGTCACAGAATTGGTTCCAGATGAATTCGTAAAGCGTGTTCGCAGCCATATCTAGACGGAAGTTGTCGATATGGTTGTTGAACGCTTTCGCTGCAAGTTCAAACTGAGACTCAATCCACTTGTCTGCTAGTGAGTATTCAATCTCACCACCGTTGAAGCCACAATCTTGCTCTTCTGTGTTCATCATTACGTAACGGCTAGCGTTCCATAGTTTGTTACAGAAGTTACGGTAACCCTCAAGACGCTTCATATCCCAGTTGATATCACGACCTGTTGATGCCATTGCTGCAAGAGTGAAACGCAGTGCATCTGTACCGTATGCTTCGATACCGTTTTCAAACGTCTTACGAGTGTTCTTCTCGATCTTCTTCGCTAGTTGAGGCTGCATCATGTTGCCACAACGCTTCTCTACGAGAGACTCTAGGTCGATACCATCGATCATGTCGATTGGATCAAGGACGTTACCTTTCGACTTAGACATCTTGTCGCCGTTTTCGTCACGGATTAGACCAGTAACGTAAACCGTCTTAAATGGTACTTGTGGCTTGCCGTTTTCGTCTTTCACGAAGTGCATGGTCATCATGATCATGCGCGCAACCCAGAAGAAGATGATGTCGAAACCAGTTACTAGTACGTCTGAAGGGTGGAATACTTTCAGATCGTCAGTTTGCTCTGGCCAACCTTGAGTACCGAACGTCCATAGTGCAGAAGAGAACCACGTATCCAGTACGTCTTCGTCTTGGTGCAGTTCAATGACTGACTCTAGGTTGTTGTTCTTACGAACTTCTTCTTCAGTGCGACCTACGTAAACATTACCTTGGTTGTCGTACCAAGCTGGGATACGGTGACCCCACCATAGCTGACGAGAGATACACCAGTCTTGAACGTCACGCATCCAAGAGAAGTACATGTTTTCGTACTGCTTAGGAACGAATTGGATGTCGCCGTTTTCTACTGCTTCAACTGCGGTTTTCGCTAGAGGCGCAGTACGTACGTACCATTGGTCAGTTAGCATTGGTTCGATAACCACGCCACCACGGTCGCCGTAAGGAACTTGTAGATCGTGATCTTTCACTTCTTCAAGTAGGCCTAGCTCGTCGAATTCAGCAACGATAGCTTTACGAGCGGCAAAACGCTCCATACCGTGGTATTTAGCTGGTAGCTCAGTGCTGTAAGCGTCGCTTGCTTCGCCGTTAGTGTTGAATACTTCTGCTGAGTCGCGGATGTTCGCGTCGAAAGTCAGAATGTTGATCATTGGTAGCTGGTGGCGCTTACCTACTTCGTAGTCGTTGAAGTCGTGCGCAGGTGTGATTTTCACACAGCCAGTACCTTTTTCCATATCTGCGTGCTCATCGCCCACGATTGGGATGCGACGATCAACGATAGGAAGGATGATTTCTTTACCGATAAGATCTTTGTAACGTGGATCTTCTGGGTTAACTGCAACACCTGTATCGCCTAGCACGGTCTCTGGACGAGTCGTTGCAACAACGATGTAGTCTTTGCCATCCGCTGTTTTTGCGCCATCTGCTAGTGGGTAGCGGAAGTGCCACATGTTGCCTTTAGTGTCTTTGTTCTCTACTTCTAGATCTGAAATCGCTGTGTGTAGCTTTGGATCCCAGTTAACTAGACGCTTACCGCGGTAGATTAGATCGTCTTCGTATAGACGTACGAACACTTCTTGAACGGCGTTAGATAGACCATCGTCCATCGTGAAGCGTTCACGATCCCAGTCTACAGATGCGCCAAGACGACGAAGCTGCTTAGTGATAGTGCCGCCAGATTCGCCTTTCCATTCCCAGATTTTGTCGATGAAAGCTTCACGACCGTAATCGTGTTTTGTTTTGCCTTCTTCTGCAGCGATCTTACGCTCAACAACCATCTGAGTTGCGATACCAGCGTGGTCAGTACCTACTTGCCAAAGGGTGTTTTTACCCTTCATACGTTCACAACGGATAAGCGTATCCATGATCGTATCTTGGAACGCGTGGCCCATGTGTAGGCTACCAGTGACGTTCGGTGGCGGGATCATGATGCTGTATGATTCTTTAGTAGTGTCACCGTGTGGCTTAAAGTAGCCTTTCTCTTCCCAAGTCTGATACAGAGCTTGTTCGATTGAAGTTGGGTTGTATGTCTTTTCCATAGCGCTCTTTTAATGGATACGTTGATGGTTGAATCTTAGTCAATCTTTATAAGTGAGGGATCTTAACAAGATCGCCTTAACTATAAGGATTGACCGTTAAGGATATTGAATTTCGATCGTTTGCAGCTGGTAACCTGCTTGACGGTAAATTTTATATCTTTCTCTTGCGAGTTGTTTAGCTTTTTCTTCGCAGGGCACGAAGTCTACCACTTGAGCAAACTTGTTCGCAAAGGTTGTCTCATTTTCCGCCAAATTAATTACCAGCTGACGGTTCCAATTAGGTTTTACACCTTCATGGCCGATTTCAATGTTGGTGGCGTATTTCGGTCCCTCGCCTACGAGGTTATGTGCCATGAACTTGTCTGCATCAACTTGCCAAAAGGCTTCAGCGAGCTGCTCGGCGTGTGGTTTGTCTTGGCAGTTTAAATACACTTTAGCGCCTTGGCGAGCAAAGTGCTGAGCCAAAAACACGATGTATTCTTCAAAGCCAGCCACCGTTGCTTGCGGGCTCTCTTCGTTAATGATGTAGAAGGTTGCAGTTTGCATCATTCTCTCACTTGCCTTGGGTCTCTTCCTAAGACCATCTTAAGTCCCACTTTCATTTTAGAAAATTAGGATAATAAAAAAGGGCCTTGCGGCCCTTTTAGATTCTGTTCAGAAATTACTCTTCTGTCTCTTGGCCGCTGCGGTTCAAAAGGAATTGGACAAGCATTGAGACAGGACGGCCCGTTGAGCCTTTCGCTGCGCCTGATTTCCACGCGGTACCTGCGATATCGACGTGTGCCCAGTTATACTTCTTCGCGAACTTAGATAAGAAGCAACCCGCAGTAATTGTGCCACCAGGGCGACCACCAATGTTTGCCATATCCGCAAACGGGCTCTTCAACTGTTCGTGGTACTCGTCTGCCATTGGTAGACGCCATGCACGGTCACTCGCTTGCTCAGAAGCGTTTACTAGCTCATGAGAAAGAGGGTTGTGGTTAGAGATTACGCCGCTGATATGGTGGCCTAGTGCGATAACACAAGCACCAGTTAGCGTTGCAACGTCAACCACGCAGTCTGGTTCGAAACGCTCTACGTAAGTCAGTGCGTCACAAAGAACAAGACGGCCTTCAGCATCCGTGTTCAGAACTTCTACAGTTTGACCAGACATGGTCGTTAGGATGTCACCTGGACGGTAAGCGTTGCTGCCAGGCATGTTTTCACAGCCCGCTAGAACACCAATAACGTTGATTGGTAGGTTTAGCTTCGCCAGCGCTTTCATTGTACCGAATACCGATGCCGCACCACACATGTCGTACTTCATCTCATCCATACCTTCACCCGGCTTTAGAGAGATACCGCCTGAGTCGAAGGTTAGACCTTTACCTACGAGCACAATCGGTTTTGCATCTGAGTCAGGGTTACCTTTGTACTCGATGATAGACATCATAGATTCGTTTTTAGAACCACGGCCTACTGCTAGGTAAGAGGTCATACCCAGCTTTTCCATCTCTTGCTCACCAATAATTTTGGTGGTTACGGTTTCGTAGTCGTCCGCTAGACGACGAGCTTGAGAAGCAAGGTAAGCTGGATTAGCTACGTTTGGCGGCATGTTGCCAAGGTCTTTTGAGGCTTTGACACCTGATGCGATAGCAAGACCATGAGTGATTGCTTTTTCACCCAAGTTCAATTCACGACGCGTTGGTACGTTGAAAACAAGCTTGCGCAGTGGGCGGCGAGTCTCAGGTTTCACGCTCTTGAATTGATTAAATGTGTATAGACCATCTTTAGTCGCTTCTACAGCCTGGCGCACTTTCCAGTATGTATCACGACCCTTAACATGCAGTTCAGTTAGGAAACATACCGCTTCCATTGAGCCTGTCTCGTTAAGTGTGCTGATCGTCTTTTGAATGATTTCCTTGTACTGGCGCTCGCCAAGTTCACGCTCTTTGCCGCAACCGACAAGTAAAACGCGCTCTGACAAAACACCTGGTACTTGATGCAGTAGCAGCATCTGACCAGGTTTACCCTCTAGATCACCACGGCGAAGTAGTGAACTGATGTAACCGTCACTGATTTTATCAAGTTGTTCGGCTACTGGAGAAAGGCGACGTGGTTCAAACACACCAACAACGATACATGCGCTACGTTGTTTCTCTGGACTGCCACTTTTTACACTGAACTCCATGCGTACTCCTACATCCTGAAGACAAATTGCTCTAAATGTTAGATAATGATCGCTTACTTGTTGAATTTTAGCTCCAGACTTAACATGCAGAGCTGATTAAGCGACTAACATCTAGTTTATAATTTTTAAAAAAATAAATGGTTCAACGGGAAACTATAGTGATTCGACCAAAAAAACAAGTTTTGTATAGGTAATTTCAGCGTGATTATTGTTAGATATTTGATCCGCGAAACACTCAAGAGCCAATTTGCGATTTTTTTCGTACTTTTTTTGGTGTTTGTAAGCCAGAAATTCATAAGTGTTCTTGCTGATGCTTCTGATGGGGATATTCCTGCTGGATTGATTTTCTCTATTGTTGGTTTGAACATGCCAGCAATGGGTCTGTTAATGCTGCCTTTAAGTCTGTATATCGGCATATTGATCACATTTGGTCGTCTGTATGCAGAGAGCGAAATTGTCGTAATGAACGCGACAGGTATTGGTAATAAATTCTTAGTTCAAGCGGCCTTATACCTAGCGTTGATTACTTCAGCGGTGGCGGCTTTCAATGCGTTGTGGCTATCGCCGTGGTCTCAAGACCGCGTTGAGCAGCTTTATGAGCAGGTAGCGTCAGAAAACAGCGTTGACCTACTTAAAAAAGGTCAGTTCCAAGGTACACCAGACGGTTCATCGGTTGTGTTCATCGATGACATTAAAGACAATACCTTGAGCAACGTTTTTGTTGCGCAGATGCGCCCTCGAGATTCAGTGTTACCGAGTGTGATGTTCTCATCTTCTGGTGAAGTAAAAGAGCTTTCGGACGGTCGTCAGATCATCACTATGAAAGAAGGTACGCGTTATGAAGGTGTGCCTACTCGCGTTGAATATATGATCACGAAATTCGATGAATACGAAGGTGTTATCGGCCAACGTGAGGTCAAAAAGAAAGGGCGAGACTGGGAAGCATACCCAACGGTTGACTTGATAGGTCACCCAGATCCAGAGGCGCAAGCGGAGCTACAATGGCGAATTTCGTTATTTGTGTGTATTCCACTCTTAACAATGCTCGTTATTCCTTTGTCTGCGGTGAATCCGCGTCAGGGACGGTTTGCCAAAATGGGGCCTGCGATTCTGATCTATCTAGCGTATTTCTTGGCGATCAGTGCAACCAAATCTGCATTAGAAGATGGTGACATCCCGGCTGCTATTGGTATGTGGCCAATCAATGCGATGTTGCTGATTGTTGCTATCATGGCGAATATGATGGACAGCGTTGCTGCTAGACGAATAAAAGACAAATTCCGCAAGAAGAGGCTCGCGTAAGCTGTGTTCAAAATCTTAGACCTTTACATCGGTAGAACCATCATCTCTACCACTGCCTTGGTTTTAGCGACGTTTGTTGGCTTATCGGGCATCATCAAATATGTAGAACAGCTACGTAAAGTAGGGCGAGGTGTGTACGACCTCACTCATGCGTTGTACTTTGTGTTACTCAGTGTGCCGCGTGATATCGAAATGTTCTTTCCAATGGCGGCATTACTCGGTGCCCTGATCGGCTTAGGTATGTTGGCTTCAAGCTCTGAGCTGGTGGTGATGCAAGCTGCTGGTTTCTCTAAGCTGGATATCGGGTTATCGGTACTAAAAACGGCCGTCCCGCTCATGATTGTCGTTATGGCGTTAGGTCAATGGGGCGCTCCTGAGGCCCAGAAGATGGCCCGTGACTTACGTGCGTTTGCGATATCAGGTGGTAGCATTGTGTCTGTGCGCTCAGGTGTGTGGGCTCGTGACGCAAACGACTTTATCTTTATAGGTAAAGTCGAAGACGACAAGCTTTATGCTTTAAATATGTGGCGTTTTGATGATGATAAGAATCTACAAAAAGTTATTTTCGCCGAAGAAGTCGACTACCAACAAGATAACAACTGGCTGATGCGCTACGTACAAATTACGGACATGGAAAATGAAAACGTAATTTCAAAGCAAGACATCGAACAGATGGAGTGGCACACCTCTTTGGCACCAGATA
Organism: Vibrio sp. 1641; assembly: GCF_033339995.1. Lineage (NCBI taxonomy): Bacteria > Pseudomonadati > Pseudomonadota > Gammaproteobacteria > Vibrionales > Vibrionaceae > Vibrio > Vibrio sp. 1641. The sequence continues at coordinate 87,636 of NZ_JAWOVP010000011.1, forward strand.
AGCTAGCTGTGGTGACCGTGAAGCCAGAAGAACTGTCGCTGAGCGGTTTGTATGATTATGTGACTTACCTGAAAGCATCGGAACAAGATGCATCTCGCTATGAGTTGGCGTTTTGGCGTAAGTTGACTCAGCCGCTTTCAATTGCTGTGATGATGTTAATGGCGCTATCTTTTGTTTTCGGTCCACTCAGAAGCGTGACCATGGGGGCAAGGGTATTGTCGGGCGTGGTTGCCGGGTTTACTTTTTACATATCCAGTGAGTTCTTTGGTCCATTAAGCTTGGTGTATGGCATATCCCCAGTGTTTGGTGCTTTGGCCCCGAGTTTGGTGTTCTTAGCTATTGCGATTGCACTACTACGAAGAAAGCTATAACTGAAGCATCATCGAATAAACCAAGTTTTACCGAACCAAATGTAAAGGAAGGCATTACGCCTTCCTTTTTTGTGTTCCTAGACAAGTTAGTTTGCCTTAGGTAATACAACAACCTCTGTTTTGGCCCAAATGTCGTGGAAACCACGTTTCTTCGGATCAATCGGTACAGTCAAATTTGCCAAGCCAAAGCCAGATGTCGAAATACGAATCAGAGCTTGAGTTACCGTAATTGGTGCTCCGTCTTTGGCATTGCGAACTCGAAGCTTCCAAGCGCGCATCCCAAGAGTTTGTCCTGCTCGCGTCCAGAAGAACACAAAGAAATATATCCACACACCCGCAAGATAAAGTGTAAATAGAGGGCTCAATACAGGGTGCTTTCCGAGCATATCTGCGGCATCAGCGTACTCGCCATAGCTCAACAATCCTGCTGCATTTAGTGCAAACACAACGGCCATAACAATACCTGCGGCCATCATTTCAATTGCGATAATAATCAATGTGTCGTAAATCAACGCTGCAAGTCGACGAAAGAGACCAGCAGGTGGAAGAGTTGTAGACGTTGTCATTATTCCATCACTTACCTTAAAAATTGTGCGTCAGAATATAGATTCCCTCACCAAGAGAAAAGAGACCTAACGCACAGAGTCTTTAATTGTGTATAAACGAAGAGACTTTTCTGCCCTACGTTATCAGCACATGTCATGATACACGAGGCCGTGCAGCAATATGTTTCAACTGAATTCGACTCTCTTAACCATTGGCTTTTTGGTCTGTGACCAGATTAGATAGCTGAGAGAGTTGGTGTTTCTCATCTTCGGTATAATGTTGGCTTAATGAAAGCTCTAAAGCTTTTTCTGACAGCTTGATTGCTGGTGACAAAAATAACTTAGGGTGCATACTAGAGAGAGCTAGCAAGGCCTTTTGTAGGCGAATCTGTATTTGGAGTTGCGCTGCACCATCGTGTGCTATCGGCAAAAAGACATCATCGAACAAATCCTGGCAGCTCAATGCGGGCACAAATAGTCTAGGATATCGAGTTTTGGTAGGAGGCTCACTGAGTAGGTCTCCCCATAATGAAAGTGCTCGTACAGAACGCCCAAGAACGTCAATTGCGGTGCCATTATCATTTACAGCCGGAGATAGTGCTCGTGAGGCGATTTCCGCCATAACGACTAAACCAAAGCGAGGGTCCTGATCATATGAACGCTCCGTTCGAATCGTGAAGGCTGCCGTTACTTCGCTTTCGTCTGGCAATTCTCCACAAACCCAAGCCAATGGTTGACCTACGTACACAAAACTTCCCGGTTGTCGCTCAAGATAGATGGTGCATTGGTTTGCTTCAGCAATACTATCGAGATGATGCATATCAACATGCTGTAAGTAGCCAATTTCTTGGCTCAAAATAGGTTTACTTCCTCTGGGTTTATGTTCTGGGTGGCTCCACGGGTGAGCACCTAGCCAACGCTCTTTGCCCCGTTTTCTTATCGCATCTAACAAGGCTTGCTCCACGTATGAAGTGGTTTCACTGACCCTTCCTAGTACGGAAAGGTGCTGAATCCAACGTAGCAGAGTGAGTATGATCATCACGATTACGGCGATAGTCACGATGAACAGATAAATTTGTGCTTGTTGATGATAGGCCCCAATACCTAGCGCGATAATTCCTACCAAACTAAATAGAAAAGAGCCAAGAAAGGTTGCTAAGGCATTTTGTGTTGTGCTGTCTTCCATCAACAGTTTTGTCGCTCGCGGCGTTACCCCTGCACTAGCGGCACTGTACGCTGAGACCATAATATTGAGAGAGAATGTAGTCACTGCAAGCATGGAGGTTGCGAGGATATTTAATATGTTGTTCAACAAATCCTTGCTGACGTTGATGGCAGGGGGCAGAGTAATGAACTGGTTTAAAACAATCGACATTAAGGCGGTAGCAACAGCTAGTAATGCGTAGAGTGACGTCCGGACCCACAGTTTTCGTGTCATCTGTTTCAGTAACCACTGCCATTTTGACCCAGTCATTCTTTGCTCCTATTCAGTTCTCACTAGAAAGTCGATAGAAAATTCAGAAAGTTATTCTTGCTTAAGCATAGGTTAAATGCCCGTCGTTCTGCTTGATATTTCATGCATCACGAAAGTAAGAAAGCTGCTTGCTTCAAAGAATGGTGCTCTTGAGGTGTGAATTACCACGATTCTGTTACCTTAATTGATAGATGAATTAAAAGTATGTGATTGAAAAGAGGTAGCGCATGATTGTAGTTACAGGTGCAAGTAGCGGTTTAGGGGCGGAACTAGCAAAGCGTTATGATGCGGAAGGCAAAGAGACGTACGTAATAGGAAGAAACACAGAAAAACTATCCGCACTAGCAAAACAACTCTCTCATAACGTCGGCTATCAAGCTTGCAACCTCTCATTACATCAAGGTGTGAAACAGCTCTTTGATGGGATGAAACAGCCGCCTGAAATGGTCATTCATAGTGCAGGAAGTGGTTATTTTGGCTTACTGGAAGAGCAGGAGCCGGAAGAGATTCAAAAGTTGATTGATAACAACCTGAATTCTGCGATTCATGTGTTAAGAGAGTTAGTAAAGCGTTACAAAGATCATCCAATAAAAGTGGTCATGATCATGTCCACAGCCGCGCAACAACCTAAAGCGCAAGAGTCTACGTATTGTGCAGTGAAATGGGCCGTCAAAGGATTAATTGAGTCGGTTCGTTTGGAGATAAAAGGAAAACCTATGAAAATTATCGCGGTTTATCCTGGTGGAATGGATACGGAATTCTGGAAAACAAGCGGCAATACGATGGACACGAGTCACTTCATGCAAGCAGAAGATGCCGCAGAGATGCTCCATAATGCGTTGTCGAGCATTGGGAATGGTTATGTTTCTGATATTACAGTGAATAGAACTTAAAAAGAGTTTCGTATACTCATTTTCATCTGGAAGAGTAGTAGAAAATGGAGCGTACGTTTCTTATGAGTACAGCTTTGTCACACTTTGTGGCGAAATTATCAGCAAACGATAGTTATTTAAGGTATTTATGCTTGCGCAGGTCAAAAGCTTACGTATAATGCCAACCATCAAAGGGCAATAGCCCAAAGATGCCGGTGTGGTGAAATTGGTATACACGACGGATTCAAAAAAAGTTTTAAATCAAGTCGTTATACAAAAAATAAAAATTTTATCACCAAAGCATTACTAAGAAGTCGCTATTTAAAGCGGCTTTTTTTATGTCTGTAATAAACTACCTTCATACCGAACTATGGTGCATACATGGTTCATCCCTTCTAAATTTACTCTTTTAATTTCCCAAACAACACCAAGTAACTGCCATCTCACAAGTCAGTATTACCAAGTGCTCAACGCCGCCAGAACCATGTTACGACCATGGTGACTTTACGGTACTATGCGGTTTTGGCTTTGCCTTTATGGAACAACTGATCGTTTTGATGGATAGTCGAAAAGTCGGTTTGAGATAGGAGGTTTTGCGGTGTGTGTTGTAAGTGCGTTGGAGATATTGACATAAGATATTCACGCACAGGTAGTAATGATAAGAATAAATGGGGGCAGGGTAACCGCCCCCATATATGATTAAGGCTTACTGCTCGCAATTATCCCCTGTCTTAGCTACCCAAGTTGCTCCGTTGTCATAAGAGCACTGTTCAGCGTAAGTACCGTTTGTGTATATGAGAGTACGAGACCAATGACCTGCATTGTTGTGAGAGGTTGTGCGTTGTGATAATTCTGATGTTGGTTCGTATTCCGCAAGAATACGCCCCCAAAGGTAAGCACCGTAGTCATTAGTGTCATTAAAGTCAGTACTAATGAAGTTGACGGCATCGAACTCGCTTGCATCTATAGTCGCTGGGTCAACCATGACAAGGTGACCAAGGCCCGTTTCCGTCGTGCTGGCAAAGAAGTGCTGTGAACCTGCGTTACTATTCGGGGTTTGCACACGTGTGGTTAATTGTTGTTTTACAGTATCTTTAAGCGTTGACCAGTCTTCGTTTATACAGTTATTTGCTTCTTTTGCGGTTGAGCTAAACACATTCAGGACACCGTATGCGGTATCAGTTGTTTGCTCAATCCACTCCATCGCAGAGCAGTCATTTGCATTTAGATTGTCATTAAACGAGATGGTCCATTCGTAGGTGATATCGTCCAAATTAATACGATAGCCTGAATTGTACTCAACAGTTTTTAATACAGTATTTAGATTGTCAGTCACGGCTTCAGTTGTAGTAGACCAGCCTTCAGCCTCGCCTAAATTTAGATATGTTTGTTTGTACCACCCATCTGCGAAATGAGTTCGTCCATCCCAGTCACTCTTAAAGTACTCCACCCATGCAGCAACGGCATTAGGGTTATTAGCTTCAATAGCCACGGTATCTGCGTATGAGGCTTTCATGGATGGGACTAGTGCAGCAGCTATAGCGTGAAGGTTAGTATCACCTGTTTTGATATAGTCACCATAAAGCTCATCAACGGTTACGTTATAGCGTTGTGCAACACGGAATTCCTGTTCTTCTAAACGGTCTTTGATGCGTTCACGCGTATCAAAGCTTGCTTTTACATTGTCACACGTCAGTTTTTCACCATCAGCATGCAGCTCTTTCTGTATAGTTCCCCAAACAACAGTAGTTAGTGGGGTAGTGTTCTTGATTTCCTGATCGGATGTTATCGCAAATGCTGGTGGGTAGGTCATTTGGTAAGCTTCTGTGACTTCACCGTAGTCAGAGTCTATAGCGCCTACAGGAACATCGACAACTAACGGTACGTATTCAGAACATTCTGCATAAGATCCTGTTGTCAGGAGTTCCCATGAACCATCTTCACCTGTAACGACGCTAGGCTCACCAGCGTTTAATTTGCCATTATAGTTGACGTCTAAAAATACTGTTGCACCAGTTAAGTACCCGTCGATAGCTGTACCTTTTAGGGTTTTTGAGCTAGGTGATGAACCACTCGAAGAACCTCCACCACCGCCGCAAGCTGCGAGACCAATAGAAACCGATGTTACAAGAAGGATTTTATTTATATTTTTCATTTTGATTCTTTATTTCAATGATTTAGATAGCCAACGGCGAAGGGTAATATATGAGGCTTATTTCATTCTGTGATCTTTGTTGAGTAATTGCTCTTTAATCTGACTGTTCAGTTGTGTGTATCAGTTCTTTCTTTATATACAATCTGTTGATATCGATATGCAACTGTGTAATCTTCTTTATAGTGGTGGACAAATGGAGCTTGACCAACTATGAAGATGATTTTCGTCGATGCTGAAAATGTAGGACTGAAGGAGCTAGAAAAAATTAACGCTTCTGTTGTTGATAAAGTCTTTGTTTTTTCTAAGTCAGATTCAGTCAAGCTTGTTTGTGAAAAGTCGTTGTACCTGTTCTTATCTGACTATCCGACAGGTCAGAACCAAGCCGATTTCTATATCATTGCATATCTGTCTAGGGTGCTACTTGCTTTAGATAAAAAGCAGTTGGGCTCTGTTCATTTTGAGCTATACAGTAACGATGAAAGCTTGATTTCAGCATTTGAGTTTCAGTGCAAGCAATTAGGCGCACCTTTTCAAAGCATCAGAACTAGAGAGAACACAGTTGTTCCAATTGTTAAGCCACAGCAGACACCCCAAAAATCTCCTGAAGACAAGCTTCTTCATGCTTTGAAGTCTCCTCGTGCTTTAGATCCTAGCTTTCAAAAGCAGCTAGGGCTGTCAAAGTCAGATTTTACCAAGGCAATCAATGAGCTTTCCAAGAATAACCAAATCAAGCGCAGTCCTCAGTCCAAGAAAAAATGGGTTAGGTGTTAGTCGGCTGACTTACCGACCTCATTAAAGAGTAATAAATGGCGGTATTATCCATCGCTACTACTAACCATCAGTGTGTGAATATCGCTGTCCTAAGCTCATTCGGTGGCTACTAGAGTACCTTCTGGTGGTAATTGTACGGGATTAGTGTCTCGACTCTCGGTGTGCTCTGAACAATGTCCTTTCGGTAGAGTTTCTATGCGAGAGATAGGGACTCGCTTTGCTTCGGGTGTCTGTGACTAGTTGATTTTGTAAATGTGGTGGAATGGAGTGGGAGCTAGGTTTCGGATAGGGTATTGATATTAAATATATAATAACCAGTACAACAGCTTGCCGTAGGCCGCTGTTGTACTGGTTATTATTAATATGTTAGTGGTTCGGGTGGTGAAATTCGGTGTGCGGGTTTGCATGAGCTTTAAGGAGAAAGTGTGAGTAAGATAATTTTGGTTCGAAGCCCAAGTGAATTAATTTCTAAAAATTTAGCTGGGTACGGGTGGGACTGTATTGAGATGTCGTCTTTCTCTGACTTTGAAGATTTAATGAAATATGTTGAAGATGAGCAGATCAATATTGGTCGACAGAGAAATCAAATTTCTCGATTTTTCCATGCTAAGCCCGGAGATATAGTCGTAGTTCCTGTACATAGAGCTATTGTTATTGGAATTGTTCGAGGCGGAAAGTCTTATGATGAAAATGGCGGCTATGGAGCTAATCGTATTAATGTCGATTACTTTAAAAATGAACATGGTGAGCCGATTAAAATTCCTCGCGCGAAGTTATCACAGCGATTGGAAAGTCGATTAAAAATCAGAATGACGATTGCTTCATTGAATGAATTTGCAGATGAAATAGAGGGGTACGTCACTCAGTTAAAAGACAACAACCAAGTCTGTTTTGACAGTATTTTTCAACAGAAGAAGGATAAACAAGTTGCTGACTTTAAAGAGACTCTACTTTCTAGATTAAGAAATGGCTCGACTACTTTGGCAAGTGGAGGTTATGGCTTAGAAAGGTTGGTTAAAGAGCTCATGGAGTTGGAAGGATACTCTGCTCATATAGCTGCGAAAAATAAGACCTCAGATATTTCTGATGTCGACATTGAGGCAAGTCGCACTGACCCGGTATCGAGTAACCGAGTGTTTATCCAAGTTAAGCACCATAGAGGTGAAACTAGTGGTTGGGGAATTCGCCAACTGGCTGCTATCGAAGAAGATGAACATGTTGATAAATGGCTTATTACTACAGCAAATGTAGCTGATGAGACTTTGGAGCTTGCCAAGAAAGAGAATGTTTCCGTAATGGATGGCTCAAAGCTTGTTGATTGGATTTACGATAGAATTGATGAGTTGTCACCTTCAAGCAAAGAACAACTGGGTATCGGGATATTGCCGCAGGTAATCACATCTTAGACTTCAAATCAATATTCGGTCAGTGTGCATATCTGTATGAAAAGTAGCCGAAATAAAACCTCCTTCAAGCATTTAATAAGATTAAGAATCTATATCTTAATGGAGGTTTGAATGAGTAAATCACAACGACTCACTACCACTTTCCTCAACAACCTTAAACCCAATCCGGCTAACGCTAAGTCGACCGATTACGAAGTCAATTTATCTGCTATGAAAGACAGTGGCTTACCTACTGGTGTTCGCTGCTTAGTGGGTAAATCTGGCGGGAAACGCTTCCTGCTGCGTTATACCAGTCCGGTAACAGGTAAGAAGGCATCTATTGGTCTTGGTAAGCACCCTGAAACTGACCTCGCCACATTGCGCAAAACAGCCAAAGAGTATCGCCAGCAAATTATAGAAGGCGTTGATCCTAAGCTTGAACGTGACAATCAGACTACCGAGAAGACGATGACTCTTGAACGGTTCTTTGATGAAGTCTATTTGCCTCTCGCTAAACAGAAACGTAGTTGGAAGGATGATGTCGCTCGGTTTCGTTTAGCAAAGTCGATACATCATATCTCGATTCACGACCTAACTGCCGCCGATATCATCAAAGTCCAAATGGAGATGCAAAACGCCGTTACGATTAAGGGGAAACCATATGCTCCTGCTTCGATTAATCGCGTTCTGGCTCTATTGAAAACTATTAACCGTCAGGCATACAAGTTGATGGACGCGCCGCTCATTGCTGACAAGGTGAGCTTGTTGAAAGAAGATAACGTGCGAACTGGGTACTTGTCCGAATCACAGCTAAAGGAGTTTATAGGTCACGCACTGAACCATGAAGACAAAAGTATTGGCGCGTACCTAGCTTTGTTGTTTTTGACTGGCGCGAGGGATAAGGAACTGCGTTTACGCTTGAAATCCGATGTGAATTGGGAGGAGAAAACACTCACTATTCCACATACGAAAAACGGTAGTAGTCACGTTATTTATCTAAGTGATTACATGCTTGATATTTTGAGGTCGGTGCCTCATGTGGCGAATAATCCGTATCTCTTTCCTGGACGCAAAAAGGGTAAACCAGTAGGGCAACCTAGGCATGCTTTCAAGGCTATCAAAGTCAAGATGGGACTGCCCGACATACCCGGAGATAAAGCGAATCTAACTCTGCACAGTGCTCGCCATACGGTTGGGAGTTTGTTAGCTAGCCAAGGAGTCTCGTTACACGACATAGCCAAGCAGTTGAATCACGCAGACCTTTCATCAACAAGACGCTATTCGAAGCTGACTGTAGGGCGTCGGAGGGAGATTGGCTCTCGTTTATCGGATATGGTGACTGCGAAGCCAGAGATACGTTGGGAATAAAGAAGTTAGGTTTAACCAGTTAATTTAGACATGACATTAGAAAAGCCCCTGTTTAGCTCATCGCTAAACAGGGGCTTTTTCATTCTTAAACGGAGATTAGACATGAAAACAGTAAACAAGTTTGAAGACATTCAATCACTACCAATGCCTGATGGTGTGAAAGCAAAATTGCTAGAGCACCTGATAGAACCATTCGGTGATGAAGAAAATACGAAAGCGTTCTGGGATGAAGTCGGTACGACCTTGTACTTGATTGAGGAAGGGGATACCAACGAAAAACTTAATGAAGAATCTGAGGAAGATCTGCACTTCCTTCGCTTTGTCACTAATTACCCTGAATGGGTGTTGTTGTTAAACGATGATGCCTGTCCTTGGTTGCTGGCGGTCGCCATAGTGACCATGGAGGGCTCAGGTGTGTACTGCTGCGCTCCAATGAACAGTCCAACGTTCCCTGTCGCCAAGTTAGCTGACCAAACTGAATCTTAAAACCAAATTAAACCTGAACAATTCCATCTTAAAGGAGGTGTCCTATGGCACGTAAATCAAACCAACAACAAGAAACGGTTCAACCTGAAATCGTAGAAGGCAATGAACAAGTCACAGTCACTAACGATCAACCAGTAGACCATTTCACTAATATCGTGTGCGAGGGTAAAGCGAAGAAGTTAAGTCCGAAAACGGAGAACCATGTGTTCTATGAAATCGCCTTACATGACGAGGAAAACGAACTCTATATCCGTATGACTGGAAATCAGGGCTCTGGACTGCATAGTAAAGAGATGATCCCGCTTAAAGATATCACCGCTGTTCTAGACGTGCAGGGCGATAAGCCGTTCAAGAGCTCTGTGCTGAAGTGTGTATTTTCTGGACAGTCAGCGAACAACGCGGGTTTTATGGCAGCTTGCTGTAGGGGGCTTGGTCTTATCATCCAGTCGGAGAAGTCAGTGTTTCTCCACGTTCTAGCGCCAGACTACGAGCAACGTCGTGATGAGTTGCTGTCTCTCGTGGACGCTGAAACCAAAGCGAAATAACCCCAAAACCACATTACCCATTACCATCCAAGCCAACTCTGGCTTTCATACTGAGCACTTAGCAAGAGTGCTTCCCTGACAATTTAAACGAGATTTTATTATGAAATTAGTCTTTGATACTGAGCGCCTTTTGTTACCGATATCAACTAGTCTTCAAGATGCTTTAAACCGAGTGATCAGCGAATCAGGCAAATGGACACCCATGATCCAATCGGTTGTGATCAACTTCCGAGATTCATCCTACAGTTCGGAAAACGGCGGTTGGCACCCTGTTGAAATCAGGCTTGTTCGTCTCTACGACCAGTGGATTTTTGATTACATCACTGACTTTGCGTATTGCGGTGGTCCTTATCCCGAACTGGTTAAGGAGGTGGATTTTAACTTCTCATCTGGAACAGCGAGTTTTTCCTATGTTCCGGAACTGCCGATAACAAGTAGTGAGGTAATGGAGTTCTACTCGATGTGGGAATCCAACTTTCTTAGCTACGTCGAAATGGGCGTGTTCGATGAGATAAAAGTCACTGTGGATTAGCCCATCGGTAACAAACCAAGTAGAAAGCACCATGTATGTACCATAAAATAGTCGACTCACTTCCTCGTGACACTAAGGCTTCCCATTGTCCCATGTTCGTCATGGTGTGATGGGAAGCTTTTTTCATTGGGGCAAGTTTTAGCAACGTTTACCCAATCCGTTGCCTTCGGGATTCAGAGGGGATGAAGTTGCTGGATGCAATGGACGGTGGAAACACCAAGGAAGGAAGCGTTAATTTTAACGAGTTTGGTTGGTTTACACTGGTGTTTTGTTATTAAAAGCTCCCATTGCTATGTCGAAGCAATGGGAGCAGTAAGGGATGGGAGGCCTATATAAAATACCGAGAGAATGATTTGTCTGATGCTATCTCTGCAACTAGGGGTAAAGGCTTCCCTTAATATGCAACGAGAGGTGCCCTTAGTAATTTGTTAGTGGCTTGGCGTGAAAACTTGGTCATTTTCAACGTTACTATGCGCTGTAAGCGGTAATCCACGACTCCCACACATTAATCTCAAACCCGTTGAGTCAAAAAGGAACTTGTCACCGGAATCTATAGTGACAAGTTCAATTCATGGCTCTGTTTATCCAGTCATCATACCCAGTAGATAGCCAACGGCGGTGAAGCTTAACAAGTTAGCGATATCAACTAGGTAAAAATACGGACTGGACTGAGTGATTTGGAGCAGAGTTCGTGCATCAGACATCATGGTTATACCCCTATTAAAATTTTACCTTCTTCGAAGTTATTTTAGTGTTTGCTAATTAACGACCAAAAACGGCATCATTTTGAGTTTTCCCTTGCACAGTATCGGTTTGAGGTTTCGCTAAATCACCCCTTTCCCTTATCCAACATAGGTAAACGCAAAATCGGTACATAGTGACAAGTTCATGGGTAGGACTGTCTGTAGCAGCGTAGTGAAACGACATTATGTCGGGGTTCTTTGTTGACTTGGAGCTGTGCTTTTAGAGAGAACGCTAGGGCGTTATTTATTAACGTGACAAAGTCATTACACGACACTTACGTACGGCAAATAAAGTATTTGGATCATCATGATCTAATTGCTCAGTAAGCTGATCGGTTTCGGTAGTCTGAAACGTGTCGACTACTTGTAACGATCCAATGTGGCGTGGAGATCGCGTATAAGTTCAAGCTTGAGACTGACTGGGGAGAGAACCTCGACTTGAGGTATCCAGGACTTCAACAAGGGCAAGATATCGCTCAATCTTGATACTCGACTGCTAAGCAACAAACTACCGTCGCTCAGTTCTTTCAATAGCTGCTGGTGGGGAAGAATCGTCCCTTCAAGAAAGCGTGGAGCTACTTCCCGATCAACCTGTACAAGCACCTCAGCATCATCCGGAGTTAGCCACTCCATCCCTTGTTTATATATCTCCTCGTGGACTTTTTGACTCGGTTTGTATTTATCTTCCCGGCGGTGAATCCGTGAAATATTCGGCAGTCGGTACGAATGTAGCTGATCACAGTAGGTCGCAGCGAGGAACCAGATACCACGGTCATTCACCAAGCGATAGGGATGGGCAGATTCAAACGTTTTGCCATTGTAGGTAAGGTCAATAACAGAGTGAGTGGTAATAACTTCGGTCAACTGTCTAAACAGCGCATCGAACTTCCCGATGGATTCGGAGCGTGGATTCTTAAACAGAACGGGGGTGTGACCGTTGAACTTGTAATGATTAGGTAGTAGCGCAGACAAACCCGTATCGTGCAGTACCTTGTTGGTATTCGCATTACCATTATTTCGAGTTACCGGATCTAACCGATAACCCTCATTGGTGCGGATAATCGGAGCGTTGACTAGCCTTTCATTGAAATCGCGTCTCAGGGTTTTCTCGCTTACCTGATAATCCGCGACTAACTGCTCAGGGGAGAGCACTTCTCCCATAAACAATCTCGTCAATATGTCACCTAGCCTTAAAGCTAGCTTTTCACTCTTATCGCTCATGCTACTAGCGTACGGTTTCCCTTGGACAGGTTGAGGGCAAAACATTTTTAAATGTTTCAAACCGTCGCGCACTGAGATTTGGCATAGCTTTCATTGGATAAGGCAGGGCAATGACGATGACTATTTTCACACTCATTCTGCGGTCTTGGACATACCCTGTCCGAGCGCAGTGGGATACTACACAACGTAGATTTACTACAACGTCAATTAAAGGAAACTATAATGAAAGTGACATTCATTAAGCCACTTATGGCATCAGGTTATTCATGCCGCTCTTTAGGTTGTCCCGGTTGGGTCAACAAGGGTGGGTCATGCGATACGTGTGGCGCAATGGATTACAGTTAAGAAGGAGTATTCGTTATGGGCGGTTGGACAGAAGACCAAGGTGACTATGATGATGGTACAGAAGATTCTGGCTTCAGTCAGGACTTCGACATGGAACCGGGCGACGATGGTTGGCTTGGCGGTGACTTCATGGCTGATGATGACGATGATTAAGTCCCATCACTAAATTTGGCTTATCAACAAGGGCGGTATCGAAAGGTATCGCCCTTTTCTGTATCTATAGAAAAGGAAAAACATTATGGCAAAAACACATTTTCATTCTAACCCTCAACAGCGCTGGTTTAAGCCGAGCGTATCAATGGGACTAAAAGGAGCGCATTACGGTTTTATTACAGCATCCCGACTTTGCCCTCAGTTTGTCGTACTTGGCGGAGCCATAGGATTTGTAGCAGGATCCATCGTCGGAGGGGCACTAGAGGAACTAGATGTTATCTAGTAAAGGAAGAAGTAGGGGGGACTCTGCTTCTTTTTTTGGTAGTTTCGTACCGACATTATGTCGTTTCAAGAGTGGAAAGCAGAAGGTCGAAAGGTGCTTGCTAACGTCCGTCAACAAACACCTTTCAGATAGGGCATGGAAATTCTTGCATGAAATAATCGCTAAGGTCTGGGCAATTTATTTGATAAAAAACGTACTATTAAAAAACTATTAAGTAGTGAGAGTAACTTGTAACACGTTAGTGACCAGTGACTTCGCTAATGACCTGCTTCAAGCGCTTCGCTGTCTCCTTGTAACCGAAAGAATCGCGTTTAGTGTCATAGTCGTGCACCAGCGCGGTTTCAAGCTCATCAAGGATTTGATCCCAGTGTTGGATCTTGCCACCTTTCGACTCGATATTCTGACCAACTTTACGAACCTCACGAAGGCGAGTTCGGCGGTTCTGGTTAGTGCGATTTGCTTCAGCGGTGAAAGCATTAACGATTAAATCATAGATAGACATGTTCATAATTTATATTCCAATAGTTAAGTAAAAGATGCAGTTAAACTGCGCTTTGATGGAAGTCCCAGTTAGGTTTGTAACGACGGGACGGTGATGAGGCTGCTGTAGCCTTCTGAATTTCCTGTTTGATCATTAACTGTGTATCTAGATCATCACAGGGAATAAATGAAAGAATCCGGTTACCTTGAGTTCTCAGGATAAGTCCTTGATATTTTTCACTAAGGTGACATTCATATCCTAGAATGGCGTTTTTCCGCACCCAACTACCTGTTGGGAGGGTTATCCAGTAATTCGCGTCTCGGATACAAAGCTTCTCAAGGTCAGCAAATAGCGTATCGAGATTTTGCTCACTTTCTTCATCTTTAAGAGTCAAATGAGCTAGCTGTTTACCGCTCGCTGCTCTGACACTGATATTGCCATCAGTGATATTGATTGATGCCAAGATACTCGTTGACACCTGTAACTTGACACTGAATAAATTCACCGTGTTCTTTTTTACTTCGGTTGCCATGGGTGTTCCTTAATAGTCGATAGCAAAACCGAAACGTCATAATGTCGTTTCGGTAACAAGTTACGCAGCTTCAAGAGTGGGTTGACCTTCTAACTGTTGACGTAGGTTGGCATTTTCCTGCTCTAGCTCTTTGAGGCGAGCTTCCAGCTCCGATACTTTGTCAACCAAGTCATCATTCACAACGGGGGTGGCCTGTTTCTTCTCTGTTTTTAATTGAGTTGTAAAATCGTTGAACATTTCATTGATAGTGTCGGATTCAACATCCGGGTGTTGTTCTAGGTATTGTTTAATTTGCTCACGCAAAGGGGCATAGCGTTTACTCGATAACTTGTAAACTTTGGTAAATCCTACTTTACGACATTCATCTAGCGTTCCGAATTCACATAAGTTAGTCCAACGTGTAAGCGTGCGCTTATCTACCGTACGTTTACCGTTGCCGATAATATTTTCATCACGCCATTTACCGAACTTATTCTTGTTTCCTTGAAAGAGCTGTTTAGCTTCGCGCATTGCAGCACCAATATCGTACTGGGCTTGCTCACACAGTTCCTTATCAACAACACGACCAGCACCAGCGTTCGACAACGCGTTTACTATGGCATCGGCTAATTCATTTAGACGGCTTTCAGTGAGTTCTAGTACTTTGCTTGCATCAGTCATTTTCTTGTCTCCATATTTAAAAAGAGCTCCATTTAAGCCCCTTTTAAGTTTTTGGTCAAATGGTAAAATGCTTTGAAAACAAAGGTTTATTGTTGGTCTTTGACGTTTTATAGAGAAAGGACGAGAAGTTGATTACAAGGGGGTACATAGTCGTTTAAAAGGCGTGTAACGAGGGTATTACCGAATTGCTTGTCACTAAAAAGGGAAATTCATCCACTCGGGAGAATTGGTTTAAGAACCTGCTAGATGTGTATCGGGATGTTTTTTGAACAGGCAAAAGCAAGATTCTCTGTGTTTGTTTTTTGTGATGGATGTCTCAAAATTTATATTTGGAAGAAGTCGAAGTACTGACCTTTTTAAGGTCAGATAAAGGCAAAAGATCAGGATAGGATAACTCGGTTAGGGACTAATAATGATATTTAAATCATAATGTTATGAGAAAAGATGGATGTTGTATCTTGATAGTGTAATTAGGTCACGCAATTCCCCTCTGATTACGTCAGTAATCCCATCACGAAATCGTTAACCTAATCCCCTATCAAGATATAACATCCATTTATGTTGATATAATTTATTAAAATCAACCAGTTATATGTTTGTGTGTAAGCGGTTCTCTTCACGTTTTCCGCTATCGTTACCAACTATCACGAGTTCTTCAGCATCATTTTTACTTCATCCAGTTCGTCTTTATGGAAAAAGTGTTCTATCTCCATGTCAGGGAACGTTGCAATTAACCAACGTAATAGTGGTATCAGTCTTGGGGTTGCAGCGAGTACGTTAGGACGGAAGGCTGTGTCTCGTGAATTACTAATGGCATTATCTGCAATCCTAAATCCTGCATTGTTAAACAGTTCAGTAAGTTGTTTGAGAGTAAGTTTCTTACCATTAATGGTTTTGGTGAGTCCGTAGCTCTCTTTAGATAGAGCTCTTAACGCGAGTTTTAGCAGGGCACCCTGTGAACCGCCTTCCTCATACTTGATGTATGATCCCTTCAGTAGTGGTTTGGTTTTGCTGTAGTCGATCCAGTTCTCCCAATCTTCCATTGTTTTAAGACAGTTATCGCGTCGCCATCCATCAAACAATGCGCGAGTCTGTTGTCCTTCTTGCTCGTTCTTCCAAGGTACGGTATCGAAGTAGATATGCTCGACGATGTGACCTTTAGGGTGGCGGATTTTAGTCATGCGAGGATTAACGGGTTTACGCTTAAAGTCGAACTCTAAGTTGAGCGTCTTTTCTCGTTGGATTTCTATCAAGTCCATGTCTTTAAGGTACATGTCACGAGGTGAAATCAATGAGTTGTTTGGGATCTTCTGTCCGGGGTAGCGGTCTAAGAACAGTTCGACCATATAAGCATTTTCATCCTTTGCCGATGATAAGGCTGATTCTGGTGGCTTAACGCCTGCTTTTGCTATGACAGGTTCGGTATCGCCATATTCACCAGTGATTTGTCCACGGGTTTTCATTGCGATGATTTGTTTAGCATGGTGCTTATGCTTAATCATCTTACCGTCACCCGTTTGCTCGCATATCTTACTGAACCGTTGGCTAATGGTTCCTGAAACATGGAGTTGTTCTTCAGTACAGTCTACGAGATACCCATCTGTTGTGGCACTTACAATGGTAACGTCGTCGCCATGGTGTTTATGAATCCCTGCCAATTGCTCTGAGAGAACGGCTCTAACGAACCCTGTGGCACTGGCAGCAAAATATGGATTAGTAACAGGAGAGTGCGGAATATTTTTGCTTAACCCATCTAATGAGTTGAAACCGCGCTTTCCTTTGAGTCCTTGCCCTAATTTACCGTATAGTGTGTTGCCAATCTCCTTCCAGAGCTTCTCTCTGAATTTATCGCCTTCATCCGTGTATTTTTGTCTTTGCTCTCTGATGAGTTCCGTAAAGCCTTTGAAAAGTGGCTCTTGATCTTCAATCCATGGAACTATCACTCCGAACTGAATTTCAATATCACATCCCATGTTATATGCGACTTCTATTTCAGGTGCGGTGCAGTAAGAGTAGCCCTCTAGCGGATAATATAATCCATAGAGGTCAGTTCTAACGGGTAGGCATGGAAATTTCGTAGTGTCTTTATTGAAGCTGAACTTAACGTAAGCAAACCCCATTTTATGACCGAGATAGTCATTGATATTGGTTGAAGTGAAGCTTCTCTCAAATGAAACGGGTTTAATGTCCATTAAGGCATTGACGTACGCCGTAGCAAGATCGAAATCGTTGTAATCACCTAAGTTTGCACCACCAAACACGTAACACTCGTTTCTACCGCCATGGAAACAATCGACACTGAGCTGTTCGAAGATACGACGACCAGCAGTGATGACAGTTTCTTTCTTCTGCATGACACGACCTTTTGTTTGATTCCAGTATTGAATCGTTTTGGTCTCCATACCGAGTGCTTGGTTCAGATCGTCTTTATCACCCGTGAGTGCTTTGAAGAGTGATACTGAGAAGTTACCCAGTGTTGATGGTAGATGTTCAAATTGAAGTTTATCTAACCGTTCTTCTGGAACTTTATCTTTGAGTGATTTTTTAATGTCTTCGAGGGCGAAGTGTTGCATTTCCAATCCGTACTTAACGGTGATTTCGGCGTCTCTCAATGCGTAACGAAGGAAGAGTGGTTCATTTTCTACTAGTAGTTCATCCATTCGGTCTTTGCGATATGGAGCTGGGATCACTTCTTTTGGTATGCCGATGAGTTCTCCCACACTATCAAGTCCACTTTGTCCCGGACTAAGTAGTAAAGTATCTACAAAGCGGACACGGCTCTCACGTTTCTTTCCATTCTTGTCTGTAAAGTGAACGGGCTCTGAAGCTTGCTTGGTTCTACCCACTGCGTCGAGGTCGATGCCGTATGCGCCACGCGTGGAGGTTAATGTGCTTCTGACGACTTCCAGTTTCGCTTTCTGACTGGTATCCCAGAACGCTTCGAATGACACCATGTCAGCTCTAAGGTAGTGGGCATAGATGTAGATTTTCTTTGGCCATCCTGTGATGAATCCGCGCCCCATTGCAGTTTGGAGTACTTCAACCAAGAACTCTTCAAATTTCTTACGTGGTTTCTTGATTCGATTAATCGCTTTAAGTTCATCTTCACGGCTTTTGTTCGCGGCTCTGGACTTCTTGATAACATCAGCAACGGGGGTAAGTACCACATCGCTCATATGGTGTTCACCTGCGATTAGATAATACTGATAGGACAGAATGTCGTTTCGGTTTTCCTCGACGTTATAGACGTACTCACTGTCTATACCAATGTGAACCGCTTCATCATCACCTTTGAGTGCTTGCCATGGTGACTGCTGTTCATTCTCGAAGTAGATATCGAGCTCATCATCGACAGCTTTACTTGAGTATTCATCGGTTTGCTCTTGCGCTAGAAAAGCGTCGAGTTCAATGCTGCTTGATTCTGTGGTTTGGTCGGTGGTTTCTGCTTGGAAGTATTCGTCGAGTTCTTTATCTATGGCTTCAACATGGTCAGGTTTGTTTTCATTGTTCATCGTTGTTCTCTTATAACCAAGTGCATTGTTGGCGGGTGATGCGTCCCTCTTTATACCACAGAGCTCATCCACTGATGAGTGTGGCTTCGTCTTGGTTTTGTGTGTGAGTGATAAGGTTGTGTAGAAAGTGAGAGGGACAGAACGATGATTTTTGAGATTTTGATGTGTGATATGGATAGTGGGGCAATTGATGAAAGTAGAAACCCATACCGGGTATGGGAACTCTCAAAACGGTGCTGTTTTTCATTGTATGCAAGTAAACACATAAATAACTCTGCAAGAGGCCGAATTTAAATATGATATTACCCTGATAGTAAGTGATGAACGATTTGGTCTGACTGTATGTGCGGTATAGAAAGCCTGATCCTTTTGTGGGATCAGGTCTTTGTTACTGCTTGATTGCATTATGAGCTGCTTTGTCTCGTTTCTGGCGGTGATTTGGGTAAAGCTGTTACCTCGGTGAATGACAAGGCTCGTCGAGCCAAGAATAGCGGTGAAGTTCGTAACCTATCACTGGATCAAGTTTCTGCTGAGTATCGTTTGGTGAAAATTGGGTTTGCTGATGAGTTTGATGGTTTTGTTGCGCAGTTAGTGGAACAAGTTGGTGAAGTGGTTTTGACCGAGCTGTTCTATGAGCTGAAGTAGTCGATAGCATGGTTTTTTGAAGGCCGCAGTTGCGTAAGGTGACTGCGGCTTTCACTCACATTTTTTACTTATTTTCTATAATATAACCATCTATGAATGCTAGAAAACCTTCTTCAGATAGACCTTTTCCTTGGAGTGGTTCTGGCAGGTTTGACCAGTTCACATAATTTAACTCGCGAGATTTTGCTGTGTTTTTAGAGAATGAACGAAACCATTTTTTTATTTCGGTACCGTTTCTTATTGCACTACTGGAAGAGTTTTCAGAATTGTCTCGGTTTTTAATCTGATATGCACACCAAGTACCATCATCATCGTGGATAAAATCAATAGCTCTAACAAAATCGCCACAACACCAATACCAATGACCATCTCTCAATTTCGAGTCAATATATCTTTCAAGTAAGCCTCCGACGCTATTTTCTGCTCCCATTGATTGCTGATGTTGTAACTTTATTTCTTCAGTTTTTTCTTTGGTGTAACCAAACGTAGAAGACAGTACGTTGCTAACGGCAGGATCTGGTACTGTGGAGGGATGCGTTGGAACATCGGATTTACGATAACCACTAAAATGTTTTTTAGCTAGTTTTTCTAGGGTAGAACGTTCGTAAACTGAAGGTTTAAAACCTTCCGCTTTCTCACGCTTTGTTGCAGCCAAGGACAATCTATCAGGGTTATCATCAAGGAATTTACAAATTGCAATAAAACTATCAACTAGAAAACCTTCATCATCTTTGGCCTGAGCTATTGCGATATCTTCCACCATTTTTAAGTCTAATGTTGGCATGTTTGCTTTCCCTATGTATGAATTTGCATACATAGAACAACATTACCAACAGCTAGTCAATTTTAGTTCCAACAATTCTATGACTGACCATAACTCAAAAAAGTTGAGATAAGTTTAAGGGAGAAGTACAGAAAACATTAAAATTTATCTGTTTATTCTCCCTACTACTTCTAGCTGACTTTTCTAAGTTCGTAATTATTTAACTCGAACAAGTCTTTGTGTTTTTTTCTCCACGTTACATCGTCAGTATCTTTATAACGAGAGTATTTAAATGTTAGAGGAGGGGTTATTTCGTCTCCAGCGGTATGACGTACTAGTAAGTCACCAATTGCTTTACCTACACCACATGGAACGGCGTTTCCTATCTGGCGGTATTTGGATAATGTTTTGCCTTTAAAAACCCAATTCTTAGGGAACTGCTGTAAAGCTGCGTATTCAGCAACACTTAACGGACGAAGTTCTTCAGGATGTGCTAGGCTTGTCGCTGGCATTATAGGGCTCGTTACCAATGTTGGTGATGGCTTGTCCCAAGGCACTCGTCTGTAAAAACCTGTTTTACCACCTCCAGAATTATAAGCGTTTCCTAATGCTTCTTTTTGTAGGTGCTCTGGCAGATGTTTCCAGTACTCACCTGGTCCCAGCAATTCGAAAAACTTCAAACGTTTTTCTGGGAACTCCAGACGTTCTTGGTTATCTTCATCGCTTAGATGTTCAATCGCATTTCTGGTTGTGTTCCACTTTAGTAATCCATGTGATTCGTGTTCAGAGTGAGTTGGTCGTAAGTAGGGGAGCTTTTGGCCATCTCTAGATGCAATTATAATCACACGTTCACGGACTTGAGGTGTTCCAAAGTTTGCAGAATTATAGAGATTAAAGCTTACTCCATACCCTGACATTTCTAGGTATTTTATAATGTAAGCTAGTGCTCCGCCTGCTTTTTCATCACTTCCTAGATCTGGATATTCGGCACCTCGTTTATTATGTGGTCTATGTTTTAGAGGTGCAGATAAAAGACCTCGTACATTTTCAATAACAATAAACTTTGGGGCAATCTCAGTTGCTACTTCTAAGTACTTTAAAAAAACGTTTCCGCGTTCATCTTCAAAGGATTTTCGAGCACCTGCTGTTGAGAAGGCTTGACATGGTGGCCCCCCAACGATGAGGTCTACTTCCTCATGCTCCTTGATGCCTGCAATATCTAAAATTTGTTTTGCGTTGTAATCTCGAATGTCACCAATAACTGGTAAGCAAGGTTTGTTTGCTGTAATCGTGGCAGTGCAATCTTTATCTACCTCACATGCGAGCAATGGCTCAAACCCAGCAGACTCCAAACCTAGATCAAGACCTAGTGCACCACTAAAAAAACTTAAATATTTCACAAACACGCCTCTTCTATCTCTTATGTGAGTAGATTACTTCTTTTCCTAGTAAAGGTCCAGATGTTTTTCTATTGAAACGAAGAAAGAGCTCTATTGAGCTCTTTCTTCGTGATCTCATCATCCGGGCGAGGTTGATAGATCGATTCATACTATAAAGTGTTGTCGGTAAGATAGCTATGCCGCTGAAGAAAATCCTTGCAGAAAAGCTTCTTTTCTGGTGTTGAAACGCTCTACAAGATCCTCAACTGCTTCTTGGTTATAAGGTTTTAAGCCTGTAGCTACCATTCGCTTTTTCCCGGTACCAACTTCTTGACCATCTTCCTTAAAAGCGAAGTTAAGTGTCACCACTCCTCTCTTTCCCTCTACATCGAAAGTTGCACCAGTAAAGTCAACTTCAGGGTGTTTGAGCTCTAGTCTGGAAAACTCGACTTCCATGCTTTCGTAAATGACTAATGGACGTTGGCAGTTAATCATCATTTGTTTCTCTTCCATTAGAGGAACCATGATATGTGGGAAGTTCATACCTGAAAACTGCACGTAGTTTGTTACAACATGCTCGATAAACTCGGGATCTTTACTTACATCTCCTTCGCGAGTCATGTGCAGATATTCTTTGCCATTATCGTCTACTAAAGAGCTGTGTTTTTCACATTTATTGTCAATACTGAGCGCTTTGTTATCACCCACCATACCTGAGAAATCAAAGCGCATACTCTGACTAATTCCTTCTTGGCTGAGTAGAACCGCAAATAATAAATCACCCGGGACGCAGAAGCGTTTACTGTCTTCATCGTGTATAGGGTTAAAATCTCCAGCTACTTTTTTTGCAAAGTGACTAGCTTGCTGCTTTGTAAACTGGAAGTGATTGTTATTACTTGAGAAATAAGGTGATAAAAACATACTGTGATCAATGTGGCTAAAACTGCTCGCGATTATACAGTATGATTCCAAAGTCAATGGTCTATCCAGATAGAAAGTGGTTACAATTGAGTTTGATTTTAGGTTTTGATTTTGTGTTCATTACGAGTTAACCCGATCCAACTAAATCCCAAGGTATGGTCATTGTTATCCAATAACGTCCTTGTAAATACAAATAGTTAAAATGTCATACAAGGAACACAAATCCGTTTCCATTATCTCGTAACACTATAATTCATATGGATTGATGGAATCGTCTATTTCAGCTGTAGTTCGTTGAGAGTTTCTTGGCGAACTATGGGCAAACGTGATGGTTGGATGGGTTTCCTTACTGATTAGCCACGCCCGAAGGCAACGGTATTTTGAATCCGAAAGTGACCACGAAAATTGATCTACCCTTTATGGTGCATATATGGTCTTTTCTCTCTTGCTCTGATTCAGTCGAGGAGGCTGGTGGAGTTAGCACTAATCATCGCAACAGCCGAAAGCTCAGGAGTCCACATACTGCGCAGTTAAGTGGGCGGTAAAAGGTCTGATAGAGTCAGTTCGTTTAGAACTAAAGGGCAAACCAATGAAAATTATTGCGGTCTATCCGGGAGGGATGGCGACGGAGTTTTGGGAAACCAGTGGAAAGTCATTAGATCTCAGCAGTTTTATGCAAGCAGAAGATGCGGCCCAAATGATTCATGATGCGGTGTCGAGCATCGGTAACGGTTATGTTTCTGATATCACGGTTAACAGGTTATAAACGCCATAGATATTGGGAAGATAGCTGTAAACTAGGTTGGCGGAGATAAGATTACGGGGCTCGAGCTCTCCTTTGTCACAGTTTGTGGCGAAATTATCAGCAAACGATAGTTATTAAAGGTTTTTCTGCTTGCGCAGGTCAAAAGCTTACGTATAATGCCAAACATCAAAGGGCAATAGCCCAGAGATGCCGGTGTGGTGAAATTGGTATACACGACGGATTCAAAATCCGTTGCCTTCGGGCGTGGCGGTTCAAGTCCGCCCACCGGTACCATATTAGAAAGGTCGCTTTTATAGCGGCCTTTCGTCGTTTTAGGTGCTCGTAAATATCAAAAGGAAGTTAGCGTTGCCTTCGCGGTGGCGGCAGGGATGCCAGTCCAATCAACTCCGTCCACCGGTACCATATTTTAAGACAGAGCCTCGATGAAAGTCGGGGCTTTGTTGTATCTGGATCTTCAAAACAAAAAAGCGCGAGGGGTATGCCTCGCGCAAACTACTACATGGTGATAGTAGGAACAGCCTATAGAGCTGTGAACAAGGTATTTTGAGTGTTCGGAGTCCAGTCTGCTTGGGACACGTGCGGTACATCAACTAGATAACGCAAACCTTGATAAGTCACCACATCGCCTTGTTTATAGGAAACATTTTGAGTCCAGTTAGTGGCTGGGTCCGCATTTGTCCAGAGGCTAGAGGTTGGAGACGGTGCCCAATCTTGTTGTGCAGCATGGTTTGTTACAGCCTGGTATACAGTACCTAGGTGTAAGACGTAATCGCCAGCGTCGTAGTTATGACCAACTTGCCAGTTCGGTGTGTAGTTATCCATTGTGTCGAAGTCATAACCCGCTTGTTTTGCTAACTGTATAAACTTAGCGAGCTTAGGTAGGTTTTGCGTTGCACCCATGCCACGCTTACCATCTTCAAATAGGAACTCGTGAGTTAATACGATAACTTTATCGGCGTGTAAAGGTGTACCACATGGGAACTCTTGAGCTTTGGAGTTGATCGGGTTAATCGTTGTTGGTGCACAAGTGTTTAACGCGGAATCCACATATCCAAGAAATGCTTCTGCTTCTGTAAGGCTGTTTGCTGGCATTTCAATGCCCCAATTTTCAGGTGCCCAGTCCACATCCCAACCATGAGTTTGATAGCCGTTATTCGCTAGGATATTTTGAACCTCGATAGCTGCTTTTACACTGTTGGATGGGTTGGATGTATTGCACACATATCCTGGTTCCCAAGGTTTCAGGTCATCAGACGTGGCACATAACCCATCTGCTTTGAAGTCTTTCGTCACTCGCCAACCGTTGGTGTAGGGCAGTCTAGCAAATTCTGTTGCCTTGTAGTTCGGGTAGCTTGTAATGTTCGGCAAATACTTTGCTAACACAGATAAGTTTTCCGTAAACATGGAGGCGTCGTAAACAGGGTCTTGATACGAGTTAAGCTGGTGGTCCCCGGTCGCATTACACTCCGCAGCACTGTTCGGTCCAAATTCATCCACGCAGTTGTGCACCATGTGATCGTAACTGTGGTTCGCAACAATATGACCAGTGTCTAATGCGAGCTTTAAGGCTTCTAGGGAACGGTCTTCATTCTCATCACCAATTCCATCTAAATGCCAAGCATTAAAGTAAAACGTCGCTTTGATATCTTCCTGGTTAAGTACTTGAATAACGTCAATAGATGCATTGATTGGTCCATCATCAAACGTTAGATAAATGGTGCCTTTAGAGCCGGTTTGAGCAAATGAGTGTTGTGATAGTGCGGCACTTACAAGCGTTGCAATAGCCAATTTATTAAATTTCATTCTCTATTCCTTTTAAGAAATTAATAACGACGTTGTCAGTAGTAAAATATTGATAATTTGAAACTTAATGTGATGTCTTAAAATATTTTATGACTTTTATCCTAGACCTAAATAATTACAAAAAAATAGGTGGTATTTTCTAAATTGGGATTGTGTTCACGAATA
Source organism: Vibrio sp. 1641 (assembly GCF_033339995.1). NCBI lineage: Bacteria > Pseudomonadati > Pseudomonadota > Gammaproteobacteria > Vibrionales > Vibrionaceae > Vibrio > Vibrio sp. 1641. Next base: position 112,512 of record NZ_JAWOVP010000011.1, read on the forward strand.
ATGCAACCGGTTGCGCTTTTTTGTCTTGGTTATTTTTGCTACAGTTTTTATAGGTTGAAATTTACACAACGGGAGTAAGGCTATGAAAAAGATCCTTTTATGCTGTAGCGCAGGGATGTCCACCAGTATGCTTGTTAAGAAAATGGAGCAAGCTGCTGAAAATAAAGGAATTGAGTGCAAAATTGATGCAATGTCAGTGAATGCGTTTGAAGATGCAATTAAAGAGTACGATGTTTGTCTTCTCGGGCCTCAAGTACGTTTTCAGCTAGAAGAGCTAAGAAAAACGGCGCAAGAGCATGGTAAAAACATTGATGCTATTTCTCCTCAGCATTATGGAATGATGAAGGGAGAAGAAGTACTAGAGCAAGCATTAGAATTAATTAACTAAACCATAGTTTTAAATTAAAAAGATAACTGTACATCAAATATAAATATTTGATGCGGGATTCTTTTGCCTAAAATAAGGATGGACTCTATGAAGCTTTATGACGCAATTATAGGCGCAGTCGAAAAGCATATAGCCCCTATAGCAGCTAAAGTGGGGAATCAGCCCCATGTTCGCGCAATGAGAGACGGTTTTATTGTCGCAATGCCGTTTATTATTGTCGGTAGTTTCATTTTGATTTTTGCATTCCCCCCATTTGCCGAAGATACAACCTTTACTTTTGGTCGAATTTGGCTCGATTTCGCCACTACACATTTTGATACCATAATGATGCCCTACAACATGTCGATGGGGATCATGACCATTTTTGTTTCGCTGGGCGTTGCTTATAGTTTAGCTAAGGCTTACAAGATGGATGGGATCACGAGTGCTGTATTGTCACTAATGTCTTTTTTACTCATTGCGGCCCCAGCTAAAGATGGCGCGTTGTCTATGTCTCACATGGGCGGAACCGGGATCTTCACCGCAGTGATGTGTGCATTTTTCTCGGTGGAGCTCTACCGTTTTATGAAAAAGCACAATATTACGATTCGCATGCCAGAGCAGGTGCCACCGGCGATTGCGCGATCATTTGAAGTATTGCTACCAGTCTTAGCGATATTCATTACCTTATATCCACTTAGCCTTTTCGTACAAACCCAGTACGACATGCTGATTCCAGACGCTGTTATGGCTATCTTTAAACCGCTAATTAGTGCGTCTAACTCATTGCCTGCCATTATTGGCGCTTTATTGCTTTGCCAGCTGCTTTGGTTTGCGGGTATTCATGGTGCTGCAATTGTTGTTGGACTGCTTTCTCCAATCTTTTTGACCAACATTGGTGCCAACATTGAAGCCTTTGTTGCAGGTGAACCGATTCCAAACGTATTTACTCAACCGTTCTGGGATTTTTACATCTTTATTGGCGGCTCTGGTGCAACACTTGCTCTTGTTATGCTGATGTCGTTTAGCCGTTCTGTTCACCTTAAGAGCATTGGTCGAATGAGTGCGGTGCCTGGCTTTTTCCAAATCAACGAACCTGTGATCTTCGGTAGCCCAGTTGTGATGAACCCGACCTTGTTTATCCCGTTCGTCTTCGCTCCAGTCATCAACGCTACGATTGCGTATTTTGCTGTGCATGTCGGCTTTGTGGGTATGGGTGTCGCTACAACACCTTGGACAACACCGGCACTGATAGGTGCTTCGTGGGGTAGCGGTTGGACCTTTGCGCCAGTATTGCTCGTCATTGGTTTATTAATTCTTGATCTAATCATCTACTTCCCATTCTTCAAAATGTTTGAGAAGCAAATGTTGGAGCAAGAACTACCAACGACGAAGGAAACTAAAGGTGACACGCAGCCGTCAGGCGAAGGCGTTACTGCTTAACTGTACTTAATGGGCCGCAATTACCGCGGCCCGATTTTCGGAGAGAAAATGATGGAACAAGAATTGGTTGTAATGGAGATCATTTGCAATGCTGGTGAAGCCAGAAGTTTAAGCTACGAGGCATTGCGTTTATCTCGAGAACAAGATTTTGAAGCGGCTGATGAGAAGCTCTCTCAAGCAAGAGAGTGCATTAATAAAGCCCACTTAATACAGACTCAGCTTATTGAAGAAGATCAGGGAGAAGGGAAAGTCCCGATGACGTTAGTGATGGTGCATGCTCAAGATCACCTAATGACTACGATTTTGGCTCAAGAGATGGCTGTAGAAATCGTCGCACTGAACAAAAAAATCTCGAACAAATAAAGGGGGATGAAAATGTCTAGAGAGGCGATCAAACTTGCCATTATTGGCGGTGGTAGTAGCTATACCCCGGAATTGGTTGAAGGGGTTATTAAGCGCTTAGAATATTTACCCGTTAGGAAAATTCATTTTGTGGACATTGAGTCAGGAGCTGAGAAGCTTGAGATCATCAAAGGATTGGCTCAGCGAATGGTCGATAAAGCCGGAGCAAAAATTGAGATAAAAGCCAGTTTCGATCGCCGTGCTGCGATAAAAGATGCGGATTTTGTGATGACGCAGTTTCGTGTTGGTGGCCTTGCTGCTCGCGCTAATGATGAGCGAATCCCAATCAAGTACGACGTCATCGGCCAAGAAACAACGGGCCCTGGTGGTTTTGCTAAAGCACTGCGAACCATTCCGGTCATTCTTGATATCTGTAAAGACATTGAAGAGTTGGCTCCAAACGCATGGATGCTCAATTTCACCAACCCAGCGGGTTTAGTTTCCGAAGCGGTCAGTAAGTACACCAAAGTAAAAAGTATTGGTTTATGCAATGTGCCCGTTTCAATGGAAATGATGATTGCAGAAATGATGGAGTGCGAGCCAAAAGAGCTACAACTTGAGTTTGCTGGGTTAAACCATCTCGTGTGGGTACACAAAGCATGGCTCAATGGGGAAGATATTACTCAAACGGTATTAGAGAAAGTTGGTGATGGTGCCAACTTCAGTATGAAGAATATCTGGGAAGAGCCGTGGGATCCGGCATTTCTAAAAGCACTGGGGGCGATACCATGTCCTTATCATCGTTACTTCTACCAAACTGATGCCATGCTTGCTGAAGAGAAACAAAGTGCCGATGAAAAAGGCACTCGTGCTGAGCAGGTAATGGAAACAGAAAATGCGCTATTTAAGCTCTATCAAGATCCTACCCTCGATCATAAGCCGAAAGAGTTAGAGGAGCGGGGTGGTGCTTATTATTCTGATGCATCACTGAACCTAGTTGATTCAATTTATAACAATCGTAATAGTATTCATGTTGTTAACGTTTTAAATAATGGAGCGATCAACGGCCTACCTGACGATGCTGTGATTGAATGTAGTGCCGTGATTGGTAGCTGGGGGGCGAAACCTCTTGCGGTTGGCGAGTTGTCAAACAATATCAAAGGATTACTCCATCAAGTTAAAGCGTATGAGCAGCTAACAATAGAAGCTGCTGTCGAAGGTAATTATGACAAGGCGCTTATGGCATTAACCAATAACCCATTGGTGCCTGACATTGGCCGCGCCAAGTCAATCCTGGATGATATCCTAGCGGTGAACGCTCCGTATTTACCTCAATTTAAACTAACGACGTTGTAAGACTAAGGAAGGGCGCCGATGAAAGTCATTTTTAATGCTGATGATTTTGGTTTAACGAGAGGTGTAAATAGCGGCATCGTTAAAGCTCATCAGCAAGGTGTGGTTCATTCAACCACCATGATGGTGGGTATGGATGCTGAGCAACATGCCTTAGAACTAGCTCGCCATAATCCAGACTTGAAAATTGGCGTTCATCTTAGGTTTACAGCAGGTGTGCCTATAACGAAGCATCCTAACTTGACCAACGGCCGAGCGCACTTTATCAACTATGACGAACTTTGGAGTAAGCAGGACTTCGAAACTCAGGTCATTTATGATGAAGCAAAAGCTCAGGTGGAACATTTTTTATCGCTTGGGTTAGAGCTAAGCCACTTAGATAGCCATCATCACGCGCATACTCACCCTCAAATTTTGCCCGTTATTAAAGAAGTAGCGAATGAATACAGAGTGCCACTGCGGGGCACTGGCTTGTGTCAAGAATCGATGACAATCAGATATATCTTTACTGATGAGTTTTATGATCAAAAAGTGAGCTTGGATGGCTTAATGGCACATCTATTGAGCTTAAAAGCTGACTATGACTTGGTTGAGGTGATGTGCCACCCGGCAGAGGCCGATCAGGCGCTTATCTTAAAGAGTGGCTATGCGCTTCAGCGAGAGCTAGAGTTACAAGTTCTTACCTCTCCCATTTTAAAAGAACAGTTAGCTCATCATGGCATAACTGTCACGGATTACTCTGAGCTTGTTTCTACCAATCAAATGGTCGGTGTATGATTAAAGGCTGCCAGCTTCGCCCCCTATAGCACCTTACGAATTGCTGGCAGCCGTTCTACACAAACGAATATTTAATAACAATTGCAGTTGGACCCAATAGCATTATGGCAAGGATTAAAGATGTAGCCGAACTCGCCGGTGTAAATCGCTCTACCGTTTCTCGAATTATTAATGGAGAGGGGAAATTTCGCGAGGAAACTCGAAAAAAAGTAGAGCAAGCTATGGCGCAATTGAATTATCGTCCTAGTGCAATTGCTCGTTCACTCGCAACCTCATCCAGTAATATGGTTGGGTTATTGGTGACTTACTATACGGGGGGCTTCTTTGGCGAGATGATGGAGCAGGTTCAGACCGAGCTGGATATTCATAAGAAGTTTTTGATTACAGCTCAAGGCCATCATTCTGCACAAGGTGAAAAAGAGGCAATTCAGCGTTTTAATGATTTACGTTGTGACGGCTATGTACTTCATAGTCGTTATTTGTCAGATGATGACTTACGTGAATTAGCTAAACAGCCAACACCTTTCGTTCTCCTGGATCGCTACGTGGAAGGAATAGAAGAGCGTTGTGTTACCTTTAACCATCATCATGCAAGCCGTATTGCCGTTGAGCACCTTTTAGCTGGTGGTCATCGAAAGATTGCTTGTATTGCCGGTCCATCCCAACGTCATAACAGTGTATTGAGAAAGCTTGGGTATATTGATGCAATGAAGGATGCTGGTATAGATATTGATGAAAGCTGGTGTGAAGAAGGGAATTATGGTCGGCAAAGTGGTTATGATGCAATGGCTGCAATTTTACAACGACACCCTGATGTGACGGCTGTCTTTTCGTGCAGTGAAGAAATGACGGTTGGCGCAATGCAGTACTTACACGAGCACAGTATTTCTGTACCAGAGCAAATCTCATTAACTAGCTTTGACAGTGTTGATCTTTGTGAAAGTCTTTACCCTACAGTATCAGCAGTGCACTTTCCTATCAGTGACATGGCCCGTGTAGCGGTACAAACGTTAATGGGGCTAGTCAAAGATCAAGAAGTAATAGACAAGCCAGTGTTCGAGGCCAAGCTTAAAATACGCAAAGCAGATCGCTCCTTAAAGTAGCTTACTTCTATCTAATTAAGTGAGTCGCTTAGAAATAACGGTTTGATGTTTTGATAGTTACTGATGAATTTATTCACAAAATTTACTAGTATTCTAACTCTCTTAAGAAATATAAATCAGTAGTGAATAAGTGGCAGCCATTAAACTAACGGTCGATCGTATTCAACCCGGATTACATATCCGTCTTCCGCTAAAGTGGAACGATCACCCCTTTCTACTCAATAGCTTTAAGATTAAAGACCAAGAGCAAGTCGAGATGATCCGCCACCTCGGCGTAAAGTTCGTTTACTTTAATCCAGAGCAAAGCGATGCCGTTCCACTCCCTGTTGATCAAAGACAAGCTGACAGAGTAACAAATGAAGCGTCGTTAGATCATGAAACTCAAAAAATGTGGCAAGAAAAACAGAACCGCATAGAAAAGTTAAGTGCATACCGTCGACGCGTGATTCAGTGTGAAAAAGAGTTTGAGCGCTCTCTGGCACGTATGCGTTCAGTCATGACTAAAATCCGTAACCGTCCGACAGCAGCAGTTGATGAAGCAAAGCTTCTTATTGAAGATATCGTCGAGAAGTTAATGTGCGATGATAATGTTACGTTACATCTGATGAACGGAAAAAATGAGTTTGAAGATATTTATTTCCACTCATTGAACGTGGCTGTTATCTCGATGATGATTGGCCGTGCTAAAGGGTACTCAGCAGCACAGTTGAAAGAGCTTTCCTTCTCCGCACTATTCCATGATATCGGGAAAATAAAAATCCCGACTGCAATATTAAGAAAGCAACTACCTCTAACAGAGCCAGAAACCAACTACTTAAAGTTGCACACTAAATATGGCGTCGATCTTGCGAGTCAAATCGAGGCTTTTCCCGAAGTCGCGAGAATTGTGATCGCGCAGCACCATGAGCTAAGAGATGGGTCTGGTTATCCTAAAGGCCTGAAAGGAGATGAGATCAACGAGTTTGCTCAAATTATTGCTGTAGCCAATGCGTTTGATAACTTGTGTCATACACCGATAGTCTCAGATCAAAAGATTCCTTATACCGCACTCTCTCATTTATATAAGAACTGTAAACACCTATATAAAGAAGAGAACCTGAACATCCTAATTAAGTTTATGGGCGTGTTTCCTCCGGGTACCGTAGTTCAGCTTTCTAATAATATGGTCGGCCTGGTTATCTCAGTGAATGCATCGCATTTATTATTCCCGAATGTCTTGGTTTACGATCCATCAGTACCAAGGACGCAAGCGCCAATCATTGATCTTGCGTCAAAAGATATAAAGATAGTTAACGCGATTCATCCGTCAAAATTACCGGATAAAGTAAAAGAGTATCTAAATCCGCGTTCGCGTATTTCTTATTTCTTTGATAGCGATGAGTAGTTATCCACAGCTTTTTGTGGGTAAATTGTATAAATCCTGAGTGTTATTTCTGGGTAATTTTGGGGTTGGATGGAAAGTATCCATTTGGCATGTTTTTTTAGAAAAAATGCATTTTTAGTATTGCCAAAGAAAATCTTCTCCCTATAATGCGCATCCATCGACACGGCAGACGTCACAATGCTTCAGCAGGGTCGAAGAGGTAAAAAGCTTCTACAAAAAATTAGTTTAAAAAGTGTTTGACACTAACAACTAAATCGCTAGAATGCACCTCCGCTTTGAGAGAAAAACTTCTCGCAAAGCAAGCTCTTTAACAATATAGACCTATCAATCTGTGTGGGCACTCGTTGATGATAATCCAATTCGATACCTCGGTATCAAATTAGGTTTCAATGAAACGAAGTGACCATTGAATCTTCGGATTCAGCACAGTCAATTCAAACATTACATTATGTAATGTTCAGTATTCATTGAGCCGACAAAATCTTAAATTGAAGAGTTTGATCATGGCTCAGATTGAACGCTGGCGGCAGGCCTAACACATGCAAGTCGAGCGGAAACGA
>NZ_JAWOVP010000012.1:0-119800 GCF_033339995.1 Vibrio sp. 1641
GCAGTTCCTGCGTGAAGATCTGTTTTTCCGGTTATCGCATTTCCCATTAACGATACCGCCACTGCGAGAACGAGGCGATGATATCGTCGGTCTGGCCAAGCACTTTATTGCGCACCGCAACGCCAATGAGGCAAAAACCAAAACGATTCTTGACTCTGCGATCCAAAAAATCGCTGTACACAATTGGCCAGGTAATGTCCGTGAGCTCAAACACACAATCGAGCGCGCCTTTATTTTGGCTGATGACACCATCCGAGATGAACACCTGATCTTCGACACACCACCATTGGAAACAGGCACCAGCATCCAAGACCTTGTTCCGGCGGGCGTCTCGCTAGAGGAGATCGAGAAAGCTGCCATTATCAATACCCTTGAAGAGAATCAAGGCAATAAAACGGAATCAGCGCAGGAGTTAGGCATTAGCGTGAAAACACTCTATAACAAACTCGAAAAGTATCAAGACGAGTAATTTACTGTGAGCAAATTATGAAACACCTACCATTGTATTGTTATGGTAGGTGTCGAACTAAGACGACACTTCAGCAATTTAAAAGTTTAAAAGGGTCTGTAGAGCGTTCGAGTACTATTTATCAATCGTTAACCCGAAAAAATAGAAATTCCAGTAACGTTGCTCGTAGCCAACAGCAATCATAGGCTTAGTGACTTTTTATTGCCCCTAGAGTGTTGGATGCCACTTAGTCATCGGGGGGAATAAGGCTTTCCTATTACCTAGATAAGCAACCTAAAATTAGGCGGCGGTAGGCATTCAAAACCTGGCGATGCAATCAAATAACCTTGAACTAAATCGATATCCAAGGACTGGAGAAATGTCATTTCTTCTAGAGTTTCTACTCCTTCAGCCAATACGGAAACTCCAAGCTGCTGAAACATACTGACGCAGTTTTTAACAATAATTTGACGACTAACAGAAGAGTTAATGTCACGAATTAACCCCATATCAAGCTTAGCAACATTGGGTTGAAGGTCTGCTAATAAACTTAAACCGGAATGACCAGCACCAAAGTCATCAATGGCGGTTAAAAAACCAAGCTTTTGATAGTACTCGACAATATTTTTCAGATGTTGAGTATCTTTTATTCGCTCTCCCTCTGTAAACTCGAACATAATTTTGCTAGTTGGGAAGTTATATTTTTTAGCTAAACGCAACGTAGTTGCTAAACAGCGCTCTGGCTCATAGACTGCATTGGGTAAAAAGTTGATGCTTAAGACAGAGTCTAAACCCAACTCTGCGGCTAATTGTATCGCTTTGGATCTACACTGCTGATCAAAGCTGTATTTATTCTCTGCATTCACTTGAGACAAGACAGAATAAGCAGATTCATTTGTCACCCCTCTAACCAAAGCCTCATAACCAAAGACTTGTTGCCTTTTTAGGTCCCAAATAGGCTGAAAAGACATGCTGAAATCACTAAATTTTACTTTTCGACATGTACAATAATCACATTTAGCTTTGGGCTTTATATCCATCTCTTGAACCATATCCCTTTAAACCTTCACGATTTTAACGCCCTTTTTGGGTAAACTAAGGGTAATATATCAGCCTATGACGTTAACTACGGTACATTGAGATCTCATAATTGGTTTTTAATAAAAATACTTCTCCACTAATTTCGTATAACTTCATTTCAATTCCTTGTATATTAAGCTTTGTGATCAATAACTAAAAATTATAACGACGTATCTGATTAAGCCGGTTGGAAAGTACTTCTGTAGAAGTTAAGTTAGATACCCCCGACTTTGCTACAGTTATTTTCAAACTATGTCAAAGTCTACGCTTCTTGTTTGTATCGCTCTTTTTTACCTTCCCTTACCTCTACCTTAGCCTTAAACCTCAAGGCTAAGGTAGAGGCCTAAAAAATTTATTTAGTGCGGTATTCAGTACTAAGAGGAAGACAGAATCGGCGTGGTCAATGTTCGACTATCCCTTCCTCATCCCCCCTAAAGCTCAGAGAGTTACGGTTGCAAGCCCGCTAGTCACTTATTTTTTAATCATGAAACCGTGGTCACTAATGATAAGACTGCTCAGACCATGGCGACTTGTTTTCGCGTAACCTATTGAAGAAACGAAACCACCCATAAAACCAAACAAGAAAACATAAAAAAAAGAACATATTTGCATATAATTTAATAATCAATTATGTTGATTTACATATAATAATTACAAAGGTCAGTTAAATTTTGACGATAACTTTATTGACTCAACGGGCAAGTACACTCCATTGGTATCATTGGCTTGTACTTTTTTTGTCAGCCGTGCTCACTCTTACCGCTTGGGCGGTAACCTCGAGTCAGGTGGAACAAAAAGCAAAAACTCAATTTGATTTTCAAGCCCATCAGTTGGTCGAACTCGTACAAGAGCGGATGTCGAAATATGAGGAGGCACTGCTCGCAGGAGTGTCCGCCTTACATATGTATCAAGCGCCTGCCTCAAGAGCAGACTGGAAAATTTTTGCTGACCAGTTTGATGTCCCTCGACACTTTCCAGGCATCAACGGTATTGGTGTTATTCACTACGTTCCTGATAACAAAATAAAGCGGTATTTAGAATGGCAAAGAAAGCAACTGTCTGAATATGTGCCGCATCCAGCTCGAACTGCTTCCGAATATTGGCCTATTACCTACATTGAACCAATGCAAAATAACCTAAAGGCCGTGGGACTAGACATGGCACATGAAAACAACCGATACACCGCAGCCAAAAACGCCAGATTAACAAATACAGCCACCATCACTGCTCCAATTACCTTAGTTCAAGACTCAGAAAAGGCGCCGGGGTTTCTGTTTTATGCCCCCTGGTTTTCTGATGAAGTTCCTGAGTACTACGGTGATGCAAAAGATGGTTTCTTAGGTTTAGTTTACGCCCCATTTATTGTAAATAAATTGATGAACGGGACTCTCTCTGGAGAGAAACGACTCGTGAACTTCAGTCTCTATGACAATCAAGAATTGCTGTACAGTGATCTTAATGTGTCAAACGTGAGCCATCATTCAGATCCGCACTTTACACAAACTCTAGAGTTGAATATATACGGTAGAGTTTGGACCTTCGTTATTCAAAGTTCGCCGTTGTTTGAAGCGCAGCAAAATACCACTCAACCTCTGCTTATTCTTGTCTTCGGTATTATCGTGGATGTCTTGTTATTTATCCTATTTCTCATGTTGGTTCGTGAAAAAGATCGAGTCGATGAGTATGCAAAGCATTTAACCAAAGATTTGCAATTGCGCACAGACAAGTTAGAAACGGTCACAAAAGACCTTCAAGTCAGAAATCAAGCATTGCAAGAGGCAAATAGAGAACTTGATCAGTTCGCCTATGTCGCCTCTCATGATCTGAAAGCCCCTTTACGCGGCATTTCCCAGCTAGTGACTTGGTTAATCGAGGAATTATCGGAGTTTTTAACCCCTCAAACAGAACAATATGCGTCTTTGCTGAGCAACCGCGTGCAGAGGTTGGAAAAACTGTTGGATGATTTACTCGCTTACTCTCGTGTGGGGCGTAAGCCTGGCCAGCTAGGGAGATTTAATCTCGAGCAATATTGTGAAGAGACATTAGAACTGATTTCTCCCCAACGTAAGATCTCTTTGGTTTGCCACAACCATATCGGAGAGTTTGAGACATTAACTACACCTCTTGAATTAATACTTCGTAATTTAATCAGCAACGCCGTCAAACATCACCACAAGGAAATAGGAACCATTTATGTCTCAGGAGAGGATATCGGAGACATGTATCAGTTTGTGGTTGAAGATGATGGACCAGGGATCCCAGAACAATTCAGGGAGAGAGTGTTTGAATTGTTTCATACCTTACAACCGAGAGACACTGTTGAGGGAAGTGGTTTAGGTCTTTCTATTATTAAGAAAGTTCTGGATTTATACTCATGCCATTATTCTATTGACTCTAGCTCACTCGGAGGATGTGCTTTTCGTTTCTCATGGCCCAAAAATAACCCCGTACTCGTTAAGGAAGCCTCATGACATCCCCTGAATGTAAACCTGTTAATATTCTCTTAGTTGAAGATGATGATATTGATGCAATGGGCATCGAGCGAGCACTCAACACTTTGAAGTTACTTAACCCTATTTACCGAGCTAGAGATGGAATAGAAGCCTTAGAATGCGTGCGAAATGGGGAAATACCTCCCCCTTGTATTGTGCTTCTCGATTTAAACATGCCTCGAATGAATGGACTTGAATTTCTTGGTGAAGTGAGAAGAGATGATGAGCTCTGCTCTCTAGTGATTTTTGTGCTAACCACCTCGAGAAGAGATGAAGAAATTACGGCAGCGTATGAAAAAAATATCGCAGGTTACATGGTCAAATCTTCGGTGAGCCAGGACTTTAATGAAGTTCTTGCTTTTTTAGATAACTACTGGCGCATCGTAGAATTACCAGTTCAATGACTCATGGCGGCAGCATATGAAAGTATTAATTATTGATGACGATACCATCGATAGACTTGCAATTAAGAAAACATTGCGTAGTACAGATTTGCCTATCTCGATAATAGAAGAAGCGCAAACTGCTCATGAAGGGTTAGACAAAGCCCTTAAACAATCTTTTGATGTGATTTTACTGGACTATCAACTGCCACCATCAACGGGGATGGAAGTGCTCATTGCACTCAAATCAAATTCGGATTTTTCCACGTCTATTGTCATGCTCAGCCATAGTAATGACGAAGAGTTGGCTTTGAAATGTATTGAGATGGGTGCTCAAGACTTCGTGATGAAAAATGAAATTTCTTCGATCCGCTTGAGAAGAGCGATTATCATCGCAACTGAGCGCTACTTTTTAGAGCAAAAGGTACTCGAGACTCACACTCAGCTAAAACAACTGGCTGAGACTGACACGTTAACAGGGGTATTTAATCGACACTTTTTTGATGAGCGCTTAAAGAAATTTTTACTCATGGCTTCACGCAGTCAAACACCTTTAGCGCTCTTGCTCATCGATGTGGATCGTTTTAAAGACATCAATGACCAATATGGACATATCACGGGAGATCATGTTTTACAGGAAGTAGCACAAAGACTTCAATACAACACTCGAGATAGTGATTCTCTATTTCGTATAGGAGGTGACGAGTTTGCAGTGATTGCAACTAACTTAGCGTCTGAAGAGCAGGTTGACTTAATTGTACGACGTATACTCTCTGCGTTTGAAAGTAATTTCAACATTGACCAGCAATGTATTGAGGTTTCAATTAGCATCGGGGTAGCCAGTTATCCTGAGTGTGCATCAAACTCATTAGAGTTGAGAAAGTGTTCAGATATCGCGCTATACAGGGCAAAAGAGAAAGGTCGAAAACAGGCACAGTACTATTCTAAAGCCTTTCATGATACGGTTGATCAACGTTTACGCATTGAAAGTAACCTTAAGCAAGCCATACAAAAAGAGGAATTCGAATTACATTATCAACCTCAATTTGACAAATCAATGCGACTTGTTGGCGCCGAAGCGTTGATTCGTTGGTATCATCCAGATCTAGGCTTCGTCCCACCAGACGTATTTATTCCAATTGCAGAAGAGTCTGGGCTCATTGAGAATATTGGTGAATGGGTGATTGAAACGGCGATTAGGCAAATGTCGATATGGCGAACAGCATGCTTCTTTCCTGAGTCTTTTACGTTAGCAGTGAACCTTTCTCCGAAACAACTATCCGCTCCTCAACTGGTCGAAAGGGTTGCTGCATTTTTGCATTTGTATGGAGTCGGTGCATCTCACATTGAGTTTGAAATTACTGAAAACTGTTTACTCCCGAAAGGCAACGCTTCGAAAACGTTAAACGAGCTCAGTCGGTTAGGTATTCAAATCGCCATTGATGATTTTGGTACTGGCTATTCATCCTTATCTCATCTCAAATATTTTCCAATCGATATTATCAAAATTGATCGCAGCTTTTTAAAGGATATCGAAGTTCACACTTCTCGGCAGTTGTTTGAAGCCATCTGTGCATTTGCACGCTCACTTAACTATGAGATTATTGCTGAGGGAATAGAAACTCCTGAGCAACACAGAGCTTGTAACTCTATGAATGTGTCAAGAGTTCAAGGATTTAAATACTCCAAACCACTTACCGTAGAGAGCTTTGAAAAGAGGTATTTACTCAAAGTTTGGAGAGAGGGGGGAGGAAAAGAGATCCGCACCGTCAGTTTTGGACACCGAGTTAAGTAAGTTGGACCGCCACCGATCTCCTAGACAAATTTCGCCTATTCTTGGAATTTACCCCCGTAATACCCCCGTAATACAACACGGGGGGTTACCTAGAAGAATGGATAAGTTTTTGTAGGGGAAAAGCCCATGAAAAAGATGTGAACGAGTGAAAGGTCTACCAAATAATGGGGCATAAAAGAGTTAGAGCCTAGCCTGGCTAGACCTTGAGTCGAACAGTGACAGATTGTCATCCAGATTAAACCAAACCTCTATTTCATGCGGTGACTTTGTTTTTGCTCGCTGATTTTGTCGGTAATTTTTAGCTTGAGCATCATACGTCTTAGGCACAGGTTGGACGCCTTACAATATGTATCCAAAAATACTAATCAAAGATTTCAGTAGGGCAATAGAGACTATCAAAACCAAGCATAATCGGAGCAATTTATACTGAGTATCTATTTCAATTAATGTCGTAATATGCATTGATAACCCATTATGCCAACAATATATAATTTCAATAGACCAACAAATTATCGCTAGATATAAGAAAATATCAGAAAATTCATTTCTAATGAGAAAAAGAATGAAAAATATAAATGTAAAAAAAAGTAGTATCTTTCGTACGTTCATATATGTTAGCTATAATTGCCTAACCTAGGCAGTCTAGTTTCTGACTTACAGCACTTGGAGAGTAATCATCAGCATGCTTACCTGCGAATGCTTTCAATGTCTCAAGAGTATCTTGGCCAAAGGTTTTACCGAAGGCTCTCGCAAGCATTATATCAGACATTTTCCCACCAATGAGTGAAGCGGAGTCATCTTGCCATACATCTCCATTTGCCATGTCTTTTGCTAGGTCAGCAACTGTCAAAGCATTTACTAATGGAGCGTAAGATACAGCTTCTGAAATCACTTCTACTCGCTCTTCAGCAATATCAACTTGAGTCTCGGCAATCTCTTCCATATTTTTTCCCATAACCATTGCCCAATTATTAAACCTAAGTCATTAACACTGGCTCGGGTAACGTATCCCAACGAATTTATGTGTAACTAAAAAGAGTCGCCTTAGTGCGACTCTTTTGTTTTATGGCTTTGCTAGCTTTTCATTCGTACTGTCTGACGAGATTTAAGGTCAAGGAGCAAATCACTTCGTGAAGGTAGGCAAATAATTGTTTATCAAAAAAATCAAATAGAAGCCATTTAATACAGAAAACGAAACATCAAACCTTGCGCTTAACTTCCTCTTAAGCCAAGGCAGTTCAAACAAGGAAACTAAAGCGCAACATACCAAAGCTTGTAATGTTGTATCTAAGCGAGTTAATGAAAACATTATTAGGACTATCGCCAAATATAAGAACAACCACGCTCTTTTCTTAAAGTAGTCATTATGACGTAGGCAAATAAACTGTATTACTACAATCAAACAGGCAAGCAAAAATTGTACGTGCATTAGTGCCTACCACTGTCGGTTTCGCAGGTACTTTTGTGACACTGGGAGCAAACTGCTGTCAGCGATTTGTTGACGGCTGCCATTGCAATTGGCGTTACAATGGCTCCCGCGCCAGTTGCGAATATAGTTGCGCCTAATCCAGCGGTCACACCACCAATAAACATCCCTCTCACGATGTCACCACCACATGCTTTGTCTGCATCCCACGCGCCTAATCCACCAGCTCCAGCACCACCTATAATTGCTGGCAAAACGGTTCCCCAAGCTCTTTGATTGTATTTAGAGCCAAAGTCATCAAGAATCCCTCCCATATAAATAGAAGACTCAAATGTTATTTCTTTAACCCTAAATGGCGGCACTTCCTTCCCCTTTACTTGAGGCAAGTTTGAGAGGTTAGATTGATAATTACGTTTGGTTTCTTTCCCATTCCTCTCGCTACCCACTACCAATGCATTGCTCGTGCGATAGAACGCTCCATCAGTCTCAGTTAACAGAAATACCGTCGATGAAATTCCAAATGATTCAAAGATACTCTGCCCTTCTATCTTAAAGACCTTTCCTTTATTTGGGCCTAAAACAGATACGTAAATTGGCGTTTGCATAAGGTTTACCACTTTCTGATACGCGGTTCCTACAACACAATATTCATAACCTCTTGCGACATGGTTTTTACGATCTTTCCAGCCTAATGGAGCTACATTACATAATGGCCCATTAGGTTCAAAAAACTGTTTTCCTGCTTGGGTAGTACCTGCGAACAATATTAAAAACAAAACAACACAAATTTGCTTTAACACTTACTTTTCCTTTTATAGATATGTATTAAATCATTGATTGCAATTGCAAATGAGTATTGTTATCAATTAATGATGAATATGCAACAGCACAAACTTAATTAATTGAAATTCATGTTAATGGTCACACAATAATTCACTTGACAGATATGTCGCGGGAAATCAGTGTTTAACCAATTGATACACCAGTTAAACCGCAAGATAATTGGCGCACCTTTGACGAATGGAGGCGAGTTTAAGTGACGACGACTGTAAATCTAGATAGCCAATTGGTCGCTTCGGCTCAGGCTAATGCAGCTAACCGCAGTGTGGCAGAACAAATCGAGCATTGGGCGAATATAGGGAAGGTGATGGAAGAAAACCAAGATTTGCCTTATGAGTTTGTACGCGAGTCGCTGGTGGCGCGAGACGAAGTGAAGAACGGTGATGTGACCGTCTATCATCGTAAAACCAACAAACCATATAAATACTAAAAAGAGTCGCCTTGGTGCGACTCTTTTGTTTTGTGGGGTTGTTAATGTTTCTTTCGCGCTGTCAGACGCGATTTTAGCATTGTTCACGTCACTATGAGATATCACCACCAGCGCAAGCAGAGCTCGGTTTTCTTGGAGTTTTTGGTCTGTTTTCATCGTCATTATTGAATCTGTAACGGTACATTAAGGAACGTAGCCAGCTCTTGCGCCATTTGCTCATCAACAAGGTCATGCCAATAGGTAAATCCATTGAACGTCATCGAGAAACGAAACAGCTCAGTAAAGTGGTCTGTTACCTCAAATTCTACGTTCACATCCTGCGGCGCGGTAACTGTGCCAGCTCCGTATAGATTCAGCAGCCATGTTCCTGTTAATGGGTTAGGCTTCACCAGTAGTGCCTTATGGCCACCAGCAAAGAACAGAGTAATGCGCTCGATGCCTGATTCCTTGGCCTCTCTATCTTCTTGGGCTGCCCGTTGTCTTTCTTGGGCTAGGTTGAACTTGTCCATGACTTTTTCTAGGCGGTCAGGTGTCATGCTGGTTAGCTTGTCGAGTACCTTGTCCAAATCAATCTTGTCGTTCACGTTGTTTTCCTTGCTGGTGGCGTTGTTTGAGCTACACATTAACAGCAATTGGCGGGTAAAAGTAGTTGTTGAATCAGGGTTATAGGTGTAATAATAGCAAATATCGGAGAGTCACTACCGTTAAGTGTGAAGTTAAAAAAATAACACCGCCTCGATGGGCGGTGTTTTGCTATTTGGCTTATAGTGCGTTTGAGGTCATTTCTAATAATTCTTTATACCTCTCATTGAATTTGGTGGCCGTAAATTGACTACCTAGAATCTCAAATGGTTTTTCTGATTTAAATATGTTTAGTAGGTATTCTTTGCCCGCTTTTGTTTTGGGTGCGTAAACCGCTACCCGCGCACTAGGGCATGACTTAATCATGTTTACCAGTCTGCCGTTAATCTCCAATTTCATGTCCACATCGTCGAAATCAAAACAATCCTCGGCGCGACCAAAAGCCAAGTCATGCTCGCCTACATTAGCTGTTATGTTTAAGTCTGCCGATGCAGCTATGATCATTGCATTCTTGCGCTCCCAAGTAAGTGGGTTTATATCTGCTGCATTGGCTAACGTAGGAAATAACATAGCCAACGATAAGAGTAATTTGGTTTTCTTCATTGTTTACCTTGTCACTGATTAGTTATTGATATGACCACCAGCATAGTGCCACTGGTGGCGCTTGGATTTTAAAGTAGAGCGACCGACACTTCGCTATTTCTTGCTCTCTTGACCGCCTTGGCCATTTCTTCCTTAGTTGTCGCGTAGCTGTCATAGAACTGGTCAAATTCCACGGTGTTAGGGTCGAAAGGGTTTTCCATACCGCAGCCAGATTGCGCCACCATGCGCCCTAGTTCCTCGGCTGTGTCGTACTCAAACACATAGCCTTTGTACTCGATCATGTATTTGCATTTCTTCCACCAGCGAGCCATTTTCAACTCCTAGATATTTACCCAAATTACAGCGCCTACCTTGTGCTCATAAGGAATTGGTTCAATGCGCTGTACGTTCTCCAAAACCCAAGGGCAACGCCATTTAGCCAGCTCAGGCATAGCGTCATAATCGACCTTATGTTTATCAAAGTTGGCCATCAATTCTGCATGCGATAGAGGCTCTAAAGAGTCGGTTAAGTTCGCTAGGCCAACGATTAAACCAGTGCCCTGTTCAATTAGGGCAATGGTGCCTCGGATTTTGGTTTTGGTAGAGCGCATTTCCCAAACCTTTAAGCCAGCGAGGATAAGATGAATCCACGGCTTTCTTATGATCAATGCGCGTGTAACTTCAATGCCGTTGATTAACATGATTGGTCTTTGAAGCTTTCCGTTAGTATTGGTACTTGATTTTGTTGATTGCTCTGAATAGCAGATTAAGCGGATTGTAAGACGCTTTGCCTCGCCTCACGTTCGCTATGCTTGTTGCGTTGCTACGTCTTATGGCTACGCCAATATTGCTGACAAACCCAAACAGGCCGGATAACTTAGGCGTACCCATCCAGCGGTCTACAGGTAAAACCATGCCCGTTTTGTTGAGCATCGATAGCAATACGTTGGCTCGACGCGGAGTTATGCCATAGCAGCGAATTGGAAACGCCTTTCGCAATGGAATATCGCTAAACAGTGTTGGTCTATCTGGATGCAGCTTGAACTCGTAGTCGGTAAAGGAAACGAGGCCGCAATTGTTGATTTGGTTGCGCACTTCGTCGCTTAGTAATATCGATGCGTCACGAACGAAATCAGCGCTATCCTCGATGATGATCCCCGCTTCACCAGATTTGGCAATGCGTTCCCAAGCCATAGCGTGTGTTTTGAATGCGCCGAACTCGCCAAGCATTAACGCTTTCTTTCTATAGCGCAGCGATTTACGGGCGTATTTCGCTTCTAGTTCCTTTAAGGCTTCCGTGCCTAGTGATTCCACAAATTCAAAGTTAACGTCCTTAAGTAACTGTTTCATGAACTTAACTCTTTCCTTGTTCATGGTCGTTAGTACGTAAATTTTTATTTGCTTATTCACGGTGATGCTCTCTTACAGGTAGTTCTCTCTCAGTGCTAAGGTTGTTTTTTCGGTATTGGTGTACGTGTTGCTCTCTGCATCAAAGGCGATTGCGCCAGCGTCCACCAGCTCATTAAGCTCTTTCTCTGTAGCGGGTTCGTCTAGGTCGAGTAATGTTGGGTGCCAGCCATCGTCACGTTTAGCCATCTTTGAACCGTTATCGATAAACACCAACCATTCCGCTTGTCGGCTGGTGGTGTTGAAATGCTTCGCTAGCGACTCGATACGGGTTTTGTAATAGAAGTCGGCCTTAAGGGTTGATGTGTTGCGAATAAGCGCGCCAACCGTTGCAGGATCGCTTTGAGTTGGCGTTGAGTAGCGCATGTATATGTTTTCTCGGGTTTGATTCAAGATTTGCTCATTAAGCTCTACACCGCCCTCCGCTGCGATTCTTCGGATGAGCCCGTCTAAGTCGCCATCTGGTGCGTCAATTTGAATAGCAATCCAGCTAATTTCCTCGGCTTGTGTTGCGTTGTGCTTATCAGGTTCGCACTGAATTGCCAGGCTACCGTTGATCTTAGCTTTAGGGTCAAACTCGATAATGTCATATGGTTTGTTGCTGTCGATTAACTTCGGCTCTGGATGGTAAAGGCTGTTGCCTTTAGGTAGGTACTCGACCGTGCAAAAGCCTAGTGTGTAGTTGCCCTCTTGGCCGACTTGTTTGGAGTATCGGCGTAGGTCAGCAGAAAATGTGTAACGTCCAACTTTATAGACAATCATTAGGTAACTCCCGTTTCTAAACATCCCCTTTAACTACAAAGGGATTAGGAACGAAATTAATATAGCACTTCAATTTTAAATTCCGAACACATTTATTATAAAGAGACATAAAATATGCTCATTTTATAAATCTCTGTCTATTTTTGAGCCAAAAAAAGGCGCACCATTAAGGCGCGCCGTGTGGGTTAGGTTGGGAAGTTGACCACGATTGGGATTATTAACTCGGCGTAGTCACTTAGAACCATTAGGAACAGGCCAAGATCAACGTATAACACTAGCTTTCGCAGTTGTTTGGTTAACTTGGTCAGGTCACTAACCAGTTCTTTGGAGGTTTTGAATGCTTCGATAGAAAGTTTAATTCTTTCAATGCGTTCAGGTGTGGCCAACTTATAAACCGCAATGGCCATCGCGATAAGACTTGATATAGTTATCATGCTTTTCTTTCTTTAATCTAAAGTTAGAAAATCGAAATACGCGCGTCAATGGCCAAGCAAAAATAGTTGAAAAAAAGTGTCCAGCACTGGTCAAAAGTGCCTTAAAAATCAAAAATTGGTGGGTTAGTTTCAGTTCTATAGAGAAATGAAACTAAATTGAATAAATTCCGAACAGAATAACCAATGAGTTGTTCGGTTAGACCGAACAAGTGGAATATATTATTCCCCGTTAATACCTAACTTAATTGATACGCCTAACACGTTCGCCAGCGAGATAAGCGAGGATAAAGATGGGTCATTAGGTGGCTGTAAGGTGTTATCCATACCTTTGGCCTTGGCAGCGGTAGCTAAAGCTTCTGCAATAATCTCGGGTTCACCAGTGCTTGCCGCTTCATCAATATAGGCTTGGATAGTCTGTTGGTCGGTTGAGTATTCGTATGGCTCTAACTCTTTTAATTGAGAGATTGCATGATCACTCTCGCTATTGGTCACACGGAGCACAATAAGACCACTCACTTGATTAACTTGCTGTATCGCGCTTTGAACGGCTTCGCCGTATGAGTCAGCTTCTCGGTCGAACTCGATACGAACATCGCTACCAGATGCAGATACGGTGCAATCATTGGCACCAATCTCAAAGAGCGCATTAGATAGCTCGCAAAGCGTATCTTCGTTCATGTTGCCTTGGAACTTAGCGGCCAGTGAAAAATCAAATCCTTTCAATCATTAATCCTCTTTTTAAGCAATTAGTGGCATTTTAGCTTCAACCATAAAAAAAGCCACCAGCGATACGCTGGTGGCAACTGAGACTTTATTACTTTATGGGTATTATTAGGTTAGTTTAGATATTGATGAGTAGGTTTGCGTACTTATCGCTATTCTTCATCAATCTGGTTTCTAGGTGATGGTTAATTACATCCATCATACGAGCGCGTTCTACTAGCTCGCTAGTAACTTTGCCCTTTTGGTATAGCCAATCTGCTATGTCGCTAAGCCTCCAAAGAGGATCTTTCTTTGAAGCTTTGCGTACTGGCACAGGGAAGCCGCCGCCGCCAAATGTGCCCTTTTTGTATTTTGCTAGTGTGCTTTTCTTAACTCCGGTGAACTCCGCAGCTTCGCCCAAACTCACAAGGTCGCCCTCAATAGAGATAACCTGCAAGTTGTAGCCATCTACCGACTCCACATCCTTGATTGCTTGTGTTACAGCTTGAGCAAAGGAATCTGCCTCTCGCTCAAATTCGATATATAGCATTTCATCAACAGACATAACCGCAGCGTCAGAGCAAGCGCCCTCATACAGTTTGCACGATACGTCGAGTAAATCGTTGTCGTTCGTGATGTTGATATTGCCGATGTTTAGAGTGAACTCATAGATACTCATCGAACTCTCTCTCCGTATCACTGATACTTAATTAAATAAAAAATCGAGACTTTTAAAATCCCCTTGAGCAGTCAAGGGGATTGATATTACTTACACTGTTTTACAGCTTTTCTAATCCGCTTAGCCCACCAAAGTCGTTTGCTTGGGATGGGGGTAGACGGTACTGACATTCGGTGACATTTGTTTTTGTGGGTGCATTTGAGAATCCCTGCTGGATGCCCTTTGCTTAACTCCCAAATCCAACCAGCTTTAACTGCTTCGCTGATTGCCTTACTAATGTCTTTATCTGTATGGTACTTGCCGATAGATCACCTCATAATGTAATTGTTAAGTCTCAGATTTTTAAAGAACGTGGGAATAAACTCACCCCCAACATCCACAATTGTACCTATTCGGATTTAAATGTCAACAATTGTGCCTATTTTTATTCTCCATGCACAAAAAAGCCACCGTGCTGGTGGCTTAATGAGAGGCGATGACAATTGAAGAGAACTGGACATACCATCCTTTGTCAAGACGAACCGCCCCCCCCTGACTTTGACTCCAAATTATTGCCAAGCCGCTCATGAATTGAGGATATTTTAGATGCGAGCTCAGTTAAAACTCCTAATTTAGCCCCGTAAGATAATCTTTCTCTTTCATTCTCGATGCACTCACAAAGCAGGGCAAGAGCGTCAAGCTCTTCCGAAAGAAAATCCTCAATATTGCTAAAGTCATAACGTCGATACATGAAACTAGAAAAGTCATAAAGCTCCCCGCTTGACCAATTTGTTATCATCTGATCAAAATCTTTCTTTTGGAGGTGTTGTAGGAAAGGTTTGGAGCCGTACTTTTGTTCGGTAACTTCAACACAGCTCTGCCAAGACTGCACTAACTGCTCTCTGTAGACTGCCATTTCACTGGCTTGCATACCAGTAGCTTTATCGCGTAAAAATTCAGATATTGCGTTTCGCAAATGACTGTCGTGTACATAGTATCCGATATCTCTACAAAGCATATTCACATGCGCTGTTGACTCAAATATGAACTTATCAAAAACTTTCTTGATATTAGAAACAAACTCGTCGAAATCATATTCTATATACCTGTTTTCTATCATAAAGGAATAGGCACTACAGGCTCTACACCAATTGACAAAGTCCGTTGGTTTTGGGTTGTCTATGTATTGCTTAAATCTTGACAGCCGCTCTGACAACCACAAGTCGTCATGTCTACGAAACTGATAATCCAATATTTCTTGAATGTCATCAGTTGCTACAGGCAACTTCATCTCGGTTTCTAAATCTTTAAACCTGTTATCATAAGCTGCTATATATCTTACGTGGCTATCGGTGGTGTGAGGCCTAAGAGGATGGATTAAACTTCTGAGCAACTCTATCCTTTTATCTAGCTCAGTTTCCCCCTTTTTTTTCCTATGGATGAGTGGATTTTCATCTAGGGCTTGCAAGACCTCGTCCAAGGAAAATTCATGATGGAAGATAGCGAAGCATGTCGCTAGTGATGTAATAAGATTGTGTTTATCGATTTGTCTATAGTCCAGTTCATCCTTTCGAATAAAGAGATTACTTATGGCATAAAAACGATCTATAGCGCGCCTAATTATGCGAATATTATCTACCTCATACTTGCGAAGCATGTCTTCAATAATTTGCTTCGCCTCATTTGGTAAGGTCTTTTCTTCAATATAGATTTGATCGACAACTGACATTAAATCGGTAGGAGTTCGACTTAAGTGCACTATGTCACTAAACACTTTTTCGATGTCTGCCTTCTTCTCTATCTTTCCCTGATTTCCAATGACAACGATTTTTATATTCTTATTTTCACATAGGTTTAAGCATTCGCCCAATATCTCTGACTTTACATTCTCGTTAGAAAGGCGCTCTAGATCGTCAATGAATAATACTCGATCATTCAACTGATTAAAGTAATGTTGCTTTACAATTGAACCAACATTACCAAGCGCTTTCCCTACCCCTCTAGTTCCCTCTAGTGTTTGCATTACAAAATCGCCTACACCACTATAGCGCTTTGCGAACCACCCTGTTTGTTCATTACGACTGTACACAAGAGAAAGCAGTCGAGTTTTAAAATCATCCAGATCCGAAACACCGTATAAAGAGAGGTAATGACCCTTATGTGTGGCTTTGTACTTATTCTTCAAATAGGGCATCAAGGTCTGCTTTACAAAATACGTTTTACCAACTCCCCAGTGCCCATCTAGCAAAACTATGCTTGGAAAGCTAGATTCTTGGAGCAACTTATAAATACGTTCCTCAATTTTCATTGTCAACCTTGTAAAATTAGAGCTATTCGTAGATCTAACCATAGATAGATAATTCTAGATATGCAGTTGATAACATTTATTAATTAAATTTCATAATAAATGAATCGAGCCACCAACATTACTCATGGTGGCTGATATGTATTTGTCAATCGCTGGTGGAACTAGAACAATTGCTGTTGTTCACTGCCGCTTTTCTTGCCATACCAGAGGGTGTAATTGTTTCTATCTCCGCTGGCATGAACTCCGTTGGCGTTCATCTTGTAAACCGTGTTCAAGACAACGCCATGTATCCTGGCAAACTCCGAATTGCTTCGGAAATTTGCCTTAATAAATTCGTCCAATGGGTAGATCGTCAGCATCGTTAAAACTGTTCTGCGTACAGCTTTGTCATCTTCAGAAGGTGGCTAATATTGCGTAGCTGTTGATCGTGGGTTTCTTGCGTTTGGTCATCGTCCAAAATCAATGACTGGATGGAGACATCCCAATCAATGCCCTTTTTTTCAATCAAGTAAACCGCATCAGCTAGATAGGTTAAAAATTGATATTGAGAATCAATCTCCGTGTAGCTTTCTTTTGCTTTGTAAGTAATCTCATCAAAATAAGCAGAGAGTGAATCCCAAAACTTAACACTGCTACTTGCTGTCGTTTTCATCTCATAAAGATGACCGACACGTAGTTTGCTGTCAGTGAAAAGTCGTTTTAGCTGGTGGGCGTATGTACCTCTCTGCATTAGCACCATATCAGGGTTAATTAGTGGATTAGTGCTGCAAAATCCGTGAATTAGATTCATTTCTTAAACGGATCCGACTGTTTGCTTGTGGCGTAATCTAATCCCATTTTTGGATTGCGGCAACAACCTTTAATTCCGAACACGAAAATCAATATCAATATGTATTTTTTTGATATTAAGAGGTAAATTAGCTATTGCATATCTTAATTTTGATGTGATAGCCTCACGCACCATTCCGAACACGCTTAATCATTTGTAGAAAATGACCATAAAAACGTTCAATACCAGCAAAGGCACTATTGCCCTGTCTAACCACGGAGCAACAGTATCGATGGCCATTAGCCGCAACGCTAGCGCGGTAGCGAACGTGTGTGTGAGTTGGGTGTTAGGGAGTGCAGATGAGGCGAAAGCCTTTATTGAGGGCGCAGACGAAAAAGCGATACGAAATGAAATGCCTCGCTTTTCCATGTGTGCAGATGTGGTTAAACAACTAGACAAGGCACTGGCCAATGGCAATTCCAAAAAACCAGTTGAGCCTACTCATAGAGCTTATGGAAGCTCTACCGCTAGATGGAACGGTCTACGAAATGCCACTACAAGTAGAGTTTATCCCGCACGATGAAATCTACATCGGCTATTTCGATACGACCGTCATTGACCGCATGCAAGGGCTAGGAATTATCACGTTACTTGGGGTGCATGATGATGAGCGACAAGCTATCAAACTCAATGAGCGTGACGATTTTCTAGCAAGCTGGTCGGCGGGAGTGAGTGAGGCTCGCAACGGCTCAGATCTGCATTATGCAGACTACAACAACAACCAATATGCGTTTACTGCCGGATACGAGCACTGGCACAACCGCAACAAAAAGGCGTTAAAGGGAAGACTTACGCATTACTCAACAAGTAGAGAGTATCTCTGTCATGGATTTATTGACGAGGATACGGGTTAAATTTGGCATCAATAACAAAAGGTAACTAACTATGACTTTGGGTAATCTACTTCTAGCAATTCTTGAACAGAGAACACAAACAGGCTATGACCTAACAAACCGAACTATGCCTGAATCTGGCGCATGGCAAGCTAGCCACCAGCAAGTGTACCGCGAACTCGGTCGCATGACCGAAAAGGGTTTAGTGTCACACGAAATTGAAGCGCAAGACGGTAAACCAGACCGCAAGAATTACAGCTTAACTCAAGATGGCGAGCGTGTTCTTAACCTTTTACGCAACGAATCTACATGCGATGACCTGTCTATCATTCGTAGTCCTGCATCGGTGATGCTGGAAATCGGCAGCGAGACTTACTTCAAGTCGTACATTGAAAAACTCAATCAAGAAATCACTCAACTTAAAGAGAAGCTGAACGCGCACCAGAAAGAGAAAGGCGTGTTCTGTGACAACTTCACACTGCATGTAGAGCGCGACATTGATATGCGCAAAGCAGAGCTTAAGTTTGCCGAACGTTCACTGTCTATGATCACTTCCTCAAACATTGCTACGGAGAATGCTGCGTGAAACCTCGCAAAGCCGTTTATCTTTTAGTTGGCTCGCCAGCGCTTAAACGAGCCAAAGAGTGTTTAACTCGAAATCAGCCTTGGGACTACGAGGGCAAGCTCATGAAGATCGTCAGTTTGGGGCAACGGATGCGTAACGATGACGGCAAGCCATGCCATCGGGTTTTGATTGAGAGTTACTTTTGATAGGTACAAAAAAACCGCGAATAAACGCGGTTTTTTTGCGGCTGGCCTTAGCAAACAGTTCGAATCAGCAAATTCGAGTTACCAGCCTTTTCATGTTCCACCAGCAAATGTGAAACAAGAGCAAACAAATAGTAGGTGTTTTTAATGGCTTTGACAATAGCAGAGAAACTTCAAAGACGACGAGAGAAGCAAAAACAATCAATGGAACGGGCGCGCGCAAAGCAAATCGCCAAGATGAATGACCCCGAGGAACGGGAGAAGCGCTTCAAAAAGCAATTACAGCAACAAGAGCGTCAGCGCCAGCGACAAATCGAGCGCTTAAATGATCCCGAATACCAGAAAAAGCAGCGTGACAAACAACAACAGCGTCTCGAGCGCCAAAAGGCGAAGCCTGTAGCGAAGAAACCGACCAAAAAGATCGCCAGTAAGGGATTGAAAGGTCGAACGCCTACGACAGAGGAAAAGCGCATTATGGATGCCATTGGTCGCTTACCGTGTATTGCGTGTTGGCTGCATGGCCGAGAGAATCCGGTGATTTCCTTGCATCATGTGTTTGGTCGTGTTGGAGAACGGGCGCATGCGTATGTATTACCCTTGTGTTGTTATCACCACGACACGCTACTGGAAGCGGATAAGCGCGCTCAGTATCCCGATATGATACCTATCCACGCAAAAGGGAAATACGGCGGCAAAGCGCAATGGAAGATCCACAACGGTACAGAGACAGAGCTGTTGTTTAAGGTCTATAAGCTGGCGGGATTGCCATTTGAACTGCTCGAAAACATTTACCCACAACATTCCGAACATTAGTTAATATAAAAATCATTAACAGGGCTACAAAACCTAGTTAATGGTGTTAAACTGACCAAGACTCCCCATCTTAAAAAGCGCGCTTAGAGGTCACAACATGGCACGAACGCGCATAGCTGTTCTTACTCTATCATCTGGCCAGCCACGACTTATGCTTGCTGGTGTAGATGATGGTCAACTCCATATCATCGAATGCCAACAATTAGAGCGCTCATTGATGAGCCTTAAGCTGACTTTGCCCGAGAAGTTAGAAAAGCTCAAAAAAGGCGGTTTTATTGTGCTGGTGGACGAGGTTACGCCCTACTTTTCGAAGTATGGGCGCGCCGTTCGCCTGTCCGAACTGGACGCAAAAGGCAGACCGATCATTGTGTCGGCAATGGAAGCCTATAACTATCTCACATCCCTAAACGCTATCACCTACCCGCCTAACGCTGGTGGCCGCTTCGAAGTGTCGCCATCCATCGTGGAAGAAGTACGGGGAACCGATGGTAAGCCAACGTACAACATCGACTGGTCAGAACTGCGCCCTGACACCTACGCGCTCATGTTTGTGGTCTATGCGGCCACACAAGACAGTATTGGCGACACGATAACGCTTAAGAGCTTGTTTGACCTGTTACGCAAACCTAAGAAAGAGCCAGAAATGGCCTCGCGAGCAATGGGACTGTTCAAGGCTAAAACAGGGCTAATCGCAGACGGTAAGTATCGTATGGGAGGCGACTATGAGTAAGTTATCCCGCCTCTCAGCAGAGAACATCGAGGACGATATTCTACGGGCGCATTTCTTTGCCATCGTCATGGAATACGTCAACCGTTCGGGCAATACCGATCTCTTTGAGTACACCATTCGACTTGATGAGGTTTATCGTGCGGATCTCGTCTCTTACAGAGCTTACGCCACGGTTGAGCTTGATTGGTTGGTTAGTCTGGTCTGTGACGTAGACGACCCAACGAATCCGCTACCTGTTGGCGAAACCATCAAGCTTCCACCAGCATCTTGGGTGCGTCGTTCCATGCGTCAATTCATGGACGAAATGGGACTGTAACTTATGCCGAAGAAGTTTGAAGCGGAGAAACGGGATAACGGCTCATTTGCCAGCCTTGGCCTCAATGAAAAGCAGTTCAACCAGCTATTCAACAAGATTGAACAGGCGCAAAAGAGAAACCGCCGTAATGCCAAGCGAACGCTGACCGCCTCAACGCTGGCCAAGCCAACTAATAAGGCATTAAAAGCGCTAGGCGAAAAGGCTAAAGGGCAACGGTTTACCAAAGAAGACTTGATCAAGTTCGACAAGGCTCGCCAGCGACACAAAGAGGTCTATGACAGCAAGACAGCGGGTATCACCTACGCCTTTTTGGTGAAGAACTCGCGTCAAATCGACGTAGACCGTGCAAACAACCGTGTCGATGACGGTACAGGCATTCACAAGGCCACGTTGATCGGTATTAAGAACAATATCGCGCTTATTCGTGTCCGAGCATCAAGCGTGTCTCGACATGAAGAACACCGAGTAAAGGTGCGTTTTGAGCAGTGGGATGAACTACTACACGAACCGCCTAATGGGGATTACAACCAAGCGGTGCAATTGGCGTGTGCTGGCCGTATTTCCTTTGATTGCGACTGTGGCCGTCACCAGTATTGGTATCGATACTTGGCCACTATGGGTAACTACTGCATAGCGCCGCCTAAAGAGTTTGCTTTCCCGAAAATCCGAAACCCTGAATTGTCCGGCGTGGCATGTAAACACGTTCTCAAGGCGACAACCATGCTGCAATCGCTGGCATGGCAACGCATCTTGGCCAACCAAATGAAACAGCAAGCGCGCCGTGTTGGTTTTGGCTCAGATAACAAAACGTACTTGCTCAATGAGAACGAGAAGAAAGCTGCCGCACGTAACCGTAAAACGGTGGTGGATAAGGCCGCCGCTACGCGCGAACACGCGAAGTATCTACGCGCTCAGAAAGCAGTGGAAAAACAGATCGCCAAACAGAAACGGGAAAGCGAAACCATCAAGCGCCAAGCGCGCAAACTACGTAACGAGTCCAATGAGAAGAAAGGTTATATCGATATGATTAAGGTCGGCTTCCAGAACTTCCATGACGGCTACAAGCTGCAAGGGAAAACTAAGAGTGAAGCACTGACCGATTTCGCAAAGTTGATGAACGTAACACCAGGCAGATTAGAGAGAATCATCAAGTGAGTGACGTAGTTAAACCTGTAGTAAGAAAGGCTCGATACCAAGGCCATGAGCCCTTTAATCGCGTTTTAAGGGAAGATTGGATTAAGGCTATCAAACTATCACCTGATCACTTTGAAGCGTCCCTGTATCGCCCTATTGAGCCAGAATCGGCACCAACGGATGATAATTACCAAAGCGAGTCAGTATTAGAGCTAGAAACCAACCAAGACACGCTCACTTATAGCGATCCAGAGCTGGTGGCTTTGTTGGATTGTCCAGATGAGCAAGAGAACTTTTTCATGATGGATGATGGCGACGAAAACCTTGGCGAGTCCTTAGAGCCGCTAATGCTGCGTATTGCTTCGCACCATGTTCCTATTGGTAGTGTACTGGAATGGGATGAAGAAACCGCCGAGGGATTACGAACCGTGTGGTGGTACGTACATAAGGCTGTTGGCTATGGTACGGAGAACGTGGGCGTGATTTATATCTGCATACCACTGCGGGACTTTCATCAACTACTTTAATTAGTGACCTACTCACATAAAGCAATACAGTTTAACATTGCGGACCAAATGCAAACTGAACCTGATGGACAAGATTTCTAACCGCTCGTAACACATAGATGATCAAAGGTTAAATTGTACAACCTCATTTTTATTAACGTAATGCTCTATCAACGATCACCGTTGCTGTATTACATCAGGATAGTCTCTTTAGGTTAAGTGGGACTACGACGAAAGAACTCAAAGCCACAATATTATATTGTCTTGCTTTGCTTACTGTGAGGTTCACAAGCATCCCCATCACGAGGATTAGCAATTAATGGGTAACTAAAGGTTATGGCAAGTTATGGACTTCTTTCCCCCAAAAGTGCCCCACCAGGCATAAGCACGGTGGAGCCTCTATTAGTGTTTAGTCAAAGATCATAATAAACAGAGTATACAAGCTCATTGCAGCCATCATAATTGTAATCAACCAACCAAATACCGACATCCATTTTGGGTGCTTATAGCCTCCGACTATAGCTGACTTACGAGCAGCTATCAGCATAATGCTTAACGTAACGGGTAGGATAAATCCGTTCAATGCACCTGCAACAATCAATAGAGTGACTGGTTTACCAATAAAGCAGAAAATAAGGCTGGATGCTGCGATAAAACCAATAATGAAACCTCGAGTGTTGCGTTCAATAAAAGGGTGAAGCGTTTTCAAAAATGATACAGAGGTATATGCTGCCCCGATCACTGAAGTGATAGCAGCAGTCCAAAGTACCAAACCAAACAACTTGTAGCCAATGTTACCGGCTGCATGCTGAAACATTGATGCGGGTGGGTTTTCAGGGTCAAGGACAACGCCAGTACTTATAACCCCGAGCGCAGCAAGAAATAATATTACCCGAACGACAGATGCTAAGCTTATTGCAGAAATTGAACCACGGTTAACCTGTGTTAATGCTTCTTGCCCTGTCACACCAGCATCGATCAATCTGTGTGCGCCTGCAAATGTAATGTAACCACCAACAGTGCCGCCAACCAAAGTTACAATAGCCAATACGTTGATCTTCTCTGGCCAAACAGACCTATATAGCGCCTCACCAAAGGGGGGGGAGGTCGAAAACAAAACGTATAACGTCATGACTATCAGTGAAGCCCCCATCACGATGGTAAATCGGTCCATCTTTTTCGAGGCATCTTTTAATAAAAAGATACTGATCGCAATCACCGCACTGATCGCTGCACCTGCTACTGGTGTGATCTCCGGAAATAAAACGTTCATTCCCATACCTGCACCACCTAAGTTACCGATATTAAACGCCAATCCCCCCAACGCAACAGTACCTGCAATTGCAACCCCTAAACCAGGTAACAAATCATTTGCAATGTCTTGAGCACGTTTTTTTGAGACTACAATTACCCGCCATATGTTTAGTTGAGCGCCGATATCAAGAAAAATCGACACTAAAATAACAAAAGCAAAACTGGCGCCAAGTGTTTGAGTAAAGACGGTGGTTTGAGTAAGGAACCCTGGACCAACTGCAGAAGTCGCCATCAAAAAAGCAGCTCCCATAATCAATGACCAGTTAAACCCCTCTTTGGTTAACGGCCCAGAGGTCGAGTCGCTCACCTGTTGCCGTATCACTTTGTCTGTAGACATGTATTACTCCTGTAATTGTTACTCTTCAGCACCTATCCGAATGCTGCTTCTTCCATAATTTGATGAATATTAACCAGCTAGAGTTTGTTCTTGTCTCCACTTTTTCCCTACATAGCCGTGAAAAAAGTGCTGTTGAATCGAATGTTCCGCTTCTGCTTCATAGAGGTTTTTTTCAATAAACCGAATTTCAGCGCCCGGTTGGCATTGCGCTAGTTGGCTCAACCCTTTAGCTGTAACACAACCAATTTTCGGGTAACCGCCAATGGTTTGCCTGTCTCGTAGCAAGACAATCGGCTGCCCATCTGCAGGGATCTGGATCGCGCCAAGCGCGATCCCTTCAGAGATCAAGTTACGCCTCTGGCATTCGATGGGTTCACCAGATAATCGACATCCCATCCTATCCATTTGTGGTGTTAGGGTATAACTCGCATTGAAAAATCGCTGGCGTTGCTCAGGCGTAAACAAGTCATACTGATAACCAGGGATCACTTCCAAGGTCACTTGTTGGCTATATTGCGGTATAAACTGGGGCAATACTTGCTTGGTCGCCATTGGTTGACTTGCCGAGTATCGGATATAGTCCTTGGAGTTCAGCTTTTCACCTACTCCTTGAAGGCCGCCTAGCTCATCCCGAATGACAGTCGCACAGCTATTGAGTGGTGTAGGCACCTTGAACCCACCTTGAATAGCAAGGTATGCCCGCATCCCAGAACGAGCTCCTCGCAGTGCTAATTGGTCGCCCTGACGAACCGGATAAGACTGCCAGAATGCAATAGGCTGGCCATTCAATGTGGCCGCCATATCCGCGCCCGTTAAAGCAATGGTGGTTTCGGCATAGAATTCACAACTAAACTGCCCCATCGCAATCTCAATTTGTGCCGCATTACGGTCGTTACCTAACAGGCGATTACTCCATAAGAACGCATGTTCATCCATTGGCCCACCAGTACTCACCCCGATAGCCTGATGACCAAATCGACCAAGGTCTTGCAGTAGGCTCAACGGGCCAGCGGTTAAAATTCGTAGCGTCATGCCACCTCCCCATCCATCGCAATTTCTTCTGGCAACAGCACCCCACCCATGTCTAGGAACGTCGCCCTATCAATAGGCGTAAATGAAACTTGTGCCCCCATTTCAAACACCGTTAGATTCTCACGTTGGTAATCAATCAAACTAATGGGTGTTCGACCAATAATTTGCCACCCCCCCGGAGACTGCTTCGGGTAAATAGCCGTTTGCCGATCTGCGATAGCCAAGCTTCCGGATGGCACTTTCAAGCGAGGCGTTTGTTTGCGGGGAATTTCTATCCGTTTATCCGTATTACCTAAATACGCAAAGCCCGGCGCAAAACCAATCGCGTAAACGCGGTATGTAGCAGATACATGGATATTAACGACGTCATCAAAAGACAAGCCGGTATGACGGCAGATCTCTTGCGCATCCAGCGCAACTTCAGGCCCATAATAAACAGGTAGTTCAATACACCTTACCTGGTTCGCAGATAGCGAAGCACGGCTACATTCAATCAGAACCTTCTGTAAGCGCAGGTTAAATTCGCGAATTCCGATGGTGATCAAGTCAAAGCTAATTAATATCGAGGTATATGAAGGTACGATATCAACCACATACAATCCTAACTGCTCGCGGATGACAGGAATTGCTGCCGCGATCTGCTCAGCCGTTTCAGGACTGACCGAATCCGAAAAATACACCATCAACGTGTTTTCATTTACTGCAGAGATCTTCATTGGCGATTTAACCTCGCACTCAGAACTTGCGCCGTGGGCAACGATAATGCCCCATCACCATGAATGCATAAGGTATCGGCATGAATGGTAATTTTCTGTCCCGACAGCGAAATTACCGCTTGCTCTTCAATCAACATTAAAGCCTGCTGCTCTATTTGCTCAATCGTCGTAAGGCTTGAGCCTGATACAGAGCGCGGGGTAAGACGTCCGCTGTCGTCATAGGCTCTATCGACAAACGCTTCAAACCAAAGCTGAATACCGTAAGTTGCAGCTAGATCTTGATACCTCCGGTAATCCGGAACAGCCATAACAACCAACGGAAGATCAGAATTGTACTGATTAAGGGCAGAGAGCAGCGCGAGAAAAACGTCATCATCTTTCATCATCGCGTTATACAGTGCGCCATGAGGTTTAACATAACTAAGCACCACCGACTCACTCTGGCAAATAGCCTGTAGCGCACCAAGCTGATAAATAAAAAACGCGGCCAGCTCGTCTTTTTCCATAGCGATAAAACGACGGCCAAAACCTTGCAGATCTGGATACCCCGGATGAGCGCCAATAATCACACCATGCTGCTTTGCTAGCTGCACTGTTTTCTTCATCACCACAGGATCTGACGCATGCATACCACAGGCGATATTAGCCATATCTAAAAAAGGCATCACTTGCTCATCGCAACCTAACTGCCAAAGACCAAAGCTCTCACCCATATCACAGTTAATTTTCATGACGTTCTCCTTGGTTTCGACTTACAGGAATGCAAATTCGTTATTTAACCGATCGGTGATCAACATCTTGCCTGGAGCATGAGTAATACACAGAGGTGGTTTGCTGCTGCGAATTACGTTTTGCGGAGTAACGCCACAAGCCCAGAATACTGGTATTTCCTGTGAGTTTATCGTTACCGGGTCACCATAATTTGGAACATTAATGTCTTCAATCCCAATAGCATCTGGCGTACCAAAGTGAACCGGGGCACCGTGGGCTTTAGGGAAACGAGTGGTGACCTGTATCGCACGAATCGCATCAGCAGGTTTGAACGGACGCATCGAGACCACCATATTTCCCTTAAATCGCCCTGCGGGCTGGCAGGCAATATTGGTATCGTACATAGAGACATTACATCGCTGCTCAATGTTACGAACACTCAGGCCAGCCTGAAGCATCGCTTCTTCAAAAGAGAACGAGCAACCCAAAACGAAAGTGACCAAATCATCACGCCAATACTGAGTTAATTCTGGTGTCGCAAGCTCAAATTGACCATCGTAGAACACATGGTATTCCGGCACATCACGACTAATATCGATATCGAGGCCAAGCTCTGCCAAATTTTTATCACCGGGCTCGGTCATTCCGATCAATGGGCAAGAAATCGGATTACGCTGGCAAAATAGTAGAAAATCATTCGCCCACTCAGCCGGCAATATTACAAGATTGGCTTGCAAGTACCCCTTTGCTAAACCACTGGTCGAACCGATAAATGCATTTTCACGAATACGTTGACGTAACGCAGGAAGAGGAAGTTGTGATACTGACGTAGTCATAGTGCCATCCATTGGTAATTAATATGTTAACGCAAAGTAACAATACGACTTATTTAGATAATGTCTATTTGTGTTTTTTTGCGTATATTAATAAAAATAATTTATGTAGGTATATGGATCATAGATCCTGCTACCGTCACGGAATAATGGAAAGTGTTTGGAATGTTGAACTTAAAACAGCTTGAAACTTTTGTCTGGATTGCCAATTTAGGCAGCTTTCGCCAAGCTGCTGAGCATTTATGTACAACCCAGCCCGCTATTTCAACCCGTATTACCAATCTAGAGCATACTCTTAATACAACGCTGTTTAATCGAGAAAAAGGCGGCATTACATTGACAGCAAGGGGGCGAGAGTTACTCCCTTTGGCAGAAAATATCCTCAATAGTACAGCGCAACTTTGTTATAGAGCCGACGCAGCTAGCGCCCTCTCAGGATTGCTCCGCATTGGTGTATCAGAAACGCTGGTACACACTTGGTTACCTGAATTCCTGACAAGTCTTAATGAGAAATACCCAAATATTGAAATTGAGTTAATTGTCGATGCAACTGTGAACCTAAGCAAAGAACTGATGGCGCACAATATTGACATTGCAATTCTTCTTGGTCCTATTTCGGAGCCGTCAGTTATCAATAAAGTAATATGTGAGTATCCTCTCTATTGGGTTGCAAGCCCCTCACTTGGCTTAAATGGACCAACAGAAACACATACCTTTACCCGCTGGCCTATAATCACCTATGCTAGAAACACAGTCCCTTACCATGAAATAAACAGTCATTTTTCTGCCCAAAAACAACATCCTGTTCGCTTCTATTCAGCAAGCTCATTATCTGCGAGTGTAAAGTTGGCAGAGAGTGGCGTCGGGGTCGCAACCCTACCAAAAGAAGTTATCAAGGAACAGCTTAAAGAAGGACGCCTATCAATAATCAAGACGAATTGGACACCACGACCACTAACATTTACGGTGTCATACATTAGAACCCCAAATAGCTTATTAATCGAAGAAACTGTCAAGCTCGCCTTTGAATGGCTTTGTTGAGTCACTCCTTTAACCGTGTCGTTAATGAAAATGTCGCGACTAGTTGGCAGATTGAAAT
This sequence comes from Vibrio sp. 1641, assembly GCF_033339995.1. Classification (NCBI taxonomy): domain Bacteria; kingdom Pseudomonadati; phylum Pseudomonadota; class Gammaproteobacteria; order Vibrionales; family Vibrionaceae; genus Vibrio; species Vibrio sp. 1641. The sequence goes on from NZ_JAWOVP010000012.1 coordinate 28,301, forward strand.
AGGCAGACCAACAGTCCCGGCTGTAACTACGTGATCCGCGTTCGTTAAAGTGAGGTGTTAGAAATGTCGTTTAACATCTCAAAAATAGAAAAAAAAGCAACAATATGCATACCTTGTGCGATTTATAACTATATTACTACTGCCAATAACGGCAAGTGAGATAAGGATATAATTAACATGCCTGTAAAGCACACCCCACCAGATGGACCAAGCATTGTACACAAAGGCCAAAAAGGTGGAATTACTGGTTGCGGATTCAATACAAAGGAAAACCCTAATCATTGGACAAATACTACTAGTAAAGTGACATGTGAGAAAAATGGTTGTAAGGAATAATTAACCATTATAACAAGGGCAAGACTATTGCCCTTGTTCAGTGCCAAGTCAAATAAGGCCCTGTTAAGGTCTGAGTTAGGACGCCAATTTCACAGCATGGAAAAATGCCACGCGTTGCGAATCAACCTCGAATAGTTTGTTAGCCATTTTTCCTCGGAGGCGGTGGAGACGGCCTTACACTTGATGGTGAACGGCTTAGAGACTAAGTCTAAGCCGCACTTTGGAACGGAACAGATAATTCTAAAACTATCTTTGTACGCCTATGAAGTAGCTAGTCTCTTCAGTTCCGCGTCTAAGTATTCATCCACAGCATCAATATCAATATGCCCAACGTTGTGCCAAGCATAGACTTCCCTCAGAGCTAAACTACCAAGTCGAGCCCAGCCGATTATGTTGGTTCTCAATAAGAACTGCACCATATCACCACCAGACTTAAGAGCTGCATCACCAGAGTCAATCAAACAAAGTGTGCCGTGAGCAACTAATAGCATTCGTCTTAACTCTGGATTACTCTCGGAGGGAGCGCACTCCTTCCATGGTTGTTTATGATAAAAACGCCGCTTACTCGCCCACATTAGCCGTGTTAAAAGGTCGGTAATCAGAACGGGCATTGCCATGGCAATGCCATGCCTCAAGTCATAACCCTTTTCGAATACTTGTGTGGCTACAGTTGCAAAAGATTGCCTGTGTTGACCAAACTCACCAACATCCAACAGCAACAGGAAGTTATAGAAAGGAATTGGAATGCCCGCACCGCGTCCCGATGCTCCTGAAGAACCTGCCATATCAGAGAATAAGTGCCCTAGCCAATTGGCAAAACCAGAAAAGACTTTGGCTATAAAGGTACCACCTTTTAGCTCATGGGTTTCAGTATCAATGGTGATGATCTGGCCGTTTGAGATAAAAGTCGAGGTATCCGTAAACTGGTTCAAAATAGAGAAAAACAGTCCAATAAGGTCAGGCGAATGTGCCAAACTTTTTAAATGGTGATTCTTGGGAGAAAGGTTTTTAACCGCACCATCAGTCCCATTCTTACCAAACGTTGTTGCTTGGTCATAATTAACTTTGAAGTTACGCTCTAAGTAACCGATCGCGCTCTTAGTTGAATCCCCACCTTCTCTTTCCCCTTGCCAACCGCATGCTGAGGCAAATTTTTCAACGGCCGAATCAACTGCGTCATCTGCAACTTTAGTGAGCTTTCCTTCTCCAGGCATACCAACGAAGAACACATCTATGAGCCCACCAATAACACCACACGTGCCAGCAATGAGATAATCATACTTGTCACATTGTGCGTTCTTGGTAGTAAACTCATCTTTGATTCGTTTTTCGAGTTCTATTCGCTGAACTGGTGACATTAATGTAGTAAACGGATCTGCACTTAAATCAATATTGTTACTCAGAGCATAAAGCTCAACCGATCTCTGGTATTGTTCCCAACTCATATTTTCATTGAAATCTAGAGTATTGAGCAGGGGTATTGACGCAATGCTTGGCTTAATTTGTGAGTGTGCGATCGAGCTATCTAGTTCTAATAATTCTTGAGTAATATCTATATTCTCAACTAATGGGGAGTTAAGGTTGTGGTTATCCAACATCACATCTAAATCTGCTAGCGCCTGATCAAGAGCATCACTATTAGCTTGTTGGCTTTGCTGTAGAGCGTTAAGGGCAATATCCAGTTCGCTCAGCTTTTCTTCCGACTGATCCAGTTGGTGCTTTTGCACCAACATTGCCGAAACATGTTCATCTGGCTTAGTCACTATGAAAATATCCCTGATAATTTACCTTTGATCACGTCAGCTGCTTTGAAATACCCAATTGCTTCAAAGATTTTGGCAAGTTTTTCCATTTCTAAAGTAGAAATATCTTGTTTTAAGGTGAGTACACTAACGGTTGTAGTTTGGCCGTCTTGTTCACGCTCAACGACTTTCTCTTCGTAGAAAGACATAATTACTGTGTAAATTTGCTGCTTTGTTGCTTCACGAGTAAGTGATTGAAGTTTCTCGTGATTAAGCTCTGTTGGACACTTCAGCTTGAAGCACTTGTTTCGAGTCGCGTCGCCTTTCTGTGTAAGCACATTTCCTGCTGAAGTTAGTTGCTTCACCTTTTTCAAAAGCAATTTTACTTTTTCGTCTTGAGCACCGTGAGAAAAAACACTTTCGTTCAACTTGGTGGTAATGAAATTAATATCTTCCATTAAGTGTGACACGGTTGCTTGGGTCTGCTTGATAACTTCATTAAGCATCAGCTCTCTGCGTTTGGTTTTATCAAGCTCATTAGCCCCTGTTAAATGCTTGATACCTTTATACGCACCAACACCTAGTAGGACCGCAACACCAATGCCAGTTGCCATACTAGAGAACCCCAATGCACCGCCTAGACCAAGCGTTGCAAGACCTGACGTTAAACCTGCAGCGGACATACCAACGACTGAACCAGAAAGGTAAACTGCCGCCAAAGGCACTCCCACAGCTCCCGCTTTTGCGCCCAGCTCTTTCATACCACGAGTAAGTGCATCGTCACTAAAATCATCATTGAGCATCCTGAAGTCGAGCTTGAGTGCATCAATGATGAGCTCAACTTCTTCATCGCTAATATTGAATAAGTAGTTATTCTCTTTAAAGAAGGCAAAGTTGTCATGCTGACCATTGTTCACACTCATAAAGACGCTGAACAGATCTTTGACGAGAGATATCTTTACTGCTTTATTGTGGCTAGGTATACAGGTTTCATCGATTGTTTGTATCAGGGATTCTAAGCTCTCTAGTTCACCGGTTGTGGTTATGTACTCTCTTAGCGCAAAACGTGATTCAGAGCTAAGTTCTAATCGGGTCATGAGCAGAAGAATCTGGGCAAATTCATCTTTGTCGACCTCTCCGTCGTCGGAGTAAGCCATGTTCACGATAACTTTTAAATAGGCAACCTTGAGGTCTTCTGACATTTCAGATAGTGCAACTAACTGCTCTTCTTCTTCAAAGGTATCAAATTGACCGCTGATAGTGTTTAAGAACTCAGCTAATTTCTCGAGATTACATTCACTGATGTGTTCAATTTTAAAGGATGACCCACTTTTTTGGGTAACTGTGGTGTACTCGGTGATTTTTTCTTTACCTTTATCATTTTTCGTTACATTGCGGACATATTCCGCGGTTTCGAGATCGCTAAAGTTTACCATTTCAGGTGACTCGAATGCTGGTTTGTAAACCATTTTTTCACCAGTGAATACTAAGCCGTCTTTACCGCTGCCGAATACCGTACTATCAAGTAGCGCAACGACGGAACCGATGGTATCTTGCAGGCACATCGACCTAGCAGCATTATTAAGTTTCTTCTCCGGAATATCTGGTGCGATATGAAGGCCCTTATGCGCTATTTGGTTGACGTTTTCTTTTATAAATACATTTATGTTTTGCATTGCAAATACCTTAGTTTTTGATAACCGACTATAAGTGTAAGATCGAGCATAGGTTCATAAATATGACTTAAAACTCACCTTCACATGACAAACCAAAACAAGCTTACATCTAATGAGTTGCATATTCTGTGAAATTTAACACATTGATTTAAAGTGGGAACTACCTAATCCAAAGGCTAACTGTAAAGTTACTTTTAGAATTCATGAGATGTTTGCAGTGTTGTCGAGATGACAAAGGAGCATCTCACAAGGCTGGATGGTTTTGTCCAACTACGGGTATAACCTAATGTAATCGCGTGAGAAACTAGAAAGTACGTTTAGATACTACACATTATGCGTGTGCGTAACGTTTGGATGTACAAATAAATCTAAGTAAGCGACAAAATGGTTAATGAGGTTATTTGTCCTTATGTACCTCAACTCTGTTTCTTCCGTTATTCTTTGCATGATAAAGAGCATCATCAGCTCCTTTCAGAATAGCGTTAATAGGCTCACTTTCTGGTAACCATTGAGACACCCCGATAGAAATCGTCACGTGACCAACAATATCAAATTCATTTAATTCAATGGATTGTCGAATTCTTTCAGCAACGTTTTCAGCTTGACGAATGCCTGTCCTAATTAAAAAGACCATGAACTCTTCTCCACCAGAACGGCAGACAATATCCCCCTCTCGAGCCTGAACCTTGATACAATTAGCTACATTCCTGAGTAAGATATCACCAGCGTCATGTCCGAAGTTATCATTGACCTTTTTAAAGTAGTCAATATCTAAGGCGAGCACAGAAAATGGAGTATTTTGTATACGTAAATTTTCAATAGCCTTATCCAAACCTCTGCGGTTTAACAGCCCAGTCATAGAATCAGTTAAGGTGTCGATCTGCAGTTGATCAATGGTATTGGATACAGTTTTAAGAGTACTGACAAACGAACGCTTCAGGTGTGACGCTTCAAAATACCAAGGCTTTACTTCATTTAAATCTCTTAGAGCAGAAGCACGACTGTCAAAGTTTTTGACTACACTAGTTAGTTGCCATAACGGTTTTGAGATAAAAGTTGAAGATATCCATATCATTAATAGTGTGACAACACCAATTGGATAGGTTTCTATTAGCACACTCAACATTTGCTCATTCAGTATGGAAACAGTCAAACTTTCCGATTTCTCAGCAACTATCCCCCATCCTGAAGAATAAACTGGTGCGTATCCAGAAAGCATGTGCAGCCCATAAGAGTTGGTGATAATTTTTCCGCCTTTCTTTCCTTGAACAACATCATTTATAGCTTCATTATTGACAATCACATCTCCAACTCTTTGGGGCTCAGGGTGATAAATCAATGTCTGGTTTTTATCAACAACATAGATGTATGACCCATCGTTGTAACTATGTTGCCCAAGTATACTCATCAACATGTTTCTCTCATCGAGATAAATAGAACCACTGATATACCCTAAATACTCTTGTTGTTCTGAGAAGATAGGATGAGAAATACTTATCAGATAATTACCTGCAGGGGATATGAAAGGATTAGTGATGATTGGAGCCTTAGCATTTAATGATTGTAGCGAACTTTCGCTTGTTAACCGGACGCCTTTCACTTGTATTGCTTCCGGTGATACAGACACAATGACTCCCTTCGCATTAACGATGACCACAGAGTTAAAAGAGTTAGTTTGAAGTCTTAATCGTTCTATCTCTTGTTTTAACGCACCTGAATCTCCCATCCTGCTCCTAAGATTAAGTGCACTGTACTCTAGTTGAGACAAGCTTGCTTCAATGAACATGTCCGTAATTTCGGCCATTTTTTCAGCGTAAACACGATTGGATTCAATAGTGTTAGTAACAATGAGCTCATGCTGGACCCGATATATGGAAGAAAAAGCGTTCAGAAGGGTGACTAACATACTAAAAATACTCAAAAATAGAATGAGTTGCCTTAAATTTAACTTATCTCTCACCCATTTTGATTCACCCATACCTTCCATAAATTGAGTCATCCTCTGATTTGCTCGAAATGATTGTAAGTACTACTGAAAATCCGTTAAACCAACTTTCAATAGATTTGATAGCTCGCAAGGATATACGCCACCTTTATTGACCGTTGTATCCAGGTTACTTAGCTGTCGACAGAGATACCAAGTAACCCCACTTTTTCTACAAATAGCCGATAAATTCTAGAAAATATTGGAAGGGCTTAAGTTGGAGGTTATTAATGTAGCGACTAGTTTAAGTAGATAGGAAATACGTTAAATTTAACATTATATATGACCATATTGATAAATTACTAGATTGATATGGAACGTAATGATACTTTACCAATATGAATATTGGTTCATCTGCAAGCGATGGGCCAGCAATAGATTGGTTTATATGAAAAAGAACTCCCTCAGCTCCGTTAAACTCGTTTTATCTTACTCTGTATTTGCGTCAATATGGGTACTATTCTCAGACAAAGCGCTAGAACTTCTATCTACAAATCTACAGGCATACACCTTGGTTCAGTCACTAAAGGGAATGCTATTTGTTGTGTTTACTTCTGTTTTGCTGTCGGGGTTGATTAAGAAGAACAACAAAGAGCTCGAGCGCGCTAATGACATTGATTATGTAACAGATTTGCATAGCCCCTACGTGTTTTTTCGCTATTTAGAACAAAAGTTCGATAGGACACAAGAGAGTGACCATTATGCTTTGTTTCTTCTTGATATAGACAATTTCAAATCCGTTGCAGACCGGATCGGCTTTACAAAAAGCAATCTTTTTCTGAAAGACATCGCAAAATCAATTAACTCGACTGCCGCCTCTTCACTTTTCTCTTCGAGGATTCATTCTGATGGTTTTGCTTGCCTGATTCATATGCACAGCGAAACCCAAGTAGACACACATCTAACACGTGTTCAAAAAAAATTTAACCAACACTCAAAACGTCATGGCCTTGATTTGACATGCTCTATTGGTGTTGCGCTCTATCCATTTGATGGTGAAAGTGCTAAAGAGCTCATGTCATCAGCTAAACACGCACTTGCTCAAGCAAAAATCACGAAAAACACTACCCAATATCACGACAAGAAACTCGCTATGCAAGATCGACAGCGACAGAAAATGATTACAGATCTGCGTAATGCGATAAGAGAAGAACAAATACAAATAGTATATCAACCAAAGTATCGTTTAAAAGATAAAGTAATAACTGGAGTTGAAGTGCTATCTCGCTGGAGACATCATCAGTATGGAAATATATCGCCCGCTGTGTTTGTAACACTAGCAGAAGAGAACAATCTTTGTAGTGATCTAACAGCCCTAGTTCTCAAAAAAGCATCAAAGCAACTTAAAGAAGCGCAACTCCTGGGACGTGCTATCCAATACATATCGGTCAATATTTCGGCTACAGAGCTAAATAGTGTTGAATGCATGTACTGCATCGAAAATCACCTAAAACAAGACGTTGACTTTGCGAAATACCTATGTTTTGAAATCACAGAGACAGCCACGTTAAACGATATCGAACAATGCGCAGAACAAGTAAAAAGACTGAAGAAGTATGGGGTAACATTCTCTATTGATGACTTTGGTGTTGGTTATACTTCATTTAGCATATTCAATAAGTTAGACGTCAATGAAGTAAAAATAGATAGAAGTTTCATTAAAGACATTACTACTGACTATCGTTCGAGAGCAATTACCTCCGGAATCGTAAATATCGCAAAGGGGCTGGGGATAAAGGTGGTTGCGGAGGGGGTAGAGACTCCTGAACAGCTGTACGTTCTTGAGGAATTAGACTGTGAACTAGCTCAGGGGTTTTATCTAAGTCACCCAATTCCAATTGATGCATTAAGTAATAATTTAAATGTGATAGAGCATAGCATTTAAGTTTGATATCCAGCGTTTGACTGTTCTCCACGCATCGTTTTTCGTGCTCAAGGCTGCATGAAGATTCTCGTATTCCATGTCGAAAACCCAACCAAACTGTTATGCACACAATAGGCTTTAAATCAGGAGGTATATATCAGATATCACATAAATAAGACGAAGAGTCATAATGATAAGATGTACTCATTAGAAGTATCTAAATTACAAATTGATTATGGTAAGTACATGGCCTCATTCTATACTGCAGTGGCAGGTGGTCAAATCACATTGCTAAGTTCATTTTTCAAAAATGCTTCGGATAAACAGCTTGCGTATACATCAATAGCCTTTATGTTGTCTGCGGTAATAACTAGTTATTCTTTTGCAGAAATGGAGCTTCGTGCACTCAAACAAGACGAAACAGATGAAGCTTTTCCTCGTTGGGCTAAACTCAGAAAGAAATTACCCAGAAAAGCAAAAATTGAACTTTACAAATCACTTTATCTAACGACTGCAGTTGTCTCTTCTATAGCCTTATATTTTCTATTTGTGATAACAAACTAGCAAGTTAAGGCGTAATGAAAATGATAAAATCGCCCTTATCTGGACTAGTACGACTAGGTAATCTAGGCTGGGAAAATTTTGTCCTCAAATAGTCACCTAACGTAACCAAAACAGGCACAAAGAGCTTTTATAGATTAAGGTGTATTTAGCTACTCGCAAGAATAAGACCTTACGTTACTCTCAAAGTTCTTCTTGGATAACTAGCACTCGCCCATCGGTAAAGTAGTCATGATTTTCATCAAGGGCTACTGGTTTACTATAGTTAATCAATGCAACCTTCTTGCTTGGTACAGCCGCTCTCAGTTGTTGTGCGAGTTTATCACGTTCTTTGTCCACATCTGGGTTAACACGGTGAAGAATCGTCACGATCCCCGAATATGGTGTCAAAGACAAGCCATTATCATAGCTCAGAGCGCCAACCCAAATTTTCTTATTCGTCTCCATATCGATTCCCGCCTGCCACCAACGAATATGACTACGCTTTAACAAACTACCCGGCAACTGGAAAGCTAACTCTTGTGGAACATTATTCCAAAAAAGGTCAGACACTGGCGGCGTGTTTTTTTTTAACAGCTGGAGATAGTCAGTTACTTCAAGCTCATGCCAGGAAAAGGTCTTGTTTTCAATCCAACCAAGCTCCTCCATGATCTCTCTGGGATGCTCTCCAATATACATCACATTGATCGCTTGCGCGTCAAACACAAGAGACTTACCTGGGTAAACCTTAAGATTCAAATTACTAAGCGATACCTCAGTCATAGCCATCAATGTCGTTTTACTTTGGTATAGCTCTTGATGATCGTCAGCACGAAAGAAAAAATGAGCATAGTTAACATAGAGCGCTGATACGAAAAAAAACATCGTAAGCTTGGTAAACATAAATCGCCACTTCAGTTTACGGCCAATCAGATAGAATATTACACACGAAGCAAGCACAAACAGGCTCAGCTGATGCTCTAATACGAACCGCTCAATATGTTCTATCAATGGAAACTTTTTTATACCAATAGAAGCGATATAACCCAACGCAACAAACTGCCCCACTCCAAGTAACAAACCGATCGTCGAGAATAGCGTAAATCGACGCCAATCAATGTTTTGAGAGCCAGCAATAAACGGAACCACCCACGCAAGAGGCCCCAACAAACGGGCAAAAGATAAAACGTAGTTTCCTTTATGCCACAATAGATAGCGACACCTCGCAACGTGACGACGTAAACCAGGACGCCATTGAATAAGTTTTCTTTGCGAACGCCCACCTATTCTTTTGCCGATCATGAAACTCAGTTGATCGCCTAAAAAACCTCCTAAAAAAACCGCCATAACACCAGTAATGATGCCTTGTTGCAATTGATGACCGGCGGCCAACATAAATGGTTCTCCAGGAATGAACAAGTTGGGACCGATCAGTGCGTCCAACAAAGCTCCAATAAAGAGGCTTGCTCCCTCAACCATGCTCACAACTCACTGTTACTTGTAGTGACCGAACTTGTATTCCATTTCGTTGTTCCGCATTTCTCCAAACAAGAAGCGGCGCACATTAGCTTTGAGGTAAGTAAAGCCCATCTTGAAAATGCCATCTTGATCCAATCGACGTGGGTCAAAACCAAACGTTAAGTGAAGAAAGCGAACACGCCATGTTTTACTAGCTCGTTTAACGTAGTCACAGTCTTCACACAAAGTTATTTGCTCATCGAAGCCATCCAGCTTTTGGTGCACTTGTTTCGTGGAGAAAATACACGCTCCAACAGCAGTAGGAAACGTGAACTGGGTAACAAACATACCAAAGTTAAACAAGCCGTAGCCCAACTTATGCACCAACGGGAGTTCTTTTGCACTCATGTAAACTCCTGCAACCTCAAGTTGCTCCCTCTGTAGTTGACTAAGTGCACTACTCAAGAAGGTTGGGTCCAGGCGTACATCGGCATCCAAGAATAACAAACGATTGTGCTTAGCTAATAAAGCTCCAGTATTTCGCCCAAGACTAACACCTCGAGTTTCCATCTTGTGAATGGTTAATGCCGGTAGCGACCCCTCGTAAACTTCTGCAACTTCACACGTAGTATCATCACTGTTTGAATCAACTACTATAACTTCAAATTTTTTATGGGTTTGGTTGCTCAAGTCCTCCATCAGACGCCCAATGCGTTTCTCTTCGTTTAGTGTAATAACGATGATGCTTACTGGTTCCATATTGTCCCTTAACTTTTTATATCGTGTAATTGAAAATTACTTGATATCGTAGATAACAACGTCTTAACCTAGTGTGAGATTTCAATTCAGGTTCAGTTCATGAAGAATGACGAAAACTAGAAAAGCAGAGAGACACAAACGAAATATACGACCGTCAGTAACTCTATTTATAAGCGTTCCTTACTACCCCTTCACCGTTCTCAATGAGCGTTAACTCCGTTGAAAGTAGTGCTTATCTTGTTTTATTTTACATAGGTGAATACATACAAGACGGTGAAGTGGTCGAGCTTTAACGTTAATATCAGCCCTATTCCAACCCATCCTTAAAGCGCCGCTCCAATCATGGAGTGGGCATGACATTACAGACTAGCCGAAAGCAAGTGCCAGTCAGTGCAAAGCGTCTTAGCAGACTTGCGCCTAACTGGTCATACGCGAACAGCATTCTTAGCTTTGGTTGTGGTAAATTTCCCGACCTAACAGAAGAATACCTTACCAACTACCACAAGCAGAGCATGACGGTCACTCACTATGACCCTAACTCGAAAGCGAAAGGCGTAGTAAACAATATTGCCGAAATTGACAGCTCAAAACGCCGTTTTTGCGTCATGTTATGCGCGGACGTACTTAACATGTGCAAAGATCTCGATGCAGCGATCGCAGACATGGCCAAGATTGATTTTGATTGCGCGGTCATTCAAATCTATGAGGGCAACCGATCCGGTAAAGGCCGTAAAACGCGAGACGGCTACCAACGCAATGAGCCTGTATCGGCTTACCTACCTATCCTAACGAGCAACTTCCACAAGTTCGATGTGACCTTACACCGAAGCGATAAGTGCATCACTATCGTTAAAGGCCGTAAGTATTACGAGCTGGACGATTTGGAGGACTAATCATGCAACTGGATGAGACGTTCTTTGAAATTCCATGCGATGTAGTGACATTCGATGGCAAGGTAGAACACACAGAGCTAACCGACATTGACCGTGCGGTAGCTGCCTTTTTCCAGAACGTGCTTGATTCCTTAGTTGTGACTGACACTAAACGGCGAGAGAACAGTGAGTTTTCTCGCTTTGTTGGCCGTGATAAGTCGAGAAAGATTTACTACGGCAACTTTAACGATCCAGTGTCATTCCTATCTAAGTTAACGGCAAAGTTGGGCGACAAGGTGAAAGCAAACCGTAATGAGCTTTTACCTGTTTGCTACATCACGCGCGATCCGGTGATTGGGTTTGTTGATGGCGCGGAGTACGTCGATATTGCTGACTATGGCGAACTGGCCAATGAACAAGGCCAGCCTTATGCCGTGATTAATAAGTCCTTTGTCGCGCTTACCTACCGCATTAATGCCCTAGCTTGGAACCAGTCTACCCTTAGCCGCCTAGCGCTAGGTTTAATGGTTTGGCTACGTCATACCAAGGGCAAGCGTAAGCATGTATTCAGAGCGAAAACCATGCTCGCGGGTACTGAAATGGAAATCAGCATCGAGATACGTGGCCGTAAAGATGCGATGACCGAACCCGCCGAAGTAGACCATGAAAATACTCGCCTGTTTGCTTCCTCAATCTCTTTTGAAGTGATTGCAGAAGTTTATGAGGCCGAGTCGATCACTGTCCGTCAGGGCGCGATTGGTATGGGAGGCCGAGTCATTGAGTAATAAAGAATACTTTCTCGCCCAAAAAGTTGTCACCAACGAAAATGACATCCCTATCGAGCACATTCATTCGTTTACCTACATTGAGTGTGCTTCGATGGACGGCAATAAGGTGGTTATGGAAATCATGGATCAGGCTGCCGTTTATCGGGATGACTACGGGATTAAGCGCGGTTCAGAGATCGAGGTCACGATGGCCGATGTGAACGAGCGAGGCGATCAGGTTTGGATTGAAAAATTCATTGTGGCCAAGTCCACCAGCGCTGACGGTATGCTTACCGTTCAAGCATTCCAAAAGGATGCGCACCTACTTAAAGAGCCAGTCACAACGCCTCGATTCTTTGTTGAAATGCAGCCTAAAGACATTCTGGCCGAGCTGTTACCCGAGCTAAAAATCGAATGTGACAGCTTTGAGCGTGGCGCTACGTACCATTTAAATGCTGGTGGTACTAAGTCTCGCTTAATTCGAACAGTGGCCAGAGATTACGGCTCAGTGGCGTTTATCTGCCGTGGTGTTATGCACTTTAAGTCGCTCAAGAACATGGATATGAGCGAGCAATTCAAGCTGGAACAGTCGAATCCAGAGGAAGCAGAGCACAGCATTGCAAACTACTCCATTGTCGGAGAGGAAGCCCTGTTTGAGCGCGTTCTTAACCGTAACTATGCCTCTTGGGATACCGTCGAGGGCTTCCAAGGTGGCCAACGTTCGGGCGCGATGGTCATGGTCAGCGTTCCACAAGCCAAGGCCCTGAATAATCAACACATGGCCATCATCCCTATTTTGGATGTGGAACTTACCGGAAATACCGCCTTTATGCCTCTTTCGGTGTGCTCAGTGCTATTCCATAAACGGCTACCCGCTACCGAGCTAGATGAGTCCATGCCAGAGAAACAAATCATGAACCGTGTCGCCCATTGCCAACGTGGGAACCGGTATCAGTGTCGTATCGAGTTGGGAGTACGCAACCTATGAGCGATTCGTCAGAGAACAGAACACGCACCAACGTCACTAACCGCTTGTTTGGTAGCTATCAGGCCGAAGTGGTAAATACCGTCCATCCGAAAGGCTTGTACATGGTATCCGTTCGCTTGCTTGGTTATTGGGATGCAATCCCCGATAAGGATTTACCTTTTGCCGAGTTTCTACTGCCATTAGGTGCAAAACCGAGTGGTGGCCATGCAGTGCCAGTGGAAAAAGGGGATCTGGTTTGGGTGGATTTTCCTCGAAATGGCGATACCCGTTATCCCCGTATTACCGGATCGCTTTACTACGCGCCTAACTATGAGTCGTACCTACCAAGCGAGGTGAACGGAGAAGCCTATCAGCCTAAACGAGCCGATGGAGAACCCGAGCCACCGGCCTATGACCGCAAAGATGCGCTCTTTGTGCGATTTGGTTTGCGCGAGCTCATCACGCATCAAGGCGGCTACTCAGTAACGCATACCCAAAGCGGCACGGCCATTGAAATCACACCAGATGGCCAATGTGTTATCCACGTCGAGGGCAATGCGTTTCGCAGCTCAACAGGGAACACATTGGAGCAAATCGGAGGCGCACTAACTATCAAAGTGAAAGGCGATGCGAACATCGAAGCGGGTGGTAATGCAACCGTAAAAGCCTCCGGTAAAGCCAACCTAGAGGGCAATGAAGTGACCATTAAAGCGAGTGGTAACGTCAATATCGATGCTGGTGGCCAGTTCGCTGTTAAGGCTGCCGCAGCTCCATTTACATTAGGGTAATGCACTATGCCAGCCGTAGGAATTGTAGGGAGTGTGGATAGTGGTCATGGTGGCTTTAGTCCAGGTGTTTTTGTTTCTGGCCAGCCACTACTGACAGTGAATGGAATCAATGTATTAGGTACGGGTGATATATCCGTCATGCACGTAAAACCAGATAACCCGCCGCACGTAGGCGTTATTACTGGTAGTTCAAAACTTACTGTTAATGGCGTTCCGGTCGCCGTGGTAGGCGATGCCCTTGGGTGTGGCGCTACGCTGGTAAACGGTAACGACTTGATGACGATTGATTGAGGCAATTTGATGTTAGACACACAAGAGCAAATCGAACAGTTTCGCCAGTTTTTAGACGTAGGCGGCCTTAAGGAAGCGGAGAACCTTACCCGAGGCAAATCCCTTAAGGTGAAGTGTGAAACTTTGTCAGGGAAGCTATCAGGCTGCGTGAGCGAGGATATTGAGGACTACCAAGGCGCATCGCAGTTAGTGGTAACGCTTAAGGGTTTGAATGACTCAGTGAGCGCAACGGTGGCCACGTTAACGCAATGGAATGAGCACCTAGTGTTGATCACCGATCCAACCGACCTCGAACAAGTGTCTATTGGTGTGAACATCAAACACAAGGTTGATGGTACAGAGGACAACGTACCCGCTCCGAGTATCTTGCCAATTACCAGCAAGGAAGAACTGAAAGCGCTTGAGGCAGTGATCAATGGTCTTTCTGGCCATGTGGATGCAGCCGTATCTCTTATGGCGCAAATCAATACTGCATTAACGCCACCAACAAGCGGCAGTGAGTCAGATAACGGTGCAACCTTACCGCCACCAGACTTGCCGCCGGAACTAGAAAGCCAAGCGAATGTGCTAAACGAGATCATGGCTCCCCTTGCTGGTGGCATGACCAGCTCAAGCGCGGTGATTGACACAATGATTATTGCGTCGAAAGAGGAACGCACCTTAGCGTTAGGCTACTTCACTAAGTCGATTTCATTTACCATTTGTAGCAACCAGACGAAAAAAACGAGCATCAAAGACGCGACAGCAGAGGTATTTAGACTGTAGAATTCTTTTGTTGCTAATCCCTTTCCTATTCGCACTAGAAAAAAGACAAAATGAGTTATTCAGTTTATTTAAACGCATATGAACTATACGGATTAATGTCGCTCATCATCGTACTAGCAATTAACCTATTTAGAGCTCGAAACGAGCTTAAATCCACCAAAGCGCGACTATCCTTTGTGATACGCAAAAGCCTCAGTGTTGAGGGAGAATACATGTACGATGGGTGCAGAATGAACGTGATATTTGATGCGGTTCGATACAGCGGAAATCAGTTTTACTTGATGCGTAAAGATCAGGTGATGGCCAGCTTCCACGTAGAACCCTATCGAGTTAATCCTGTTCTTGATTACTTCAAATCAAACAAGATAGAGCCCGTTCAAAACCGACCATAATCCAAGCAAAGCCAGCGTTCGCGCTGGTTTTTTTTCTAAATTGCAGGCAAAAAAAAGCCGCGAGGTAAGTGTTCGCGGCGCAAGAAGCTATTACAAAGGTTAAAAATGAAGTTTCAACGTTGGTTGACACCAGTCGATTGGGATGCCGATCTGGTAAAGCAAATATATTTACCATTCCGAACACAGTCAACACCTAAGTGCATATTAGTTAAGCTAAGTTTGGGAATTTATAAAATGAAAAAAGTCTGTATTGTTGTTGGCCATAGTTTTAAAGATGGCGGCGCTTACAACGAAACATTCGGAATGAATGAGTATGGCTATAATCATCCCCTAGCCAGCTTATTGGCCGCCGAGCTACATAAGCGAGACATTCTTCCAGTGATCATGTATCGAGACACCTACTCACGGATGATCGGTGATGTGAACGAATCGGGCGCTGACTATGCCATCGAGTTACATTGTAACAGCGTGGCCAATAAGTCAGTTCAAGGTTCAGAGACATTGCATTGGCATAAGTCGGACAAGAGTCAAGCACTTGCTCAGCGTCTACAAAAAGCGGTGGCTGGACTTATCGGACAGCGTGATCGTGGCCTTAAGCCTATCTCGAACACTGGTACTGATACTCGCGGTTGGCGTTTCTTGATGAAAACCAAAATGCCAGCCGTGATTTTGGAGCCGTTCTTTTTGTCTAACGACGAGTCGTTACAAAAGGGATTGGAACTGCGCGAAAAGCTAGCCGTAGCACTGGCAGAAGCGTTCGCAGAACACATTAAAGAGAGCAACTAATGATGGGACTAGCAAAAGTGTTTACAAGTAGTCTATTTAAGAGCGCCACCAGCGAGAAAGTAGGTGGCATTATCCACGAACTGACCGAGTTTGGTGATCGTGTGTTTACCAGTGACGAAGAACGCAAAGAGTTTGCCTACAAACTGGCAGAGCTTGAAGCGGCCAGCTCTTACACATTGGTACGTACTGGACGCGCCGCTATGATGTGGAGCATCGCGCTGGTGGTCATTTATCAACTCATTGTTCGTGACTTTTTGGCCGTTTTCTATGGGGTTGAGCTTCCAAGCTTAGAGACTGACACACAAGAGCTACTAAGCAACGTGTTCGGCTTTTTGGCAGGAACCCTATAACAACTGAAAATTTTTTAATTTTTTTTTAGATGCCCTTTCCTATCCCCTTTTCTCTCAACAAAAACACACGTTCAACGACATAGAAATCCCCTGTCGTTACCATTCCCACAAAAGCGCACAAAAAGAAATAAATTCATTATATAACAATAAGTTAAGCGAGCTTTTACCCCTATTTTTTTCGAAATAAATCTTAATTACTATCCGAAATCGAGCGAATTTTTACCGCTTTTCAGCGCTTAACCATTCCGAACACAATCAATTAATAATTAAGGTTTATTTACATGGCAGATAAACGTTCTAACTTCAACAAACGCATTGAGGCGATTCATTTAGGCGCTCAAGCAATGCGTAATCTGTGCATCGAATCCCAATTCGATTCACAAACAGGCATGTTTCTAACTGACGACAATTCTCGTGGCGCGGCTATTTTGTCAGCCATTGCGAATGAGCCTATGTTCGAGTCAGTGTCTCAAGAAACAGCGGTTAGCATCGTATCAGGCATGCAGTCTGCGGTGCGAGAATACGAAAAGACTTACGGCCACCTACCTAGTGATGAACTAATGGCATCAGCTCACGCAACTATGCGTAACATGATGACGCTAGAGGGTGCTAAGCGTGATGGCTCAACAGGCGCAATGATGCTTGAGTCTATCGGTCAATCTCTATCAACATCTGAGGGTGTTGAAATTCGTGCGAAGATGGTTGGCCTAGTGCTTCCTGTTCTCCTTGAGACAGCAACACTTGACGCTGTAACCATGATCCCAGCAGGTGCGAACGAAGTTGAGATCTTCAAAGTTTACCGCCGCACTGGCTCAAATTTTGGTGACTTCGCAGCGGGGACTGAAATCGACCAAGCAACGGTTGGCCAATACTCGTCTATGCGTCAGCGCTACAAGTTTGTCTCTGAACAGCAACCAGACGGCACTAAGACAACCCACGTCTTTGACTCTAAGACTGACCTACAACACACCAAGTTTGAAATCCCATTCACGAAGACATCTGTTTCCCTATTTATTAACCATAAACGTGTGGCTCGCGACCTAGACAGCAACGGTAGTCAAATAATGACAGGTACTCACAATGGTATGGTTATTAACTGTCAGATAGACCATGCAAAAGGCAAAGTTACCGTCACTCCAACATCAGCCCTACCAGCAGGGACGATTCTGCACATCGAGTTCGAAGTAGACATTGAAAGACGTCCTGACCTGATCCCAACGATCGATCACGACATGGACTCTCGCACACTGCGCCCACGTCAAAACGCAATCGCAGCAGACGCGACTATTCAAGCGATGTTCACAATGCAACGCGAGTTTGGCCAAGATCTGAAATCTCTACAGATGAGCCACATGCGCAACACATTGGCATCGGAAAAAGCGACTCGCCACCTAGTAGATATGGACTTTGCTTGTACGCGCGAAGAAACATTCAATATCTACGTATCGGCTGGTGAAGATTGGCGTCTACATCGTGAACGTCTAAACGAAGTTCTTCTATACGTTTCTACGAAGATCCTACAAGCGACTCGCACAACTGGCATGACAGGTATCTTTGCTGGTACTGGCGCGTCAACAATCCTTAAGTCACTAGGTGCTCCATATTTCGTAGCTCCGGCTAACTACCAACAGAAAAACGCTATCCACTACGCAGGTAAGTTGTTCGGCATGTGGAAAGTGTTCGAGTGTCCGGTAGTGATCGGTACGAACGACATGCTTTGTTACGGTCGCGGTTCTTCTCACTCAGAAGCGGGCTACGTAGCAGGTGATGCAATCGCAGCAACCATGTACACGCATCCAATCGGTAAAGGTCTAGTAGCGTCTAACACGCTATACGAACTGGCCTACGGCGAAATCCATCCATTCGACGGAGAAGACTACTTCTACCGCGTGAAACTTATCGATGAAGCTCCTGTAGCAGCAGCGGCATAAGGCAAGTAAGCGGCAGTCTTACGGGCTGCCGCTCTTGGGGGATTCGATGAAAGAAACGATCGTTTTAATCACCAACCACACACCAAAGGAAATCACGGTTCAGGGTCGCGTTATGCCGCCACTGGCCAAAGATTTCCCTCTCTCAGTTTTCAACGTGAACCGCTTCAAACACGAAGTGGAAGCGGCCTATCCAAACGGCCTCGTTTCGGTTCGCCTTGAGCCAACGGTTTTACCAGAAGTTCAAACGAAACCAGACACAGCCACCAGCGACAAAGGCACAGCGCTATCAGCACTTGAGCTAAGCGCGAGCGTTGAAAAAGCCCTGATTAACCACGGTGTGACAACGGTTGAGCAACTAACCGAAATGACGAAAGACAACGTGATTGCGGTGAAAGGTATTGCTCAAGCGGGTTTGCAAGAAATTGTAGACCAGCTTGCAGCACAGGATCTAACGCTGAAAGAGACAGAAGATGAGTAAGATTGAATTTTCAATGGATAACGTCTCACAAGTTGCGGTTTCGCCAATTAACGCTGACTCGACACCTAAGCAAGGCACTGGCTCTAACCAGCTAGTGTTTGGCGGTGTGATTGTGTCTCAAAAAGGTAAGCCGTTCGAAGTGATTCCGGTAACGGCGGCTAACTTCCTAGACAAGCTAGGTAAGCCTTACCACTCAAGCCTTGGCAAATTGGCTGACGGCATGCGCGTTCTTGATGAAGCCTTGCGCGGCGGTAATGGCCTTGTGGTTCGTGTCGTACCAAAAACGGCTACCTATCCAGCTATCAAGTTAACCAAACCAGCAGACGAAGTAACGATCACAAATGAAGCAATCAACTACTCGGCTGACCTGTCACTTGAAGATGGCGAATTTTTAGCGATCGCTATCAAAGACGGTGCTCAATCCGACAACCGCTCTATCACGCTTGCGAAAGCAGACGAAGCGACTTACGGCGCAGGCATGTTCACTCTTACCCTAGCGGAAGAACAGGCGGCTGGTGGCTCTGTAGTGCTAGAAGAATGGGTTGTATCCCTAGAGCCTACAGCAGTAGACCAAATGGGTAGCGCTGCGTTTATTGAGACTGTTCTTGAAGAACGTTCGCAGTACCTAACTTGTCGTATCGATGCAGAAGTAGCGAAACGCGAAGTTACTGCAATTGCTCAAACCAAATTCACTGGCGCAACCAACGGCAATATTAGCGACATTACGGCTGAAGATTACCAGAAAGCAGTGAAAGCACTACGCACTACCGTTTACAGCTACAACTACGTTTGTGGTTTGGGCTGCTACGAAACAGCGGTAATCACTGACCTAGCGCAAATCTGTAAAGACAAACGCATTTCTGGCTACTTCGATATTGATCCTCGCCTAACGCACGAAGCGGCATTGGAGTTCAAAAAAGGTCTGAACTTCAACAACCATCGCGCTTCATTCGTGCATATCCCTTACCAAGCTAAGTGTCGTTTCTACGGCAACATGGCGGTATGGGGCGGCTCGGGTATCGGCTTTGCAGCTAAAGCGCTTGGCGTTGCTAAGACCTCTCCGGTCAGCGGTTGGCACTACACACCAGCAGGTGTTGAACGTGCTGTTATCCAACGTACTGGCCTAAAACCAACCCAAGGTGCTGGCGAGCCTAACTACCAAGAAATGTACAAGGCACGTCTAAACAAACTAGGCACAGACGAAAACGGCAACCTGTTCATTGATGACTCTCTAACGTCATCTGCGGCTGAAAACTACCTACGTTTTGAGCAAGTCGTGTCTATTGCTGACGCTATCTCACGCGACTTCTACGCACTAGGTAATCGCCTAAAACACCAACCTGACGGTGCAACGCTTGAGGGTCTAACTGACGGTATGGCCAGCATCCTTGAAGGCTATGAAGCCGTTGGTGCGCTAGTGACACCTCGTAATCCAGCACAAGACGGCGAGAACGCTTGGACGTTGGAAGTTAAGCAAGTGGAAATCGACTACTGGAAAGTCACTTGGTCGTTCTGTCCAACTGGCTCTGCGCGTCGAATCCTTGGTGAACCTGTACTAATCCGTTAATCAACATAAGAGCAAGAATAGAATGAAATCAATGTTTTCTGAGGGTTCTGTTCTTGCTCGCCCATTTGTGATGCCACAAGTGGCCGAGCAGGAACAAACTGAAACTGCATTTTTTGAGTCTGTAACAGAAGATCAACTTCTTGAGTCCATCAATCGTGCATCAACCATCATGGCTCGCCAAGACGCAGCAGCGGCTTGTGTTCAGTGGGTTAACGGTGGTGACAGCTCAATCGACAACCTAGACGCAATGCTATTTGGCATGGCTGGTGGCGATGACGATACCGAGCTAACCGATGGCCAAGTAGCACTATACGAATCGCTACAGGAAGCGGCTAGCGAGTTCATTGCTCAAGTTGGCCAGCCAAAAGAGGGCGACATGCTAGAAGCACTGGAAGATCCAGAAGCAGCAGATCGCATCTTTGAATCCCTAGAGCGTGGCCTAGACAACGTGGACTCAGACGAAGCGATTGCAGAGTTCGCCGTTCGTGAATCCATGATGCTTGAAGCGCTTAAGAAAGTGATCCGTGATGGCAAGGTAACTTACATCAAAACGAATCGCCGTAAGCGCCGTATGAGTGCAGCACAAAAAGCAGCACTTAAGAAAGCGCGCGCGAAAGCTCACAGCTCATCGGCTAAAGCAGCTCGCAAAAAGTCTAACCGCATGCGCGATTCTCGCGGTATGGACAAGTAAGGGTAAGCAATGGCTGTAATTGTCGGCGTACCTAATGATGATGGCGTGTCTATCCACAATAAATGCGCCATTACACAAGTCATAGGCGGTCAAGAGGTTACGGTCATTGGTTACATGACTGATGAGTGTCAGCTTGCCTTTAGAGCGATATGGGAAGCGCCGTTTGAGGGCGATTCCGTGGGTAACATCAATGCCCTAGATAAAACGTCTTCAGTCGCACAAACCGTGTCGGATAAGACGAGTAAAACACTATGGAACAGTCAGCAAGTTTGGCAAGGAAACGAACCACCAGAAATCACAGCAACGCTGAAATTTGTCGCGTTCACCAATGCCAAATCAGAGGTCAATGATCCCATTAAATACCTGGCTCAGATGATAAGTCCCGAGCTCCAAAATACTGTTCCAGTCAGTTCCGATGGCCTTGGTGGCCGTGTTCCAAGTGATGCGCGATTCAAGATTGGCAAAGCGCTCAATCTACCCATGCGTATTAGCGAGGTGAGTTATGACATTAACGCACCTAAGACGCGAGACGGGAATTTCGCTTACAACACGGTAACTATTACCGCCGCTCCTAAGCAAATGATTAATCAGTCACAGATTCCAAACCACTTCCAATAGAATAGGTGTAATTATGGCCGGAGCATTTAACGCAAAAGGCGATATGAATTTCTTAAAACAGAGATTCACGAAGAACGTCCAAGCTGGCGAAAAGATGATGGGTACAGAGTTCGAGATGAAAATCGAAGAATACCCTAATCTTAGCGTTTTGGTGCGTTCGACTCAGTTTCCAGCAATGGGTCGTGCAGATGTAGAAGATTTTGGCCAAATGGGCTTGGGCTACATCCAAAATGGTGCCCTTGAGAACAAAGGCGAAATCGCGGTGACGTGCGTAGAAACGATCACAGGTACCGTGCTAGAAATGCTACGTGAGATCGTTCGTGAAAAGAAAATGGTCACTGTCGTTATCGAGTCTACGCCTGAATCAACTAAGGGTAAGGGTGCAACCTCGCATCGATTCCGTTTGGAGCACGTAAAAGTACGTTCAGACGTGATCGACCTATCGACAGAAGATTCAGCAGCACTTGTTAAGCCAGCTATCACACTGCAATACAACTGGGTAGATTTCTAATCGCCAAACCAGCCTATTCTATTCCCCACAAAAAGGCCGCCAGTTAGGCGGCTTTTTTGATGCTCTTAAGCTTTGGTTAGCCTATCTTTCAAGTCGGCTGGTGCAATGTAGGTATTCTCGTTGCCATCCCTTGATTTGAACAGCAATTTCAGCTCCACCAGCTTCTCAAGATACTTGCGCGCAGAGGTATGAGACACGTCAAAATCAGACTGAATTTCCTTAACTGAAAAGACACGTCCGGCGGTTTCTAATCCCTTGGCCAGAATCACAATGTGCGGCAGTTTCAACACACCCTTAAGCTTGGAGTCGTCTAGCAGTTCGCGCACCTCTCTCGTATCTTCAATCTTAGACTTGATGTACTCGTTAAAGCGCTCAATCGCATTGATGATGACCGTTAGCTGGTAGTCCACAAAGTGCGTTAAGTCATTGTCGTCCGTTTCGGTGTAAACGTAGCTTCTAACGTACTTGGTTGGCGCGCTCTTAAGTGGCGCAGAGATCGAGACGTACTTAAAGTTCTCATAACCATGCTTAAGGATGAACCAGTAGAACAGCGCCCTAGCCGTTCTCCCGTTGCCGTCCATGAATGGGTGAATGTAGCCAATCATGAAGTGCAGAATACAAGCCTTAACGATTGGGTTAATAAAATTGGTGCTGGTGGTATGGTCGGTGTTGGCGAAGTCACATAGTTGCTCGATGAGCTTCAAAACGTGCTCATGTTCTGGCGCTTCATGAATAATATCGCCAGTGGCCACGTCTCTAACCATGACGGCATCCGTTCTGTATTGGCCAGCAACGTGCTCATTCTCTAACACTCCATCGGTGGCGATGCCATTAAACCCGCTAATCAATTCTGGTGTGAGCTCTACATCCTTAAGTTCATCGGCCATCATGATCAAACGCCAGTTATTGATAATCATCCGTTCGGAGTCATCTTTAGGCTCACGTTCTGTTTCAAGCATTTCCTTGGCCACCTTGCGCGTTGTGGCCGCTCCCTCCAATTGAGCGCTGCTAATGGCTTCTTCCATAATCACGCTTTTCACTAGGTGTGCCTTTTTGTCTTGAGCAGATAGCGGCAAATCTTCTAGTTTAAGCTGTTTATCGATGCGGAATAGCTTAGCGTCGAGACTGGCGGCACTAAGCTGGAACGGATTGCCATTTTCATCAAAAAGCGAAATGTCGTTAAGGCCACGTCTAATTTTTAGGGCATGCCAAGCGTAACCCTTTTGGTCGCCTTTAAACTCTTTTGAACGGTACTGGAAGTCATTCCAGTGCAAGTAATTACCGCTACTATCAAAACCGTATTTAATTGGGTCTAGCTTGTCGATTAGCTCTACTACTTTAATAAAATCAGTAGGTTTTGCTGGTGGGAGGCTAACCCCCGCAATCTTTTTGCTCATACCGTGAAACTTTTCAAAAATGTTTAATGCATCCAGTATTGCACACAGGCAGTGGGAGTCAATCGCTTATCTATCTGGTAGTTACAAGAGGTGTAATGCTTTGCTGAATAATTTCAATAGCACGGTGACTTTGCCAAACATCAACAGCGTGTTGGGTGTTCAACCAAAAATCGGGCGCAGTACCGAACGCAATGGTAAGCTTAGCCAAAATGGTCTGATGGTAATGTCTCCACTTATTGGGCCATCTATAGAGCTTCTATCGATACCAAGCGCACCAAAAAGTTTACTATTCATTAATAGATAACGGGTCGAGAAATTCTAGTTTTAAGATGGGGCCAACCCTTACAGGCTCGTATTTCTCATTTCAGTAGCTCCCTTAACGACTACCTAAAAAACTAACAAGATTTTATACCAGTGACCAATGCCTGTCGGTAGAAATTAAAGTTCAAAACCTTTCGAATAGTTAACTTTTCAGTAGGCCGATCTGAAACTCAATTCGAAGCATTCATTTGCTCATAAGTGCGCCAAAACAATTAAGAACAAAGGAACTTTCTTACTCCGAGTCTTGTAATTTCCACTCATTCCTCCAAGAGAAGGGGCAGCCTTTTGGGAGAATGGTCACCCTAGGAATTTAGCGGTAGGTTGCCAGAAGCTATACGGCTCCAACAATAAGTGGAAAAAGCGGTACGGCTATCATCAACGCTCACTATCAGAGACAGCAATGTATCGAGTGAAGCAGTTGTTAGATGGGTGGTTAAGCCTGAGAAACTACAATGCTCAGGTTGGTGAGACTTACGCCATTATTAAAGCGCTAAACAAACTTATAGGGCTTGGTATGCCTACAACTCAGTATGTTGTATAAGAATTACTCAATTTCAGGCTGTTGGGTTCTCTGACCGAATTACGCAACAAAGCCGACTAAACACATAAAAACTATTCAAGAACTTTAAAGGGACGTTATGCGATAGGATCAAAAAGGGGCACGAATAATGCCCCAAAGGACTTGTTCAATACATTAAGTGAGAATATCGGCTAGTTTTTACAACCATTTTTATCACACGTAATACGTTCATGTGAATTTTGCCAATGATCTGAATGTTTCTTGGTATCAGTACCACACCCAGTATTTCCGCCTTTAACGCCTTTATGTACGACTCCTGTTGGTGTGTGTTTCACAGCCATGTATTTTTCTCCTAATTGATTTAAGTTGCTTCCTAGTCATAAATGACTGAATTAACAGATAGTAAGCAAGGTTGCACATGTCAATGTAAGTAATAACTAAAGTTAATTATCGTGATCCAATCGCATGACAAAGCGTTCAAGATTGAGTCGCAACACGTGGCATTTTTACTATGCGTGCTTTGTGTGTTTAAGGTAGCATACGTCGTCTTCAGTATTACGCTGTTCACCCCTTAGCAGAGCGTTATACAAATATTTAAGCACAGAAAACATACAACACGGAAAGCTTACCTCAAATATAGGAGTAATACTTTGAATAAACATCTAATGCTTGCCTCGTTATTATTTTGTAGCAACGTATTTGCCTCTGGTCCATACGTTGAATATGGAGTTCAACAACTAGAATTCGACCAAATATCAACATCAGCTCAAGGCGTAACGATTGGATATGCATGGAAGGAAGACAAAACTATATACCTAGAATTAGATATGATGAATAGCTCTGATGATCTAAGCTATTTTGATCTTTCTGGGGCTTATAACTTTAAATTAATCGATGGTGAAAAATTAGACTTACTATTCAACATGGGTGTTGGCATATCATACATCGATTATGAACGGTTCCAGAACACTAATACACTTCTTTCATTTCCCGTAGGTTTCACAGGGAGCTACTCAATCTCTGAGCACTGGAACGCAGAATTATCAGTAGGCTATCGCTATCACATTGATCTGACCTCACCAACTGAGTGTAATGACGGTACTGAATCCGATAGCGTCGGTTCTGGTACCTGCTCATATCATGGCGGTATTAAAAGGTATCAAGATCAAATTGGCGATGGTGGTGGGATCAATGCTAGTCTCGGTTTTAGATACAGTTACTAAATTTGTATAACAATACGTTTAAGACTGATTCCCAACGTTTGGTATGTCCCATACCAAACGTTGGGATTTGTGTTTACGGTGCTATGGTTATTTTTGTGATAGCGTTGCTCAATGGCTTAGCAGCAAAATTCTAAAAAAGAAGAGTTAGTTATTCCTCTTTATGTAATACACACGATTTTTCAAATCTATGAAGCTAAGGGCTATGGGTTGCAGCCGCGTAAGATTGGTCCGTGTAACTACATGAGAAATGCCTAGCAAAGCGTTTAAAGCTAGGTTCGCAACGCTCGGTATTTCACTTAAGTTGAGTGTTTATGTCACAATGATTTAGGTAATTCCAATACGCGCCTCAGGAGACAATGTAGATTCTCCGCTCTATGCTCTCATACATGCTTTGCTGTGCGGCAACTGAAACACTAAAAGCCTATGTAGATAGTCAATCGACCTCAGATTAAACAGCTATCGCACTTCCCGCTCCTCTAATCAGATACGAGTTTACAGAGAAATTGCCGAAAAGCCGGAATAGCTTAAAGCTATCATGTACGATTGATCCCCAACTTAACAGATACCCCCAACAAGTTTGCCAATGCAATAAACGATGACAACGATGGATTATCAGGTGGGTGTAAAGTGTTCTCGATACCTTTTTGCTTTGCTACAGCCGCCAAAGCGTCTGCAATGATTGCAGGCTCACCAGTGTTTGCCGCTTCATCGATGTAGGCTTGTATAGACTGTTTTTTATCTAAACAAGCCGACGGCTCAAACTCTTCAAGTTGAGTTGCCATATATACCCTCTAATTACAAAAAATTATTTCTAATGCTCAAAACGTCACCAAGTAACAAATGGCAACGAACAGATACACCATGTGTGCTAAGTTTTATATTTTTCTGATTTTAGCTTCGCCGTTGATTGTAAGAAGCCCACTATGCTAGTGGCTTAACAAATGAGTCCGCTACTGCTTACCACAATTATTTATTTTGCAAGGGTGTTTTACAATTGTAAACAAGAAGTATCTTCTACCCAGGGTGCCAACAACTCAGGCAGCATCACTACTCATACGCTTGTACTATGTTTGATTCCACTTAAGAAGTGTTTTCTTAATCCTTCAACGACTCATACACACTTTCTAAGTTAAGCACTAACGCTAAGCTTCCTGTTGCTAAACTAATAATGTATTGGCTCCTTACCACACTCACATCATTTCCTCTATAAGTCTTGATAACAATCAAACCCCTTCATATTTATTGGATTAATCGGAGGTGGAGTAAGAAGAGCAGTCATTAATGTAGGCATTGATCTGAGGTTGGTTGATGTAAGGACGTTACAAACAATTTATGTCAGTAGCCTACAGAAGCAAGTTATTGGATTTGAGGTAGAAACTGGGGTCTATCGTTTCTTCGACAACCAAAATGTGTATTACCCGACCCAAATACGACCAGTAGTAACTGAAGTGCCGAGCTATTATAGAAAGATAATCTATCGCCTCCCCCATTAGTTTAGTTTAAGATTCACCAAGCCTATCCCCTATCTCAAAATGCGCCGCCACTACCGGAGTGGCCATGACACCAACTGAACTACTCGAAGACGTGAAAACGAGATTCCCTGTCTTGCTGCACGACGACGAAAAGGCGCTGTTAAGCCTACTGCGTAAAGCGCTGGCCAAGTACCAAGAGACTGCCGGATTTACCACGAAAATCCGCATCCACCAAAGCGACTTAGCCGATAGCAATCAGTTTGAATTACCGTCCGACTTTGCTGCAAGGCTGGTGGTCAAAGATGACCGTGGCCGTTATGTGCGTAGCGAGGTTTGGGGCAACGTTCTTGAACTGAAATTAACGGGCGCAGAAACATTCCCACTGACATTGATGTACATGCAAAACGTACTCAATGAGCCGTTTGATTCGTTCCAGCTTCCAACGCCGTGCATTAGCTTGCTTGGCGATTATCTGGAATTGCTGATCACTATCCCGAACGCAGAGCGTCAACGCCGTATTGCCATCGCTGGCAAGTTGGATGTGACCGATATTGCTGCCGAACCTGACTTAGCCGCACGTAAAGCCGAGATTGAAAACTCAATGCGCGCGAACCGTGCCATTGTTCCACCAGTATCGTTGCTCTAAGCGAGGTGGCCATGAATCCATACATGCAGCTCGCCAAACGCGCGACCAATAACTTTATGAATAAGCCGTGGCTGCAAGGCTGGCAATGGGCGGTAGAAATCGACTCGCCGGACGCGCCAACGGACTTTGATATTTACGTAAAGGATATTGATTTTGGTGCTGGCTCTATCGATGCGGATTCATTCCAAGTCGGTTCGGGCTCTATTGCGCTGCCTACATACAGCAGTGTTGGCGAAATCACGCTAACGGTTCGTGATGACCAAAACCTGACTGTTTCTAAATGGTTTGAAAGCCGAATCAAGAAAGTCAGAAACCAAGACGGCACACTCAACATCCCCAAAGAGTACGTGTTCAAAATCAACATATTCACGCTCAATGAGGACGGCAAAAAGTCACTCTATAAGAGCTATCAAGTCTTTCCTACCAAGATTGGCAACGTGATGTTTTCACGCGAAAACGGCAACCAGATCCAGTCATTCCCGCTCATTCTTCAAAAATTTATGTCTGTAGGTAACAAGGTACTGTAATGCACATTCCATCATTTCCACTACCAAGTAACATTTCAGAAGTGATTGAGTTTCGAGTCCCAACCGTGGAAGACGCTCTATTGTTCTGCGACCTCAACGAGTACCATGAGGAAGCCAACACAACTCGCTATCTGAACCACATGCAAGACACCAGTAAGCGCCCTATGAGTGATAGCGGCCTATGGACTGGTGAAGATCGCCGCGCAGCATTGTGGTGGATTTTTATGTCCACCAGCGAGCTAGGCACTATTCCCTTTAGCTATGAGTGCGAGCACTGCAAAAAAACTCACTATCTCGATCTCAATATGGGCGAGCTAATGGAATCGGCCAAAGCGCTCAATGGATTGCCAAAACAAGAGATCACCTTAAGCGTGAAAGGCAAGTCATACCTAGCGAACGTGAAACCACTAACCGGTTACGAAGCGGAGCAACTTGAGAACATTCGCAATGAGCGCGACCAGTACGAACCGGACAGCGCTGAATGGAAGCAGCAAGCGAATCACATGGCGCTCACTGAGCTGGCCTACTGCCTAACGTTCGAAGATCAACCCAAAGACCAAGACGATGCCCTAGTGTGGAAAATCGACCTATTGAAATCGATGTACCTCAACACGGAATTTCGTGTGGCCTTTGCCAAGGTTGAAAAGTGCCTACGCAATGCGCGTCACGGATTGCTCACCAAGTACGACGAGGGGCGTTACTACCTAGTCGCCACCATTCCGCAGTGCCAGAAAGTTATCGAGCAAGGAGGTGAAGCAACTCGAACGTTGCTCTTACCCTTTCGGCATAACGACTTCATTACAACGTTTTGATTACGTTGGTTGGAACGTACTGATTGAGAACTTAACGATCTACGGTGGCCAGCCTATCGATGCGGTATTCAAAACACCTCAAACGATGGCCATAAGCCTAGATAAAGCGCTCCAAGACAAGGTGAAAAATGGACAGAAACCAACAAGAGGTTGATCTTTCACTGGTTGTTGATGCAGTGAAGCGAGCCAGTGACAAAGAGCTGACCGTGCTATCTGAGATTAGTCGCAAACTCGATGGCAAGACTCTACCAACGAGCCAACAAAAGGCCTTCCTTGCAGTGGATGCAAAGGGCATCGAAAAGGCGGTAACTGAGGGCGTTTCCAATGCCTCTCTTAACGTCTCTACTATTCCGAGCGTTAATCCACAAAAAGGATTAAAACAACAATCAAGCGGCACACCTAAACCAAGTGCAACCAAGACCAAGCGTACAGGTGAAATTGAGTTGTCATTTGCGCCTAGTCAGTCAGCAGAAACACAAGCCAAGCCGGACGCCAAAGCGATCGAGCAAAGCAGCTCTGTAAGTGGCGTAAAGTCGATTGCTGACACGCTGAAAAGCGAGGACGCGCGCGAGCCAGAAAAACAAGCGCCCTTTGTCGTGAATGTAGAAGCGTCAGAATTCAATTCTGAACGTTTGGATACCTCAATCCTTGATGATGTGCCAGAGAAGTTAGAAAAGGCTGTCTCTGACGCACTGGCAGAGTTTGAGGGCTATTGGGAAGACGCTAACGGCAAGCTTCGACGCTCCGATGGTCGCTATGCGAGTAAGCAAGAGCAATCGGCTTACAAGAACGCACAGCAAACCGCATTAGAGCGCCAAATTGAAAAGCAAACCGACACGGAAAAGGAAAGCCAGAACGTTTTTGCCAAGGTGGCCACCAGCCTTAAGCAACTGGCCATCAATAACGTGAAAGAGTTCCTACAGGAAGAAAACGACGCGACCGATGCGGCTGGCGCTGCGGCTGGTGGTTCGTTCTTCTACTCCGCTAAAGAGCTTTATCACTTGGGGCAAGACGCTAAAGAAGCATTGGATGATGTAACTGAAAAAGCCACCTCAACCAAGGGCAAGCTAAAAGAATCGAAACTAGGCCGACTCTTTACCCGAGGCAAACAAGCGCCAGAGGCAGACAGTCAGGCCGTCACAGCCATAGAGACAGTTAGCCATGAACAACTATCAGCGACAAAAGATTCGTTCGAGACGAACCACTCAACTCAAGTTACGCCTAGTGATCGACCTAGCCGTGATGATGCTAGGGGTAGCGTGCCTGTCAATCTTGTTGGGAGTGATTCTAGCCGGATAAGCACAGCTAGTGAGATCAAAAACACCAAAGAACAGAGCTACCGAGCAAACATGCTTGAAGTGCTCCATGAATCGAGTGCTGATCGTGAACGCCAATTCGATGATGTACTAGATAAGCTCGATGATCTGATTTCGGCAACCAAAGCAGTGGCGAACGATGGCCAAGGTGGCCTATTAGACCTAGCTGGCGATATGTTTGAACGCCGCCGTGCTGGTGGACGTGCTGGCCGTAAAGCGGGTGGCAAACGTGGCCGAATCAAATCGGTAATGTCAGGCATTGGCAGCAAAGCCTCGAACGTGGCCAACAAGGGCGTATCAATGGCGGGTGCCGCCTTTAAAGGTATGTCTAAAATCGGCTCTGTTGCTGGCAAGGCGATCCCTTTCCTTGCTCCGGCCTTAATGGCCTACGATGCGTTTAGCGGATTCACTGACAAAGACAAACAGAAAGAGACGTTCAACCTCAAAGATGGCCAAGAGGCGACAACTGGCCAGAAAAGCTCAATGGCATTGGCAAACGCGCTCGATTTGGGTGGCCTAGTCAGTGGCGGTGCTGGTTTGCTTGGTTCGGCGCTTGGGGCGTTCGGTTTTGATGGTGCTAAGGAAGCATTGACCTTTGATTCTGGTGATATGGCCAAGGGCATTTACAAGCTGTTTGGCGGCGAAATCGAGGGAGAAACAACGGCTAAGAGTTCTAAATTCGAAAGCGAGACCAATCACTCTAAGAGTGAAAGAGCTCAATCAGAGAAAGAAGAACACCTTAAAAGCGCCGAAGCCTACCACACTGCTAAAGCGTCCAATGACAGCCAAACCATGCGCGAACTTGATGCGAAAAACTCAATTCAAGTGACCTCTCAAGAGGTATCGCAAAAGGCCAGCGAGCAAGGGATTAGCTACAAAGAAGCTTACTTAGCTGTAGAAAGAGAAAAACGTATTAGCCAGGACAAACGTGTGCAAGTGGCTAATGAAACAGGCATGGATATGTCCGGCATGGTCGAGCATCCCGAGCTTGGCCAAGTTTACTCGCCAGATAAGAAAGCTGAACAAGTGGCCGCCGTCGATGCGGAGATCAAACGCCGTAAAGAGGCTGAGGCCGTAGCCGCACTAACCAAGGCTGCAAACAACACGCAAACCAACAGCGTGACCACAGCCAGCCATGAATCATCCATCAATACCGAGCTAAGTAACCAGAAAACGGACACTCAATCCGTGGTGAAAGTGGACACCGAAAACACCTCGAATAAGACGGTTGCGACTCAATCATCCATTCAACGCAATGAGCGAGTTAGCGAGCTGCAAGCACAGGCAGCAATGAAAGACCTCAAAGAGAGCGGCAAGCCTCAAACCGTGGAACTTAGCAAACATTCACTGGATGCCATTGGGCGCGCGGTTAGCGGCAGTGATAACAACAAACCGACCACTATCTTTGCAGCGCCTAGCGGCAGCTCAAGCAAAGACAAGCCAGCGTCAGCCACTAAGGCTAGCGGCTCTATTCCTCTCAACTTTGATGACCGTTCGTTACAGCGTCAAAGCGCTGATATGGAGTAATAGATGAGCCAAGAAATTGATTACTTACTACGGGTCGATATTGACGGTGTAAAAGTAGCCGATGAGAAACACGCGATCGTTGCGCGCGTCTCTGAATGGCTCGATACACCTCAAGGCCAAGTTTGGGGCGCTCCAAAATGGGGCAACAGATTAGGGGCATACAAGCATGAACCAATAAACGAAACCACAGCAGCAGCTATCGAAAACTCAATCCTATTAACCCTCCCAATTGACGTGAAAGACGCGGTGGTTCAAGGCATTGCCGTAGAGCCAAGCGTGAACGGTATCGATGCCTACAAATTGACGATCGTTGTGAACGGTCAAACGTTGGAGAGAGGTATTACGTTTTGAGCAAGTTAGAAGAAGTCAAAAAGACCTTTAACGAGGCGATTGCTGGTTCAAGCTGGTGGTCGCGTCATATTGGTTCGCAGTTCGTTGACTACCTTTGCTTATTTGTGGCCAAGATTGTTGAACGCATGGCAGCAATCAGTAGCCGTGCATTGCAAGAATCCTACTTAACGCTAGCCACTAAACGCACCTCCATTTTGGCGGGTGCTGAAACTGAGGGCTATGTAGGGCGAAAAGCAGCGCCATCGAAAGGCCGTGCGCTAGTGACCAATACCGGAACAAAGCGCGTTACCTTGCCGAAATACAGCCAATGCGTGGCTGACAATCAATTGCGCTATACGCTAATGGAAGCCATTGATCTTATGCCGCAAGAAAGCGCCGCAGTAGAGGTGCAACAGTTCGAAGTGTCCAAGATGACCTACACGGTCGATGAGGGAAAAAACTGGTTGGCCGTGGCGTTCCCTCAAGAGCTGACTAAGCGTATTCATAACATCATCGTGCGTGTGAACGGAGAAGAATGGACGCACGTCTTTAAGTTTCGTAATACGGACGGCAAATCCAAAGCCTACATGGAGTATTACAAGCCAACCGACCAGCTAGGCGTTCGTTTTGGCAACAACAATAACGGTCGCGCGCCAGCTACGGGCGATGTAATTGAGTTTGAGCTATGGCTGACTAATGGTGTGACTACCCTACTCGATGCGCAGTATTTAGAGCTTATCGATATGGGGATTCAAAGCGCCTATAAAGACCAGCTCTCAATCAAAACGTCCACCAGCATTATCGGCGGTGCAGAGCCGGAAGACATTGAATCAATCCGAAACAACGCCCTTTACTCGCCAATCTATGACGAGCAGATAGCGTGGGACTCGGATTACATGACCTTTGTTAAGCGCAATATTTCGGGTGTTACTTGGTTGTCGATTTGGGGCGAAGCGGAGCAGGAAAAACTCACAGGAACGCCGGACGTTCGCAACATCAATACGATCTTTATTTGTGCTTACTCTGCCGATAAAACCGACGAGATTTTGAATCAGGAAATCCAACTTCTATTCGCTGGCCGAGAGGGCTATAACGAGCGCTATAAGCTGGTGGAGCGTAAGGACGTACCATTTACCGTGACGGTCAAAGGTAAGCTTTACCCAAGTTCAAATCCAGAATGGGCGACAAAGGTACTGGCCGATGCGTTAGATGAGAAATTTGGCAAACAGACAAGTCGCAATGAGCGCATTACCAAAAACCAAATTTGGGATGTCATCCAAGAGCTCAACGTGACTTTGGGCATTAAAGAGTTTGAGGTCGAAGTTATTGGGATTCTTGACCGCATCCCGATTGATACTTACCACTATTTAGATGTGAATGCGTCAACCATTCAACTGAACTTCGATTACTCATAGAAGTTTTCGCACGGAGCAAGAAAGACACGGATGTTTTCGCATGCGAGAACTTTAAAACACAACATACTATATAGTTTTCGCATGCGAAAACTTTTACACCAATAAGGCGAAAAACATGGCATTTGGAGACTTCAGAAAATGGCTATCTGGCCAGCTAACCAAGGCGCGTCAAAAGGAAACCGCTTGGGTAGATTTAGCAAGCGCGATCGCAGAGTCAATTGAAACTCACGTAGAGTCATACATTGAAAAGCTTAAAGCGCGTTCTTCACTGTACGAAATGGACAAAGAATCGCTGCTAGAAGACATTAAAGAGCTGCGAAAAATCTTCCCACTAGGCGAAGTGGCCGATGAGGACTTGCCACACGTTGTGATGCAGCGTAAGGACGAAATTCACTTTAAAAAGACCATTTATCCACTTATCTCAACGCTCGCGCGTGAATTTAAAGGGTTACGTGTTAAGTGGGAACGAATCTACGCGCCAGTAGACCAAGAGCGATTTCCATACGGCACGTTCTTAGTTCCCGAGTCAGAGTTGGAGCTGCAAAACGGACTAAACCCGAGCGACTTTTTCCTGACCAGTCGCGGTGCTATTCGCATCCCTTTGAACGACATTGCAGGTGAGGACGGCATTACCGAGGAAGCCATTCGAGCATTCGAAGCGAAGATTAAGCGAGTGGTGCATCCTCTTATCCCATTACGAATTGTTTTAGATGGCCAATTGTATTCTATTGAATTTGAAGTCATGGATATGGTCGAAATACCTAACTATTC
This sequence comes from Vibrio sp. 1641, assembly GCF_033339995.1. Taxonomy (NCBI): domain Bacteria; kingdom Pseudomonadati; phylum Pseudomonadota; class Gammaproteobacteria; order Vibrionales; family Vibrionaceae; genus Vibrio; species Vibrio sp. 1641. The sequence goes on from NZ_JAWOVP010000012.1 coordinate 62,711, forward strand.
TGACCATGTTACGGTTGGAAAACAGACCACGACCGATATAGAATCAACACCGAGCTATAAACAGGATTTCGTTCAGACTGGAACGACGACACAGGAAGAACGCCCTGTTAGCCCTATGTATGGTACACCTAGAATGGATGCGATCCCCTTAGATGCGATCTCCATTGATAGACGGTACTATTAACCCTATTCCTATTCCCCGTCCCATTAAAGCGCCACGACTTATACGAGGTCGTAAAGGTGCTTACACAAAAAGTAGTCCTATCGCAGTGTGAACTGCTTAACCGTTATTACGACGAACGCGCCTTGTCGTCGTTGCCTACCAATGGTACTGAGCCTTATTTCCAATTTGGCGATCTTGAATGGGGTTTTGACCTTATCCAAGAAATTGAGGGCAAGCCTAGCTGCATGCCTATCCCACTGGATAAGACAACCGTTGAAAACGTGTTTTACCGTTCTAAGGCGAACTACGCCTATGTGAACGGCAATATCGTAATCACGGCAAACTTGCCAGCGGGTACGCTAGCAGAAGATGAACAATACCAGTTCTCTTGCGTCGGCGTGAAAGATGCGAGCGGCGGTCTAATTCTAGTGGCTGTCACTCAACCAGTTTGGATCTACTCTGACCGTGGTCTGTCGATAGAAATCGTGATTAACACGGCTCGCACGGATAGCGCTCAATTGGCGCAGGTAGGTGCCTAATGAGTCGCCCAAACTTCGAAGAAACGATCATCATCCCGCCACTGCTAACGGACTGGCAAGCGCTACCGCTTATCACCGATACGCAGTACCTAGAACCACTGGCCAGTAACAGCCTAAACCGTAAGTTTTACGGCATCGTTCGCGCTGGTATTTTCCGTGGTTTTGAATGTGCTCCGGCTGGTGGAATGAAACTGCGTGTGAGCAGTGGTGAACAATTTGGCGTGGCGTTAGTTGAGCGCGACGACTATGTGTTAACCGTTCGACAACAACACGATGTTGATGTGGAGATTCCGGCTGGTGCCACTTCTTATGTGGTGCTCGAAGCGTTCTATAAGTTTGGCGTAAAGACAAAACAAGTCGATTTAGCGTCAGACATTGAAGCGTCCGAAATTAAGGTGCTTCCGCAGGAAGCGGTTGAAGATCATCATTTGATATTGTGTCGCGCTACCGTGCCAGATGGCGTTACCCAACTCAAAAGTGAACACCTTAACTTTGATGATCGTGAACAAGGCGGTTATGACCTACAAGGCCACGTTTCACATCCCGATCCACATAAGCAATATGCGATGCGCGCCGAAGCCAATGCGCACTACGCAGACCGTGAAAACCCGCACCATGTAACCAAAGCGCAAGTTGGCCTTAGCTTGGTAAACAACTGGGACGCAACCAGTCAGATAAACGTAGATAACGATCAGCTTTATGCCACTGCGAGAGCCATCAAGTTAGTTCACGACAAAGCTGCTGCTGCATACAACAAGTCGGTTGAACATTGGCCGTACATTGCGTCTGGTGGCGAAACAAAAATCGCATTGCCTTACGAAGTGCCGGAAGTAGATTCATTGTCTATCCAAGGTATCGTGCAGACCAAAGACAGTGCTTGGCAATTCTTGAAAGACACTAATGAGGTTGAAGTAGCCGAACCACTTGAAACGGGTGATGAAGTGGTGATTACTCTAGGTGTCCCATCACTAAGCTCAAGCTCTATCATTGCCGAGCTTCAAGAGCATATCGATAACCTTGAAGCCATCATAAACAGCGGTATCGCTGGCGCGCCTATGGAAGTATTCCATAGCCACTTCGCTAGTACGTCGAATACTTTCACTGTTCCACCAGTCTTTGAAGAACGCGCGATTAAGCTGGTGTTCCTACAGGGTGTGCAGCAATCAAGAGATATTGCTTACACCATCTCACCGGACGGTGATGTTATCCAGTTTGTTGACGAAATTGCAGCAGGAACGGAGATCACCTTGGTCGGCTAATCAGTTTTCAAATTCCCCTAGCCCTATTCCCCATAAATGCCCTTTGTACTAACAACGAAATTGGATTTTTTATGGCTACACAAAACAAATTAACTCGCATCAACCGTCTTGTTTCTGATCTTTCAGCGCAAGACGTTGGTGCATTACCAGCGGGCGCTCGCGCAACAGACTCATCAAAACTAGAGGGGAAAACCAAGGCACAAGTTGTCAGTGAAGCGCGCTCCAATCTTGTCCCAACTTCTCGCACTATCAATAACAAACCACTAACGGGCGATGTGACTCTGACTCACTCAGATGTGGGCGCAGCGCCAGCAAGCCACACGCACGACTACATCCCTAACAACAAGAAAGGCGTTGCAGAGGGTGTGGCTACACTAGATAGCACTGGTAAGATCCCACAAGGCCAATTGCCAGCTATCGCTATCAAAGAAACGTTCCCTGTTAAGTCAGAAGCGGAAATGCTTGCTCTTACAGCGCAAGAGGGTGATATGGCAATCCGTTCGGATCTGCGTAAATCATTCGTTCTTATGCGCCAACCAGCGAGCACACTAGCGAACTGGCAAGAACTATTAACACCGACTGATGCCGTTTCGTCGGTTAATGGTCAGCGCGGTAACGTAGTGCTTGAAGCGACTGACGTTGGCGCGGAACCAGCGTTTGAGAAAAAAACAGCATTCAACAAAAACTTCGGCACTAGCGCTAACACAGTGATGCAGGGTAACGACTCTCGCGTTGTGAATGCAGTGCCAAAGACTCGCACCATCAACGGTCACGCGCTAAGCGCAAACGTCGAGCTAACCGCAGAAGACGTGGGCGCACTAGACGCTGGCGCAACTGCCGTTAACGCAGCGAAGCTTGAGAACACCACTAAATCGCAAATCATTTCACAAGCGCGTAGCGGTCTAGCAGCTAGCGGCGCGTCATACACCAAAGCGGAATCTGACGGTAAGTATGCCACCAAGGATAGTCTAGGCGCCTCAATCAAAGACGCGATCCGAACGGTGGATATTACTGTCGAATCTGCATCAACTACGTTGGCTCTGCCAGCGGGTACAGTCTCAGCAATCCTTGTTCTAAGCGTTTGCGGCGTAATGCAGAACGCAGGTGTATGGAGTCTATCTGGTAACACAATCACGTTCGGTGAACAGCTACAAGCTGGCGACATCGTGACGGTTATCGGCTTCAAGTAAACATGACCTTTCCTTTCCTACTTCCCCATTAACGATGTGCTCCGGCGCTTTGTCGGAGTTGCTGGTCATTGAATTGAGAAAGGCATATTTCTGAATGGCATTAAAAAAATTGACTCAAGTTGGTGGTAGTCCAGCTCGAAAATTGCGTGAAGAAATCACAACAAAAGTGGATGAGCACGCTAGCAATAAAACGAACCCGCACGGAGTCACAAAGGCACAAGTAGGCTTAGGTAACGTACCAAACTATCCGGCCACCAGCTCGGTAACAGATGCGTCCAACAGCAAACTTGCGACCGCTGGTGCTGTTAAACAGGCATACGACAAAGGCATCGAGGGTTTAAATCGCGGTAACGCAGCTTATGACCGCGCAGAACAAGCAGAGACGAACGCAAATACCCACACTGACAACCGCATTAGTGCTTTGATTGGTGGTGCGCCAGCAGAAGCGCTCGATACAATCAAAGAGCTTGGTGACGCGCTCATGGATCAAGAAGATGCGGTAGCGGCCATTACAACCAACATTGCTCAACACAAATCAGACAACTCGAACCCACACAAGGTTACGAAAGCTCAAGTTGGTCTATCAAACGTGCCGAACTACGCATTCACAGCAGCGGTTAATGATGCTAGCGATGTGAAATTTGCGGCGGCAGGTGCCGTTAAGAAAGCGTATGACCTTGCAGCCTCAAAGATGACGCAAGCGCAAGCCGATGGCCGCTACCTAAAACTGTCAGGCGGTACATTGACTGGTGGCCTACTCATTGATGAGGGCAGTTCCAATGTTTCTCAATTGCACATAGGTCATGCAGGTAAGCGCTTTCATATTGAAACGAAAACCGATGGCACCTTTGAGGTTGTAGAAAGTGACGTTTCAAGTCGATTAAAGATCCGCAAAGGTGGTGAATCAACACTATACGGCTCCCTAAACGCTACAGAGTCGGTATCTTCGAATCGTAGTGTTGAAGTGAAAGGCACTCGCGCTGGTAATAACGTTCCATCGAGCGAGCAAGTTAAGCTGGACGGGTACGGGTTGATTGGTAATCGTCGGGCGGTTTACTTAACGAACGGTTCTAATTCGTCGGATGCTTACGTTCAAATCGCGGTGGGTGGTGCTCATAATGGAGGGGACGCCAAGTTAGACCTGACTCGATCAAAGCTTAGTTCCAGTGTCCCTATCGAAGTACAAGGGAATAAAGTCGTTACAGAGGCGTTTAACCGTACAGAGGTTGTGCGCACCTCTTTAGGTAGTGACAACTCTTGGTGTTTGGTTGCCAATGTAACGATGCCTCAATCAAGCTCTACTGCGGTTATTGAGTTCTTTGGTGGTGCTGGCTTTAACACTGACTTGCACTATCAGTCGTCACGACATCAAATGATTCTGAGAGCCAGTAACGGAAACCCTAAAGGTCTAAATGGTCAGGTTATTACAGACCATCCTAGCGGCTTACCATTTAGTGAGTTTGGTTGGGTAAATACTAGCGGTGACAATTACGCCATCTATGTAAAAACACGTAGTGCCTACAGTACGAACATTCTTATTCGATACATGTGTAGTCACACCATAACGCCATACGTTAGCAATAAGGGGGCAAGCCAGCCAGCGGGTATTGTCAAAGGGCGAATGGTCACTAGCTATACGTCTTACAATAAAGACTTAGGGGCAATTAACTCTGTTGATGGCAAGGGTTTAGAGCTTGATTACTCTACAAAGAAAACTTGGATTGGTTCTCGTAATTCATCTTGGTGCCACATGGAGACAGAGGCCACCAGCGGCTTTTACTCTTACTCCTCGTTCACCTTTGTTAAAGGGATTGATGTAATGCTCAATCAGAGCATTTCATTAGGTGGGCGAGCTGCATTTCGTAATACAGACGGCAACTGGCTTCGCATCAATGATTTAGGAAAGTTTACTTCTGGTATCTTTTTCGGTAGCTCACTGGTTCGTACTGATGGTGAGTTTACGGCGGGTTCTTGGACTGGTTCGAATGATGCCGTTCGTATGGATAATAGTTTTATGGATTCATCATGGGCGACGAATGGCCGTGCGGGATTCAGTATCAACTGTAAAGATAGTTCAAGTGCGCATTGGGCGTTAGCCTCTTACTATGATGGCACCAATATCCGTTCTGGTATTCAGATCCTATCTAATTCAGAGGGTCGGATGCGCTTCTACACTAACCGCCGCAGTAAGTATGTAGACATTAAGGACGGCAATGTATATGCAGGTTCGCCTCAGAGCTCGGCTGGTAACTCTCTCGCACGTAAAGACTACGTTGATAGTAAACTGGCGGGTGTTTCATCACGCGCTGGAGAGGTTGCCTTGGGCTGTAATGCGGGGCTAAGAGAGGGCAACCTTACGATAGATGGCATTACATGGGAGTTCAAGAATTGGATAGGATGCTTCCTCGATCCGTTTGATTTGATTAACTACAACGCTCCGGTTGCTGGTTTTGATGTTCGTGTTGAGGGGTATTACGAAATTGAATGGACTGCGATACGACGCCGCAATGCTTCAAACTCATCGACTGTGTACTCTGCAATCGCCAAAAGCAATAAAATTATAGCGGAGGCTCAAAGTGATTCCAACGACTTCGATGCCGTGCCAACGACTTGTCGATGGGTAGGAAAATTATACTACGGTGAGCTTATTCAATTCTTAGACAGAGGTGCATCCACGCCTATTCGGGGTTCGCATTTCTCGATCCGCTACATCAAACCATAACCATCAACCAAAGGGACACGATGCTGTCCCTTTTTTTGCAAAAGTTTTCGCATGCGAGAACTTTAAAACATGGCACCCCATAAAGTTTTCGCATGCGAAAACATGGGCGCATATTGATGCGAAAACCAATATTTATATAATCTTCCTCGTCAAATATCGATTCGACTCGACTATCCTCGTTGGAAGTTTTGTATGCGTTGCCGCGCAACAAAACGCTTGGATTAGCCTCTCACCAGCCTTTTGGGTGAGAGGCTTATTTTTTATATAGGCTCTTGAAATCTAACTTTTTTCCGCAAAACAGCCCTATTTAATACCCATTCAAAAGTAAGTAACGCCCGTCTATTGAGCAAAAGCCACTATTCCGAATAAACTCGCTAGGTAATATATAAAAGGGGGATTTAATGCCAGTGTCAGTTGTTGGTGAGAGCTTTGCGATTAGCGTACTGGCTCTATCTGTCCTCAGTGGTGTTGGGTCATATCTCCAAGGCATACGCGAGCAACGTCTAGCTGGTGGATTCCTTGATTTTTTAACCGAGCTAACGCTGGCGTTGGTGGTCGGTTTGATAGTCGCTTACTTGTGTGAAAGCGAGGGTGTGGAGGCTGGTTATACCAGCGCGCTTGTCCTCATTGCGTCGAACAACGGAGCAGACTCGATCAACTTTATCCGCAAGCTGGCTAGCCAAATGTTAGCGAGATTTTTTAGTACCGGAGGGCAAGGCAAATGATGGAATTTGCAGTAATTGGCCTAGCCATTGCTGACCGATTTTTGCTTAAACGAAACGCAGTAAAAATACTGCATGCAAACCAGATGGACGATCCCGATGTGATTCGATTCGTTCTTGGTTATCAATCTCAGCGAGCCATAACGAGTGGGACTTTAACCTATTCGTTGCGCAGTAAAAAACGACCAAAAGCCGTCATTACTCGCACACGTAAGCTCGACTTTTCACACGCCGGACATAACAGCGAATACCTGACGTTCGATCGCAAGTTACTCGAACTCGAAGCGGGGGAAAAGCTGCATGGCGAGTGGATTCTGGACGTTAAGATTGAGCGCTCCTGTTCCCTAATCAATCCGCTGTACAAAATCTTTCCTACCTGTACGACATATTCAGAGGAATTTGAAATTGCGTAACAACAGTAAGTTTGCACTAGACCAGTCACATAACTATGTGGTGGTCGATTTTGACAACGTGACCGAACGCGGCCTTAAGAGTCTGATCACTGCGTTAAAACAAGCTGGTGCGACTGTTACAGACGTAGAAGCCTCGAACAAGAGAACGAGACGAGACGGCGAGACAGTTAAACGCGCCAAGTTATTCTTTGATAATGGCCAGTCAATGACGCTGTTTATTGGTGATGAGGGTGATATTTTCCAAATGACACTCAACAGCACTAAACAGCCTATCCCTAGCGTGAAGAACGAGCGCGAGCTTGCGCGTGAAATGGTTCGCCTAATGAAGCGCAACCAAAGCAAGTTTGACAAGCAAGTTGCACGTAAAGCGGCTAAAGCCGTTAAAGACACCTCAGACATTCAACCAGCTACACGTTCTATTGCTAAGCGACTTGAAGAAGCCAAAGCGGCTGAACAAGTCGCTCAGTCCAATTACACCAATGCCCTAGCCGCTCGGGATAGCGTTCGCACTAAGTTGGAAGAAGAACAACGCCGCATAGCAGATCTCGAAACTGCATTAGAGCAAGAGAAGCAAGAAACCAAAGAACTTGAAGCACAATTAGAGGCGGCAAAGTCATGATGTTTACCAGTCAAAATCAAATCAAGATTGTGGATCGCATCGACCATCTGGCCAAGAAACTCACGCCGGAGCAGATTGAAGCGGTGCTGCAAGGTAAAAACGCCGATCAAATCCTAGAGGCATTGTCACTTGAGGATTTGGAGAACACCTACTTGTATCAGTGCAAACCTGTGCCACAAATGATGTTAGAGGCGTTCAAATCGAAAGCCTCAAGGCTTCAATTTCGTGCTCAGCAATTCGGTAAGCACTTGGAACGTAAAACCCCTACTCTATCGGTAGAAGCCGTAGAAGTAGGCAAACCGCGCAAGTCTGGTGCGGTTGCTGTCCAAATGGTGAAAATCCCGTTTTCAGATGGCCAGAGCATTTCTATTGCGTTCCATGCGCCGGATAACGATCCGCTAAAAATCAATCCAGATGACACGTTAATCGCGTTCCGCTTTCTAATGAACTCGCGCGATATTACTCACGTAGTCGCGCCAAAGGGCAACATGGATTTATCCCTTAAGGAAGTGACCAACAAGCTAGCGCAGTTGCTTGAAAACAACAGCGAGAAATTTGTCGCTGCTAAGGCCAAGAAAGACGCTGACAAGAAAGCATTGGAAGAAGCGCAACAAAAGGCACAAGAACTTGATGAACAAGCTGCGCAACTAGGCGAAGAAGCTACCGACTTGGAACAAAAACTCGATGAGCTGGCCAAGAAAGAGAAGCGCTTGGAAACTCAGATCGCTACGCAGAACGAAATCCAAGAAGAACTACGCAAACAGCTTGCTGCTATCAAGCCAGCAGCGAATACAGCAACGAAAAATGTAAACGCTGGTGGTAGTTCGTCTCAAGTGATCGAGCAATGGGACGCTTCATGGACTAAGCAAGAGAAACGCGACTTCATCATTAACCGTGCCTTCAATGGCGATCTTGATGCCTTTGTTAAGCAGCTAAGCCAAGAGTTTAAAGACTCATTAGAGTTTGCAGGTGCAGCAAATCAAAACGTTCCTAGCACTTATTCAGAGTCGTATATCAATGATGCGATTTATGACCTCGATAAAGGTGCTATGACGGTATCAGAGCTTGCCGAGGCTAAAGAATACATCCGTGATTCAATTGAAAACGATTTTCCTCAGTTGTCAGACGAAGAACGGGAACGAAAAGCAAATATCGAGCGCAAAGAATGGCTATTGGCTCTTATTGGTCGCAAGACCATTGCTAAGGGCTGGAAGATGGATAAAGGCGAAGATAGCGAGCCGTTTGTCTACTTCGAATCCCCTGACGCGAACGACGATGATAGCTTTGGCCAGTACATGATCCACGCGCGCGATAACCAAACCTTGGCTATCACTTACGGCGAGGGTTCACCGCTTGCTGGTGGCGACGATCTACAAGGTTGGGAAGCTGCTAAATCACTTATTCTGGCTGACTACGATCGCGAATCTAAGTTGCTTCAAGATACCGATGACAGCAACGAAGAACCACAACCAATTGAGAACGACGAGCCAAACGCGAACGACCAAGACAAAGACGAAACCACGGATAACCTATTCTGGTATGGCCTACGTCTACGCCCTTATGGCTTGGGTACGACGCCGCCACAACATCAAGTGGTTAAGTACCTCGATCCAGAATCGGCCAAAGAGCAATTCGCTGACGCTGGTAATGGCATTCGCCACGGTGCGATCGCTTATGACCAAAAACTGCCACCAGAATTAGTAAGTAACTTTGACCTAGAGCCGCTATTTGGCATGGTTGAGGGCGACCTACAAGAAGCGGAGCGCATCGCAACCGAAGCGCTAGACCAATGGGTTGAGGACAAAGGCGTTGATGAAATTCCTCAGTCTACGCTCGATACCCTAAAACAAGTGGGCTTCAAAGCAGCGTTCGCTAAGCAGCTACGCCAGCAACCAGAAATGAAGAACCGCAAGGAAAATCCAAACGCGTACAAGCTATGGAGCGCATCGATTGACCTTGTGACGCCGGACATGATTCAAGAGATTGCCGAAGACCTAATGCTGGTTCAAAGCGATGCTGAATTACAGCGCCAAGCAGAACACACGCAAGGCCGCATGCGCTTCCAAGAAGCAGCTCTATCCCAACTTAAGGATATGCAGTCAGTAAACCCAAGCGATCGCAAACGTCTTGTTATGCTAGCTGACCTAACGCTAGGTACTGGTAAAACACTAAAACGTGGCGAGAAAGTGGATGACCAAGCTAAGCGTATTTCAGAACAAGCGCACCTAGTGGAATCACTACAAGGTGAAACCCTAGCGTCACTGGAAGCGCAATTTAAGAACCGCAAAGAGATCACTGATTTCCTAACGGCTCATCGCATTCCATTTAACCGCCGTGCGAAACGCGCTGACCTACTGCAAGCTATCTTGAACTACCGTGACGGATTCTTTAGTGCAACGGCGAAAATGTTCGACCTACGCGCGCTACGTGGCGACCTATACGAGAAGTTTGAGAACGGCGAAGCGTTAGCACTGGATGACGTAGAAAAAGCGTTTAGCGCGACTACGGTTTACCATGAGGGAGACGTAGCTTACACCAAGGCAAAAGGTGAAACCGTCATTCCAGCAATGGCAGACCAAGGCGAGGACTACCAAAAAGTTGAGCGCTTCATTAAGGCGATTGATGACGGTATCTACCCTGACCTATCCGAACTAAGTTCAGATGAGCTCTTTGCTCAGCACTATGCAATGGCAAGTGTTACCAACCAAGACATCCTGGCAATTCATGGTTTTAGATACTTGGATAACGATGAGCAGATCGACAATGAACAGATGGCGCGCGCTATCCATAACTCGGTCATGCCATTGTGGTACACAAAAGCTATCGAAGCGGAATACGAAAGCCGTGGCTTCCCTAGCCTTGCTGCGTTGCCTGACTTGAACCATAAAGGTCAATTCAAGGCGACACGCGAGAAACGCTACGCACCAGTTGGCACTATTGGCCAATCTGATTTTAGCGTTATCGATACGTACACAGGCAAGGTGCTAGAAACTGGCCTAGAGGGCGCAGCAGCGCAGCAAAAAGCGACTCAACTAAACGACCAAGCAGTGAAAGAAAGCACTATTGCAATCTTTAACATGCTTAAAGACGGCAAAACGCTTGAGCAAATTGCAGAGACGGAATACAGCGCACCACTTGAGCCTGTCAGTCCGGCTATGTTCACCACAATCAACGGCTTTGAATCATTGTATTCAACGTTGGCCATTAACGGCTCGGGTTCGCTTCACTCGCGCCCAACACTACGCGAGAACGCCGACAAGCTACTGGCCAAGGTGGACGATGACGGCAAGATTAACGGCATTGCGCTAACCGAAGAACAAGAGAACCAAATGGAAAATACATTTGGCTACAGTTTCTTCTCTGCGAAGTCGAACAAGGGTAAAGAGCTACGCTTTATCGCTAACACCAATTCTCGCAGCTACCTAACGGTTGACGGTGCGAACAAACTGCTTGAGCTATTGGGTGCTAAGAACGCCGTAGAATCTGACACAGCAGATGAAGTGAGCAAGGGTGCATCCGAGGAAGAAAAACAACTTCTCGCACTAGACCCAACTCAATATTCATTTGGCTCAATCTATGAGAGCGAGGGCATTCGAGATACGGGTGAAATCGCTAAGCGAATCCGCGCCTTTATCGCTCAGCTTAAGAAAGCTGGCAAGATCAGTAATGACGTTAAAATCTCAGTACGCAAGCCTCGCTACGGCACACTAGACCTAACGCTGACTGACTTGCCAAGAAACGTCATGCTCTACAATCCAGCTTACCTACAGTTCGAGATTGATAACCCTAACTCGCCAGCGCCACACGGTATGAGCCGTTATACCGAAGCAGTAGATCAGCTGATCGAGTTCGTTAACGCTTATGTAGGCCAATACGACTACAACAACAGCGACACGATGACCGATTACCACGATCGCAATTTCTTTGGTGGCCGCCTAACCGTGGACTTTGATTTTGGTAAAGAGCGCAAAGTGGTAGAGCTCGCGTCTCTAACTGAAATGCACCAGCAAGGCGAACAGGCAGAGGATGACGTATTAGACGTTACCTCATTCCGTGAAAGCCTAGATGAAGAAGAAGCGAAAGCGCTTGAGCAGCTAGAAGCCTTTACCAACCTAGAGCTAAAACTTGGTAAGCAGGAAGTGACTTTCCCAACAGGCCGAGTGAAGTCGATTAATGCGAAAGATGAGGACGGACTCACTTACAGCCTAGACGTTCTATTCGACATTCTAGCGACCGACTTAAGCGAAAAAGCGAAAGCTCAACTTGAGACGATTAAGGACTGGCAATCTGCGGATACCTACTACAACGAAAAAGGCGCATTGGTACAACCAAGTGTTGCGGCAGGTATCCACTCAGTAAATGGCTCAGTGCCAGCGAACGTGTACGCTCCGCTAATCGCCCGTTCATGGTTAAATGAAAGCCACGCTGACATTTATCCGATCGCTAAAGATGGCGAGTACAAGTTCGCGCTATACCAAGGCAACGACTTGATCGGTGAATTTGACGATACAGCGGAAATGGAAGCGCTATTAGTGAAAGCGTTCAATCTAAGTAGTGAGGCGCCTCAATCTGAAACAGAGGGCAATAACGAAGAAATGGAACATGTAGAGAAACTAAAGGAAATCCGAGATTTCACTGGTGAACCTACGCCGGAATTGGTTGATGAGTTCCAAACCGCACTAGAACAGGCTTACGCCCACTTCGAAGCTAACGACCAAATAGCAGAGAACGAAGCGTTGATGGATGCCGCTCTAAGCAACATCACAAGCATGATCCAAGCGCAAATTTAATCACAACCAAGGCCGCCACTTCGGCGGCCTAAACCGGAGAGAATCAAGTGTTAAGCTTAAGAGAAAAAATGACGCTCAACCGCGATGCTGCGGGTTTGTTGAAAGAGCTTAAGAGTGGCCAGCTATCGATTGGTGAACGCATCAAAAAGAACCGTGAGCTGGTGGAAATTCTTAATAAACTGACAGGCGCTAACCAAAAGGTTGAGCAGGAACCGGTATCAAGTTCGGATGAGCCAATATCGGTAGAAGAATTTTCCAAGTTAGGCCGCTCCGATAAGATTGAAAAGCTCAATGAAGTGCTACTTCTGCCTAACTGGTACGAATACGAAATGGCGTTTTTCCCTAACTACCAAATGGTTGAAAAGGGGGATAACTACGTTGTTTACAAGGATGGCGAAAACTTCCAGTTTGGCTACAAGGGGCATGTTGCGCGCGGTTTGGACTACTGGAAAAACGATGCGGGCTCAGCCAAGAAAAATGGTGGTTTTGGTAGCTGGTCGCGCGCTGACCGTAGCAAAGCTATCAAGATCATCACTAAGCACATTGAGCAGAATGAGCGCGACAATGGCGAACGTCCAGTTGAACAAAGCGAACTGGTTGCGAGATTCCTTGCAGGGGAGTTTAATACAGCCAAGCCATCGTTGTTTGTTGATGTAATGCGAGACGTTCACTCAGAGGGCTTGGAGCTAGATAGCATCAAGCAAAAAGCGATTGAATGGTTCGAGCACAATCCTGACAAACTGGCCGCTTAAGTTTTCGCATGCGAGAACTTTTTGCATGGAGCGCGAAAACTTTTCAGAGAACTTGAGAAAAAACGATGAATGTTTTCACTAAAATCCGAGCAGACTATTACTACAAGCAATCTTTAAACCTTGCACTAGCAGCCAGCGAACGTCATAACTACGCCAAGGCGCTTTTCGCATTGCTTAAGAGCCTTTAATCCTTTTCCCTGTCCCAAAAGTTTTCGCATGCGAAAACTCGCCACTCCAACCGGAGCGGTCAAATTGAACCAACTCACATCAATTAGCGCCGAAATCAAAGAGGCGAAAAACATCAATGACCTAGCCGAGATTGTTCAACTGTACGCAACAGACAATCCAAAACCCAAGCTAGGTCGCACCAGCTACGTTGTGACAGCAAAAGGCGACGAAGTGGAAACAGGCTTTAAAGTCGTGGAAGCCAGCGACCTTATTCCATCGAACGACTTAGACGGTCGAATCAATCCGAACTTCCCGCAAGAACTGCAACCGCGCGACCGTACTCGCGTATCCTCAAAATTGCAGATCTCAAAGATGGCCAACGATTTGCGTCCACAACAATTAACCGATTCTGGACTATCTAGCCACGGCGCACCGATTGTTGGCTCGGATAATGTGGTGGAGTCGGGGAACGGTCGAACCATAGCTATCATCAAAGCGTATCGAGAGGGCAAGGCTGATAAGTACCGCCAGTTCCTAATCGACAATGCGGAGCGCTTCGACCTATCACCGGAGAAAGTTGAGAGCATGCGCGAGCCAGTGTTGGTTCGAGAACGTGTCACCAAAGTTAACCGTGCTAAGTTTGCCCGAGACTCCAACCTCTCTGACTTGCAACAGATGAGCGCCGCCGAGACGGCTTGGGTTGACGCAGAGCGCATCGATGACCGCATGATTGCCCTTTTCCAACCGAGCGAAACAGGCAACCTTTTGGCCAAGTCTAACCAAGGATTTATAAACAATTTCTTAACTGAAATTGGGGATAACTCAACCGCCGGACTACTTACCGAAGATGGCCGACCAACCAAGCAACTGATTGAGCGCATGCAAAATGCCGTGTTTGCCAAGGCGTACAAAAACGAGAAGTTGGTGAAGCTGGTAGCCGAGGAAGCCGATCCCGAAATTCGCAACATTTTGAGCGCGCTAAACGGCGCAGCAAGCGCGTTTGTTGAGATGCAATACCTTAGCGGAGAGGTGCATAAAAACACGTCTGGAACGCTGGCAGAAGCCGTGGAAATTAACGCCTCACAACCTGACCTCGCTAAGTCAGCACTTGACTCACTGGTGCAAGCAACCGAGCTAGTAAGACAGGCCAAAGATTCCGGTCAGCACATCGATGAGCTATTAGCTCAGTCCGGTTTGTTTGGCGACAACGATCCCGAGGCCGAAGCGCTGGCGAGATTCATTGCTGCTAACAACCGAAGCGCAAAACGCATGACACTGGCATTTAAGGCAATGGCCGAGGCAATCAATAGTGAGCTGCTTCACCAAGGCCAAGCGCTCGGGGATATGTTTGGCGGCGGCGGTGCATCGCTTATTGATATTCTTGGGCGTGTAAATCAAGAGCTAGAAAACGAGGGGGTACAAACAGGCTTTATGTTCGAGTCTAGTGTGCAACTGGACGAACTTGCAAACGCTTCGAGGCATGCTATAAAATAGTTCTTGGCATATATTGCCTATACAACCTTTATAGACACAAAAACGCCAGATTTAATTGTCAAATCTGGCGTTTTTGCATTTGGGAGTAGGGGATGTTTACTATCAGGCATCGTTATCACTACGGGCTAATCGACATAAACGAAGACGGCGTTGCCGATGGCCATTCAGTCGCAGGGAATGAGATCCCCGCTTTAAGGAAAGATGGCGAGTATATCTACAGACCATTTAAAGGGGCGCTAGATAATATCTATCTACTGCATATCCAAAAGGTAAAGCTGGTGAATATCGTCGCTTATTGCGATGACGAACTAGGGCTATTTGGCTGGCAAGACGTGCCGCTCGATCACTATGTGGTTGGTGTCTACCGTGACGGCGGGTATTACGTCCTAACGAAAAACGGGCAGCTAATTAGCCACCCGCTTTAAAAGTTTTCGCATGCGAGAACTTTACACACGATACCCAACTAATTGAGCTTCACCAACTGGCACTTGCTCAAGTTCGCCATCATCAAACAGTACCGTTAGCTTGTCGCTATGCTTACCAGATGCGAACACCAAACCATGACGGTCATTAACCATCACACAAATGCTGGTAGGCTTTTGGTTTGCCGTAGGCTTTTTGCTTACTGGTGTCTTATCGGTCTTTTCTGCTTTCTCTGGTTTGCTAGGTTGAGGTGCAACTTCCACCTTGCTATCTAGCTCGCCAGTGCGCAGTTTTACACAATCTTGGCGTGTTAGCTTCTCGCCGCTTTCCAGCGCTTCACGAACGCGCTCAGAGTTATCGACGGTTGCTTTGCGTAGTTCGTTGATGGACTCTACATCACCAATAATCCCTTTTTGGAATGCTTCCAAAACAAAGTCAGGGGCTTTAAGCACATTTAGGTATTTCGAAATGTAGCCGTCTGATTTGCCAAGGCGCTTAGCCAAGCCACGGTTATCCAGATTGTGCTTTTTCTTTGCTTGGTCAAACGCCTTACCTAATTCGATTGGCGTTAAATCTTCTCGCTGAATGTTTTCGATGAGCTGACCAAAAATATCGCCCTTTTCACGGACAATACATTCAACGTGAGTTAGCTTATCGCTCAACATAGCGGCGCGCCAACGTCGTTCACCCTCTTGGATTTTGTATCCCTTGCCATCGAACGGGTAAACAACGACAGGTTGAATTTGGCCGTTTTCTTCTAGGCTTTCGCATAACTCAAGTAGTGATTCATCGTTAAATTCTTCACGAACTTGCTCAACTGAATACAAAGAGTCTTTAGGGATAGCCAGCACTTTCGCTGCATCGCGGATTTCTACCGCTGATTCATCCAAGAGATTATCTAGGTCGCTAAGCTTGATTCGATCTCTTAAGCTTTTGGTCATGCTGTCACCTCTACCATGCGCTTGCAAAGCTCATCACAAACCGCTGTAAAGCCGAATTTATCAGCCGCTTTAGGGTTGGTTTCAATCAGTGCTTTGCCTTGGTTTAGAGCTTCACTTACGCGCGTTGTTTTAATCAGTTTGTTTTCAAAAACTAGGTTGCCGTACTCTTTACGAAGTTCCGCTTCCTGTTCGCGCTGGTCGTTTGTAATGTTGGCTTCGATAAGGTTTAGGACAATGCCTAATACTTCCAAGTCAGGGTTCATTCGACGGATTTGGCGCGAGGTCTTAACCAGCTCATTAACGCCTTTGATCGACATTTTTTGTGCTTGGCTAATGATAAGTAGCTTACTGGCCACAAGTAGCGCTGCATGCTGTAGCGCGTTCGCCGCTGGTGGACAGTCGATAAAGATATAGTCGTAGTCGTCTTTGATAAGGTCGATAGACTCAGCCACGTTTAAGATTTGTGATTGAGTAATGTTACCCATGCGCTTATCGCCGCCAATAACGTGTACGTTTTCGCTGACTTCGAAAGGTTTAGCCTTTACTGGATTTTCAAAAAGGTTGTAAGCGTTGTGTAGGCAGCTCGCAGATGTGTACTCTGGATTCTCGACCATTTCCGGTGCGATTGAGCCGCCTAAGTTGTTTTGTGGGTCAAAGTCCAGGAATAGACATTTGTTGCCTTGGCTAGCGATGCTAATGCCAAAGTTGTAAGTACAAGTTGTTTTACCAACGCCGCCTTTTTGGTTGGCAATCGCCATGATAATGCTCATTAATTAATTTCCTTTGCTGGTGGAATTTGTTTGCTGTTTTGGTTTGCTCAGTGCTACCTCAAGATCCTCGATATAGCACTGAACTACGTAATCAGTTGTACCGCCGCCGTGCATTGCTTTGTAAATAGCAGTGTGGCAAGGGCTTACACCCTTAACGCCATCAATGAGCTGCTTGGCTTTTCTGGTACTTCCTGCCTTTTGGACTAATTGATTTAATCTTTCGCATCGTTCCTTGGATGCCATATCAATGCCTCTCGATTGTTGTCACTGGCAACAGGCACACACTATACGTTGCCAGTAGCAACAGCACAAGAAAAAAAAGTAACAAACAGAACCGATTGCACAAGTTTTCGCATGCGAGAACATTAGATAAATTGTGAGATTGATTCCATGTGTTTTCGCATGCGAAAACTTTTTGACAATTCTATTACTTAACTGGGTTACAAAGAGCAGCGTCAACAGGCATAAGAAGGGGAAAGCACCTAGTCGCATAATTCATTGTTTTTAATAAAAAAATATTAAAAACCTGTTGAATATGAAAATCATTTCATATAAATTAAATTACAGATAGGCGGCAACAAAACTATTAGGGGTAGGATTGATTGCATCAAAGCTTATCTGTTCAACGTGCAATCCCCGCCATTTTTCCAGTGGCGGGGTTTATTTTTTCTATCTCAAAAGTTTTCGCATGCGAGAACTTTAAAACATCCCATTCCGTATAGTTTTCGCATGCGAGAACTTCTTACCAAATTCCATGCAAAAAAATACCCGCCAAAAATGACGGGCATATGAGAAAAAGTTTTCGCATGCGAAAACTTAACGCATCGATTTGTTGTTAACACTCCACGCTTCGAGATTTACGTCCTCGATAGAATATTCAAATTCTTCATCATCGACGTAGTAGGTATGTAGGTTTGCTTGCCAGTAGCCTTTATCAACTTGCTCTTGCTGGTACGCCCACGCAGCACACAACAAAATCGCAGGGTCTTCGAAATTGAAGTGTTGCTCTGTGATCACTTCTGAATCGCTGCCAAGGTCAAAACCATGCTTGGCCATGAGCGATTTAACCGCCCACCAATAAGCGCCATAGTGACGGTACATGAGCGGATTGGCTTTAAGTGTTTTGTAAATGCCATCTACTTGAGCTTGGATAAATACTTCTTTGCTTTGCGCTGTTTCTAGCGCCTCATCGAGTAAGGGCTGTAGATCTTCAACGGTAGGCAATTTCACTTGGGTAATCATTGTTGTCTCCAAAAAGTTTTCGCATGCGAAAATTTGAGTTAGGCAGCTTCGGCCATTGTGTTATGAATGGTTAATAGCGATTTCGCTAGCAATTCCAAATCCGCTTTCGCAGAGATAAACCACCAGCCGCCATTAAATTCACTGCTTGCGTTTGATGCGAAGTCAGCGCCGTACTCAGCCTTAGCTTCCTTGTCACCAGCGAACATCACTTTAAGCGAACCTTTAAGGCCATTGTTGTCCATCAAACCAATGCGCTCGTATGGCTCTACAACAATCTCTTTTCGGTTGCGACCGCGCTTAGGCTTCCAGCTAATTGGTGAAGTCACCATTTTAACGTCGATGCCAATGCCTGACATTAGTTCGCTAAATTTCTCGATGCTCTCTACGTTAATGGCAGAGATATTATCGACTTTCACTTTCTGCGTTTCGGTCACTTTAACCTCGGTCTTTTCCGGCTTATCCGCATTTAGGTACTTCTCGATAAATTCCTCACGCTGTGTGCTGCGATAAGTGAATAGCGAACCATACGCACCTTTCATGCGATTCAATGACCAGTCATCCGAGAAGATTAGGCCATCACCGGATAGGAACTCACGTTCGCCAATAGCGTGTAGGTCGGCACATACCTTAAGCATGGTTTCTTGTGAGTTTTCGCCGTAAATCGCATCGACCTTTTTCAGTAGGTGAGTATCGGTCGTTGGTTTGTATTGCGTCATCCAGTACGCGATCTGTGATAGACGTTTCGCACGGTCAGGGTCGTTAGCCACCAGCTTAGTGAAGTCTGCGAATAGCTTATCTTCCAGCTCTGTGCGGTATTCGCTAGAGCGTTCGGACAGAATATCGGTGTAACGAGTGAACTCACGAGCCGATAGGCGGCGCGCTTCGTGTGCGTTGGTGTAACCTGTCCATTTCAAATTGCTTAGATGGTTATCTAGCTCTTTAAGGAAAGTGATAGACGTTTTGTAAGTCGTCTCTGCTTTCAGTAACGCTTCTTGATAAAGCTCAGGGTATTTTTCCTCGAATGCTTTGATCTCAAGTGTCACCAGTTCAACAACTTCCTGTTCGCTCACTTGGTTGCCGTTTTCCATCGCCTGTTTGTCCCAATCGCTACCGATAAAGAAACTTAGAATGTCGTGTTCCAACATCACGCGACCTTTATCTTCCAATTGCTTGGTTACTTGGTCGAGTAGGGCTTTCACGATCGCTTTATCGCTCGCATCTGGATAAATCAGCGTTTGGTCTGGTTCAACATCCAATCCCCACGGCATAGAGAATGAGCCGTCAGCATTGCGCACCAAACAACGGCGGCTGTTACCGTAGGCTTTCATTTTCTTTTCTGCGACCAGTTCAAAGAACGTCTCACGGTCAAACGTATGAGCGACTTCACTTAGTGGTACACCTTGGAGCGCTTTTGCTTCTAGCGCAGCTCTATCCTGATTCACTGGCGCAATTTCAATGATGCGCTCAACAGGTAGATCGACATAGTTGCGTGACGCTGGTTCGCCGTCCATTTCAGTAATAAAGCCGTCCACCGTGCCAGATTTACGGTCGAAGTTGGTGATCATAATTGTTGCTTTTGAATCGTACTCGGCGCTCCAAGAACGGCTCTTAACTTCGGCTTTGTAGGTGTAGCCATTACGCACAATCACACCGTTGCGAACAATGTACAACTCTGGATGAGTTAGGAAGTCAGGGTAATCCTTTAACACACCGTCATTGATGGCCAGCTCCATTGCTGGTTTCAATTTCTTGATGGTATCGCTCGCTTTGTCGCGGTTTTTGATCGCTGCCTCATAGGTTTTGATTTGGCTTTCTAGCGCAAACAGTCTGCCTTTGGTGCGTTGGTAGTTTTTGTGCTGCCAACTGCCGCGCTTCTCGCCCTCTGCACGTAGGCGATCTTCTTCCACCTCTTTGCGTAGTGGCTCTAACTTCTCGCGTAGTTCGGCCAGCTCGCCCTCAACCGCACTCACATCCAAAGCAAGCATTTGGGTGGCTTTGATGTACTTGCTGACGTTAATACTTGCTAGTCGGCGTTCCTCTAATTTGCGCTTGCGCTCAGCTTGACGCTTAGCCGCTTCGATACGGGCTTTCGCTTCTTCTGGATTTGCTGCCAGCATGATTGCAGTTTCGTCGGCTGCGTCTGCATCGGCGTTCGCAATGTACTTTTCATCACCTTTGAACATTGTCTCAATCCAAGTGGCTTTGCGTTGGATTGTGGCCAAGCGGAAATCATCGAATGAGCCTTTCGACGTGTAGTAGTGAACATTCACGCTGTTTTGTTTAGAGCCAACACGCGCGCCACGGCCATTACGCTGTGTGATACTCATTGGAGTCCAAGGTAGCGTTAAGTGGTGAATATCGGTTGTGCCATGATGCAAGTTGATGCCGACTTCGCCTTTTTTATTGAGGATCATGAATTTGTATTTCGAGGTGTTGTAAGCATTGGCCATTGCTTCCAAACCCGCTTCCTCATCGTCCTCAGTCGCTTTAGAGCCTTTCTTACCCGCAACGGTATCGCTGTTCAAAATACCGATTTCAGACAGCTTACAACCAACAAAATCCGCAATGATTCGCGCGACTTTCTTGTGCTGTGTTTTTTCTTCGGTAAAGACAAGCTGCTTACCGCCAGCCAGATAAATCTCGCGCGCGTTCTCAAGGAACTTGGCGTACTTAGGGGAGACAGGGTGCGTAAATTTCAACTTGGCTTTGTCACAAATGTTTGTGAATCGGTCATCAAGTTGCTGGTGGAGCTGAACCACGCAGTGATCGCCCTCGACCTTAACGCTCTTATCAACCTTGACTTGGATTTTGCTTAGCTTAACCGTGCCGTCTGGTGCCACATCCTCAAAAGCGACCGTGACGGTATTTGGTAGCTTAGCTACTGCCGCCTCTACCTCTTTCTTGCTGTCCTTGGCGAATCGGTAGGTAACACGCTCATAGTACAAATCAAGGTCTGTACTTACCTTGTCCATTTTACGGATTAGGCCGAAAACCGTGTCGTTAGGGTATTGCTCGACAATCTCTTGGTTTTCGTCTTTGTCTGGATTACTGATTGCGTCAGCGCGCTGGCGTAGTTCCTCATATAGCGCTTCCTGTTCGCTATTCATTTGGACAACGCTTTGCTGGCTAATCAGGTCAGGAATGTGAACGTTGGCACCAACGGATTTAGCATCCTCGATCGTCATGTAGCGGTTAACGATGTTTCGAAGTGCGTCTAGGTTTTGGAATCCGAGTAGGGCTTCACGCTGTTCAACTTCGCCCGAAATCTTAGTAACCAGCGCTTCGCCAGTCTTACCAAACATGCGGATAAAGTCGTCGCTGTCAAAGATCCCCATCTTGGCAAACGTGTCTGCCGGAATGATGTGGGACAGCATATTGAACATATCAACAGGGCTGTTTACGGTTGGCGTAGCTGTTAGGAAGTAAACGCCTCGACCGTCATTGCGAGCCTTAATGACGTTGTTCTTAAGCTGCATATCGATAGCGCGATCGGCTTGCGCTTGGCTAGGCAAGAATGCCAGATTGTTTCGGTATGAGCCGCCCTTGTACGAGTTGCGGAAATCATGCGCCTCATCGACCATAACCGAATCGAATAGCAAGTCCTCAAAGTACGGTAGTTCTTCGTTTTTGGCCGTACCATCGTCAGTATATTTCGCTTCAAAACGCGCGTTCTTCGCTTGATCTGTGTGGCTTTCCGCTTCCTTAACTAGCTTGCTTGAACCCGCAATCAAACCAGCATCGCGCATTTCAAGCACATTGGCCGAAATCGTGTCCGGCTTCAATGGAATGCGGTTGTACACGTCTTTTGTCATTACCACGATGCGAGCGGTTGACTGTGTAAGCTGGTGGAGCTGTTCTGCTACGCGCTTGCCGTTTGTGTCTACGGTCAGTTTGGCGCGCAAGATAGGATCGCCTTTCTTGTCTAACTTCGGTTCGCCCGTTTCATCTAATACCGGTTCCCGAATGATTTTTCCGTCATCGTCTTTGTGAACTTCAAGGCCGATAAATACCTTGTCAGATAGATTGCTTTCACCAAAGAACAGATCGGACTCATAGAACCAGTTCTCTAACACGGATTTAGGAACAACGATGGCCACACGGTTGGCGCGTTTGGTTTCTAGGTTGTGCTGCACGAGGCCAAGGCCAGTGAGCGTTTTACCCAAGCCAGTACCAAAGGCAATAATGCCGTTACCGTCTGCACTGTGACGGCGAATCGTTGAGTTTTGGTAAGGTAGGAACTCAATCGCACCAGATACGCCATTTAGCGTTAGTGGTGAGTCATCAAACTCCGGCTTAATCCAACCGTTAAACGTATTGTTGTAAACCTGTTCCAAGTATTCTGAATGGTCAGATGATGCAATCCATGTAGAAAACTCATCATCGAGGCGGCGCATTTGTTCACGGATAAGTGATTTATCTTCGTTCTTACTACCGCCACGAACCGCACCATAGTTGATGTACGATTCAATTTGACGCTCAAATCGCTCATCGCTGTTCGCTGCTTTACCTTTCACGCCATTACGAGTTAGGCCATCAATCCATTCGCCATCACGCCAACGGTAGCCAGTAAGGTATTGCCCGGATTCGCTTTGTACGAAATCCTCAAAGCCGTCCTTATCCTCGGTAAAGTCGCCCAAGATAAATTCCGTGTAGCCACGGTCATGCAGGAACTCAAGCATGATGTTTTTAGGAATCCACTTATCGGTAAGCTTCATCTTCACATCGGCAATCGAGATCTTGTTTCGCTTAGATTCGATGGCTTGAATTTGGCGCATGATGTTAGCTTTCACGGTATCGCTGGTGGTCGATACTAATTGTGCGGTCAGCTGATCCATGCGCTTACCGACTAGGCCAGTCGTCGCTTTATGGAATGCCGTCACCGTGCTGTCAGGGTTTACCGCTACCTCATCCATGTTCGCTAGGTAATCAAGCAACTGCTCATCGCTCATCGCATCGATACCGCTTGCGGTGTAATACGTGCGAACGTCATGCAGTGTCAGTGTGGTTATGCCTAGTTCACGGTCACATAGATGGAACACGTCACCAATGCGAGACGAACTGTATTGAACGGTCAGCTCACGCTTAAGGTCGCCTTTGAGTAGGTCAGACAGTTTGCCCTTAGAATCGATCGATGAGTGGTAGTAATTCCATGCAGAGACGTACTTCTCGCTTAAGTTGCTTAGCGCTTTCTTCGATACCTTAGAGCCGCCCATTAGTGCGTTCAGCTCTAACACTTCGCCGCTTAACTTCACGCGATATTGTTCGGTCTGGAAGTCCTCCGCGCCCATTGCCATGTTGGCCAAGTCGCTATTGGATGTCGTTCGGCTACCAGCAACCAGCGTTGCAAGTGTTTGAACTTTCATGCCAAGTAGAATGCCTTTGTAAGCGTGTTCTTGGCTTGCTTTTGGCAGCTTGGCAATCTCGCGCATTAGGGCTTTAAAGTCGTCATGACACAAGTAACCGTAATCTTCGAAAAGCTTGAGCGCTTGGCTGGCCGATAGCTTAAGCATCGATTCAGTAGAGTAGGTGATAGAACCGATCTCATCGGTGTTATCTGGGCCATAGGTCGCCTTACTGATAACGCCTGTTTTCGCATTGCTTTCAGATAGCTCCCATTCGCCATCAATCATTTCGTACTGCTGGCCATTGCGGAAAATCGTGTCTCCATCGGAGTATTTCGCGCTCACTGGCTCGCTAACCGCTTCATCGAGTAACATCCAATCAATGCGACTGTCAAAGCGGCGCATTAACGACTCTTTAATATCATCGTTAGAACGGTTGCCACGCTTCACGACTTTGCGCGCAAACTTACCTACGCCCTCAACAGTCTGTTCGCCGTTGATGAATTTCTTACCCTCGCGCTCGAACCACTTACCTTTGAGCCAAGTGTCCCAAAGTACGTTAGATTCAATCAGCGTGTCGCGGTCGGCGCTATCAATCAGTGCTTTCGCTTGGTCGCTGTGTTTTCGCCAGATAACAAGGTCAGTCACTACGCCCGTATTAGAGAACGTGCCCGTTGGTAGTCGGTGCGCGCCCAAAAACTCCGCTTTAAGCGCGAGTTGTGTACGCCACTTCTCAAGGTTTTTCGCATCACAAATACGAGTTGGCAGCACTAGGGCAATCAAGCCACCAGCTTTCGCTTTATCGATAGAACGAGAAACGAAATACTGATCAGCGTACTTAATGTCTTTGTACGCTTTGTCTTTCATCGCGCTAGCGTCTCGAACACCATAAGGCGGGTTGCCGATCACTAGGTCAAAGTCGCCAATGCCAGGATTAGTTGCTACCGCTTCGAATGCCGATTGGATTACATGGTCTTCGGGGTGGAGAATTTGGTTGATGGCCGCTGAGGTCTGATCCATTTCTACGGATGTAGTCAGGGTGCCTTTAGGTTTGGTTTCGCTAAACACGCCCACGCCCGAACTTGGTTCAAGTACGCTACCGCCAGTAAAGCCATAGGAACGAACTGCATCCCAAGTCGCGCTCGCCAGCCATTTAGGCGTGTAGTATTCGTTGGTGGAGCCACCGATACCGCCAAAACCTGTGTAGTCGCGCAGAGCTGCTTTATCTTCGGGTGAAACGTTGGAGTAGTCGCCGTTGTACTTGGCGAGAATATCTTTGGCTAGTTGGTTAGCCTTAAGGCGCTGGTGGCCTTTTGGAGTGTCGCTAATATCGACAGCGAGCAAGGCTTCAAACTGGCGTACCAGTTCATCGATTGTTGTCGCCTGTTCAATACTGCGGGTTAAATCAGTGTTCATTGAACGTGCCTTTTATTCTTTGGATAAAAGCCAAAAAAAAAGTCGAGCTTTCGCCCGACTTTTTCCTTTCCTATTCCCCATCCCAAAAAAACGCCACTATCAATATCAATTTAAGTTAATGAATAATCTAAAATATCTAAGGAAGTAGATTTTTAGGGACGAGAGAATTATTCCGAACACAGTTATTATCATCAAGAATAAAAATTAGTGTTTTTGGTGAGTAACCAAGGTTCAAAGGCAAGCAATTGAACTTTGACTAAAAAAAATTAACGCATAGAAAATCAATAATTTATTAGCGTATTGGTCACATTGACGCGATGCGCTATCATCCAAGATCATCCCCATCCCTGCAAAAAGCGCCTCAAATTACCGAGGTCGCACATGTCGCAAAACAAGGCATCAATTGGGCTAGCGGCAGCTTTAAAACAAGCGTTCCCTTTCTTTAACGAGAATGACGATAAAGAGAGTGGGATAAGTTTTGAATCTGGCGCTGGATACACGGGATCGCCATTCCACGATCGCGAACACCAATTAGATGAAAGCAACGGCGCTCTGACCAATGACGGTCGAAAAAGCTCAGACCGCTTTTTTCTGCACAAGCTGCCGAAAGATCGCTTCATGCTATATCCGATACTCAAGGAAATGGCCGAGGACAGCACGATTGATGCCGCGCTCAATCTGCACCTTGGTCACGCTCTTTCGGTATCAAACGACAATGGCATGGCTGTGTATCTTCATCCAACCGATGAGAAGTACGCCGAGTACGTAGGCCGTCTTAACCGAGAGCTGCTAACTCCAATCAACGAAAACCTAATGAACTGGACGTATTCAACGCTGGTTTATGGGGTTAACTATGTTCGCCCATACACGAAAGAGGGCGTGGGTATTACTCACTTTGAGGCCAACTACTACACGTTGCCAAACCAAATTCGTGAGTACGAACGTTCGGGCGAGCTAGCGGGATTTACTGCGGAATATCTACAAACCCGAGCGAACGGCGAACAGGTACGCCTTGCCGAGCCTTGGGCGCTTATCCCACTAAAAATGCCAATCTGGCGGCCAGATATGGATATACCGCCAGTTAACTACACTGGCCAGCGCTACTCACTTTATGACGATGCGTATTCACGCATGCCAATCGAGACGCAGAACTACGGCACATCCATTCTTCTTACCTGTTTTGAGGCTTGGTCGATGCTTCGCCAGTCCATTGCAGCGCTCGGCGCAAGTCGTGTGAATGCTTCACTTATCGATCGCATGGTAGCGGTAAACACTGACGGCTTAGATGCGGCCGGAGCTGCGGAATACATCAACATGGTCGCTGACCAGATGAAGCAAGACCGTCAAGAGGTGGTAGACCGTTCCCGCAAGCTAGGTTTCATTCCAACCGTCATCAACACGCTATTGCCATTTATGGGCGGCGCTAAAGGTGGCTTGCAGATCGATACCTTTACCACTGACCCGAATATCTCCCACATCGAAGACATTATGTTTCACCTTAAACGCTTAGCCGGAACGCTTGGCGTAGACCCATCCATGCTTGGGTTTGGTGATCTTCTTTCTGGTGGACTAGGCGAGGGCGGCTTCTTCCGCACATCGATTCAATCTGCACTACGCGCCAACCAAATCCGCTCAGCCGTGGTGGCGTTCGTTAAGCGCGCTATCGACATTCACACCATCTACCGAGACGGCAAGGTGTGGAATGACAACGATATGCCATTCGAGATCCGATTTAACTCTCTCAACACTGCTATCGAGCAAGAGAAGTCGGCAGCAATGGAGTCGCAAGCGAACTACGCAACCATGCTGACTACCGTGCTTGACCTTATCGAGCAATCCCCAATCGGCAAGTCTCCGAAACTCAAAAACCATCTTTACACGTCCGTTGTTGGCCTCGATTCCGAGCTGGCCAATGAAGTCATTTCCGAGCTCGCGGCTCAAGTGGCCAAGAACGACAAAATGATGGAATCCATTGGCATGACTGACCAAAGCGAAGCGGAACGATTCGTTAGAGACGTAGTTCTCGACCTACTAACCGAAATCCAAAGCCATTAATGGAGAAAAGAAAGTGACAGCAAAAGCACTTAAACAAGTATCCGACCGTTTCAGCCTATTCAATGACGGTCGCAAGCTTAGCGCCAACAAGCGCAATTACATCATCAAAGCCGTGCAAGCGATGATCAACAGCCCACGAACTCAAGAGCTACTACGACTAGGCGAAGCGTATGGTTACTATGGCCATCAATCCCGCCAACGCGCTAATAAGCTCTCAATCGGTGAAACTGAGGTGATCATGATTAATGGTCGTCCGGTTGTGGTAGAAAACGTGCCATCTAACCGCACAGTCTCTATCACCTGTTCAGATGACGGTATTGTTGAACACACTCAAGAGTTTTTAGATACCTATACAGGCCGTATCGCTTTAGGTTTGCACAATAGCCGTGCTGGTGGTTGGAGTTGGGCGACTGGTGGCCAAGATACACGCGAGGCATCGATCACGACTTCATATCACGGTATGGACTACGTGTTGCAGCCGAACTATATCAGCCTAGACCATCCGGCCATGATGATGGAAAGTGCGAACAGCAAGCAAATGATCCTCGAATCGCTACAGGAACAAGGTTTTGATGAGGAATCCGCGCGTAATATCTACGCGAACATGACTCAACAGACCAATGTTGAGCTTGTCGGTGATCTTACTAACCAGCTTATGTACCTAGAAAGCGTGAATGCAGAGTTGCGTGAAAAGGTAGAGCAAAACGCTAAGGCAACCTCGATGCTGCTTGATGTTGTGGACTCTTTACCTATCTATGTAACCGATGCGCAGCGCAAAGCGATCGCCAACATGGCCACCAAGGAAGATCATCAAGTGGTGCGAGCCATGTTTGAGTCGCTAGGTTCCCGAAAAATGGCAACTTTACCGACAAATAGCTACGTTCCAGTAGAGCAAAAAGTGAGTGTTGCCCCTCAAATTAAACAGCAATTCGTCAACTTCGGATCTTCATCACGAAAATTCCAATAAGTTGATCAATTAAAAAGCGCCACCAGCGATTAGTAATTAAGTACAAAAAACACTCAATTAAATCGAAAATGCTGGTGGCCAATTCGGAATTTTATAAATCACTAGGCGCGACAGGACGCAAGTAGAGTTTATCTTTCTTGAAGTGCGTTGGTCGCCAGTCCCAACCAGCGATAGATACGCTATCTCGCGCGCCAGCAATATACGACACTGAGCGCAACACATTGACACCCTTATCAAATTTAATCGCCTTATCGGCCTTTAGAACGAGTCTACCGTCTTTTTGGCTATGCAAACCAAAGGTGCAACCTGAGATTGTTACTAACAAATCCAACGGTAGCGCTGGGGCGTTCTTTTTCGGGAACTGTCGGCGCTTAAATTGTTGTTTTAATTGGTTAACTTGAGTTTCTAATTGCTGTTCAGCACTTGGTGGGGGAGTAAATTTCATCACAGAGTTATCCACAAAATTCGGCGTGTTCGGAATGTTAACACGTCCAAAAGGAGTTTAAATAGATAAAATTTTTGGTAAACTCTAGCGCCAGATGGTAACGCACCTTGTTCGGAATCGCTTTGATACAGGGACTTGTTTGATCAACCATTTACGATCAATAATAGGGGAGTTTTTCTGTAATTAGATCATGGCGATACCGTGATAGAGAGAAAGTGATTCGATTTCGGGCAACAGAAAATAAAAAAGCCCGCTTTGGCGAGCGGGCTTTCTTACTGAAATCGAGCTTTAAGCGGCTAACTTAAAGCGTCACGACAAACGAACTTAAGGAAAGTCATTATGCCGTAATGAATTAGACCGAAGCCTAATCAGGCGAGACATTTAGTTGGCGACTAATGCCTCAAATGGTTAGTAATTAGTTTAACAGTTTAGATTGAGCATCAATCTCAGCGAACGTTAACACAAATTACACCACACTAAAGCAGGTGTAAGTATAACGTTCAAAGAGATCGGTGGCAAATTTTTACGCCTTTTTTTTGATCAAATTTTATGCAAAACACACCGCTTTTACTGCATCCTTGCTACTGGAAGTCAGGATTCAGAACCCAAGCCTCCAATATCAAAACCAATAAACCGTCGGCACAACGTAAACTTGCTTGCCTACTAGAAACTATCTCAAGCCATATTCTTAAGCATGGCCATACCTGCTTTGCATCAACTACTCGATTGGTACAGGTCTACAACGAGAACTGCGATCGCTATGATTGTCGTCCAACCACTTTTGACACTCTCAAAAAACAACTGAAAACAGCAGAAGACTTGAACTTAATTGTCCGAGAACAGAAGCCAAACAATGCAACAGGTCAGAATCTACGTCACATCACTCTATGCGTAGACGCCATCCAAGAAATGTTCGCTGGCGCATACAAGTACGCGCTACAAGCTGCACAAAAGCGTTTTAATAGACAAAAACGGCACTCAGGGGGGGCTTCTGTGGAAAAACCTCTTGAGGCCAGTGCTGACAAGGCTTGCGAGCAATCAGACAAAAACAAAAATGGCACTATAAATACAAAAGATCTCTCTACAGAGAGTAAAAATAAAATTAATAACGGTGTCCCGTCTGATTCTTGGTTTTTGAAGATCTTCAAACGTGACGCTGACGAAGTAAAACAACTTCAACTAGCAGCTAAGCAAGGCCGCCTATCAGCTAGTGGAGCTCGTCGTGTTATCAAGCTGTACAACAAGCACCAACAGCCTTTAGCGCCTAAGTTCTTGTCATACCTTAAGTTTGTGATTGCTAGCTGGCACAACAAGGCTGCAAGCGCCGTGAAAGCTAGCGTGAACAAGGTTCGTGATACAGCCACCATGTTAGCAGAGTACATGAACACCATTTCCGAGAAAGAGTCTCAAGGCTTAGTTGAATACTATCGTGACGCAGTCGGGCGAGTACAAGTCAGGTATCTGTAATCACTGCTTGATGTGAGTATTTCTATACATGCGTGACCTAAAATGTGTCATAATTACCTAAATCTTGTTATTTATGGATGTGCATTTGCATGAGTGATGAAGAATATTTCTACCCTGCGGTAAGCGATAACCTCCCGAAACATATCAAAAAAGGCCATCAACTGGTCTTTAGTCGTCAAGATCTATCCGCTAGGGAAGCAGATATGTTTGCGTTGATGATTGCACATATGAAACCAAGTGATTGGGAGCAGAAAACACCACACTATGAGTTTACTTCACATCAATTATCAGAGTGGTTAGGTGTTGAGTCTAAACATATCGGTAGCAACTTAAGTCCAGTAGCGAACCGCCTAGCTAGTCGAAAAATCGGGATAAAGGTGGAAACCCCGAAAGGTGATATTGAATTCGACTATAGACCTCTTTTTAAACATATCGCTTATAAACACGGCATACTTACGATGGTTCCTAACGATATGCTCAAACCTGAGTATATTGAATATAATCAAGGATTTGCTCTGATTAATACTCGCAATTTCTTTGAGGTAAAAAAGGAGTATTCTAAGCGCTTGTACGAACTGCTTAGTCGCTTCAAAGACAAGGGCTTTGAAATGCATGCGCAAAAGCTTAGTGAACTGAAAGGAATATTTGGGCTTTTGGACGAATCAGGGAAGCTGAAGAAAGATAAAAGTTCCTTCAAAAACAACAGCGTATTTATGAAACGTTGTATCAGGGAAAGTATTAAAGAACTTTCTGAACACCCTCAGATTAGCAAAGAACTTTTATTTTTAGAAAGTAGCCAAGGTGATAAGGGGTTTGAGGTTGTAAAGAAAGGTAGAACCATTACTGGAATCAAGTTTCTCTTCCGGTGGGTTAAACTAGGTTCAATTGATGAGTTAAATCAACACGATGCTCTTAAGACAATTAGACAACTTGAATTGAAAAGGCTTCAAAACCAAGTCAGACTCACCGAGTCTGAACTAGAATCACTTGCCATCGCGTACCGCTATGTGGGTAAAGAAGACCACGCTCTTAAAGTTGAAGCTAGCTTGTCAAAGCGACACTCAGAAAAAGAGCAACAAAAGCATGATGATGGAATGCATGAATTAGAGTCGTTAATGGAAAAGATAGATACCCTTTCAGAACTAACCGATACACACGATTACTGATAGCTAACAAGTTTTAGGTCAAGGGCTCGATAGATGACATTTTCTAGGTTGAAATGAGCTATGTGACACATTTTAGGTATATGGGAGTGAACTCGACGTGATCATTGACTCGAAAGTAGAAAAAACCGGACAAGACTCCTATACAACCATCTCACACACCTAAAATATGTCATTCAAGAGCAGAAACACCTAAAATCTGTTATCCAATCACCTGATATATGATCACTTTCACCTAGATTATGTAGCACTAAAGCCTGTAAGAAGATCACAAACACCTAATAAATGATCAATTAAACCTAGATCTTGTTACTTAAAGACCTAAAAAAAGATCTTTAAACGAGTTAAAACCAATTAAAATCAATACGTTACGGTTACTATAGATCTTATAGTTCTATAGTTCTCATAGATTGATATAGTTAAATATAGATCTTTATAGCGTATGTGGATAACTGGAAAATCAAAGATTTACACAGTTTCCCACATACACAACAAGTTTTTGTTGTTTAGATGAGTGAATGATCCTGGCTATAGACAACTGCGTGTTATAACTAATAGTGGTAGGTCAATTTTCAATCTAACTGATAGATGGACGATGAAAGGTAAATTTGGCAGGCAGAACCGAATTGCGATCGCATTTGTGTGAGTTCTTGACAAAAACACGAATTGACAGGAAATATTAATTATTGGATAGTTGTAAGTGTGCTCTAGAAGCAACAATGTACTTCTAGAGCGACAACGTTGTCTAGCCGAATAGTGCTTGCACTATGGCTGTGACTAACTTGATTAAAGCAATCAAGAGATCAACTAACTTGACCATATCTACCTCTCCAAAGGCTTATGGTTAAAGACAACGCACAAGGGTTTTTTAATGGCGGCCACCATTGATTGCCCGTATGCACGAAGTGAAGCTTTCTAGCTGCTTCGAGCTTGGTTGGTGATTACATAATTACCTCCTAATTAATTAAAGGTTGGGTTCTTCGAATCCAGCCTTTTTTTATATTCTTCACACAATCAAGGTTATTAGGGAACGTTTTGTTCCAAGTCTTGCTGTGCCTAGTATTCCAGACTTTTTGCTAATTTTGCAAACGCCCAAACGAGTTGGTTATCTCTTTCAGGTTTAGGCGCATGAAAACTCCCAAGTCCTTATGTCCCATTGTTATCAGATAATTCCCTTCTCATAAAGAAACGCTTTGAAAAATATTCATTTCTCTACATGAATCGGGATATGAGCAAGATTTTTATCCAATAATTCATGTTCATTTTTCCTTTCTGCTTGATGCCAACCTCAAAAGAAAGTTGCCGCTTCCAGCAGATGGGTTAGCGCATTCAATATATTGCTGTTAACTCATCTTATCCTGTTAAAAACAAAAATGCTTCCCCGTACAACTTAAGTGGTTAAGCTTCCTATCATTTTGGCTAGTTTTTGCCCACTTATTTCCAATTAGCCTGAGTGTTGACAGTATTAAACTCAACTATTTGACGTCGATAAGATGCTAAACGATCCGGTATCACGTATGGCATCTGTTTTTCACTATACCGCTATTTTAAATTGAATGCGTGATTTCGGAACTAACAGGACGAGGTTTTTGATTAATCAGTTCAAACTAGCTTTCGCGATTGATGCTTTCTAATTTTTAATTTTTTATAAAGCGACAGTATTGTTGTTTGGTATGGTTGTTTTTTTGTTTGTTTATTTTTGCTAGTTGGTGTTGTTATTAATTCCGAATGTAAAGCGTTCTATCTATTAGTGGGCGATTTTTTTGTGCCTTAAACTCTTAAACGTTCGGATTGAGTTTCGAGGCAAAAAAAAGCTTCGAGTTTCCCCGAAGCTTTCCATTACTCTTATCCCGATAGCTAAACGTATCCGTCTATGCGAGGTGGATTTTATCATCATCCACTTTGAAAAGAGAAGTGTTTAACTTGCTAAGTAGCTTGTATACTGGGGTTCTCCACATTTTACACATTTCATTTAGGTTGTTCTTACCGCTCTTAATTGCATTGGCCAAAGCGAAGTCTAAGACGCTGTTCGAGGTGTTGGTCATGTACTCTTTAACGCCTGCTTGGATTTGGTCGTGAACTTTTTTCTGTTGTTCTCTGACATTTGCTGATTCCTCATATGAGTCTGTTTGCCTGTTTGTTGAGACAAAAATACATCGTTTCAGTTTTTGTATCAATACTTTTTGCATTGTTTTTTAAGCGGGTTTATACTACGAATAAAATTGATGTGTTCGGAATGGAAGGTGAGTGGGGAAATTTCTGAAATTAAGCGATCTCAACTGGAACAACGGCAAAGAGAGCGAGACAAAAGCTCACCATCAATCCTGGATACATTCGAGGGCATAGAGCTTACGGACGAACGCGAAGCTCTGGCGAACCGGTTACAAGATGCCGATGTGACATTGGATGACAAGCCGGATCGCTGCCCGACTTGCAATGGCACTGGTTACACCAAGTCGTTATTTAGCAAGTGGGAGTGCTGTAGCTGTTTTGGGACGGGTTACGACCTTTCCGATCCGGTTGCCGTTATCAAGTGGCAAAAGCTCTGCCTAGATTGGTCAAAGAATCGGTTACATGAATATCGCGTTGCCTTGATTAAGGCGACAACAACCGAGGAAGAACGACTAGCAAGTGAAGTGGAG
Source organism: Vibrio sp. 1641 (assembly GCF_033339995.1). Taxonomy (NCBI): domain Bacteria; kingdom Pseudomonadati; phylum Pseudomonadota; class Gammaproteobacteria; order Vibrionales; family Vibrionaceae; genus Vibrio; species Vibrio sp. 1641. The sequence continues at coordinate 96,415 of NZ_JAWOVP010000012.1, forward strand.
AGCTTCTATGAAAATGCGAGACGCAAAGATTAAACAGGCCGCTCGAATCCAATCGCTTGAGTATCGACAGCAACGTGCAGCGCGAATCAAGCGAGCGAGACGGCATGCAGATTTAACCATACTCGAAATGAGCAGGTTAATCGGGTTATCACCAGACACTTATCGAAAAATCGAGAATGGCGAAGTGAACCCAAGGGTGCAAAACCTAGAACTGATAGCGGTCTACACAAGTACAGACGTGGGTTATTTGTTCTTTGGTGATGCGATTTCTAACAGAGACAAAGCGGTAAAGAGAGATACCGGAGAATAACGAATGGCTTCAAGAGGCATTAACAAGGTCATTCTGGTTGGCAACTTGGGGTCAGATCCCGAAATCCGATACCTACCAAATGGCGGTGCAGTAGCGAATATCACGATCGCTACATCCGAAACTTGGCGCGATAAAGCGACAGGGGAGAACCGAGAAAAAACCGAGTGGCATCGAGTGGTGTTGTTCGGCAAGTTGGCCGAAGTGGCGGGGGAGTTCCTACGCAAAGGGTCACAAGTTTACATCGAGGGGCAATTGCAGACTCGCAAGTGGAAAGACCAGCAAGGCCAAGACCGTTACAGCACAGAGGTAGTAGTTCAAGGCTTTAATGGCGTGATGCAAATGCTTGGCAATAACCGAGCTGGTGGCCAGCAACAACAAGGCGGTTGGGGTCAACCTCAACAACCACAGCATTCACCACAGCAACAGGGTGGTTGGGATCAATCTCAACAACAATACGGCGAGCCACCAATGGACTTTGACGATGAAATACCGTTCCAGAACGAGTTCCGTCATTACAAGATGCTGAGTTACGTGGCGGCTTAAACGGTGAGTAAACAAAATTTAGCGTTAGCAACTCAAGGCGACTTACTGATTGTGTTGCGTCGAATGACCATTAAAGCGCTTATGGAAATGCGCGAGGCGACAGGCGAAACGGATTTTACTGACACACTAAGTGCTTTTTATTTCAGTAACCGTGCGATCGCGGCAGAAGTAAACGGGTGTTCGCGTCATGTGGCCGAACTAATCCAAGACAGCGACCTCGACTACGTTCACAAAGGTAGCGAAATACTGGTTTGGCTGGATGACTTAGAAGAACGCCTTGAGCTCTTTGCTAACCAAGAATAAGAAAACTTTAACCCTATTCCCTTATCCCAATTTTTGAGTAGTAGAGAAATTTTCCTATGAGCGATGTTTTTACTGTAGAGCTTCCGTGGGGACTTCCTGAAAATTCGCCAATTGAAATCAAAGAATTTGAGATCCCGCTTGTTGGTTTGATGCAGCACATCATCGATGACTTGCAATTCAAACTATCCCAACGCACGGCCAAGGCCGACGAGGCGCTAAAGCAAAAATATCAGGCAATGCTTGATGAACGTACCGAAATCCTTGCAGCGCGTGACCGCGCAATGGCTGGTACTGAGGTGATGCGTAAAAAACGTAATGAGGCCGAGCAGATCGCAGCCGAGCTACACAAAAAAAACGAGCGTCTAGGTAAGGACAACCAACGCCTAGAAGCAGAGATCAAACGCCTTACCACTGAGTTGCGTCACGCTCAACAAGAACTGGACGGCATTCCTAAGCTGGTGGAGAACAAGGTAGCCGCTGCATTGGCTAACCAAGTGGCATCATCTGGTGAACTGGAATCGCTTAATCAGCAACTTGAGAGTGTTCAAGAGCAACTACGCATTGCCGAGGACAAACGCAAAGCAACCGCCGCTAAGAACGCGACACTGGATGAGGCATACAAGGCCACTGAATCAGAGCTCACCAAGAGCAAAGAACACATCGAAATGCTAAGTGAGCTGGTGGCGACTCAAACCGAGCAAATCAACAGCATGAGCGAGGGATTGAAGAACGCTGACGAGAACTATCACTACGTGATGCACAACATTGATGAGGTGTTGGCCTACGCAGCGATCATTGCTCACGAAAACGAAGAACTGCGCAACGACAACCTATATCTAGGTGAAGCGGTTCAATACCACGATCTTAAATCCGTTTGGAAAGGCGGTAACTGGCAAGCCTACATGCTTTGCAAGGCGACAGCGATTCAGCCTCAAGAGGGTCTAGGCAAACCGGATCAGCGTTTTGGTCTGATTTACCTAATGAACACGCATACCGGAGCTGGCCACACGGCTTACATTGGTGAAGATGGTTCCCTATGTATGTCTAAGCTGCTACACGAATCGTGCCTACTTCCACAGGAGTATTGGGAAGAATTTACCGAGGCCGCTAAGCAAGTACCAGTAGACCAAATTGAGCGAGCTTTAGCCCGTGCAGTTAAGCGCACAAAGAAAGTCGTGAGTGTGGCCAAAGTCCTCGATTTGGATTGGTGTACCCAAGTGAACCTAGTAGAGATTGCGCAGCGCTTAAGTGATTACGTGCCTCAACATGAGCTAAACCGAGCGCTAACACACATTGAACGTGCGAAAGAGCTTGCACCACGCAGCGTAAGCCTGATTAAGCGCATCAACAAACGATTCAATACAGAGTACGCGCTGCATTCCGCTGGTGGCCGTATTCCTGACACACCAAAGAAACCAAGCAAGCCTAAACGTAACCAGAAACGAGGTAAGCGTAAGTGAGCGAGACATACAAGCCATTTTCAGCCGTGTTAGTGACGTACCAATGCGATGACGAGCAGTGTAAAGGCAATGTAGTTCGATTAGGTAAGGTGCGCGTCGATAATGAGTTTGCGCATCGATGCGAGAAATGCAGCAAAGGGTACATGCTGGAAAAGGAATACCCACACTTGGCGCACCAAAGCCACAAATACTGAGAAGAATTTAAACCCGCAAGGGATACGCTCCCTTGCTTTTCCTACCCTTAATAAATTGTTTAAGCCAGAAAGCGAGAGGCATGAGCATGAACACTCAAGCACAGTTCGAAACATCCTGCGAAGTTAACACAATGATGGTCGGTTTTAATCCCGAAACAGGCGGAGTGGTTTTGATGGCTCCCTATTATTACGACCATTACCGCGCTGTGCGTGATGTGGTTCTTCAAGCAATTCCAATGCACGTAAGCAAGGTGTACGAGTATGACGAGAACGACAAAGATGCAGTACCGCCTCAAGTAGTCGTGGGAGTAGCTACCAAGATTGCTGAAACGCTACTGATGGACAGCAAGCTATTCCAATTGGCGATGAGTGCCGCTAATGAATTGGAATATGTGTACAAGGGGGAGGAAGAATTTGATCCCGAAATGCACTTGCCTTTGGTGTTAACGAACCTATCTCAACAAGCTTGCGATTACCTGACGAATGAGCTCAAAGACAACATTAAATCGGCAGATGATCGCCTTGGTGGTACGTCAGAAGAAACTAAGCAGATGCTTAGCCTTGTTATGGATATGCTTGACATGCTGAAAGTGGAAACCAAGCCGGATTCAACCTTAGAAGTTAAGAACGTTCAACGAGTTGTAGCTAACGGGGAGACTATTCACTGATGCTGAGAAAATTTACACTAGCGGCGGCCTTGCTGGCCGCTTTTCAAGCGCATTCAGCGCCAGTAGTAACCCCTGTTCGAGTTGCACCTATGCCAGTTCGTGTTGCTCCTGCGCCTGTTCGTCCGGCAACGCCAATCAAAGCATCCACCAGCACAACAAGCACGGCGGCGAATGCTGCTTTAATGATGACCGTGCCAATGATTGTTGCTAACAGTTCTGCGGCACAAACCGATTCTAGCGGCTCGCTGGTGGTCAATCCGATGTTCTTTACGGCTTGCTCGACAGAGCAGTATGAGAGCGCCTTGGTATTCCAAGAGGTGTGCAAGGTAACGAGAGGTATCAATTCATCGTATTGCCCTATCTTGTCGTTCTTTCGAGAGTGCGACCGAGTGGAGTCTGTAGAGGGCTTACAACCAATCAAACCTGAGTATAAACACGTATTTTTTAAGAGTGAGTAAAACAATGACTGAGCAACATTGCGGAACAAGACTTGTTAAAGGGATGTCTTTTAAATTTGACGAGGAAAATAAGCGTGTCTACTTAAGTCCAAGTTTTTATTTTGACCATTTAAGAAATGTTCGTGAATCGATGACGCGCAAGCTTGATGAACGAATGTCGGGCGCGCCAGATTCGGTGCTTAAGAGCTTTGGAAAGCTCTTTAATAGTGTATTGGCTGACGAGCGTTTGATGACATTCTCTCAAAAGTGCTCCGAAGTATTGAGTAAGCCTTGTGAGAGCCGTGAGGATGCGCGTCAACAAATGGGAAACATTGCTAGCGAGCTGGCCAATCAATGTAACAAGCAAGTGGCCAAGGTGCTAAGAGCTGAAAATGACATTTTAAAATCGAAAAACGCAAGCCTTGAGGGGCAGCCATCCCCAATTGAGCTGATAGCGATGGTGCTGGAATCGATGCGCTCAAAAGCTCGCAAAGTACATAACCCCGAAGTAAGCACAATACACTAATCGAAAGATCATAACGTTAGGCCGCCTTGCCAAGCAGTGTGAGGCGGCAAAAAAGAGGTACAAAGTGGCTAACGTTAACGACTCCAATATCATTTCCCGTTTGTTATCCATTCCTGAGTGTTATCAGCTCGATTTCTTTGTTCGCAGTGCGCCAGCTATCCAAGACGACTCAACCTATTGGGACGTACTTGGAACGCTATGGAAAGCGCAAGGCTCGCACCAACATCAATGTGTGTGGTCGTCCCTGTTTACGTGCCCGAGACGCAACAAGCACAAGGTGATGAAATCGTCAGAGCGCAAGGCGTTCGCCAAGCTACCCAAGGTGATCACGGCCTACCGAGCTATCAATGACGAATCCGAAATCGAAACCGCACTTTGTTGGACGCTATCTGAGGACATTGCTAAGCGTGTTTTCTCGCAAGGTGACCGCCGCAAAGTGGTAGCTAAGCAATTCACCAAGGACGAGGTATTTGCCTACTTTAACCGCCGTAAGGAACAAGAGATTTTAGTAACACAAGGGCTTATCTAGTTATGGCCAAGGCACCACGATTCGATCACTCTTTCCTCGCAAACCAAGTCGCTAAGCGCAAGAAGTGGAAAAGCAAAGGCGTGAAAGCTGGCCACGGCGGCGACTTCAATATCGATGCAGCACTTAACGAGATTAACCGTTCTGTTAATCACATCATCAATCCGGTATCGATAAACGTCCCAAATACTGCGCTGGTGGACAAGTCAGAGCTACCAGCCTGGCTCATTCGTATTCTTGAGAAAGACATTGACGTTGCGCGCGCTGCAACACAGAAGAAAGTGGAACTGGATTCACCACACAAAACGCGCCTTGCACAAGGGATTAAGCGCCCGAAAGAGTTTAACGACACGAAACTGGCCGAACACTGGTTACAGGTGCGTTTGTTCTACACGTTAGAGACGCAGTACAAGGACATTTACCCGCTGGTTTTCTCAATCCCTAATGGTGGCTACCGAACACCTAAAGCGGCTTCGATGATGAGCTATGAGGGACAAAAGAAAGGTGTGCCAGATATATTTTTTCCTATCCCGAGAGGGGTGTATCACGGGTTCTTTTTGGAGGTAAAAACGGAAAAAGGTCGCCCAAGTAAGGAACAACAGGAAAAGATAAAAATGTTCCAAAATCTAGGGTATTACGTGGTTGTGGCTAAGGGGTTTGATGAGTGCATTTGTCAAATTAATAGCTATCTCCAATTGCCAACATTTGATAACAAAACTAGACTAGCCGCATAAGTATATAAAAAGGGCTTAGTTATCTCATGTTAGCGAGTGAATATCACAGCATTGGCCAAAAGCCAGTTGATTTAGACGTGTTAGAAGCAACAAAGGTAGTCCGTAACTTCCTATGCGATTACCTTTACTATGACAAGTTGTTGCTAAGCTATGCTCCCGCAGGGGAATTTGGTAGCGCTCAAGCGTATCGCTGGCTTACTGGTGGTCATATTTGTGACTACGATGCTACTGGCGACACAATTGCACCAAGAGAGAAGATCAACTATCGAGTCATTAGAATGCTATTCGATGCTGGTCTAATCAAAGTAAAAACCAACATCCGAACGCCACATACTCGCTGCGTTATCTTTGAATGGGTTCGAGACATTAAGAAATATCGTCGTGAAATCCTCCGTACTAAAATCTTTGGCGAGAATGTTTACCTCACTAGCGCAATGATTGATGCTACAGCGGCACAATATGGTCTGACCGTGACGTTTGTCGGTGCGAGAGGGGTCTTTGAGATATTGGATGGTAATGGCAACTCAATCCCGAACGGCCAAGCCAAGAACACCTACATATTCATGAACAGTGTTGGTGAGCCAGTAGGCCGACTACGTGATATGTCCTATTGGGAATGGGAACAATACTTATACGACACAGCGACACGCGCCAAGCTGCGCAAAACGCCTCTCAAAGTTCGTGATGGCATGCGCAGCCACTTTTCGGAGTTCAAACGAGCTTAATCAAATCCTTGATCATCTTTCCACAAATGCCGCCTATATGGGCGGTATTTTTTTGTATTAAAAACAGAAATCGTGTTCGGAATATTTACGGCGTGTTCGGAATGGTTATAATCGTCTCATGGCAGGACGTAAACCCAAGAAGAACGCCTTAACCCCTCAGCAGCGCTGGAATCGTCATCTTGCCAAGATGGCTAGGTTTGACATTAAACGTCAATACTATCGCGCCAGCGCGACACAACGAGAGCAAATTAGGCGACTCCAAATAGAACTTGGCTGTAGCAGTCGAGAAGAACTGGTTCTTTATGCCATCAATCTTCTAGGCCAACAGCACGGAATTTATCTGAAAGATATTCAAGAGGACTTAGCGTGTCTAAACAAAAAGCCGTAGGTAAGCACGAACTGATCTCAGCAATGAAAAAAGAAACGGGCGCATTACGTGAAGAATGCGAGCTGGTTTTTGATGCCTTTATCGAAGAAATCTCAACTCAAACCATGATTGAGGGCAATGCTGTATTGCTTAGTGGTTTCGGCACGTTCGCACCTCGCCTTAAGAAAGCGCGAGCTGGCCGTAATCCAAAAACGGGAGCACCAGCGATTGTAGCTGCGCGAGACAAGCTGACTTTTAGTGCATCGGATGTATTCCGCGATGAGCTGGCAAACAAGGTAAACGAGATCAAGGGGGCACATTAATGAGCACACGCTTAAACCGAACTGACATTGAAAGAAACATTTCTAAACGCCTTGGCTTAAAGCTTACTGGTGATGATGCAGAGCTGGTGGGCGATTGTCTGGACGCAATGATCAATCACATTCTGGTTGAGATTGCGAAAGGCCGTGAGGTGCAAATTCGAGGCTTTGGCCGTTTCCGTCACATAGAGCGTGAACGCACAACCATTAATCCGGCGACGAAAGAGCGCTTAGGTGTCAAAACCGAGCACAGCGTATTGTTCTCTGCTTACAAGGGCATGGTACGCGTCCATGAATGATAGCAAGGCAATTGGGCTACGTGTCTTTATCGGCTCTGTTCGACTACTGGCCATAACCATTGTGTTAGCGCTGGTGGCTGTTGTCGGTATTGGCACATACAGCTTTTATGGATTGGTGGTCTATCCAAAGATAGAGCGAGTGAAGATTGATTTGGACGCAGAACGCATCGAGCGCATTACGGTAGCGGCCAAGAGTGGGGAGAAGTCAGAGAATGGCGCACCTAGTCAAAAGTAAGACCGTCGAGGGCGCAAAGAACAAATGGGCGACTCGTTGGGATTGTTTCTTTGATGCTCAATTCCTCTTTCGACGTGATACCGGAAAAGAGTTCGTTTTAGATGTGGCCGCCGAGCCACAAACCGCCAAGGTGAACCGCTTCTACGTGGCTCCTGACTGGATTAACGAACAGCCGAGTGGATTCCCAAGCCTTAAGCCAAAACACAAGGCAGCTCAACTCCTAAACCCTGTTTGTGTGGGGTTCGATGGCCTACAAGGCGAATGGGAAGATGGCTGGTGGTGCAATCCTCCGTTCGACCTTAAGTTTGAGTTTCTGGAAAAGGCGCTAGAACAAGCCAGAAAAGGCCGTGACGGCATGATGCTGTTACCACATGAAGAACTCACAACGTGGTGGCTGGACTTGGTAGAGGGCTACGCCACGATGATTTACAAGCCGGATGGTCGTTACCCGTTCTATGAGACAGATGGACACACCAAAAAGCAAGGTGTGAACTTCGGCAGTGCATTAGTGCTCTTTACCGAGAAAGGTCTACAAACACCATCCATGCGCTTTAACCGTAAGGTAGGCAGAACGCACCTTACTGGTATCTATGAGCAAATCGCTAAAGTGGCTTAAGGGAGTGAGCTACTATGAGTGTTCAATATCAGGGTCAATCGATGAGCGTGTACCGTCTCGCTCAGTTAACTGGCTATCCAATGACTTCCCTTTATCGCGCGTATCACAAAGGACTACGAACCGGAGAGGAACTACTGGCCGAGGCTACCAAGCACCTTGTGACCTACCAAGGCAAGGTAATGACCGCAAGACAGCTATGCGCCGCTACCGACACCAGTTACCGCAGAGTGCTAAGACGCCTTAAGGCTGGTGTACCCGCTGAAAAGGCCGTAAAGGACAACGTAGACCGCCGAGGAAAGAACTGCGCATCCAAGTTATCCCCTAGTGAAGTTCTACGCATCTACGAGCTGTTATTCACTAAACAGGTATGCCAACACACGCTAGCCGAGGAATATGGCGTTCACCAGTCCACGATTAGCGACATATGGCGACATAAACGTTGGGGATGGCTTACTGCTCCGCTTAGATACCAGTTAGAGGGGAAAGCAAGCAATGAGTAAGACAGGAAAGACAAGAGCCTATGTATTCACGCTTAAGGTGAAGAAAGCGCGCCTAGTGACGGTACTTAGATTCAAACACCAATGGTTAGCCTACATGGCCATTAAGCATCTGAAAAAGCGATTCTGGTTTGCTGACCTACAGTTTAGGCAAATCACGCCTCTTAATGCGCTCTGGTACTTATTTTTGATAAAGATTGGCTACTATGAAACACTCAATAAAGCCACCAGCAAAAAGCGACAGAAACAATCTTTAAATGGGTAAAAATAACAAAATGAAATGCAAACCAATATTGTGATGTGTTCGGAATAAGTTTAGTATTATTCCCATAGGACAGTGACGGATACGACTTCCTATACGGTGCGCTTGTTTAATAAGGTTGTGCAAGCGTTGTAGGGTAAAACCTACAGGCTCCCAAAGAGGGCAAAGGGTTGATCTTCGAAAGAGGGTCAGCCCTTTGTTCTTAGTTGTGGGCTTAATCTTCGTCGTCGTCGTCGATCTCTTCACATTTCTCGTCAAAGCCCTTATCAAACGCGCTACGCAATTCGTCAGTAAAACCGCCCTCATTCTCAAAAATCTCATCAAGAATGTGGTCATCTATTTCTTCGATATCGATATTGTATTGCCAAGAAAGTTCCCCTAACACATTAGCGGCAACTATAGCGCTCCCGCCTTGCATGCTCATGACATTCATTGCGTAACCAGCCATATAGCCAATGGTGTAGCTATGGGGTCTTTGGCTCATCAGAAAACCAGACATAGCTTTCTCGTCGCTAAAGCCGTTATTTACGCCTAGTTCATATTGATCATTATCCATGCCAACTCCTTAATCTTTCGAATGAAATGAAAGATGATACTATCAGTTATGGAGCATGGCGCCAATCGAGTTAAAGGGACGTTCTAATATCCCTAACTATCTTAAGGTAGCGCTGAACGTGCTGACGATAGTCCTTGTAGACCTTAAGATATTCGGCCATATCAGCAGTCAGTTGTTGCCCCTTTTCTTCGACGTTATGCTCACTTTCGTCAATGTCTTTAGCGAGGATCGTTAATCGTTGGTAGTTTGATAGGCCAGTGAGAAAGCTATTGCTCATAGCTGCGCATACAGAGGAATATTCCAGTTCTTTAAAGGCTCTGGCTCCCTCACTGGACAAGCCATTAAGAATGTCTTCGTGTAGGCGTTGATAGCGCTCACGATATGGATGCAAGATTTTTAATGGGATTTGCAAAGCTGCCGTGTTGCTTAGTGTCGTTAAGCTATCTTTAGAGAGGGAGTTCTCAGTAAAATCTTCAAGCATAGTCTTCAACATGCTCTCAAACTCAGAAAGCTGACTGTAGGTGTTCTTATAGTGAAACTCATCACGCCATTCCCCTACAGACTGACGCGCCAGATAGGCGGCATATGCAGCACCAAACCCACCAAGCAATGTGCCTATGGATGTAATGACATTTATAAATGAAGTTGAGACTTGGATGTGAAAGCCAAATATCAGTCCTACAAACACTAAGGCTGCTATCCCTATAAAAATAGGCATAAGGATTCCCTGTTTATTATGATTAGCGGTAAAGGATACCTCAGTTAATATGCCATTGATAACATACGTGCTTCAGAGTGGGTGATTGGTAATACTTGTTTTTGTTTGTGATGGTAAAAAACACTTGAACTAAGAATTCCGAACGGATAAATTTATTTATACGCGAGTTACATTAGTTGCCATTGTGACGACCGTGTTTCCTTTAAAATCTTAGACAGCTGATCTCAAGCGCCCTTGGTTACACCATCGGCGCTTTTTTCTTGATTTTTCAAGGTAAGTATCAATATAATTGCCTTGTTTTCGTGTGAAGCGTACAGCTTCGGCGAGTGATTCAAAGAAGGTTTGCAAAAGAGGGTTAAAGAGCTGGTAGAAATACTGGCTCTTTTTTTATGTGTCGCGTTTCAACCTATTGAAAAGGCGTTTTTAGTGTCCTATATTTACCTCGCTCGCAAGAAAATGGACGTGGATACTCCAAAATATAGATGGCCAATTGATTGGTTATTGAATTACCTGTTATTGACAACTCCTCAAAATCAAAAGGCCACGGTAAAACGTGGCCTTTTTTTATGTAAAAAACTCCATTTTTAACAAGTCTATTCGGAATGACAAAGGCCGTAAAAAGCCAACTAAAATACATGCTACTGAGAAAATAAATACGCATGTGATTCGCTGGTGGCGTCCCGAGGCGAATAGATTCAAACAGTACCTATCAAATGGGGTAAAAATCGGCACTGGCTGGCGGTTTAACACATCCCCAAGCCAATGCGACACACAACCGCATCCAAATCCACACAGAATCGCACCTAGAATCGTGCTGGTGGCTTTTAACGCCTCAATGAGTACGAATGTATCCCCTATTGCCAAATGATAGCCATAAGCCGTTGCAGCGAGCCATATCGAAAGGATGTGGGTGTAAGTTCGGTGCGGGATTCTGTCAAATTCAAGCCAGTCCGGTGCGCTCGAACCGCTTAAGCAACCAAGAAATGCCAGGATTGAATGCAGTGGTGTTGTGTCTGCCATTAAGGCGAGAGGAACGGGCGCAAAGCACAGTGCGCCCCAAGCGTGTCCAGTTCGGTTCATTCAGCTTCGCATCGAGCGCAATACGCATAGACGATAGCACTCATCGCTATGGTTCGATTGCGGTAGTTGGTGGCCAATTTCTCAAACGTCTTTGCAACTTCGGGGTCAATCCAAGGACTGATTTGGCGTGTCCCTACTAGGTCACCCTCGATTACTTCGGGGTGCTTTTCTGGTAGTTGGTTTGGATCGGTGTTGTTGATGGCCAACTGATACAGCTCGGTCAGGGTAATCCCGTTCTGTTCGCATTGTTCGCATGCTTTTGCGTGAGCAAGGCGTGAGATTCGCACTTGAAGTAGCGCTAATCCCTTTTCCCGTTGGCGGGTTCTAAACATGGCTTGTCGTGCTTTGGTTTTGGCTTTGTGTCTGAATTTGATGCGCTCGGGTGCTTTCAAGGGGGTATTCCTTTCGTCACGTAGCGCGTTGTCTTGGGTGTGGGGGAAAGGTGGCTAGTGAGATAACGCAGCCAATTACTATATCGTGCCGCAGAATCAATTGTACATGAGTAGCGTTACTCACTAGCTGGCCATGATTATATGCAGAAAATTGTTACTGTAAATACTATTTAATGTCGCGTTATCAAGTTTTGTATTTAAAACCTTGTTGATAATCAAGCGATTGTTTTAAATGGCCTCATTCGTATTTTTGTTACCTGTTTAAACTCTGTATTATTCCGAACGTAACAAAATGAATGGGGTTTAACCGTGTCCGGCAAGATTGACTATCAGGCTCACCAACAGCAGTTTTGGGAGCAGTTAGAGAAGCAGCCGACTTTGACGCTGGCCGAGTATTGCGAAGCCAACGGATTGAAGTACGGCACCGCTAAGCGATATATAAAACGGCCAGCCAAAACGGGCGGCAAGTTCCAACCGTCCGTTATGCCAAAAATCAAAGCGAAAAAGACCAGTCAGGGCAATGACTGGCATTCCCTTTTGAAAGAATTTCTCGTGCGTGGAGCTCAAAACCCAACGCTCACGATGGCCGCTTTTGCGAAAGATAAAGGGGTGAACGGTGCGACATTGCGCCGCCAGTTTAATTCCATGCGATCGCTGCCCGAGTTTGATCGATTATTTGATCTTTACGATGAGCAATTAGCGAAATTTCAAGAAGCGAAAAACGACAAGAAGAAAAAAAGGGCTGATAAATCAAAGTCCAAAGAAGCGGGGGCAACTGCGCAAGCGCAAAGTGCGCAAGGCGATCGCGCGAAAACAGGGGGTATTGGATCACTGCGCAAGCCGCGATCAGTTGAGGGACTTTCGCAGTATTCCAGTGCTCAAGTGGGTCGCCCTGTTGTGCATGGTGGTTATGCCCGTAGTGCGGGTATTACTGGCGAAATCATGGATATTCTCATGGATACCGATCCGCTTTCGGTTTGCAACGAACTGATTATTGCCCGTTCGCAGTATTACCGAATGAATGAGACGTTAGCTAAACGCCTTAAAGAGATCGATGAAATGGAAGAAAGCGGAGACATTCCGCTCGATGACGAAAACCAGCCAGTAGACATAAACGCCATGCGTGACCGTCTCATCTTTGGCTATGGCACCAGATTGCGTGAACTGGAATTGAGTATTTCCACGATGGCCAAACAAGAGGTCAAGCGCTACATCGATTTGCGTAAACAGGAATACGCTGAATTGATGATGCCACACTTACTGCCAGCGGAAGAAACCAGCCTAGTAATAGAAATGCTTTCTCTGCGCACTAAGAACAACTGGACAGCCTTAGAGACGTGTCAGCAAATCGAGAAGTTAGGCGCACGTCCACCAGCAACGCTATTGCATGAAGCTAAGGTAGAACTAGCGAACCTAGAGCCAGAAGTAGACGACACTGGTATCAGTGAGCAAGAGCTGGATGAGCTGTTTGATGACTACACGTTAGAGCAGATTGAGCAGCAAGATAACTGGCTACCTGCGCGCAAAGAAGAAGTAAACCGACGAATCAAAGAAGCCGAAGACCTAGAGAACGGCGTAGAACCTACCCTATCCCCATCCCAAATACAAAACGAAGCCGCTAAAGAGCAAGCCTATGATGACCTCGAGAACGAGGGAGTGTCGGGGTTTGACGATGTAGACAGCTTCGAGGTACTTGGTGGCTAGACGAATAAAGAGCGTAACACAAGATCCCCGTTACCCTGCCCTAGTTAAGCGGTATCGCTATGACTGGAAACGCCTCGCTGTTGAGCTAGTCGGTAAGAAGCCGAGCTGGCAGCAGCGCAAAATCATTGATAGTGCTCAGCGTATTGGTGCGCGAACGACTGTCAGCTCTGGCCACGGTACAGGCAAGTCAGACATGACCAGTATCATGATCATTGCTTTCATGCTCTGCTTCCCCAATGCGCGTGTTGTGCTGGTGGCGAACAACGCGAGACAGGTACAAATCGGTGTATGGAAGTACCTAAAATCCAACTGGAACACGCTCTTACAAAAGCATGGTTGGTTACAGCAATACTTCACCATTACCGAGACAGCCTTTTTTGAAAACTCAGCAAAAGGTATCTGGCAAGCCAGTGCTAAATCGTGTCGTATTGGTAACGAGGAAGCGCTAGCGGGTGAACACGCTAAACACTTGTTTGTCATTGTCGATGAGGCGTCAGGCGTCTCTGACAAGGCTTTTGGTGTGTTAGCGGGTGCATTGACCGAGAAAGATAACCGAATGCTGTTATTGAGCCAGCCAACGCGTCCTAGCGGCTATTTCTACGATACGCATCACCGATTAGCCGAGCCTAGTGGTCGATGGCGAGCCATCCGGCTTAACTCCGAGGAATCGCCGTTCGTAACCGTGGAATTTATCCTCGATAAGCGATTGGAGTATGGCGGTCGAGAGGCACCGGAATACCTGATTAAAGTACGTGGGGAGTTCCCAAGTTCCATTGCTGGCATGCTGCTTAGTCGGGATGCACTGGACAAAAGCGCAAGGCTCAACCTCGATATGCCCGATGGTTGGGGTTGGGCTGCGCTGGTGGACGTGGGTAATGGTCGTGACCGCTCGATACTCAATATCTGCAAGGTTTGGGGTCAACGCATGGAGCGCATCGTTAAGAGCGTGAAATTGCTTGAACAACCAAGCACGGTCGATCCGGTTCGGTTCGCTGACATTATCCATGCAGAGTGTAGTGAGGACTTGTACCCAAACATCACGATAGCAGTGGATAGTGACGGTGTAGGTTATGACACGGCGACTTGCTTAGAACGCTACGGACGGCGCGTACAGCGCATTCGTTGGGGTAAGAAGATGCACTCCACCAGCGATAAGCAGCGTTTCTTTAACCAGCGTGCGTATGCCAATGTTATGGCTCGGGATGCGATAAACCAAGGCCGCATGCAGATAGATAAGAACGTCAAGACGGCAGAACAAGGCAGTAAAATACCTTGTGCAATCAACGAGTCAGGCCAATGGGTAATGATGCCAAAACCGATGATGAAAGAGAAAATGAACATCCCATCACCTGACCGTTGGGATACATACTGCTTTTCTCAATTGGTAGATTATGTGCCGCACGAAATGGAAGTAACAGAGAGCATGCTAGAGTCTCGCAGTTCCGTAGAACAATGGGTACTGGAAGCGCTTGAATCGGACGATGCTTAATTCCGTTGGTGCCAACATATAAAAGTAATATGAAAAGGTGGCGATACCGTTAAATATCGCCACCAAATCACCAATCAAAGCGGAACAACAATAATTTAGCTTAAAACCTTAGTTCACTAATCCATCGAACTGCGAACGTGCTTTGCTTTCGTTCTTGCTTCTAAGCTCTTTTCTGGCTTCACGAATAGCGTCAACTTCGCTTTCTATATACATATTAGCGTTAGGGTACAGTACCGACTTAAAAGCATTCGCTTCATCGAATATCGAACGTCCCTCAGTGGTGTTGTTCGTGATTAGCACATCGTGATCTTTACAAGAGCGATGCCTAATTAGAACAAGGCCACCAGCGTTAACGTGAACCTTTTTAGCTACGCGAGAAATGCCGCCATTGTTGCCATCATAGGTATGGATGATAGCGACAATGTCATTGTGTTCTTGACCGCGCTTTCTAAACTCAACGTCTGCATTGTCTTTGAAGTATTTCAATTCATTCAATGCAGTGTTTTTATTGTTAGTGAGCTGTTCTTTCTCATCTTCTGGAAGATCGTAGGAGAGTTTACGGTCGAGGTCGCGTAGGTATGCTTCAAGTCTTTTGGCTAGACGTGCACCAGTGACTTTCTGGCTGCTAGCTGCTTTATTAATTGTGATGTTAACGCGACGGACGTTCTCAATTACGGTCGTCTCTTTAAATGAGTTAGATGAGCTGTTGAAGTATTGAGGTGCGCGCTCTAAAAGCTCTTTATTGGCTGCTTTGGCGGCTTCAATATACTGAAGTAAACGAGTGGTCGGATTACCACGTTTTACTACAGCTACGATGCGATCATTGAATAGTCCACTATCTTCCTTGCCATCTATTTGTTCGGAAAAAGTCGCGCGGTGCTTCAAGGCACGTTTTAGGCGCGCATCTGCCGTTTGTTTGTTTGCAAGTAATTGATTAAGTGTTTCTATATCAATAGCTTTTATATCTTTAATTTCAGTATTTTTTTTATTAATCATGGTGAACGGTTGCTCCAAATTACATTGGAGGATAAAGGTTACACTCCATCCTTGAGCGTATGCGAGTAACGAAAAACCCTACCTTTATCCTTGATGCGTAGCATACCGTTTTTGTGTTCGGAATTAAATAAAAAACGAACAGAAGGACGTCATAAGTGTTGCTTTTTAAGCGGAGAAGTGATCTCGAACGAAGTTTAATACGTCATCACGATTAATGGATGAATTGCATAGTGCGTTCGGATGCGATTGGATAAGATGCATCATGCAAATGTCGGTTGCGTCATCGAGGAACGAGCTGCTAAATACATCTAGGGATAGGTCACATTTATCTAGTATTTCGATTGGAATTAATTGATTCAACGTGCAGTGCATATCTATATCTCTTAAGCCAATTGACCGGATAGCCAATACGTATATAGCTCTGATTTGGAAAGAGTTTAGGGGATTCTCGCCAACCGAGCTGATGTTCGCGGAGTATTATGAGACTGTGATCTTTGATTGTCTAGATATGCAAAATAATGCAAACATATCGTTACTAGCAGTTAGGTTTTGAGAACGTGACCTATACCGCATAATAATTGAGGATATGCATGTTTGTTCGTGTCGCGTGACGGTGTAACACTGTCATTATATTGCCACAGACGGGTAATTGTCGTGGCGAGTTTCAAAAAAACCTCTTTTAGTTTCAGTTCTAGACAGAACTGAAACTAACTTATCCAATGTTTTGTCGCTGTTCATCGACACAAAAAGATACAAAATCCAATAAAAACAATAACTTATCAAATGTCTAAGATTGCCTTCTAATCCTGGCATTTTGTATGAATGAACCTAAATATTCCATAGGAATATTGATAAAAAAATAGCTTCTTGCTGGTGGTGTTTTGAGCACTGTTGCGTTATTTGTCAAAAGTTGATTAATCGCCCGCTTTTGGAACTCTTTGTACTTTCAATAGAAGTATTCCGAACATGGTTGCAAAAAATATTCCGGTGGAATATATTATGTTCCGAGCAAACACTGGCATTTTGCCAAAAAAGGATCAGCAAAAATGTTTAAAAAAAATGAATTGGTGTCGCTTTCGGATGAATGGGCGAGCAAACGCAGTGCCATCCAAGAGCGTCATCATGACCTTATTCTTATCTCTCTGGATGAGCTAATTAATGAGTGTGGAGGCCAAGAGCAAGCCGCCGCTGTCATTCGCAACTTCTACGGCTTGCCTTGTGTGCAAGGCACGATCAGCAAGGCGCGAAAAGGTGCCAATGCCCTAAAGATTCGCTCTCAGCTTCGCTTTGCTATCAATACCATTAAAGAGCCTCAAAGTGTTCAAGCACAAACCAAGATGATTAACCACTTTGGCCGCCTACCTGTTCACCACGATTTTGTGTGTGTCGATGGGGAGCTCGGCTTGTTCTTGGGCTTTGGCTTGCTATCTCGAACCCTGCAAATTCAGGTGTTCGTTGGTGGTGAGTTTAAGACGGTTAATGCTAATGAAGTGGAGTTGATCTAATGGCTGCTTTCCCTGCGCGTGACTTAGAAGAATTGGAAAAAATCATCCGTTTAATGGATGACATAAACCCGCTTATCTCGATGATGATTGAAATGGAGGTGCGTACAGGTTTACGTTATTGCGATATTTCGAAGCTAAAATTCAGCGATGTGATGATAAATGGCGTGATTAGGTCGTCATTTACCATTGTGCAGTCGAAAGGCTTCAAAGGCCGTATGACCCGAGGTAAGAGTGAAAAGGCCGCTAAAGAAGCCGCCCGAATCACCATCCACGTTAACGCCGAACTGGAAGAACTGATTAAGCGTATCTACCTACACAATGGCCATAATGAGTTGATGTTTCAATCCAACCACCACTTGGCCAAAAAGGGCAATGCGATCAGCATCCAGTACATCAACCGAGCGTATAAGCGCATAGCAATGGAGTTGAGGTTGCCATACCAGCTATCAACACACTCGATGCGAAAAATGTACGCCATGCTACTGCTTGAAAAGAAAGCCTCTTTGAAAGTGATTAAGGACGCGCTTGGTCATTCTAGTGTTGCCGTGACTGACCACTACTTAAGAACGTTCCACGATGAAGCGAAAGAGTACACAACAGGCATTTCATTAAAACCAAAGGCAGAATAAAGGGAGGGGAAATTATGTGTAAAGCTCTGATGAACGCGAACTTGCGAGTGAACGAATTTAAGCTTCGACAACAGGAACTTTCCCGAACCCCGATTCCGAATGAACTCAAGCCAAGGTAAGAGAATTAATGAAGCAAGGATTCAGTAAAAAGGCAATCAAGCTAGTGCTTGGTTTCAGCTATGATGACCTAAAGACTATCAATCTGTCGCATTAATTAGGAATATAAAAAACATAGTTACGCTGTAACGTTATTCATTTGGCCAAGAAAGGGCAGCAATGGCCAGTTAAATCCAACCGAAAGGAATCGCATGTTTTGTTTTTTTGAGGGTTATAGAGTGTCAGAGTGTCGTAACGCTTATGCTTATTTCGTATCTAACACAGGCTATCGATTTATCACCAAGAAAAAGACTTGCTACGCCGTTAGTGTACCTAAGCCGGAGGGTGGTTATATTCGTCGTTCTGTCGGGTTTGTTCGCATTGGTGAAAAGAAAGGACTACGCAAGGCAACCAAAATACGCAACCAAATCGGCAAGGAACTATGGGGGCGTTGTTGGGATCGCGTTCGCAAGCAATTCAACTTACTGGCGCGATTGCCGAAAAGTCTCGATCCACGGTTAACTACCATTGATGGTAAGCAATACTATGTGGCGCGGTACACCAAGTACGATGAGAACGACCAGAAGCGCGAGCATTTCATTAAGGTAAGTGTGAGCGCTCATGGGAAATTGGCGGCATGGACTCTTGCTAAGAGAAAGTTACTCAAAGCTCACAGTGATGTGATGGACGTATTGTTACACATTGAAAAGGTCAGCAGCGTACAACTTAAATAGTTTTTCGTTCGTCCATATACATTCCGAACACAACTTGTAACTATTTAATCTATGGTTATAATCTACTCCTAATTTAAAACGTGACGTTTTAAACATACAAAAACGACGAGTTTGCATCATGGCACATGATTACACCGATTAAATTATGTGAGTTCAAACGGCTGGTGGAACATGGCCACCAGCTCAATATCGTTGCTCAACAGCAAGCGAGCGGCGGTTTTTTGGAGGGGGCGCCCGTTTCAGCGAAAAGCCCAACAACTAGATAGTGCTTTTGACTCAAGAAACTACCAATCCGCATCACTTAAAAGTTAATTCAAAAAGGGGAAGAGCTTTGCTTGTATTGACCATAATAGGGAAGAATTTTACTTTAGAGAGGGCGACTTGTTGAAAAGTAAGTAGTTGCTGAACATCAAAGAAGGAAAAGTCGTTCATTTTCAGGAAAAAGCTCTATTCTAATATGGTGCGTAGAGTTTATACGTTGAGGCTGATGCATGACCCACAATTAGAGCCATCCTACCGGCTTCGAAAGCCGCAATAAAAAGCCTCGCACTTGGCGAGGCAAGTTGTCTTTACAGAACACATACTCGACATCAACCGATGCAACTACTTAAGAGTAGCGCTATGTATATACCATTTTGCGTTATGAATAACGGCTTTCCCTGCAGTGGGAGTTTCGTTCTTATCGGTTCGTAACTAGCAATCAAAAATACCAGACTTGCACCAAGCAGTTGTGCGATAGTGATAATGTCGAAATTTGTTAGCGCTATTGCCATCACCAGTATGTAGGCATTCAAATAGAACCCATCAAGGTGCTTTTGCTTTCTTGTTAAGAAGAAGTTAACGAACAAAATGATAGTGATAAGAGTCGCACTCGTTAAGTTAAAATCTCCCACTACCTCCTCCTATACCGTGTTTGCTTTCTTCAGTATTGTCACAGTACGAAACGTGGCATGAAGCGCATATGCCTGTTAATGAGCGATTTACAGCCCATGTAGCCGCAGCTGCAACAATGAATCCCACGCCTCCTGGTAATGCTAAAGCCAAGCCAGCAGCTGCCGTCAATCCCCCAACAATGCCACCTCTTACAATGTCACCGCCACATGCTTTATCGCTATCCCATGCGTTGCCAGACCCTGTTGCTGCTCCAGTTCCTATGATTACTCCTGGTCCCACTGCCATTGGGGATGAGCTCGCTAACTGCAAACCTTTTTGTGAAAATTTATCATTGAACGATCCAATAAAAATTGGAGCTTCGTAGCCGATGGTTTTTACTCGAAATGGCTGCACTGCCTCACCAGAATCAAATGAAATGTTCTGCATCAAGGATTTATACCTTTCTTTTGCTGAGTTTGCAGAACTATCGTCAGCGATCACCAACTTTGTGAATATTCTGTAGAACCGAACGTTCTCTTGTGAAAGGAAATGTACACGGCGAGAGAAGGCTAGTTTAAATTTGCTCTCGCCCTGTACCTTTTTCACCTTCCCCTTTTGTGTGGAAACGTAAATAGGGGATTGAGTTAGGTTAATAACTTGGTCAAATACAGTCCCGGTTACACAATACTCATACCCAGCCGCACTCAAGTTCTTATCGTTCTTCCAGCCGGCATGAGATAAATTACAAAGCTCATTATTAAAAGCGTCTGCTCCGGCGTAACTGTTAAAGCTACACATTGATAAAACGAATAAAATTCCAACGTATTTTTTGTAAGACCCCACCCTAAAGCTCCATATGCTGACAAGATGTCATCATATAAAACCAATTACATAAACAATTCAATTTATATAAAATCAAACTAAAGTTTTAAAAATGAGTGATAATCATTTTCATTTAAATTATTGACTTGAAGATAAAGAACGGTAATGGGAGCCGTCAAGAAAATAAGGGATTCTTGGGGCACTAACTATTTCAAAAATGGTTATGACACACTTATCTCAATGTTGCTTGCACAGCCTTCGTGGCAGATATTAATGTGAATTAAAGTGTCATGAAGATGCTTTTTCCCGCACATCAATTTGTTCTAAGAGCATATCAAAATCTTCTCTGGTAACTATTTTCTCGCTGTTCTCATTCAACACGGTCACCATTTGACCGACGGGCGAATTTAATGCGTCTAGCTTTTCCGAACAAATGGACTAGGCGTACATCGGCGGTAAAGTGACTTGCTTGTATGGCATCGTCACTCCTCCTTTTCTTTCTTAGCCCTCTGAAATACGAACATACGACAAAATCGCTTGGTGAACACACTTGTGAAATTGGCCTCAAAACTCAGTTTTGGACATTTACGTTTTAGAAATATTGCTAAATTAGCAAAGTTTGAATTACTAAAAGTATGGAAAAAGTCTCTTACGAGAGTCTTCAATATCACTGGATCAGAGCAGGTCGTGTCGTCACGCTTTATGAGCAGTATTTGAGTACAAAAACTACAACTCACCCAAGAGCTATCAGCACTTTCTTGATAAGTTTCAATCTCTGCAACTCCAAGGCTGCACGCCTATCATTATCCCCGACGCTGGCTTTAGAAATACATGGTTCAGGCAAGTCGCCAACAAATGTTGGTTCTGGCTTGGAGATGTATGTGGTGAAGCATCGATTAAGTGTAATGAGGGCTCTTGACAATGGAATAAAACGTTTTATCCCCAAGCAACAGATAAGTCGCTATTTTTAGGAGGAAACCAACTTGCTAAGCGCTCACCGCTTCAGCACTTTGCTTACTTATACAAAAGTCGCCCCAAAGGCAGAAAAGCCCATCGCCATAGTCGAACCTGCCAAAAACACTCGGCAGGAAAAGTGTTCTATAAAGGAGTGAAAGAACCTTGGCTTCTGGTGACCAACATTCCCATCATGTGCTTAACGGCATTCATATCACCCGTTTGTACGCAAAAATAATGCAAATTGAAGAGTCGTTCCGAGATTTAAAAAGTCCAGCCTACGGGTTGGCGCTACGTCATAACCGGACACGTTGCACCAAACGCATAGATATCTTGTTGCTCATGGCATTGATGACCGAAATCATCATGTGGGGGTAATTTCGAGAGGATCCGCCAGAGCCTTGTTAAGATGTGAGGTACGTAATATTAATGCTACGGCTTATCACTCCAACAACTAAACTCTACGCGAAGGCAAAGCTGTACGCGTTTTAATTCACTCTTAAACGACTTTACATGCGTATTTTTCCAACTGCGAGTACTAAACTTTTTGTACGATCACGTTGGGTTAAATATAAGATTTCTACGGCGTAAAATGGACTTGTTTTTCTTGCAAGGACCAACTCATTTAAGAATGAACCCATAAATCTTTACCCAATAAAGGCACTACAATACTAACTTAGATTCACACCTTCTATATCCAATTGTAATACAACATTCGCATAACGCCGCTTTTTAGGGAGGTGGCAACATTATATTAGTTACCATACTACCGATCATCTCCAAAATATATCAGAAGCATTCATGCACATCGTCTTGTGCACTTAGAGCAATCCAACTATATTACCTCATCACAGTAAAGAGGACATTTATGTGTCGATGCCAAGCCTGTTTCTAAGAATACAAGATCCATCACTTAAAAATGCCATCGCTTCTTGCCAGGAACTGAACAAATTTCGTCTGCATGACATCAATGCCGCAGACCAATGGATTGAAGATTTCCTACAACTCAAACCGGAAGTTGCGATTGTTGAAGCCACCCACTTTACTAGCGCAGATTACCAGCGCCTTTCTAATATCGAAGACATCTACGATATGGACTTGATCATCATTAGCTCTGGTGCTCCAAACGAAAATTTGGATAAGCTGATGAACTTAGGTGCAATTTTTCACTATAGAAAACCCGTCGATATTGCTATTTTGACGGACACCCTAGGCGAAGTCAGCCAGTACTATCAGCAAAAACAAGATCAAGGACGTAAAGTGTCCACTAGCGATCTCGACCAATTTGGCCTTTTGGTGGGTTCCTCATCACCAATGCATCAGCTCTATCGCATGATCCGACGCGTCGCAAAAACAGAAGCCAACGTCCTCATTGTCGGAGAAAGTGGCTCAGGTAAAGAGTTAGTGGCACAGACCATCCATTTAGCCAGCGATCGTAAGCAACAACCCTTTATCGCGATTAACTGTGGTGCGATTAGTCCAGAGTTGGTCGATAGTGAACTGTTTGGCCATGAAAAAGGCGCTTTTACCGGAGCGAATAAAACTCACCAAGGTGTATTTAAACAGGCAGAAGGCGGCACGCTGTTTTTAGATGAAATCACCGAGATGCCTATCGAGCATCAAGTGAAGTTATTGCGGGTGCTAGAAACCGGAGAGTATCGCCCAGTTGGCAGTAATACGGTTCATATCGCTGATACTCGCATCGTTGCTGCTACAAACCGTGATCCTAAAATCGCCACTGAGGAGCAGTTCCTGCGTGAAGATCTGTTTTTCCGGTTATCGCATTTCCCATTAACGATACCGCCACTGCGAGAAC